>JAFACG010000009.1 GCA_023425645.1 Pseudomonadota bacterium
GGATCGGGTCCGGCGCCCCACGGCATGATTCAGCAAGGAGAACAAGAGATGACGGAAACCGTACGCTCCGAGCCTGGTTTCGTCTTTGACATCCCGGTGCGCTGGGGCGATCTGGACGCCATGAACCACGTCAACAATACCGTGTACTTCCGCTATACCGAAGAGGCGCGCGTGCAGCTGATGATGAAGCTGGGCATGCTGCCGCCTTCGACGCGCACGGGCGTGCTGGCGCACGCTAGCCTGGATTTCGTGCGCCCCGTCCTGTATCCGGCCACGGTCAGGGTGGTGCACCACCTGGTGCGCATGGGGCGCAGCAGCCTCGAGGTGGAAGTGAGCGTGCGCGATGCGGACCAGCCCGAGGTGGTCTATGCCCGCGGGCGCAACGTGCTGGTGTCCATCAATCCGGAAGGGCGCTCGCAGCCCTGGAGCGAAGAGGAGGTCGTCCGGATCCGCCAGGCCTTCGGCGCCTAGGCGGCTTGCCGTAAATGTAAAGCCTGACTTTCATCAAGTCGTAAAAGGCCCGATGGTATGTTCCAGGACATCTTTGCATTATTCTAAGAGTTGCTGTGCAGGATACTTTTTGAGTCATTGGAGAGTGAATTGAACAAGGTCTATCCAAGCGCCCGGGAGGCGTTGCAGGGAGTCGTCGCCGACGGGCAGACGATTGCAGTGGGCGGGTTCGGCCTGTGCGGGATCCCCGAGGCGCTGATCGCCGCCTTGCGGGACAGCGCAGTTAAGAATCTGACCTGCATCAGTAACAATGCCGGCGTGGACGGCTTCGGCCTGGGCCAGCTGCTGACCACCCGCCAGGTGCGCAAGATGATTTCGTCCTATGTGGGCGAGAACAAGGAATTCGAGCGCCAGTACCTGGCCGGCGAGCTGGAGCTGGAGTTCACTCCCCAGGGCACGCTGGCGGAAAAGCTGCGCGCCGGCGGTGCGGGCATTCCCGCCTTCTTCACGGCCACGGGCGTGGGCACCATCGTGGCCGACGGCAAGGAGATCCGCGAGTTCAATGGCCAGCAGTATGTGCTGGAGCACTCCCTGGTGCCGGACGTCTCGCTGGTCAAGGCGCACATCGCCGACCGCAGCGGCAACCTGGTGTTCCGCAAGACGGCGCGCAACTTCAATCCCAACGTGGCCATGGCCGGCAAGATCACCATCGTGGAGGTTGAGGAGATCGTCGAGACCGGAACGCTGGACCCGGACCAGGTCCATCTGCCCGGCATCTACGTGCACCGCATCGTGCTCAATGCCAATCCCGAGAAGCGCATTGAACAGCGCACCGTTCGTCCTTCCTGATTAGCGAGGCAGATAAAAATGGCTTGGAACAGAGACCAAATGGCGGCGCGCGCCGCCCGGGAGCTGCAGGACGGCTTCTACGTGAACCTGGGCATAGGCTTGCCCACCCTGGTGGCCAACCACGTGCCCGAGGGCATCGAAGTCTGGTTGCAGTCCGAGAACGGCCTGCTGGGCATCGGCCCCTTTCCCACCGAAGAGCAGATCGATGCCGACCTGATCAACGCCGGCAAGCAGACCATCACGACCCTGCCGGGCTCGTCGATCTTCTCCTCGGCCGATTCGTTCGCCATGATACGCGGCGGCAAGATCAACATCGCCATCCTGGGCGCCATGCAGGTGTCCGAGAAGGGCGACCTGGCCAACTGGATGATTCCCGGCAAGATGGTCAAGGGCATGGGGGGCGCCATGGACCTGGTGGCCGGCGTCGGGCGCGTCGTGGTGCTGATGGAGCACGTGGCCCGCAAGAAGGACGGCACCGAGGATCTGAAGATCCTGCCGCAATGCACCTTGCCTCTGACGGGCGTGGGCGTGGTGGATCTCATCATCACCGATCTTGGCGTCATCGAAGTCACGGAAAATGGTTTAAAGTTGTTGGAGTTGGCACCTGAAGTCAGCGTCCAGGACATTCAGGCCAAGACGGGCGTCGAACTGGACGTCAGCGCCGTGGCCTGATTCCTCCTTCCACGACGCGAAAAAAGCTTCGGCCCGGGCCGAAGCTTTTTTTTTGAATGCCCGGTGCGTGAAAGACGTTTTACAAAGGAAGTCGGCATGGACCATACCTCTATCGCCGCGCGCCTGCAGGCGCTGCGCGAACAAATGACATTCCAGGCCCTGCAGGCCAGCATCTGGCCCACCTCCGATCCGCATCTGTCCGAATACCTGCCGGACCGTTGGCAGAGCAGGGCGTGGCTCAGCGGCTTCAGCGGCTCGGCGGGCCTGCTGGTCGTGACGCAGGACTGGGCGGGCTTGTGGACCGACAGCCGCTACTGGGAGCAGGCCGCCAAGGAGCTGGAGGGCAGCGGCATCGTGCTGATGCGGGCCGGCGAGCCCGATGTGCCCGAACCGGCGGCCTGGCTGGCCGGTCACCTCCCGGCGCAGTCGCGCGTGGCGCTGGACAGCCAGTCCATCTCCATGCAGGGCCTGGCCGCCTGGCAGGATGCGGCGCGCGAGCAGAATTTCGAATGGGTGCTGAACGCCGACCTGCTCGGCCCCATCTGGGCCGACCGTCCGGCCGCGCCTTGCGGCAAGGTCGTCGAGCACCTGCCGCCGCATGCCTGCCGCAGCCGCCAGGAAAATCTGGCGCGCACGCGCCAGTCCATGCAGGAGCAGGGCGCCCACTGGCACCTGATCAGCGCGCTGGACGATATTGCCTGGACGCTGAACCTGCGCGGCGAAGACGTGCCTTACAACCCGGTGTTCCTGTCCTACCTGCTGATCGGGCCCGATCAGGCGCATCTGTTCGTGGATGCCGGGAAACTCTCGCCGGGCGTGCGCGCAGCCCTGGGCGAGGCCGGCGTCGAGGTCCATGACTATGCCTTCCTGCCGGAGTTCATGCGGGCTCTGCCGGCATCCCTGACCGTGCTGCTGGATCCGGCGCGCACCACGGCCTGGGCGGCGCAGCTGGCCGCGCATCTGACGGTGGTCGAGCATATCAATCCCGCCCATCTGTTCAAGTCCTGCAAGACGGACGCGGAACTGCAGCACGTGCGCGAGACGATGGAAAAGGACGGCGCCGCGCTGTGCGAGTTCTTCGCCTGGTTCGAGCAGCAGGGCGGCGGCCTCACCGAGCTGGACGTGGACGAGCAGATCACCGCGGCGCGTGCGCGCCAGGAAGGGTTCGTCAGCCCCAGCTTCGGCACGATCGCCGCCTATCAGGCCAACGGGGCCATGCCGCATTACCATGCCACCGAACAATCTCATGCGCGCATCGAGGGCGATGGCCTGCTGCTGATCGACTCCGGCGGGCAGTACCTGGGAGGCACGACGGACATCACCCGCGTGGTGCCGGTGGGGCGGGCCTCGCCCGAGCAGATCCGCGATTTCACCCTGGTGCTCAAGGGCATGATCTCACTGTCCCGGCTGGTGTTTCCGGAAGGTGTCGCGGGCCAGCAGATCGATGTGCTGGCCCGCCAGCCGCTCTGGGAGCAGGGCCTGGACTTCGGGCATGGCACAGGGCATGGCGTGGGTTACTTCATGAATGTGCACGAAGGACCGCAATCCATTTCCTGGAGGGGGCGCATCGGCCCGCATTCGGCCATGCGGGCGGGCATGATCACCTCCAACGAGCCCGGCCTGTACCGGCCCGGCCGGTGGGGCATACGCATCGAGAACCTGGTGGCGGCCGTGCCGGCCATGCGCACCGAATACGGACAGTTCCTGCGTTTCGAGACCCTGACCTTGTGCCCGATCGACACGCGTTGTATTGATGCATCATTGTTGAGCCAGGCCGAACGCCTCTGGCTCAACGAATACCATGCACAGGTGCGCGAGCGCCTGCTGCCCCGGGTGCAGGGGGCGGCGCGCAATTGGCTTGAACAAAGGACCCAGGCCATCTGAGCCGGACCGGCGCCGCTGTCAAGACGCCGTGCGCAAGAGGCATGCGCCGCTCGCGCGGCCTCTTGCGAAGTCCCCAAGGACGGGCGCTTCCCGTTATAATCCAAATTTCCCGCTATCGCCTGACTTGCCGTCAGGCGCGTTTTTATAATGACCACCAAATACGTATTCGTGACGGGAGGCGTCGTGTCCTCCCTGGGCAAAGGTATTGCGGCCGCATCCCTGGCTGCCATTCTGGAGTCCCGAGGCTTGCGCGTGACCATGCTCAAGCTCGACCCCTACATCAACGTGGATCCGGGCACCATGAGCCCCTTCCAGCATGGTGAAGTGTTCGTTACCGAGGACGGCGCGGAAACCGACCTGGACCTGGGCCACTACGAGCGGTTCATCTCCGCCCGCATGCACAAGGTCAACAACTTCACCACCGGCCAGATCTACGAATCCGTGCTGCGCAAGGAGCGCCGCGGCGATTATCTGGGCAAGACCGTGCAGGTGATCCCGCACATCACCAACGAGATCCAGGACTTCGTCATGCGCGGCGCCAAGGCCGCCTATGACGGCGCGGCCGACGTGGCCATCGTGGAAATCGGCGGCACCGTGGGCGACATCGAATCCCTGCCGTTCCTGGAAGCCGCGCGCCAGATGAGCCTGCGGCTGGGCCGCAACAACACCGCCTTCGTGCACCTGACGCTGGTGCCGTTCATCGCCTCGGCCGGCGAGCTCAAGACCAAGCCTACGCAGCATTCGGTCCAGAAGCTGCGCGAGATCGGCATACACCCGCACGCCCTGCTGTGCCGCGCCGACCGCGTCATCCCCGACGACGAGCGCGCCAAGATCTCGCTGTTCTCGAACGTGCCCATGGACGCCGTCATCTCCGTCTGGGACGCCGACTCCATCTACAAGATTCCCGCCATGCTGCATCAGCAGGGCCTGGACAGCCTGGTGTGCGATGCGCTGGCCCTCTCGCCGCCTCCCGCAGACCTGTCCATGTGGGACCGCCTGGTGGAAGCGCTGGAGAATCCCGAGCACGAAGTGCGCATCGGCATGGTGGGCAAGTACGTCGACCTGACCGAATCCTACAAATCGCTCAGCGAAGCCCTGGTGCATGCCGGCATCCATACCCGTACGCGCATCAACATCGAGTACCTGGATTCCGAGGTCATCGAGAACGAAGGCACCGAGTGCCTGAAGGGCCTGGACGCCATCCTGGTTCCCGGAGGCTTCGGCAAGCGCGGCACCGAAGGCAAGATCCGCGCCATCCAGTACGCCCGTGAAAACGGCGTTCCTTTCCTGGGCATCTGCCTGGGCATGCAGCTGGCCGTGGTCGAGTACGCCCGCCACGTGGGCAATCTGGTGGGGGCGAACTCCACCGAGTTCGATCCATCCGCCGTGCATCCCGTGGTGGCCCTGATCACCGAATGGGCGGACCGCGAAGGCAAGATCGAACGCCGCGACGGCTCTTCCGACCTGGGAGGCACCATGCGCAAGGGCGCGCAGCGCTGTCCCGTCAAGCCCGGCACTCGCGCCGCCGCCATCTACGGCGCGGACGTCAACGAGCGCCATCGCCACCGCTTCGAGGTCAACACGCTGTACGTGCCGCGCCTGGAAGAAGTGGGGATGGTCATCAGCGCCCGCACGCCGACGGAAAACCTGCCCGAAATCATGGAGCTGCCCAACCACCCCTGGTTCATGGGCGTGCAGTTCCACCCCGAGTTCACCTCCACGCCCCGCGACGGCCATCCGCTGTTCACCAGCTATATCAAGGCCGCTCTGGAGCACCAGAAGAAATCGGCCTGATTCCCCGGCATGAATGAAAAAGCCCGCATGCAGCGGGCTTTTTCACTTTGGAAAGGAGATTGCTGCTGGCGATGAGATTGAGGCTGTGTGCGCGATCCGGACCTGGACCTGATCGAGATCCCGGAACAGCTGGCATGAGGCTGTCACCGCGCAGTGTCCACGCCTGCGGGAATATGGGAAAATGCGGCAATACTGAAACGAGGTCAATTATGGATTTATGCGGCTATGAAGTGGGGCTGGATCGGCCCTTTTTCCTGATTGCCGGCCCCTGCGTGATCGAATCGCGCCAGATGGCCTTCGATACGGCGGGCCGATTGGCCGAGATCACCTCCGCGCTGGGCATCCCCTTCATCTACAAAAGCTCCTTCGACAAGGCCAACCGCAGCTCGGGCAAGTCCTACCGCGGGCCGGGCATGGCGGAAGGGCTGCAGATCCTGGCGGACGTGCGCTCGCACTACAAGGTGCCGGTGCTGACCGACGTGCACGACAAGGACCAGGTCGATGACGTCGCCGCCGTGGTCGATGTGCTGCAGACGCCGGCCTTTCTGTGCCGCCAGACTGATTTCATCCAGGCTTGCGCGGCCACGCTCAAGCCCGTGAACATCAAGAAAGGACAGTTCCTGGCCCCGCACGACATGGTGCAGGTCGTGGAAAAGGCGCGCGCGGCGGCGCTGGATGCCGGCGGCGACGGCTCCACCATCATGGTGTGCGAGCGCGGCGCCTCCTTCGGCTACAACAACCTGGTCTCGGACATGCGTTCCCTGGCCATCATGCGCGAGACCGACTGCCCCGTCGTGTTCGACGCCACCCATTCGGTGCAATTGCCCGGCGGGCAGGGCACTTCGTCCGGCGGGCAGCGCGAGTTCGTGCCCGTGCTGGCGCGCGCCGCCGTGGCGGCGGGCGTGGCCGGCGTGTTCATGGAAACCCATCCTGATCCGGACAAGGCCCTGTCCGACGGCCCCAACGCGGTGCCTCTGGCGCAGATGGCCGATCTGCTCCGGACCCTGCAACAGATTGATTCCATCGTGAAGAGCAGCGGTGCCTTGCAGCACGGCTATTGAGTTGTTTTTGGAGACACCATGTCCGCATTTCTGATTGCCAACGTCGAAGTGACCAATCCCGAGCAGTACAAGCAATACCAGGAGTTTTCCACCATCGCCATGCAGACGCACAACGTGAAAGTGCGCGTGCGCGGCGGCAAGACCCTGGCGCTGGAAGGCAATGCGCCCCTGCGCACGGTCGTCATGGAGTTCGACACCCTGGAGCAGGCCCAGGCCTTCTATGATTCCCAGGAGTATCGCCGCGCCCGCCAGGCCCGCGACGGCGCCGCCAACATGACCATGTACGTGGTGGAAGGTCTTTGATCCTTCTGGGCAGGCGCCGTCCGGGCGCCTGAATGCAAAAGGGAGCGTGTCGCACGCTCCCTTTTTTCTTGGTTCTTCGAGGAATTCCGGGGGGGGGGGCTCCTCCCGGTTTGGCGCGCCGTTTGGGCCAAGCAGAAAGAAACTCGGGTTCTCGCGAGGCAGGCCGCGGCGGCAAGCCATCAGCGCCGTCCGATCTTCCTGTTCATTGTCTGTATTCCTGATTGGCGGTCGATGGCAGGGCGAACCTGGCGTCCGTCCTGCTTGCAGAGGCCATTGTCGGATGCGCGACACGGTCAGGGGCTGCATTCACCTTTGCCTTGTCAGGTTTTTGGGGTTTTCGTAAAATTATTGATAAGGCAACAATTGTATGGTCAATTAAAAATGGCAAGCATTCCCGATCCGTCCCAACTGGCCCAGGGGCGCATGTTATCCGTTACGCAATCCATCCTGGCGATGATGGGACTGTGTTTCGTCGTCATGCTGGTGGCCATAGACCAGACCGTGGTGGGCACGGCCATGCCCAATATCGTGGCCGAGCTCAATGGCTTCGAGCTTTATGCCTGGGTGGCCACGGCCTATCTGCTGACTTCGGTCATCACCGTGCCCATCTTCGGCCGGCTGGGCGACTTCTACGGCCGCCGGCGCTTCGTGGTGGTCTCCATCGTGCTGTTCACCGTGGCCTCGGTCCTGTGCGGCATGGCCCAGAGCATGATGCAGCTTGTGCTGGCGCGCGCCCTGCAGGGGGTGGCCGGCGGCATGCTGGTGGGCACGGCCTTCGCCTGTATTCCCGACCTGTTTCCCGATCCGCGCGTACGCCTGCGCTGGCAGGTGATGATGAGCGCCGCCTTCGGAATCGCCAACGGCATAGGTCCGTTCCTGGGCGGTTTCCTGACCGAGCAATATGGCTGGCGCTCGGTCTTCTACGTGAATCTGCCCATAGGGCTGCTCAGCCTGTTTTTTGTCTATCGCTACCTGCCGCTGATCCGGCATTTCCGGCAGGGCAGTGTGCGCCTGGACTGGCAGGGCGCCGTCCTGCTGATGCTGGGCCTGGGCTGCATCCAGCTGCTGGTCGAGCTGCTGCCCCAGCATGGCGCCAGCTCCTTCATGGTTCTGCTGGGCGTGGCCAGCCTGGCGGCCTTTGGCCTGCTGGTGCATTGGGAGCGCCACGCTGCCGAGCCGCTGCTGCCGGCCGCCTTGTTCAGCAACCCGGCTCAGCTGGCCTTGTTCGTCCTGTCCGTGGGACTGGGCTTCATCCTTTTTTCACTGTTGTTCTACGGTCCGCTGCTGCTGCAGGGCGGCTTCGGCCTGCGTCCTCAGACCGCCGGGCTGCTCATTACGCCGCTGGTGGTGTTCATCACCGTGGGCAGCATCATCAATGGACGCGTGGTGACGCGGCTGTCACGGCCCAACATCATGCTGTACCTGGGCCTGGCGCTGCTGACCATCGCCTGTATCGGCATGGTCTTCATGGATAAAACCGTCCCGCATTGGCAGTTCGTGCTGTACGCGATCGCCGGCGGCACGGGAATTGGCTTCATCATGCCCAACCTGACGGTGTTCTCCCAGGAGATCGCCGAACGTTCCATGCTGGGCATTGCCACGGCCATGCTACAGTCCATGCGCATGGTCGGCGGCATGCTGGGCACGGCCATCGTGGGCACATTGGTCACCTATCAGTATGGCGAGGGCCTGAGCAGCCGGGTGGCCGGCTTGCCGGCCGATCTGGCCGCTTCCCTGAAAGATCCGCAACTGCTCATGAGCGCCGCCCAGCAGGCGCAGTTCCTGGAGCTGGCCGGCCGGCAGGGCCAGGCCGGCCAGATGTGGCTGGGCGTGGCGCGCGATTCGCTGGCCCATGCCGTCAATATAGGAATGGCGGTCACGCTGCTGCTGATCGTCTGGTGTTTTTATTGGGTTCGCAAAGTGCCGCCGATCCGGTTCGCCCGTAAAGCGGAGTCCTCGCAATGAATGAATTTCCACAACTGCAGGCCGTTCAGCAACTGGGCCGCACCTATCGCAGCCTGATGGCCGCCTTCGACCAGCAGCTGGGCATGCCCATGCCGCGCTGGCGCATCCTGATCTGCCTTTACCAGGACGGCTGCGTCTCGCAGAAGCAGCTGGTGCGCCACCTGCGCATCGACCCGGCCGCGGTCACGCGCCAGCTCAAGAGCATCGAATCGCTAGGATTGATCGAACGCTTCACCGATGAGCAGGACAACCGGCTGACCAATGTGCGCCTGAGCGCCACGGGCCGCGAACTGGTCGAGGCCACGCTGCCGCGCCGCCGCCGTCTGGTCGAGACCATGCTGCAGGACTTCTCCGATCAGGACCTGGAACAGCTCATCGCCTTGTTGACCACCTGGGAGCGTTCCTTGTCACGCGCGTCGGATGCGGACCCATCCTGAGACTTATCGGTACTTTTCGTATTTACTGATACAACGCGCAGTCTCGGACTTTCTTGTGATAATAAACAGGTCCAGGCCCCGCCCGAGCCAAGCCGCCTGGCCGCCAGCCAGGCTTTTTTGGCGGCTTTTGGGGCCAGACATGGCACGGCTGTGTCATGGGCAGGTACAATCCTAGTTCAGTGGAGGATGGCACGGCAGCCTCGTCCGGAGAGCTGGCGGGACGGCGCAGAAGCCGTCCTGCATGCAGCGCGCCGGAGTCCGGGCTGACCGCAAGGCCCGCCCTGGGCTGCAGGCCAGGCTACAGGATTGTTTAACTTATCTAGCTAAATGCTACTTCAGGCAGGACTGTCAAAATCATGAGTGCAATCGTAGATATTATCGGACGCGAGATTCTGGATTCCCGCGGTAATCCGACTGTTGAGTGTGATGTGTTGCTCGAGTCGGGCGCCATGGGCCGCGCGGCCGTTCCATCCGGTGCATCGACCGGCGCCCGTGAAGCGCTGGAACTGCGCGATGGCGACAAGAGCCGTTACCTGGGCAAGGGCGTGCTGCGCGCCGTCGAGAACGTCAATACCGAAATTTCCGAGGCCTTGATGGGCCTGGACGCCCAGGAACAGACTTTCATCGACCGCACCCTGATCGAGCTGGACGGCACCGAAGACAAGAGCCGCCTGGGCGCGAACGCCCTGCTGGCCGCCAGCATGGCCGTGGCCCGCGCCGCCGCCGACGACTCCGGCCTGTCCCTGTACCGCTATTTCGGCGGCAGCGGCGCCATGGCCATGCCCGTGCCTATGATGAACGTCATCAATGGCGGCGCGCATGCCAACAACACCCTGGACCTGCAGGAATTCATGATCATGCCCGTGGGCGCCAAGAGCTTCCGCGAGTCGCTGCGCATGGGCGCCGAGGTCTTCCATTCCCTGAAGTCCCTGATCCACGGCCAGGGCATGTCCACCGCCGTGGGCGACGAAGGCGGCTTCGCGCCCAATGTGGCCAATCACGAAGCGGCCATCGAACTGATTCTGCGCGCCATCGAGAACGCTGGCTACGAGCCCGGTTCGCAGATCGCCCTGGCCCTGGACTGCGCCGCTTCCGAGTTCTACCGCGACGGCAAGTACCATCTGGCCGGTGAAGGCGGCGTGTCCCTGAGCTCCCAGGACTTCGCCAACCTGCTGGCCAACTGGTGCGACAAGTACCCCATCATCTCCATCGAAGACGGCATGGCCGAAGATGACTGGGATGGCTGGCGCATCCTGAGCCAGCAGCTGGGCGACAAGATCCAGCTGGTGGGCGACGATCTGTTCGTCACCAACACCAAGATCCTGAAGAAGGGCATCGAGATGGGCATCGCCAACTCGATCCTGATCAAGATCAACCAGATCGGCACCCTGACCGAAACCTTCGCCGCCATCGAAATGGCCAAGCGCGCCGGCTACACGGCCGTGATCTCGCACCGTTCGGGCGAAACCGAAGACTCCACCATTGCCGACATCGCCGTGGCCACCAACGCCATGCAGATCAAGACGGGTTCGCTGTCCCGCTCCGACCGCATGGCCAAGTACAACCAGTTGCTGCGTATCGAAGAAGAACTGGCTGAAGTCGCTACCTTCCCAGGTCGCGATGCGTTCTATAATCTGCGCTAATTCAGTTCAGACGGCCGGGTCGCAAGACCCGGCCCATACGCCGCCATGCGCCTTCTTGCCCTTTTGCTGTTCTGCCTGACCCTGGCCACTCATTACGCCCTGTGGTGGGGCAAGGGCGGCTGGCTGGATGTGCGACAGATGCAGACCAATCTGGCGGCCCAGAAGGAAACCAACGAGGCCCTGACCGCCCGCAACAACGCCTTGCTGGCTGAAGTCCAGGACCTGCGCTCCGGCACGCATGCCGTGGAAGAGCGCGCCCGCAGCGAGTTCGGCATGATGCGCGAAGGCGAGATCTTCGTGCAGATCGTTCCTCCAGGCGGCTCGGCCGCACAGACCCGGCATCCTTGATTCACAGCGCGCAGGCGCTGCTGCATTTCTTTTTCTTCCCTTGGCCACATTTAACAACCCATGCGGGCGGAGTTGTCGTGTGCGCGCGTCATGGAGTCTTGCGGCTTTGTATTCAGTCGCAGGACTCGGGTAGTGGGGGATCCGCGGGCGGCTGATTTGCTTCGCCCGACGTGGCGGGCGACGACTGCGGCAGGCCGGGCGTCGAGGGTTCGCCGGGGCCCGGGAATGGCGGAAGAGGCGGTGCGGGCGAAGGAGGGCCATGCGGCCGTCCTGGGGCGGGTGAACCTGCTCCAGGCGCCGGCAGGTCCGCCGCATGGTCCGCTCCGTAGACGACGCGTCCGTCCGCCAGGTCATCCCATCGGACAGCATCGGACTGCATGGGATGCCGGATGTCCAGCCGCATCAAAAGCGCGCGCGGGCCGGCCGTCGTGTTCAGGCTGGCGGCCAGGATGGGCAGGAGCCGCAACAAGGACAGCGGGCCGGGCTGATGGGCGTAGCGCAGCTGCAGATGCAGGGTATTGGCCTGGAAGATGGTGGGACGGCTGTCCGGCTGGTGCGCATGCTGCCGGGCCTGCCAGCCTTGACGGATGGCGGGCCTCATGGCGTGCTGGCGGGAAGGACGGCCGTGCAGGGCGAAGGCGGCGGCGGAAGGCGACAGGATGCGGATCTGCCAGCGATCCCTGCGTGGCGCTCTGGCTGCGGCCAGGCCTTGGGAGAAGCTGCGGGCGATGTGTTCCGGGCTGCCCTGGTGGATGCTGGCCTGGCGCGCGGCATGCAGCAGGGCATGATGCAGGCGCACGCGCAGCGAATAGAGCGTGAGCACGTCCAGAGCCAGCAGCGAAAGCAGGAGTACGGCCAGCAAGGCCGCTATCGCCGGTGCGCCGGCCAGGCCGGATTGAGACAGAAGAGGGGGGCGGAGAGCAGGCATGGTGCGTTCATCATGCCTGCTTGGCTGGAGCAGGGGCAGACGGACTTGTACTGGCGTACAAATCCGTGCGCAGGGCTTTTAATGCAGGGTGCTGTCGCCGGGCAGGCTGTCGCTGTTGTCCACGAAGAGCGAGGCGCAGTCGATGGCGTCGAATTCGTAGGGCTTGCCGCAGAAGTTGCACGAGACATGGATGGTGCTGCGTTCGGCCAGCAATTGTTCGACTTCCTGTCGACCCAGCATGCGCAGCATGTTGCTGACGCGCTGACGTGAACAAGGGCAGTGCCAGCGCACGGACTGGGGGTCGAAGGCCAGCAGGTCTTCTTCCCAGAACAGGCGATGGATCAGCGTGTCGCAGTCCACCTGCAGCAGCTCCTGGGGCTGCACGGTGGACGCCAGCGCCAGGGCGCGTTCCCAGGTCTCCAGGCTTTGCACGATGCTTTGTCCGCCTTGGGCGGGCAGGCGCTGCAGCAGCAGGCCGGCGCAGTGCTGGCCGTCCGCAGCCAGCCACAGGCGCGTATCGAGCTGTTCGGAGCCATGCATGTAGGTCTGCAGGACTTCGGCCACGGTATCGCCTTCCAGCGGCACCACGCCCTGGTAAGGGCGGAAATCCGAACTGCTCTGCCTGGGAGCGAGCACCACGGTGAAGCGGCCTTCGCCCTGCATGTTCAGCAGGCTTTGCAAGGTGCCGCTGTGCGGAATGGGCTGGTTCTCGCGCAGGGAGACGGTGGCGCGTATGTCCATGTCCGATGTGCATTCCACCACCAGCAGGGCGATGGGACCGTCGCCCTGGATCTGCAGGATCAGGGAACCGTCGAACTTGAGGTTGCCGGCCAGCAGCACGGAAGCGGCCACCAGCTCGCCCAGCAGGTTGCGTATGCAGTCGGGGTAGTGCTGATGTTCGAGACCGGTCTGCCAGGCCTGCTCCAGGTGAACGACCTGGGCGCGGGTGCTCTGGTCGGCAAACAGGTATTTTTTGAGGATGTCAGTCATGACTTTGGTGAACTACTAAAAAAATGGTCTGCAGGCCGTTCCGTTCAGGCTGCGGGAACGGCGGCACGGGCCGGGCGGGCATCGATCAGGCGAGTCTTGGACAGGCGGTCGTGCAGGAATTGCTGGTCTTTGTCGAACCAGGTCCAGATGAAGTTCAGGAACGGCGTGAACACGATGAACAGGTCCGTGGACGCATAGCCTGTATAGGCCGATATCTGCTTGACCAGCAGTGCTCCCAGCAGCGGCAGGGGCCAGATCAGAATATAACGCAGCAGCAGCGTGCGCAAGGCGGGAATACGACCCTGCTCATCGACCAGACGGATGTGCCAGGTCTTCATGGGCAGGGTCTGGCCGAGCCGTCGCCAGCACAGCACGAAGTAGACGCCCAGTGCCAGGAACAGCACGACCTGGCGTCCGTGGCGCAGGTCCAGTCCGCTGCGGCTTTGCGTCAGGGTGTCGAACAGGTAGCTGGTCGTGAAGATGACGCCAAAAAGCAGGATGGATTCGTACATCATGCAGGCGAAGCGTCGCCAGCGTCCGGGCGTGGAGAAAGAGGGTGTCATGGTGCGAGCGGAGGCATACAAGACTGCATTATCGCGTATATCGGCAGCCAGCGGAACGATGCGCTTGCCATGCGCGCCCGGGAGGCAAAAAAAAGCCACCGCATCCGGTGGCTTGGGCTGCGCGGGCGGCTTGAGCCGCCCGGTTCTGGCGGATCAGGCGTTGATGCGACGCTGTTGGCCGAACAGGCGCATGAAGAGGTTCTTGAGCGCCTTGAAAGGGCGCAGGCGATACTGCTCTTCCAGCGCCTGGGTAAGGATCTGGCGTTCGATTTCGTCGGTCAGACGCAAGTCGTTGCGGTAGTTCATTTTGCCGTTCCGTTCATTGATAAGGGTTAACCCTGATTTTAGGGTTAACCCTTATATTTGGCAACTGAACCAGCAGGTTTCCGTGTACTTATGTCGTTCTATTACGACTCCATGCCGGCGTCGTCGTCCTGACGGTAGCTTGCCTGCACCATGTCGAAGCAGAACAGGCGGCAGTCCAGGGAGCCGTTGTACAGCGGGTAGCGGCGCTTGGGCTTGAGTCGCATGTGGCGCGGCAACTCCAGGTCGCTGCTGATCATGTTCACGCTCCAGCCGGCGAAGTTCTGCTTCAGGTTGCTGGACCAGTCACGCCAGAAATCGTCGTCCTGATGCTCCAGGCGTTCGCCGTAAGGCGGGTTGGTCACGATCCAGCCGGGTTCGGTGCAGGGCTGGATCTCCAGCGCATTGCCATGTTCGAAGCGGATGGTGTCCTGGGTCAGGTGCGAACGGTCCAGATTGGCGCGGGCCGCTTCCAGCACGGCGGGATTGATGTCATAGCCTATCAGCGGCGTGTCCAGGCTGGGCGCGATGCGTGAGCGGGCCTCGTCCTTGATGTCGCGCCACAGGCGAAAATCGTGGCAGCGCAGGCGTTCGAAGTGGAAAGGCCGCCAGATGCCGGGCGGCGCGCCCAGCGCCATCCAGGCCGCTTCGATCAGGATGGTGCCGCTGCCGCAGAACGGGTCGAGCAGCGGCTTGGAGGGATCCCAGCCCGACAGAGCCAGCAGGCCGGCAGCCAGGTTCTCGCGCAAGGGAGCGTCGCCCTTGTCGTGGCGCCAGCCTCGCTTGAACAGGGATTCGCCGCTGGTGTCCAGGTAGAAAGTAGCGGTGGTCTCGTCCAGGAACAGGTGCACGCGGGCGTCGGGGCGTACGGTGTCGATGGACGGGCGCGCGCCTTCCAGTTCGCGCAGGCGGTCGCAGATGCCGTCCTTGGCGCGCAGATTGCAGTATTGCAGGCTCTGCATGGGGCTGCGCACGGCCGAGGTATCCACGCGCAGGGTCTGCTCGGGGCCGAACCAGCGTTCCCAGGGCGTCAGGCGGGCCAGGGCCAGGATATCGTCTTCGTTGCCGACTGGCGCGTGCGAGAGTTCCAGCAGGATGCGGGTGGCCAGACGCGAGGACAGGTTGGCGCGCATGACGCCGATCCAGTCGGCCACGAAATGGCAGCCGGCGCGGCCGGCCTGGACGTGATCGTAGCCCAGGGCCTGGAGCTCGGCCGCCAGGGCTTCTTCCAGACCCTGCGGGCAAGGAGCGAACAGGCGGTACTGTTCGGTCTGGGCGGCCTTGATCTGCACTCGCTCATTCTGCTGGATGCTGGCGTCGTGCAGGCGTTGGCCCGGACGGGGCGCCTGCGGGCTGTCCACTTTCTTGATGGGCGAATCGTACTGTGGAAAGGCGTTGTCATCCCTGGCCGGACTGAACAGGCTGCTGCTGCGACTGGCCGATTCGCGGCGCTCGTCGGATGGGGGACGGCGGTCCTGGTCGCGGCTGAAAGCGGGGCGCTCGCGGCGCTCGCCGGAGAACTCGCGCCGTTCACCGGATTGGGGGCGGCGGTCCTGGTCGCGGCTGAAGGCGGGACGTTCCTGCTCGCGCTTGCCGGAGAACTCGCGCCGTTCACCGGAGTATGGTCGACGTTCTTGATCGCGGTTGAAGGCGGGACGTTCCTGCTCGCGCTTGCCGGAGAATTCGCGCCGTTCGCCGGATTGGGGGCGGCGGTCCTGGTCGCGGCTGAAGGCGGGACGCTCGCGGCGCTCGCCCGAGAACTCGCGTCGTTCACCGGTTTGGGGACGGCGGTCCTGGTCGCGGCTGAAAGCGGGGTGCTCGCGGCGCTCGCCGGAGAACTCGCGCCGTTCACCGGATGGGGGACGGCGGTCCTGGTCGCGGCTGAAGGCGGGACGCTCGCGGCGCTCGCCCGAGAACTCGCGTCGTTCACCGGAGTATGGTCGACGCTCCTGGTCACGGTTGAAGGAGGGACGCTCACGGCGCTCGCCCGAGAACTCGCGTCGTTCACCGGAGTATGGTCGACGCTCCTGGTCGCGGCTGAAAGCGGGGCGCTCGCGGCGCTCGCCCGAGAACTCGCGTCGTTCACCGGATTGGGGACGGCGGTCCTGGTCGCGGCTGAAGGCGGGACGCTCACGGCGCTCGCCGGAGAATTCGCGCCGTTCACCGGATTGAGGACGACGGTCCTGGTCGCGGCTGAAGGCGGGACGCTCACGGCGCTCGCCGGAGAACTCGCGTCGTTCGCCGGATTGGGGACGGCGGTCCTGGTCGCGTTTGGGAGCGCCCTGCTGGCGTTCCTGCTGGCTGACGACGCGCGCGCGTGCGCCGGAGCGTGTGCGCGGTTCGGTGCTGGCGCTTTTCTTTTTGTTGCCTGGCACCAGGCTTAGTGTCTTGCGTTCGGGTTGGTCTGACATGAAGAGTGCATTAAAAGGGTTTTACAACCACCAGGATGAGGACCAGCAGCAGAACGATGACCGGAAATTCATTGAACCAGCGGAAGAAGATGTGCGAGCGGGTGTTCAGCCCCTGCTGGAACTGCCGCAGGAAGCGTCCGCATACGCCATGAAAGGCAAACAGCGTCAGGACCAGGGCCAGCTTGGCATGCATCCAGCCTTGTCCCTTGCCTATGCCGTAGTACAAAAACAGCCCCAGGCCCGTGAGCAGCGTCAGGATGGCCAGGGGCGCCATGAAGCGATACAGCCGCCGGGCCATGCCCAGCAGCGTCTCGCGGGTTGCAGCGTCGTGGTCCTGGGCCAGGTTGACGTAGATGCGGGGCAGGTAGAACAGGCCTGCGAACCAGGACGTGACGAACAGAATGTGGAAAGCCTTGAGCCAGAGCATGGTCTAACCGCGCAACTGGCCGTCGCCGTGCAGGACCCATTTATAGGTCGTCAGTCCTTCCAGGCCGACGGGGCCGCGGGCGTGCAGGCGGTTGGTGGAGATGCCGATTTCCGCGCCCAGGCCGTATTCGAAGCCGTCGGCGAAACAGGTCGGCAGGTTCACCATGACGGAGCTGGAGTCCACCTCGCGCTGAAAGCGTTCGGCGTTGCTCAGGTTCTCCGTGACGATGGATTCCGTGTGCTCGGAGCTGTAGCGGGCGATATGATCCATGGCCTGCTCCATGGAGTCGACGATGCGCACCGCCAGGATGGGAGCGGCGAATTCGGTTTCCCAGTCGGCTTCAGTGGCCGGCGTCACGTTCGAGACCAGGGCGCGGGTCTGTTCGCAGCCGCGCAGCTCCACGCCTTTTTCCTGCAGCTGACGGGCGGCGCCGGGCAGGAAGGCGGGGGCGATATTGCGATGCACCAGCAGGGTTTCCATGGTGCCGCAGATGCCGTAGCGGTAGGTCTTGGCATTGAACACGATGCGCGCCGCCTTCTCCAGGTCGGCGAATTCGTCCACATAGACGTGGCAGTTGCCGTCCAGGTGCTTGATCAGGGGCACGGTGGCTTCGGCGCTCAGGCGCTGGATCAGGCTCTTGCCGCCGCGCGGCACAATGACGTCCACGAAATCATTCATGGTGACCAGCAGGCCCACGGCGTCGCGGTCGGTGGTGGGCACGACCTGAACGGCTTCCTTGGGCAGTCCGGCGCGCTCCAGGCCGTCGGCGATGATGCGCGCCAGCGCCTGGTTGGAATGGAAGGCCTCGCTGCCGCCGCGCAGAATGGTGGCGTTGCCCGACTTCAGGCACAGGGCGGCCGCGTCGATGGTGACGTTGGGCCGGGATTCGTAGATGATGCCGATCACGCCCAGGGGCACGCGCATCTGCGCCACGCGCATGCCGTTGGGGCGGGTGCGTGAGGCGCTGATCTGCCCGACCGGATCGTCCATGTCCGCGATCTGGCGCAGGCCCGTGGTCATGATGTGCAGGGCCTTGTCCGACAGGGCCAGGCGCTCGATCATGGCCGGCGCGATCTGACGTTCGCGCGCGGCCTGCAGGTCCAGCTCGTTGGCGGCCTGCAACTGGACCTTCTGCTCCATGAGGGCGTCGGCCATGTAGCGCAGGGCGTCGGCCTTGGCCTTGCCGCTGGCGGCGCGCATGCGGCGCGCAGCGGCCTGGGCGCGCACGCCCAGGTCGCGCATGAGGGTGGGCAGGTCGCCGGCCTGCTGGGCGGCGGAGGAATGGGTGATGTCGTTCATAGCCGTGAAACTCTCCGGTTCAAGAGAGCATTATCGCAACAAATAAAGGGTTCGGGGCGTCGGGGAGTCAGGCACGGGCCGGTCGTGTCGCCACGGCGATACGCAAGGTCAGGCGGCGCATTTCTTCCCAGGGATCGTTCTGGCGGCCGGTCGGGCGCAGGCCCTTGATGAGCCTGTCTATGTCGTGGGCGTGCAGCACGGCGACCGGCCAGGCGGCGTCCGGGATGCGCTCCAGGGCCTGGCGCACGAGTTTTTCGCGCGGCCCGAAGATGCGGTGCTGACGGAACAGGGAAGCGATGTCCTGGCCCTGCTGGCGGGCGCGGGCCAGGCGAGCCAGCGTGCGCACTTCGTCGCCCACGGCCCACAGCACCAAAGGCAGGGCCTCGCCCTCGGCCTGCAGGCCGTCCAGCACGGTCAGGGCGCGGCGGCTCTGTCCGGCCAGCATGGCATCGCGCAGGTCGAACACGCTGTAGCGCGCGACGTTCAGCACGGCGTTTTCCAGCTCCTGCTGGCTGAGCGCGCCGGGCGGGTAGATCAGGGCGAGTTTCTGGATCTCCTGGAAGGCGGCCAGCAGATTGCCTTCGACTTTGTCGGCCATCCATTCCAGGCTTTCGCGCTCCAGGCTCTGGTCCTGGCGCTTGAGGCGCTGCGCGATCCAGCCCGGCAGGGCGGATCGGCCGACAGGCTGGATGTCCACCCAGCAGGCGGCCTGCTCCAGCGCCTGGCACCATTTGGCGCTGCGGGTGGCCTTGTCCAGGCGCGGCAGCTGGATCAGGACGGCGGTGCCGTCCATCTGGCCGTTGGCGACCAGCTGGCACAGGCGCTGCAGGGCGTCCGCGCCCGGCTTGCCCGGCTTGCCGCTGGGGATGTTCAGGTCCACCAGCTTGCGATCGCCGAACAGGGAGATGTTCTGGGCCGCGGCAAACAGCGGCGACCAGTCCGAACGGGCATCGAAGGTGAAGCTGCTGCGTTCGGTGAAGCCGTCCTGGCGCGCGCGGGCGCGCACGGCGTCGGCGGCCTCCACCAGCAGCAGGGGCTCGTCGCCGCACAACACATACAGGGGCTGGAAGGCCGCGGACGGCGTGCTCAGCTCGCGCAGCAGGGTGTCGTGGTCGGCTTTGCGGCCCATGGTCAGAAGCGCGCCTCGTTGCGGGGCAGGCGCTCGCTTTCCTCGAGAGAGGGCAGGTCGGGCTGGCTGGCGGCGTAGCGGAATGCGTTGGCGACATCCGGCGAGCTGAGGCGGCGCACGATGCGGTTGATCAGCGATTGTTCCATGTCGCGGAAGATCATGGCGATTTCGCTGTCCTTGGCCTGCACGGCTTCGGCGTCGTACGGCACTTCGCGGATGGCGCTGAGCGTGGTGGGCGGCAGGATGACGCGGCCCTTGGCGTCGTTCAGCTGGAAGACGAAGTTCAGCTGCAGCTCGTATTCTTCCACCTGGCCCTTGGCGTTGATGGAGATCTCGCGCTGGCTGCGGCTGTGTTCCAGCTCCAGAAGAACGGCTTCGGCGTCCTGCTGGCGATCCACGAAGCGCGTGTTGGGCGAGCTGGCCGTCAGGTTGCGGCGCAGGTTGGCGCCGAAGGCGGTGTTGTCGGAGATGTTGGTGTAGAGCGTATCGAACGGCAGCGGCGCCACCCCTTTGAGGTGAAAGCCGCAGGCCGTCAGGAACAGGCTCAGCAGGATCAGCACGCCCGCCAGCCCCCACTGCCGTGGTTGGAACGCGGACAGGCGGGCGGACAGCGGGGGACGGGCAATGTGCATGGATTTATCCTACGACGTTCACGAGTTTGCCGGGCACCACGATGATGCGCTTGGCGGGGCGGCCTTCCAGGTGCTTGGCCACGGCCTCGTGGCCGGCGGCGGCCTGTTCGATGACGGCCTTGTCCGAGCCATGAGGCACCACGACCGAACCGCGCAGCTTGCCGTTGACCTGCAGCATCAGTTCGATCTCGTCGGCGATCAGCGCCTGTTCATCCACCTGGGGCCAGGCGACGTCCAGCATGTCGCCCAGTGTATCGGCCCAGCCCAGCTCGCGCCACAGTTGCCAGGTGATGTGCGGCACCACGGGATACAGCACGCGCAGCAGGATGGAGGTGGTTTCGGCCAGGGCGCGCTGAGCGGCCGGCGTGTCGGCCCACTTGGCCTGCTCCAGGGTGTTGAGCATCTTCATGCAGGACGACACCACGGTGTTGTACTGGATGCGCTGGTAGTCGTAGTCCGCCTGCTTGAGCAGCGAGTGGATCTCCAGGCGCACGCGCTTGGATTCGGCGTCCAGGTCGGACCAGTCCCGGCCTTGCGCATTGCCGGCGCGCAGGGCGTCGGCGTGGTTGTGGCAGAAGGCCCAGAGACGGCGCAGGAAGCGGTTGGCGCCCTCCACGCCGGAATCGGACCATTCCAGGGTCTGCTCGGGCGGGCTGGCGAACATGACGAACAGGCGGGCCGTGTCGGCGCCCATCGAATCGATCA
Organism: Pseudomonadota bacterium; assembly: GCA_023425645.1. Classification (GTDB taxonomy): domain Bacteria; phylum Pseudomonadota; class Gammaproteobacteria; order Burkholderiales; family Burkholderiaceae_B; genus Alcaligenes. The sequence goes on from JAFACG010000009.1 coordinate 20,794, forward strand.
GGGACTGCGGGTCCACGCCGTTGTTCTTGGACTTGGACATGGTGCCGATGCCGCCGTACTGGATCTCCGAGCCGTCGCTCTTCAGGCGCGCGCCCACGATGGCGCCCTTGTCGTCGTAGACGTTCTCGACGTCCTCGGGCCAGAAGTACTCGATCCCGCCCTGGGGCGTGCGGCGCGAGTAGATGTGGTTGAGCACCATGCCCTGGCAGAGCAGGCGCGTGAAGGGCTCGTCCACCTTGACCAGGCCCATGTCGCGCATGACCTTGGTCCAGAAGCGGGCGTACAGCAGGTGCAGCACGGCGTGCTCGATGCCGCCGATGTACTGGTCCATGGGCATCCAGTAATCGGTGCGGCCGTCGACCATGGCGTCAAGGCTGTCCGGCGCGGTGTAGCGCAGGAAGTACCAGGACGAGTCCACGAAGGTGTCCATGGTGTCGGTTTCCCGGCGGGCTGGCTTGCCGCAGGACGGGCAGTCGCACTTCAGGAAGGCTTCGTGCTTGTTCAGCGGGTTGCCGCTGCCGTCGGGGATCAGTTCTTCGGGCAGGACCACGGGCAGGTCCTTTTCGGGGACGGGGACCGGGCCGCAGTCTTCGCAATGGATGATGGGGATGGGCGTGCCCCAGTAGCGCTGGCGCGAGATGCCCCAGTCGCGCAGGCGGAAAGTGGTCTGTTTTTCGCCCAGGCCGGCGGCGGCCAGGTCGGCGGCGATGGCGTCCACGGCCTGTTCGTGGCTCAGGCCGTCGTATTTGCCCGATGCGATGGTCCGGCCCTGCTGCTTGTCGCCGTACCAGTCCTGCCATTGGGTGGCGTCGTAGTCCTTGCCCTCGACGGCAATGACCTGGCGTATGGGCAACTGGTACTTGAGGGCGAAGGCGAAGTCGCGCTCGTCGTGGGCGGGCACGCCCATCACGGCGCCGTCGCCGTAGCTCATGAGCACGTAGTTGCCGACCCAGACGGGCACGTCCGCACCGGTGAGGGGATGTTTGACCGTCAGGCCGGTGGGCAGGCCTTCTTTTTCGCGCGTGGCCAGGTCCGCTTCCGTGGTGCCGCCTTTCTTGCACTCTTCGATGAAGGCGGCCAGGGCGGCGTTGTCGCGCGCCGCATGACGCGCCAGCGGGTGTTCAGGGGCCACGGCGCAGAAGGTGGCGCCCATGATGGTGTCGGCGCGCGTGGTGAAGACGTACAGGCGGCCGTCCTGGATGAGTTCGCCCTGTTCGTCGCGGATGTCGTGGGGGAAGGCGAAGCGCACGCCCTGGCTCTTGCCGATCCAGTTTTCCTGCATCAGGCGTACGCGCTCGGGCCAGCCGGGCAGGCCGTTCTTGACCGTGTCCAGCAGTTCTTCGGCATAGTCGGTGATGCGCAGGTAGTAGCCGGGGATCTCACGCTTTTCCACCAGCGCGCCCGAGCGCCAGCCGCGGCCGTCGATGACCTGCTCGTTGGCCAGCACGGTCTGGTCCACGGGGTCCCAGTTGACGGTCTGGGTCTTGCGGTAGGCGATGCCCTTGTCCAGCATCTTCAGGAACAGCCACTGGTTCCACTTGTAGTAGCTGGGGTCGCAGGCGCACATTTCGCGCGACCAGTCGATGGCCAGCCCCATCGCCTGCATCTGCTTCTTCATGTAAGCGATGTTGTCGTAGGTCCACTTGGCCGGCGGCACCTGGGACTTGATGGCGGCGTTTTCGGCAGGCATGCCGAAGGCGTCCCAGCCCATGGGCATCAGAACGTTGTAACCGCGCATGCGCAATTGGCGCGCCATCATGTCGTTGATGGTGTAGTTGCGCACATGGCCCATGTGCAGCTTGCCGCTGGGGTAGGGCAGCATGGAGCACGCATAGAACTTGGGCTTGAGCGAGCCGTCGGGCGTGGTGGCGTTTTCGGTGGCACGATAGGCGTCGCGATCGGACCAGTTCTGCTGCGCGAGTTGTTCAACCTCGCGGGGGTTGTAACGTTCCTGCATGAGTGGCAATACCGTTTTAGACAAAATGGATGAAGTATCCGCCATTATACGGGGCAAACATCGATATGACCCCGACTGGGAAGGCGCCAGGCCCCGACTGTGCGGCCCTGGTGCGTCAAGGCGGTCCTGGCGCGCCGGCGGCATGGGCGAAAAAAAACCCTGCCGGGCAGGGTTTTTTGTCTGGAACCGGCCTGCCTTGCGGCGGGCGGACTGCTTAGCGCAGCTTGGTTTCCTTGTATTCGACGTGCTTGCGGGCAACGGGGTCGAATTTCTTGATCACCATTTTTTCAGGCGTGTTGCGCTTGTTTTTGGTGGTGGTGTAGAAGTGACCGGTGCCTGCGGACGATTCGAGTTTGATTTTCTCGCGTATACCTTTAGCCATGTTGAGCTCCTGGTGAGATGTTTATGAAGCGCGGCTTAGACGTTTTCGCCGCGGGAGCGCATTTCGGCCAGAACGGCGTCGATGCCGTTCTTGTCGATGGTGCGGATGGCGTTGGCGGATACGCGCAGGCGCACCCAGCGGTTTTCGCTCTCGACCCAGAAACGACGGGACTGCAGGTTTGGCAGGAAGCGACGCTTGGTCTTATTGTTGGCGTGCGAAACATTGTTGCCCGACATTGGGCCTTTTCCGGTCACTTGGCATACGCGTGCCATGGTCATACCCCTTGATATCTAAATCGGCCTCCGCTCAAACGTAAAAAGCCGCGGGCGATTATAAAATTAGGATCGTGTTAACCCCGACATGGGGCCTAAAGCAGATTATTCTAATATGGAAAAAACAGTTAGATCAAGTTTTACCGTGTATTTGCGCGGGCGTTGCGGCCAAACAGCCACGATAGAACCGCGCAGGCGGCCAGCACCGCGGTCAGCGGCAGGGCGCTGACGTCGGCCCACGAACTGACGGCCAGACCGGCCAGGGCGCCGCACATCATCTGCATGGCGCCCATCAGCGCCGAGGCGGTGCCCAGGCGCCGCCCCTGGTCCGACAGCGCAAGCGCCGCCGAGTTCGGATTCACGAAGCCCTGGCAGGCCATGAAGCCCATCAGGGTGGCCATCAGCAGCGGCAGGGTCAGCAGGCCCAGGGCCGCCAGCACGGCGCCGGCCACCGTGATCAGCGCCTGCAGGTTCTGGGCGATGCGCAGCAGCGTCTGCGGCCTGTAGGTGTTCAGCAGGCGGGCGCTGACCTGGGAGAACACGATCAGCGAGGCCGCATTGGCTCCGAAGTAGAAACCGAAATGCCGGGGCTCCACATTGAACAACTCGATGAACACCCGGGGCGAGCCCGAGATGTAGGCGAACATGCCGGCCGAGCTCAAGCCTCCCGCCAGCGAGTAGAACATGAATTCCCGATGGCGCAGCAGGCCGGCGTAGTTGCGCGCGATGATGCCCGGCCGCAGGGGCACGGCCCGCTCGGCGGGCAGCGACTCCTTCATGGTGAACAGGGTGAACAGGCCCAGCAGCACGCCGCAGCCGGCCATGAAGTCGAAGATGCCGCGCCAGTCGCTGAAGATCAGGATCTGTCCGCCGATCAGGGGGGCCAGGATGGGCATGACGCCCATGATGAGCATCAGCAGGGACAGGGCCTTGGCGGCTTCGCGGGTCTCGAAGCGGTCGCGGATGACCGCGCGCGGGATGGCCATGCCGGCCGCCCCGCCGAAGGCCTGCACGATGCGCCAGAGCGTCAGGTGCTCGATGTCGTCGGCGATGGAGCAGAAGAACGAGGCCGTGGTGAAGATGAGCAGGCCCATCAGCAGGGGCGGCTTGCGCCCGAAGCGGTCGGCCATGGGGCCGTACACCAGCTGCGCCAGGCCCACGCCCAGCAGGTAGCCGGCCAGCGTGCGCTCCACCATCGCCGGCGTGGTCTGCAAGCCTTGCGCCATGGCCGGAAAGGCCGGCAGGTACATGTCGATGGCCAGAGGGCCGAGGGCGGTCAGCAGGCCCATCAGGATCAACCAGCGGGGAAAGGCGGGGGTGGAGTTGCTTGTCATCCGGCTTCTTGTTGCTGTGGGCGATGTCCATGCCGCCTGGCGGGACGCTGCACCCTGGGCGCCGCTTTCAATGATAAATTATTCGTACGGCAGAAGAGTCGAGTTTAGCACGCAGTACGGGCGGTCCGCGGAATTCTGTTTCAGGTCTAAAGTATCTGGACGGCTTCCGGCATGCGGGCCGCTCTTGCCGACCGCCACTTCGTTTCGGGCGCAGCCGGCAGGTTACGGGCGATGTGCTGAAAGAGGCGGCGCATCGCCATCTTTGTTTGTTTCACATACAGGGAGGCGGAGTTGAGTTCTATTTCATCAGCGGTAGAGGCCAAGCTGGCGCAACTGAGCGTGCCGGTGCGACTGACCTTGCCAGGCGGCGAGCAGGTGGGACCTGCGAATGCCCGCATGCACCTGACCATCAAGGACAACGCCACGCTGGCGCAGTTGGCCGCCGGGCAGTCGGGGCTGCTGGGGGAGGCCTACGTGGAAGGGCGGATGGATTTCGAGGGCTCCATGCGCGACCTGATGCATCTGGCGGCCGAGATCCTGCCTGGCTCTCCGGTGGACGCCGCGCAGGCCGGATGGCTGACTTCCATCATCAAGCACCTGACCTCCGTCTGGCGCCATTCGCTGGAGCGCGACGCCAAGCAGATCCAGTTCCATTACGATTTGTCGGATGATTTCTACGCCCTGTGGCTGGATCCGCGCCGAGTCTATTCCTGCGCCTATTACCGCGAGCCGGGCATGACGCTGGCCCAGGCGCAGGAAGCCAAGCTGGACCATATCTGCCGCAAGCTGCGCCTGCAGCCGGGCGAGCGTTTCCTGGACGTGGGCGCCGGCTGGGGCGGCCTGCTGCTGTGGGCGGCTGAAAACTATGACGTGGACGTCACCGGCATCACCCTCTCGCGCAACCAGCATGCCTACGTCAATGGCCTGATCGAGCAGAAGGGCCTGGCCGGGCGGGCGCGCATGATGCTGCTGGACTATCGCGAGCTCGATGAACTCAAGCCGTATGACAAGCTGGCCTCCGTGGGCATGTTCGAGCATGTGGGCCGGGCACAGCTCAGCGCCTACTTCGACAAGCTGCGCCGCCTGGTCAAGCCGGGCGGCCTGATCCTGAACCATGGCATCACCGCCGGCGGGCTGGACAACAGCCAGTTGGGCGCGGGCATGGGGGATTTCATCGAAAAATACATCTTCCCCGGCGGCGAGCTGACCCATATCAGCCACGTGATGCGCCACCTTGCCGAAGGCGGCCTGGAGGGGCTGGACGTGGAGAATCTGCGTCCCCACTATGCCCGCACGCTCTGGGCCTGGAGCGATGCGCTGGAAGCGCAGCTGGACAAGGCGGCCGCCACCCTGGACTCCGAGCAGGGGCGCAAATCCCTGCGCGCCTACCGGATCTACCTGGCCGGCTGCGCCATGGGTTTCGAGCACGGCTGGATCGCTCTGCACCAGGTGCTGGCGCACCCCCAGGGAGGCGGACGCGCCGATGAGCTGGACTACCCGGCGGACCTGGCTTATCCATGGCGACGCGACTACATGTACCGGCGTTGAAGGGATCCGTCCTGCTGGAGAAAGGCAAGGCTGCGGCCTTGCTTTTTTATGCGCGCTTCCTTGGGCTTGAGTCGGGGAAAAGGCGGCGGCCAAAAAAAGTTACAAAAAAAAATTCAAAAACCCCTGAAAACCGCGTGTGGCAAAGGCTTTGTTGCGTTTTTGCAGTTGACTTATCGCATGTTTATTGGAATTAAATGCGGTAAAAAATTGTTTTTGATGGCAAAGACTCGTAGAATGGCCTCCGTTCTTTGACGCATCAACCTGGTGAGGCCGGCTTCGACAGCCTGCCGTCACCGCAGAATTCACCGTGTCCGCACGGTGTCCCCCAGCCACTTTCCGGCCAGCCGGCCGGGAAAGGTGTCGGCCAGGATGACGGTTCCCGCAAGGAGTCCCGCCCTGCCGCCTCCGGTGGCTCCACGAGTGCATTGCACTCGCTACGCAGGTATGTATTGGCGATTGTGAATCGTCTTCCGCACACCCCTTTAGCCTTGGCGCCGACTGATCATGCAGGACGCGTCCACAGTAACTCAAGGAGGAGCATCATGTCTTCATACTTCCCTCGCGCCGGTGCCGAGTCGCGCTCGCACCGATCCACACTTTTCCAACGTTCCCTTCTGGCCAGCGTAGTGCTGGGCCTGTCCGCCGCCTCCGGCCTGGCACAGGCGGCGGATGCGCCGGCCTGCGAGCTGGACCGCAGCGTGCGTTTCGGCGGCATGAACTGGGAATCCAATCTGGTCCTGACCGAGGTCGAGCGCTTCATCGCCGACAAGGGTTACGGCTGCAAGACCGAGGTCGTCTCGGTCGAGACGCTTCCGGCGCTGGCCGCCCTGGAGCGCGGCGACCTGGACGTGAACAGCGAGATCTGGCTGAACAGCACCTTCGAGCCCTGGCAGAAAGCCGAGGCCAGCGGCCGCGTCAAGCGCATCGGCGACATCTACATGGGCGGCGAGGCCTGGTTCATTCCGCGCTACACGGCCGAGCGCCTGCCCGAGCTGAAGTCGGCTCAGGACCTGCCCAAGTTCAAGGACGAGTTCAAGGATCCGGAAGAGCCCGGCAAGGGCCGCTTCTATGGCTGCCCGGCCGGCTGGGGATGCGAGGTGGTGAGCGGCAACCTGTTCAACGCCCTGAAGCTGGGCGACACCTTCACCTTGTTCTCGCCGGGCACCGGCGCCACGCAGAAAGCGGCGCTGACCTCCGCCTACCAGCGCAAGGAAAACATCGTCTTCTACTACTGGTACCCCACGCCCCTGGTCGGTTCCATGGACCTGGTCAAGCTGGAGCTGCCCGCCTATGACAAGGACAAGCACGCCTGCCTGACCGATCCGAACTGCGCGGACCCGCAAGCCACGGCCTACCCGGACAATCCGGTATTCACGGCCGTGAACACCGACTTCTCCGAAAAAGCGCCCAAGCTGACGGCCTTCCTGGCCAAAGTCAGCGTGCCCCTGGAACTGATGAACCAGACCATGGCGCACATGGAAAAAACCGAAGGCGAGCCCGAGGACGTGGCCCAGTGGTTCCTGAAGGAGCACGGCGACGTCTGGACCCAGTGGGTGCCCGCCGACGTGGCGGAACGCGTAAAGACCGCTCTTTAGTACTCGTGCCTTTCGCGGGGCGCACCGGTCCGCGGGCAGTTCCCTTTGCCGGGAACGTCCGAGGGTCGAGCGCCCCTGGCCGGCTTGCCCCTTCGGGCGGGCCGGCGTTTTGGACAGGTTCGCGCCTGGCCGTCCGCACGAGTTCTACGGAGTGTTTTTTATGTTTCCAGACCTGATTGATCCGCGCGCCCTGCGCCTGCCCATCGACCAGTTCGTGGGCGAGCTGGTCGCCAATTATTCCAGCGTGCTGCGCGCCATGACGCAGCCCTTGCTGGACATGCTTGTCTTCATGGAAACCATGCTGCGCAGCAGCCCCTGGTGGGCGGTGGTGCTGGTGGTGTTCGGCCTGGCCTGGCTGGCCAGCCGGCGCGTGCTGTTTGCCGCCGCCATGGCCCTGATGCTGTTCGCCATCGGGCTGATAGGCCTGTGGGACGCCGCCATGCAGACGCTGGCCCTGATGGTCGTGGCCGTGTTCCTGTCGGTGCTGATCGGCATTCCCCTGGGCCTTTTGATGGCCAGCTTCAACTGGCTGCGGCGCATCATGCTGCCGGTGCTGGACGTGATGCAGACCATGCCCAGCTTCGTCTATCTGATCCCCGTGGTGATGCTGTTCAATCTGGGCAAGATCGCCGCCCTGATCGCCACCGTGATCTACGCCATCGCGCCGGTGATCCGCCTGACGGACCTGGGCATACGCCTGGTGGACAGCGAAGTGCTGGAGGCCTCGCGCTCCTTCGGCTCGAACCGCTGGCAGCAGCTCTACGGCGTGCAGCTGCCGCTGGCCATGCCCAACATCATGGCCGGCATCAACCAGACGACCATGATGGCCCTGGCCATGGTGGTGATCGCCTCCATGATTGGGGTGCGCGGGTTGGGCTATGAGGTATTGCAGGGCATCAACCGCCTGCAGGTGGGCCGCGGCCTGATGGCCGGCCTGGGCATCGTGCTGCTGGCCATCCTGTTCGACCGGATCACCCAGGAGTTCGGCCGCCGTTTCCAGACTCGGGAGGCCGCATGAGCAAGATTGAAGTCCGCAATATCTACAAGATCTTCGGCCCCCATCCGGAGCGCTGGCTGGAGCGCGCCCGCCAGGGCGTGCGCAAGGACGAGCTGCTGGCTGAAAGCGGCCACACGCTGGGCCTGCGCGACATCAGCCTGTCCATCGAGCATGGCAGCATCTATGTGATCATGGGCTTGTCCGGTTCGGGCAAATCCACGCTGATCCGCCACTTCAATCGCCTGATCGAGCCGACAGCCGGCCAGATACTGGTGGACGATGTGGACGTGATGACCCTGGACGCGCGCGCCCTGGCCAGGTTCCGCCAGCAGAAGATCAGCATGGTGTTCCAGCGTTTTGGCCTGTTTCCGCATCGCACGGTGCTGGAGAACGCCGCCTACGGCCTGCAGGTGCAGGGCGTGGCGCGGGCCCAGCGCGAAGAAAAAGCCTTGTACTGGCTGGAGCAGGTGGGGCTGCAGGGGTTCGAGAAACAGTTTCCGCACCAGTTGTCCGGCGGCATGCAGCAGCGCGTGGGTCTGGCCCGCGCGCTGGCCACCGACGCCGACATCCTCCTGATGGATGAGGCTTTCTCGGCCCTGGATCCCCTGATCCGCCGCGAGATGCAGGATCAGCTGCTGGAGCTGCAGGCCCGCTTGAACAAGACCATCGTCTTCATCACCCATGATCTGGATGAAGCGCTGCGCCTGGGCAACCGGATCGCCATCCTCAAGGACGGCGAACTGATCCAGGAAGGCTCGCCCGAGGACATCCTGCTGTCGCCGGCGACCGACTACGTCCAGGCCTTCCTGCAGGACGTCAATCGCAGCAAGGTGCTCAACGCTACCCATGCGGTGCGCGAATCCAGCAAGACCCTCACCCTGACCATGCGCACGCGGGCCGCGCATGCCCTGGAGCGCATGAGCGAGCGCGGCGTGCGCTACGCGCCCGTGCTGGACGGCAAGCGGCTGGCGGGCGTGCTGATGCGCACCCGTGCCGAGGAGGCCGTGCGCGCGGGAGCGCGCGACGTCTCGGGCTATGTGGACGAGATGACGTCCGTGCCGGCGACCACCGGCCTGGACGAGGTCCTGGGACACATGCTGCGCAGCAACGAGCCCATGGCCGTCACGGGAGAGAACGACGAGTTCCTGGGACTACTTTCACGCAGCAAGGTCGTGGATCTGGTGACGCCGCTGATGGACAATGCGGCCGCGCCGGATGCGCCTGCGCAAGAGGAGCCGCCCGTTCCCGCGGCCGGCGGAGCCAACGCAGCCTGAATGCAGGACGGCATCAAGAAACGGGGCGAAAACGCCCCGTTTCTTGTCGTGTCTTCAGCTTGGGCGAGCGCGTCGGGCGGGGTTGTGGATGCGCAGGATGCGGACATACCACAGCAGGAGCAGGAAGGCGGAGGCGCCCAGGCCCAGGCTGGCCATCAGCCACAGGCTGGCGGCGCCGGTCGGCGCGCCCGGCGCCAGCCGCTGGAGGATGCCGTCCAGGGAGCCGGCCGCGGGACCGAAGCCCAGCCACCAGCCTCCGCCCAGACCCAGTACGCTCAGGGCCAGGAACTGCAGCAGCATGGGCACGAAGGCCACTTTGTAGGCGCGCAGCAGATAGGAGATGACGCACTGGAAGGCGTCGCAGAAGTGAAAGTACGGCAGCAGCTGCAGCAGGAGCAGGGCCAGCAGAGCGACCTCCGGATCGTCGGTGTAGGCGTGCGCCAGCGTGGGCCGCAGCAGTACGAGCAGGCTGACGATCACGAGCACGCCGGCCAGCACCAGGGCCAGGCCCAGCATGCCGATGTGGCGGGCGCGGTGGAACTGGCCGGCGCCGATGGCCTGGGCGCTGACCGAGGCCGAGGCCACGCCCACGGCCATGGGCACCATGAAGCAGACGGCGGCCAGGTTGGCCATGATCTGGTGTGCGCCGGACACGAACACGCCTTCGCGCGCCACCAGCAGCGCCATGAAGCTGAAGGCGCAGATCTCGATCAGGTAGGAGCCGCCCATGGGCAGACCCAGGCGCAGCAGCTCTTTTTGCGAGCGCCAGTCGGGCAGGCCCAGGCGCAAGCGGAAAGGCTGGTAGAAGGAATCGGTGCGCAGCACCCACAGGCCGGCCAGCAGCATCAGCCAGGACACCAGGGCGGTGGACAGACCCGAGCCCACCGCGCCCATGGCGGGCAGGCCGGCCTTGCCGAAGATGAGCAGCCAGTTGAACAGGGCCTTGAACAGCACGCTGAGCAGATTGATCGTCATCACGACCTTGGGCCGGGAGACGGCCGTGCCCAGGCAGTAGATGGTGCGGAACACCAGCGCGGCGGGCAGGGCCAGGATCAGGCTGCGCAAGTACCAGGTGACGCGCTCGTGCACCAGCGGGTCCAGGTCGCCCGACCAGCGCAGCCAGAGATCGGGCAGGGCCAGCCCCAGCGTGCCGATCAGGGTCAGCAGCAAGGCCAGCCAGACGCCCTGGCCCCACCAGCGGCCCACGTCGGTCAGCTTGCGGGCCCCGAAGCTTTGCGCAGTGATGGGAATCAGGGCGTGGATCACGCCCATCAGGCCGATGAACACCGATATATAGATGGACACGCCCAGGCCCATGGCCTGCAGGTCGATGGCGCTGCTGTGGCCCACCATGACGGTGTCCAGCACGCCGAAGACGATGCCCGCCCAGGAGCCGACCAGCACCGGCCAGGCCTGACGCAGGATCAGGCCGGCCTGGCTTTTCCAGTTGTGATGGAACAGGGTGGGCATGGTGGAGGCTGGGGCCTGTCGACCTCAAGGATTCTGGATGCGCAGCAGGCGGAAGGCTTCGTGACGGTCCGGTCCGCGCTTACCCTGCCAGAGTTCGACGGCATTGGGCGGAATGGGCGCGTTGTTGTCGCGCAGATCGCGCAGCGAGAACTGCTCGAGCACCAGCGTGCAGCGGTTGTCGAAATTGATGTTGATGTCGTCGAAAACCAGGAAGGAGGCGCGCTGCCCCGAGCCCACGCCCCAGGAACGCAGGCATTCGCCGGGGCGGCGGTTCTCTTTCAGGGCCGCGGCCAGCTCGCCCGACACGTCGCGGTAGCTGCGCACATAGTCCAGCGAAGGCATCCACAGCGTGACCAGCAGCAGCCAGGTGGTGATCAGGCCGCCGGCCGAGAGCACCGTGCCGCGCAGCAGGCCGGGCGGATGCGTGGACAGGCGCCAGCGCACCAGGGCGATCCAGGCCAGGGTGCCCAGCGCGGCGATGATCATGACGGGCCAGGAAACGAAGGTGTCGTAGCCCTGGGTCTGGCGGGCGATGTTGCGCGCGATCTGGCTGGGCCAGCCGGTCTGCTGGGCGATCCAGCCCAGCCAGACCGTGGCGGCGGTCAGCGAAAAGCACATGATGGCGAACCAGTCCAGCGTGTTGACCACGCCGCGGCGCAGCGTGGGCAGCGAGAAGGCGGCCAGCACGGCGCAGGGCACCACCAGCAGGGCGTACTCGGGTTCGAAGGCGTCGCGCACCAGCAGCAGGCTCAGGGTGGGGATCAGGAAGCTGATGGCCGGCACGTAGATGTGCGGGGCGCGCAGCCAGCTGCGCCACTGCCACAGCGCCAGCAGGGTCAGCGGCCAGGTGGGCCACAGAAACCAGGCCAGGTCGCGCATGTTGTTGAGCTGCTCCTTCAGGCCGCTCCAGCCCCAGGCGGCCAGGTGCCACAGACGCCATTGATCGGTCCAGTAGATGCTGACCCGCTTGGCCGGTATCCACCAGGCCATGATGATGGCCACGGTCAGGGCGATGGTCAGGGCCAGCCACTGAATGTGCGAGCGCAGCGGGCCGCGCGGCAGAAAGCACAGCGCGGTGGCGACCATCACGGGCAGGGCGCCCAGCCAGCCGCGCGCCAGAAAGCAGGCGCCCAGCGACAGGCCCAGCAGGATCGCGCCCGAGGCGGGCCGGTCGAACATGCGCACCAGGCTGTAGAGCGCCAGGGCCTGCAGGGCGATCATGGCCGGCACTTCGGAGGTTTCGTGCATGCGCCAGATGATGCCCACGGTAGCCACCGTGAGCAGCAGGGCGGCGTCGGCGATCATGCGGCCGTAGTCGGCGGGCGAGGGTTCGCCGCCGAAGGGCAGGCGCAGCGGCTGGGCTTCGGGGCGCCGGGCCAGCAGGTAGGCGCAATGCCAGACCGAACCGGCCAGCATGCCGAACCACAGCAGGTTGGGCAGCCGCGAGGCGGCGATGGTGGCGTTCAGGTCGGAGGTGAACAGCTTGAGCAGCGGCGCGAACAGGGTGATGCACAGCACGCCCAGCCAGGTGGCCAGCGGGCCGTCCTGCGCGTGCGCCAGATTGCCGACCTGCGGCAACAGCAGCGCCTGGCCGCTGGAATCGCCCAGGGCGGTCATCATGGTGGCCAGCCCGATCACGTCATCGGTTTTCCAGGGATCGCGGAAGAACAGGCCGGCAAGAATGTAGATGGTGCCCACGACGATCAGCACCAGTCGGGGCAGCTTGACGGCCGCGGTGGCGGTGAGCCGGGCGGGCGTGGAGTTGGGTATGAGGCTGGAAGACACGTACGGATGAAACAGTCTGTGGATTCGCCCTATGTTAAATCAAAGGGCTGTGCTGTGGCCGTGAAAATACTCCCACGCCGCGCAGGTCGAGCACGGCCTGCTGTTCCCCGAGAGGGGCATCAGCGGTAAAAAAAGGCAGCCGAAGCTGCCTTTTCTTGCGCTGAACGCGGGTACTGGCAAAGAGGGCTTATTCGCCTTTCTTGACGGTACCGGCGGTGCGGGCGAAACGGGCGCGGAACTTCTCGACGCGGCCGGTTTCCACGATGCGCGTCTGGGCGCCCGTGTAGAAAGGGTGCGACTCGGACGTCACGTCACACTTGAACAGAGGATAGGTCTGGCCGTCTTTTTCGATGGTTTCGCGAGTCTGGACGGTGGAACGGGTGATAAAGGAATTGCCCGTTTGCAGGTCCAGAAACACCACGTCGCGGTATTCTGGGTGAATGCCTTCTTTCATGATGATTCCTGTTTTGACAAGTAAGGACCGCCAGCAGGCACTTGGCAAGCATGGGCGGGAAGCGCATGCAAGGGACAGGGCATTGTCTGCCGCTGTGTTGCTGGTGCCACCCGCTGTTTATTTGCCTTCCAGCGCCAAAAAGCTAATTGGGCTTTTGCCACGTATCCGGTAAAGCCTGAAATTCTAACATCGAGCCGGGGCTTTTCAAAGAAAAACCCGAGAAGCCCCGTGCAAGAGCGCAACAGACCGGTTCCTACAGGCTGGTGCGCAGGCTCCAGAGTTCGGGGAACAGCACCGTATCGAGCATCTTGCGCAGGTAGGACACGCCGGAGGTGCCGCCCGTGCCACGCTTGAAGCCGATGATGCGTTCGACTGTCGTCACATGGCGAAAACGCCAGAGCCGGAAGGCGTCCTCCAGATCCGTCAGCTTCTCGGCCAGTTCGTACAGTTCCCAGTAGCGGGGCGCGTCGCGGTACACCTGCAGCCAGGCCTGTTCCACATCCGGGCTGGCCTTGTAGGGCTGGCGCCAGTCGCGCTCCAGGTAGTCGGCCGGCACCGGTACGCCGTGCCGGTCCAGGCAGCGCAGCGCCTCGTCGTAGAGCGAGGGCGCTTCGTAGGCCTGGAGGACGCCGGCCAGGCGTTCGGGGTTGTGCTGGTGGGGCTTGAGCATGGCCGCGTTCTTGTTGCCCAGGGAGAATTCGATTTCGCGGTACTGGAAGCTCTGAAAGCCGCTGGACTGGCCCAGATAGGGGCGCAGGGCGGAGTATTCCGGCGGCGTCATGGTGCTGAGCACGTCCCAGGCATTGACCAGCGCGGCCATGATCTTGCTGACGCGGGCCAGCATCTTCTGCGTTTCCTGCAGCCTGTCCTCGCGCAGGCAGCCGATGGCGGCGCGCAGTTCGTGCAGCAGCAGCTTCATCCACAGCTCGCTGGTCTGGTGCTGGATGATGAACAGCAATTCGTTGTGTTCGGGCGAGAGCGGGTGCTGGGCGCTGAGCAGCTGGTCCAGGCAGAGGTAATCGCCATAGCTCATGTCGCGGGAAAAATCGAGCTTGGCATGTTCTTCAGCGACAATGCGTTCGCCGGGCGTGGGATCGGTATGGGTCATGATGTCAGGCTAGAGAACGAAGAATGGCGCGAACGGGGCTGGCGTCAGCCTCGACGAGCGCCAGGGGCAGGGCGATCAGTTCATAGTCGCCGGGGACGATGTGGTCCAGCACCAGGTTCTCCAGCACGCGCATGTCGTGGCGGCGCAGGATCTGGTGGCTGTCCAGGGTCTTGCTGCTGGCCGGGTCGACGCTGGGGGTGTCTATGCCCACTAGCCGTACGCCGCGCTCGGCCAGCAATTGCAGGCTGGCCGGCGAGTAGACCGCGAAATGGTCCGTCCAGGCCTGTTGCGGCGCCTGGGCGGTGGTGCTGACCAGGATGCGCGGCGGGCAGCCCTCCAGGTGCGGCAGCAGGTCGGCCGGTTCGATCAGGGCCTTGCCGTGGCGCGCATGAATGACGCGGCACGGGCCGATGAAGGGTTCCAGCGCCAGCGCGCCGGCGGCCGCGCCCTGCGGATCGTAGTGCAAGGGCGCGTCGGCGTGGGCGCCCACATGGGGCGAGAGCGTGATTTCGGATACGTTGACGGGGCAGGCGTCCGACAGCGTCCAGCGCCAGCTCTGGCGGTAGGGCGTGTCGCCCGGAAAGACGGGGGAGCGGCTGCTGACCGGCGGAGAAATGTCCCAGATGGTGCGCATGGCGGAATCGGAATTTGGTCGGTAATGCCCGCAGTGTAGATGATTTGGTACTGAAGCAGTGTGGGTTCAGAGGTCGCCTCGTTCGGCCATGGAGACGGCCTGCGTGGGCGTGACGATGATGTGGTCCAGCAGGCGGACCTCCACCAGAGCCAGGGCCTGGCGTATATGGCGCGTCAGGCGGATGTCGGCGTCGCTCGGATAGGCGGCGCCGGACGGATGGTTGTGCGCCAGGATGATGGCCGAGCTGTGGTGGCGCAGTGCGGCGCGCACGATCTCGCGCGGATAGACCGAAGCCTGGTTGATGGTGCCGCGGCTGATTTCCTCGGCGCAGATCAGGCGCAACTGGTTGTCCAGGAACAGGGCCAGGCAGTGCTCCACCGGCAGGTGGCCGATGTGCGACAGGCAGTAGTCGCGCACCTTGTCGGCCTGGTCCAGCAGAGGCTGGCCGACCAGCGCCTCCAGGGCGCAGCGGCGCTGCAGTTCGCGGATGACCAGCAGCTCGGCGCATTTGGCCGGGCCTATGCCGTCGACCTGCCGCAGCGCGGAGGCCTCGGCCGATAATAATCCCGTGAGTCCGTTAAAATGGTCCAGCAGCGCCTGGCCGAGCTGCACGGCGTTGCGCTCGCGCGTGCCCGTGCGCAGCACGATGCCCAGCAGTTCGGAAGTGGTCAGGCAGGCCGGGCCGTGCGCCAGCATGCGTTCTCGAGGTCCTTGGACGCGTAGTGTGGGTGTGGCCATAAGAAACGCTAAAATGCGGTAATTGAATGATTTTCCATGGTGATCGATCGTGAGTAACACTGCTAGTTCCGAGGCTGGAATTGTCCGTCCGGATTCCTACCTAACGCTGCATTACCGCATAGAGCTGGCCAGCGGCCCGGCTGCGGGTTCCGTTTTTGCCGATACGTATACGGGCCGGCCGGCCACTTTGCAGCTGGGCAACGGACAATGGGCGCCGGGCATGGAGGCGCGCCTGCTGGAGCATCGCGAAGGCGAGCGCTTCCAGGTCGACATTCCCGCCGGCGAGGCCTATGGCGAACGCAACCCGGAACTGCTGCAGCGCGTCACGCGCGGCATGCTGGCCGCCCATGCCGCCGAGGGCGTGCAATTCGAGCCGGGCGACATGGTGGAATTCGCCGCGCCGGACGGCAGCCGTTATTCGGGCGTGCTCAAGGAAATCGACGACGAGACCGCCCTGTTCGATTTCAATCACCCCCTGGCCGGCGTCGCGCTGCGCCTGGATGTCCATATTCTGGGAATTCTGTAATGAGCCAGTTTGCTGCCGCCCAGGACGCCGAAGTCGTCCTGGCCCAACCCCGGGGGTTCTGTGCCGGGGTCGATCGCGCCATCGATATCGTCGAGCGCGCCCTGGAACTGCATGGCGCGCCCATCTACGTGCGCCACGAGATCGTGCACAATCGCTATGTGGTGGAGGATCTGCGCGGCAAGGGCGCCATCTTCATCAAGGAGCTGGACGAGGCGCCCGCGGGTTCCATCGTCATCTTCTCGGCGCACGGCGTCTCGCGCCAGGTGCGCGCCGATGCCGAGCAGCGCGGCCTGAAGGTTTTCGACGCCACCTGCCCGCTGGTCACCAAGGTGCATATCGAAGTCTCGCGCATGCGCGCCGAAGGCCGCGAAATCATCATGATCGGCCATGTGGGCCACCCCGAGGTCGAAGGAACGCTGGGCCAGGCCGAGGGCGGCATGTACCTGGTGGAAACGCCCGAGGACGTCGCGCGCCTGCAGGTGGCCGATCCCGACAGGCTGGCCTTCGTCACCCAGACCACGCTGTCGGTGGATGACGCCCAGGTGGTGGCCGATGCGCTGCGCGCACGGTTCCCGAACATCGTCGAACCCAAGAAAAGCGATATCTGCTATGCCACGCAGAATCGCCAGGACGCGGTCAAGATCATGGCGCCGCAGTGCGACCTGGTCCTGGTGGTGGGCAGCACCAACAGCTCCAACTCCAACCGCCTGCGCGAGGTGGCCGAGCGCAAGGGCGCCGAAGCCTACCTCCTGGACAAGCCCGAGATGATCGATCCAGCCTGGCTGGTGGGCAAGAAGCGGGTGGGCGTGACCGCCGGCGCTTCGGCTCCCGAGGTGCTGGTCAATCAGGTCATCGAGCGCCTGCGCGAGCTGGGCGTGGGACGGGTGCGGGCCCTGGACGGCGTGGAAGAGAACATTGCCTTTCCGCTGCCGCGCGAGCTCTCGCGCAAGATCGAAAACTTGAACAAGTAAAGCCCACGCCGCCATTGGCGGGGACAGGAGACGCGATGATTCTGTACAGCTATTTTCGCAGCTCGGCTGCCTACCGGGTGCGCATCGGACTGAACCTGAAGGGGCTGGACTACGCCATCGAGCCGGTGCATCTGCTCAAGGACGGCGGCCAGCAGCACCAGCCGGATTATGCGCAGCTGAATCCGGCCGAGCTGGTGCCCACCCTGCTCGACGGCGGCCAGGCGATCACCCAGTCCCTGGCGATTCTGGAGTACCTGGAAGAACGCTATCCGCAGGCGCCCCTGCTGCCGCAGGACGCCATGCAGCGCGCCTGGGCCCGGTCCATGGCCCTGGCGGTGGCCTGCGACATCCATCCCTTGAACAATCTGCGCGTACTGCAATATCTCAAGCGCGAACTGCAGGTCGAGGAAGAGGCCCGCAACAGCTGGTACAGGCACTGGGTGGCGGCTGGCCTGCAAGGCCTGGAGACGCTGGTGCGGCGGCACCGCGACGGGCGCCATTTCATTTTCGGCGGCCAGCCCGGCATGGCCGAAGCCTGCCTGATCCCGCAGCTGTTCAATGCCCGCCGGCTGGAATGCGATCTGGCGCCGTACCCGACCCTGCTGGCAATCGAGGAAAAATGCCTGGAGCTATCGGCTTTCCAGGAAGCGGCGCCCGAGCGCCAGGCGGACGCCGCCTAGCGCGCCTGTTTCAATCCCGCGAGGGGCGTGCCCTTCGCGCACCCGCCGCCATGGCGGGTTTTTCTTGCTCAGGGCAGGAAGTTTCTTTTAAGGAATGACGGACAATGAAGATCGGTTTTTGCGGTTTGGGCCTGATGGGCCAGCCCATGGTGCACCGTCTGCTGCAGGCCGGGCACGAGGTCCTGGTCTGGAACCGTTCGGCGGACAAGGCCGGCGGCGTGCTGCAGGCCGGGGCAGTCTGGTGCGACAGCCCGGCCGCCATGGCCCGAGAATGTGAAATCGTGCTGCTGTGCGTGTTCGACGCCCAGGCCGTCCATGACGTGGTCCTGGGCGAGCAGGGCCTGGCGGATGCACAGGGCGTTCTGCGCGTGGTGGTCGACCATTCCTCGATCCCGCCGCAAGCTACGCGCGACATGGCCGAGCAATTGCGCCGGCGTTGCGGCGCGCAATGGCTGGACGCGCCCGTCTCGGGCGGGGTGGGCGGAGCGGAGCAGGGTACGCTGGCCATCATGGCGGGCGGCGAGGCGGATGTGCTCGACGAAGTGCGCCCCGTGCTGGCCGCTTATTCCCAGCGCGTCACCCTGATGGGCGGAAACGGGGCCGGACAGGTAACAAAATTATGCAATCAGACCATCGTGGCAACAACTTTGACGGCCATTGCGGAGGCTCTGAGCCTGGCCAATGACAACGGCGTGGACGCCTCTCTGATCAGCGAGGCGTTGGGCGGCGGGTGGGCCGATTCGGTCCTGCTGCAATTGTTCGTCCCGCGCATGACGCAGGGCACGGACCAGACCAAAGCCTCTATCGACACCATGTTGAAGGACCTGAACACGGTGGCCGACCTGGCCCGCGCCAGCCATACCACCATGCCGGTGGCGCATGCCGCCCAGCAGACCTACCGGGCGGGTCACCGCATGGGCATAGGGGGGCGGGACGTCGCCGAGATCGTCCAGGTGCTCGGTTACAATTCCAATAAATAAACCACGATGCCAAAATCCAGTTTCGGTATCATGTCGGCAAATTTAATTTAGGACTTCTGGTCCGACAAAAGGGAAGTAAATGAAGAAAAGCACAGGGGTTGTCGCACTGGTCGTGGCGCTGGCGGCTGTTTATGGTGGTTCCACTTGGTACATGGGTCAGAAGACCGAAGAGCTGGTGCGCCAGAAGGTGGCCGAGTTCAACACGGCATCGGCCGAAAAGCTCGCGCAGTCCGGCATCGACGGCACCGTGACCATGAACGTGGTGGAGTACAAGCGCGGCGTGTTCTCGTCCGACGCCCGTTACACCGTCACGCTGGCCTCGAACGACAAGCAGGACGAGCCGCTGGAACTGACCTTCGATGACAAGATCAGCCACGGTCCGCTGCCCTTGTCCGCCCTGAAGCTGGGCAACTTCACGCCCGTCGCCGCCCTGACGCACAGCACGCTGGTCAAGACCAAGGATACGGAAGGCTGGTTCAAGCTGACCGGCGACAAGACGCCGCTGTGGGCCGACAGCCTGGTCGGTTTTGACGGCGCCGTCGATTCCACCGCGCATTTCGAGGCCATCAAGCACCAGGGCGATACCGTCAAGGTCGAGTTCAGCGGCGGCCAACTGCGCGCCAAGGCCGGCGGCAAGAGCGACGACATCCTGGTCAGCGGCAATTTCCCCAATCTGCTGGTCGATGACATCGGTGAAGATCCGCTCAAGCTGCAGGCCGCCAATTTCGCGGTGGACTTCAAGCAGACCGGCGACATCAACGTGAACGGCACGCAGACCGGCAAGATCAGCGTGGACGACATCCAGTTCCAGACTCCCGAGAGCGAAGGCCTGAAGTTCAAGCAGATCCTGCTGGATACCGACGGCGTTACCAAGGATTCGGTCGGCAACGCGAAGGTGCGCTATGTGTTCACCGACATGGTGTTCGAAGACAAGCTGAACCTGGGCTCGGTCGAACTGGCCATGAACATGGACAGCGTGTACATGCCCGCCATCACGGCGGTGAGCAAGCTGGTCTCGGATCCGGGCTTCCAGGACAGGATCGACAGCGAAGATCCGCAGACCGCCAAGCTGCTGCTGGAGCAGGTGCTGGTCGCCCTGGAGCGCAAGCCCGTGCTGAGCATCGAGCCGCTGCGCTGGTACAACGAGCAGGGCGAGACCAAGGCCACGCTGCGCGTGGACCTGCAAAAGCCCGCCGCCACCTTGCAGGAACTGGAAGACAGCCCGCAACTGTGGCTGCAGGCCATTCCGTCGGCCCAGCTGAACCTGCTGGTCTCCAAGCCCATGCTGCGCGGCGTGGCCAACCAGCTGGACAAAGCCGAAGGCGTCTCGCCCGAGGAAGGCACCACCGCCATGCTGGACATGATGCTCGAGGCAGCCGTCCAGCCTTACGTCGAGTCCAAGCTGCTCAAGCAGGACGACAATTCCATCTCCACGGAAGTCAAATACCTGGGCGCCGATCAAGGCTTTGACATCAACGGCCAACATTTCACCACCGACGACCTGATGGGTCTGGTGCTGATGAGCATGATGTAAATCGGCCCTGGCCTTGCCGATCAAGCCCGCCTGTCATAGGTGGGCTTTTTTTCGCCGGGCTGCCGGAACGCCGAGCCGCCCAAGGAAAAAAGCGCCCCCTCGGGGGCAGCGAGCGGGCGCAGCCCCAGTGGGGTGGGGGTTTTTTTTTGAACGGACGAGCGCATGGCAAGTTTGTCGGATCAGTTGTCCAGGCTGGTGTACAGCACGGAACAGGGCAGGATGTGCCCCGGCTGCGGGCAGCCCCGGGCGCAGTGCTGCTGTGAGCAGGAGCGCCGCCAGGAACGTCTGTCGCGGCCTCAGGGGCCGGTGCGCCTGACGCTGGAGACCAAAGGGCGCAAGGGAAAAGGAGTGACGGTGGTGGAGGGGCTCGTCATGGACGAGCCGGACTTGAAGGCGCTGGTGAAGGAACTGAAGAACGCTTGCGGGGCGGGCGGCACGCTCAAGGACGGCGTGCTGGAGATTCAGGGCGACCATCGCGCCGTGGTGCAGGCGCGCCTGGAGCAGCGGGGCCTGACGGTCAAGCGCGCCGGCAGGCCCTGAGACGAGCGGGATCAGAAACTGTAGCCCAGCCCCACGCCGCCGAACACGCTGCTCTTCTTTTCCACCAGCGGGCTGTCCTTGGCTTCTTCGCCGCTGGCCTCCATCTTGGCGGGGCCCAGGCGCAGCGCCGTGAATACCCCCAGGTTGCCGTGGCGGCTGATGTCGTTCGTGCCGTACAGGCGATCGGCGTCGTCGGCCTTGCGCGAACGCGCCAGAGAAGCGTAGGTGCCTATGGTCCAGTTTTCAGTCAGATTGGTCTGCAGGCCCACGGCGGGCAGGCCGGCCTTGGGCGCCAGGAAGAAATGGCCGTTGCGGTGCGAGAGCAGGGGATAGGGACGGGCGCCGTAGCTGTCCGCGCCTTCGTACTTGGGCATGAAGCCCACGCCCACGCCTATCGTCGTCTGCTGGGCGACGGCTTGGCTGGCCCCCATGGCGATCAAGGTCAGCAGCAGGCAGGGGCGAAAGACGGTACGGGAACGGGCGGACGTGGGCACTCCTTGTGGAACGGATACAAAATACGCCCGCCGTTGTGGCGGGCGTAACTATCGTAACAAGGTTTGCCGGCCGGGATGTCAAATCATGACCGAACGGTATGGTATGTTGTCCTTAGCCCACAAGGAATTCAGGACCGGATGTAGGTCCAGCCGTCCTGGTGCAGGACGCGCAGGCGCTTGGGCGCGTTCAAGTCCAGGTTGCGCAAGGTGTTGGGGCACAGATAGGTATAGGCGTCGCACTCGTGGGCTTCGCCCTGGACGCAGGCCGTCACGGCCTGCGCATTGGCGATGATGCGCACCTGGGCGTCGGGCATGTCCTTGAGCAGGTTGCGGGCGTTGTTGCGGGCGCGCTGCAGCGCGTCGGGCGTGGGGGCGTGAAGCAGAACCTGGGTCGTCATGGCTTGGTCTCCTGGCAAACGGTCAGCGCGGGCCGAAAACGCGCTCGGCCGCCTCGGGAGAGGCGCCGGTCTGCATCTGCATATGGCCTTGTTCATCCCGCCAGACCATGGCGGGCGTGGCGCGCAGGTCCCAGCCTACCATCAGGTCCTCGTTGGCCGTCAACTGGGCGTCGATGTCGGCGGGAATGTCGGCCAGGCCCTTGACGCCCCCGCTGCGGTCCTTGAGCATGGCGGCGGAGTGCTCGTGCAGGGCGGCGGCCGAGTCCTTGGACGCCAGGATGGCGGCCGCCTTGGGGCCGCTGGTGGGCGTGAGTATGCCCACGAGGATGTGGCGCAACTGCACTCTGCCCGAATCCACCCAGGGGCGGGCCATCTGCCAGAGCTGCATGCAGTAGGGGCAGTTGGGGTCGGTGAAGACATACACGATGCGCTTGGCGTCATCCCTGCCGTCGGCGATCCAGCGCGACTTCTCCAGCTTGCCCTGCATGTCCTTGGCGATGGCCGGCTGGACCAGTGCGTCCAGGCCGGCAGGGCGCACTTCCTCTCCCTTGGCGTCGATCAGCGTCCCGACCAGCATATGCTGGCCGTCGGGCAGCACATAGATGGCCAGGGGGCGATTGCCGTTGTAGGCGCCCCAGGCCTTCAGGCCGCCGGGCGCATCGAACTGGCCCACCACCGAGAAACCTTGTTCTTCCAGCAACTGCAGGGCAGGGGGACGATCGGAGGCCTGAGCCGGGGAGGCTGCGCAAATCAGGCCCGCCAGGGCTGCGCGCAGGGACAGGGAGGGGGCTTGCTTCAAGGCGATTCGTGCGAAATGGGACGGCATGGTTTTATATATCCATTAAAAATATATAAATAAATAAACGGAATGAAGAGTGGGACTGCGCAGTCGGCGCGGAGTTCCCGATTCCTGTCATGCCGGCTGCCCGCATGACAGGCTGCGTCATGCCGTCTGGACCGCCACCAGGTCGGCCAGCTGCAGCAGATGGTAGGTTTCGTGCACGGGCAGGCCCATGATGCCCGTGTAGCTGCCGCTGATATGCCGCACGAACATGCCGCCCAGGCCCTGTATGCCGTAGGCGCCGGCCTTGCCCATGGGTTCGCCGCTGGCGCAGTAGCGTTCGATCTCGCGTTCGCTGAGCGTCTTGAAGCTGACTTCGCTGATGCTGATGCTGTCGTATTCGTTGCCGCGCGCGCCCAGGCACAGCGCAGTCATGACCTTATGGGTGCGACCCGAGAGGGCGCGCAGGATGCGCCGGGCGTCATCCTGGTCGGCGGGCTTGCCGAAGATCTCCTCGTCCAGGCAGACGGTGGTGTCGGCGGCCAGGATGGCGCGCTGCGGATCCAGGCCCGGTTGCGCTGCGCGCCATTGCAGGGCGCGCAGCAGCTTGTCGCGCGCGGTGCGCCGGACATAATCCAGGGCGCGTTCATCGGCCAGCCGCGGCTCGTCCTCGCCGGGCGGGCTGGGGACGGCCAGCACCTCGTGGGGCACTTGCATGCTGACCAGCAGATCGTGGCGTCGGGGACTGGCGGAGGCGAGATAGATCGGTACGAATTGCATGATGCTTGACTGGAAGTGGAGTTCTAGGCGCGGTGGTAGGGGTGGCCGGTCATCACGGACCAGGCGCGGTACAACTGTTCGGCCAGCAGGATGCGCACCAGCGGATGAGGCAGGGTCAGGGAGGACAGGCGCAGCATGCCGTGGCAGCTTTGCTTGAGGGCGGCGTCCAGGCCATCCGGCCCTCCGACCAGGATGGCGATGTCCCGCCCTTCGCCACGCCAGCGCTCCAGTTCCTGGGCGAGCTTGACCGTGGTCAGATCCTTGCCGCGCTCGTCCAGCGCAATGCGCAATGCCTGGGCCGGGATGGCGGTCTCGATGCGTTTGGCTTCGGCCTGCATCATCTGCGCCGGGGTCTTGCCGCCGCTGCGCGGCTCGGCCTTGATCTCGCACAGTTCCAGGGCGCAATCGGCCGGCATGCGGCGTGCGTATTCCTGCCAGCCCTGTTCGACCCAGTCCGGCATGCGCTGGCCAACGGCGATGACAATCAGTTTCATGGCTATGGTGCAGAAAAAAAAAAGCCGCCTGGCAAGTGCGGCCTGCGCGCCGCCGGGATCGGCGGGCTGGGCTTACTGTCCGTCGTCCGGGCCGTCGTAGAAGCCCGGCTGCGGGATCTGGCGCGATTGCGGCAGCAGTTCCACGTCCACCGGACGCTCGCCCCAGAGATCCTCCAGGTTGTAGTACTGGCGGATGGCGGGCTGCATGCAGTGCACGACGACGTCGCCCAGGTCGATCAGCACCCATTCGCCGGTGTCGTCGCCTTCGTGGGCCAGGATTTCGACCTTGTTCTCGCGAGCCTTGTCGATGACGCTGTTGGCCAGCGCGCGGGTCTGGCGGTTGGACGTGCCGCTGGCGATGACCACGCGGTCGAACAGCCCGGTCATGTGAGTGGTGCTGAAGACCTTGATGTCCTGGGCCTTGACGTCTTCGAGGGCATCAATGACGATGCGTTGGAGTTTTTCGATATTCATAAAAAGAACTATACAGGGCGTGCCTGTCAGTGGGAAAGATAGAGCCCGTTTTTGCGGATGTATTCGGCGACTTCCTCCGGGACCAGGCCGGCGATGTTGTCGCCGCGCCGCACTCGGTCGCGGATGTCCGTGGCCGACACGTCCATGGGCGTGAAGGCGATGCGATGCAGGCGCCGGCCCAGCTGTTCAAGGCGCGCCGCCAGCGGAGCCGGCGCCAGCGGAGCGGCGCCGGGGCGCTGGGCCACGGCCAGTTCGACGCGCTCGGCGATTTCTTCCCAGGCATGCCAGTTGCAGAAGTTGAGCAGCTGGTCGCTGCCCAGTATCCAGTAGTAACGCGGCCCGGCGGGCAGGGCGCGCAGGGTTTCGACCGTATAGGTCGGCCCGCCGCGGCGGATCTCTTCCGCGTTGACGCTGAGTTCCGGATAGGGGCGCACGGCCAGCGCGGTCATGGCGAGCCTGTCCTGTGCGCTGGCGCCCAGGGCGGGACGCTGCCAGGGCTGGGCCGCGGGCAGCAACTGCACTTCGTCCAGCTCCAGCTGCCGGCGGGCCGCCAGGGCCAGGGCCAGGTGGGCCCGGTGGACGGGGTCGAAGCTGCCGCCCAGCAGGCCGATACGGGCTAGATCCATTCGCGCGGCACCAGGTACTGCGCCAGCGCGGCCTCCGGGGTGCCGTGCTCGGGCGACCAGTTGTAGCGCCACTTGGCCTGGGGCGGCATGGACAGCAGGATGGACTCCGTGCGCCCGCCCGATTGCAGGCCGAACAAGGTGCCGCGGTCAAAGACCAGGTTGAATTCGACGTAGCGGCCGCGCCGTATCGCCTGGAATTCGCGCTGGGCGTCGGTGTAGGGCCTATCCATGCGGGCGCGCACGATGGGGACGTAGGCCTGCGTGAAGCAATCGCCCACGGAGCGGGTCAGCGCGAAGCTGGCCTCGAAGCCGGACTCGTTCAGATCGTCGTAGAAGATGCCGCCGATGCCGCGCGTTTCGTTGCGGTGCTTCAGGTAGAAATATTCGTCGCACCAGCGCTTGTAGCGGGGATAGTACTCCGAACCATGCGGCGCCAGCGCGTCGTGGCAGACCTGGTGGAAGTGGCGCGCATCTTCCTCGTGCAGGTAGTAGGGAGTCAGGTCCAGCCCGCCACCGAACCAGAACACGTCTTTCTGGCCGTGTTCCTGCGCCTGCGCGACGAACATGCGCACGTTCATGTGCGTGGTCGGCACGTGGGGATTGCGCGGATGGATGACCAGCGAAACGCCCATGGCCTCCCAGGGCCGGCCCGCCAGTTCAGGGCGATGGGCGCTGGCCGACGGCGGCAGGGCATGGCCCTTGACGTGGCTGAACAGCACGGCCGCGCGCTCGAACACGGGGCCGTTCTCCAGGAAGCGCGACAGTCCGCCGCCGCCTTCCTGGCGCTTCCATTCGTCCGCCTCGAAACGCGAGCCGTCCAGCTCCTGCAGCGTGTCCACGATGTGGCTTTGCAACTGGCGAAAATAGGCCTGGGCGGAATCAACGGGTAAAGACATGGAAAGACCTTGCTGCGGGGATCACGATTCGTTGGCGGGCAGGGCGCGCCAGCCGATGTCGGTGCGGAACTGCTTGCCGTCGAAATGCGTCTGGGAAATGGCCTGGTAGGCGGCCTCCTGGGCGCGGCGGATGGAATCCGACAGCGCGGTGACGCACAGCACGCGCCCGCCCGTGGTCACGATGGTCTCGCCATCCAGGCGCGTGCCGGCGTGGAAGGTCACGCAGGTATCGGTGTCGGGAGCGAACTGGATGATGGGATCGCCCGTGCGCGGGGTGTCAGGATAGTTGGCGGCGGCCATGACCACGCCGATGGCGGTGCGCCGGTCCCATTCGATGGTGGCTTCGTCCAGCTTGCCGGCCAGGGCCAGCTCGAAGGTCTCGGTCAGGTCGCTCTTGATGCGCATCATGATGGGCTGGGTTTCAGGGTCGCCCATGCGGCAGTTGAATTCCAGAACCTTGATGGGGCGGGTGGCGTCGGGGCCGTCGCCGATCATGACGCCGGCGTACAGAAAGCCCGTGTAGGGCAGTCCTTCCTTGGCCATGCCCTGCATGGTCGGCAGGATCACTTCGCGCATGATGCGGTTGTGCAGCGTGGGGCTGACGATGGGGGCGGGCGAGTAGGCGCCCATGCCGCCGGTGTTGGGGCCCTGGTCGCCGTCCTTCAGGCGCTTGTGGTCCTGGCTGGTGGCCATGGGCAGCACGTTCTTGCCGTCGCACATGACGATGAAGCTGGCTTCCTCGCCGGTCAGGCATTCCTCCACGACCACGCGCGCGCCGGCCGCCCCAAAGCGCCCGTCGCCCAGGATGTCGTCGATGGCGCCCAGGGCCTCTTCCAGGGTCGTGGCTACGATGACGCCCTTGCCGGCGGCCAGGCCGTCGGCCTTGACCACGATGGGGGCGCCCTGCTGGCGGATGTAGTCCTTGGCCGCTTCGGGATCGGTGAAGGTCTGGTAGGCCGCCGTGGGGATCTTGTGGCGGACCATGAAGGCCTTGGCGTAATCCTTGGAGCTTTCCAGCTGGGCGGCCGCCTGCGTGGGGCCGAAGATCTTCAGTCCGGCGCTGCGGAACGCGTCCACGATGCCGGCGGCCAGTGGAGCCTCGGGACCCACGACCGTAAAGGCGATTTTTTCCTGCTGCACGAAGGCGATCAATTCCTGGATATCGGTGATGTCCAGGTTCTTGATGCGTTCGGCGCGGGCCGTGCCGCCATTGCCCGGGGCGACGTAGACGATCTGCACCCGGGGGGACTGGGCCAGGCGCCAGGCCAGGGCGTGTTCACGGCCGCCGCTGCCGACAACAAGTAGCTTCATAGTGGTGAATTCGGGCAGAGCCCGCAAAGAGGAGTTTCAGGAACCAGTGTTATTCGGCTTCGTCCATGACGGCGGTGGTGTAGACCTCCTGGACGTCGTCCAGGCCTTCCAGCGCGTCCAGGAGCTTCTGCATCTTGGCGGCGTCATCGCCGCTGAGCTCGGTTTCGTTCAGGGCCTTCATGACGATGCCCTCGACTTCGGGCGCCAGGCCGGCGGCTTCGAAGGCGGCCTTGACCGCGGCGTATTCCGACGGCGGGCACAGCACTTCGATCAGGCCTTCCTCGTCGGTGAGCACGTCGTCGGCGCCGGCCTCCAGGGCGACTTCCATGACGGTGTCTTCCGAGGTGCCGGGGGCGAACAGGAACTGGCCGCAGTGGCGGAACTGGAACACCACCGAGCCGTCCAGGCCCAGGTTGCCGCCGTTCTTGGTGAAGGCGTGGCGCACGTCCGAGACGGTGCGCTGGCGGTTGTCGGTCATGCAGTCCACGATCACGGCCGCGCCGTTGATGCCGTAGCCTTCATAGCGGATTTCTTCGTAGTTGGCATCGTCCGCGCCGCCCGAGCCGCGCTGGATGGCGCGCATGATGTTGTCCTTGGGCATATTGGCGGCAGTAGCCTTGTCCCAGGCCAGGCGCAGGCGCGGGTTGGCGTCGGGGTCCGGTCCACCGGCGCGCGCGGCCACGGTGATTTCACGAATGATCTTCGTCCAGAGCTTGCCCCGCTTGGCGTCCTGGCGACCCTTGCGGTGCTGGATGTTCGCCCATTTACTATGTCCGGCCATAAAGTATTACCAATTCAGTAGTCTGCGTTCAAGAAAAGTGGGCCTATTTTAACCTGTCTGTGAAGCAAGAGCCTGTCCGCGCTTTTTTCATGGCGCCCGGGCTCTTGCGAAAGCCGCTAGAATTCATTCATTTGGCATTCTATCCGGAAGGTGAAGAACGATCATGGCCGATCCCATCCTGCTTGCCCAGCACGGCGACACGCCCATCCATCTGCTGCCCGCCCTGGCCAACCGCCACGGCTGTATCACCGGCGCCACGGGCACCGGCAAGACGGTCACGCTGCAGGTGCTGGCCGAAGCCTTCTCGCGCCAGGGCACGCCGGTCTTCCTGGCCGATGCCAAGGGCGACCTGAGCGGCATCTCCCAGGCGGCCCAGCCCACCCCCAAACTGCAGGAACGCCTGCAGAAGCTGGGGCTGCCCGAGCCGGCCTGGGGCGCCAATCCCGTCACCTTCTGGGACATCTTCGGCGAGCAGGGCCATCCCGTGCGCGCCACGGTCTCGGACATGGGCCCGCTGCTGCTGGGGCGCATCCTGGAGCTGAACGACACCCAGGAAGGCGTGCTGAACATCGTCTTCCGGGTCGCGGACGATGAAGGCCAGCTGGTGCTGGACCTGAAGGACCTGCGCGCCATGCTGCAGAACGTGTCCGACCGCGCCGTGGAGCTGCGCGCGCAATACGGGAATGTGTCGGCCGCCAGCGTGGGCGCCATCCAGCGCGCGCTGCTGCGCCTGGAAACAGAAGGCGCGGACCGCTTCTTCGGCGAGCCGGCGCTCGATGTCATGGACTGGATACGCACCGACTCGTCGGGGCGCGGCATGATCAACGTGCTGGCCGCCGACAAGCTGATGCAATCGCCGCGCCTGTACGCGGTCTTCCTCTTGTGGATGCTGGCTGACCTGTACGAGCGCCTGCCGGAGGTGGGCGACCTGGACAAGCCGCGCCTGGTCTTCTTCTTCGACGAGGCCCACCTGCTGTTCACCGGCGCGCCCAAGGCGCTGCTGGAGAAAGTGGAGCAGGTGGTGCGCCTGATCCGTTCCAAGGGCGTGGGCATTTATTTCGTCACCCAGAACCCGCTGGACATTCCCGATACCGTGCTGGGGCAGTTGGGCAACCGCGTCCAGCACGCCTTGCGGGCCTTCACGCCCCGCGATCAGAAGGCGGTCAAGACGGCGGCCCAGACCATGCGTCCCAATCCGGGACTGGACATCGAGGCCGCCATCACGGAACTGGGGGTAGGCGAGGCCCTAGTGTCGCTGCTGGACGAAAAGGGCCGGCCCAATCCCACCGAGCGGGCCTGGCTGGTGGCGCCGGGCAGCCGCATCGGCCCGGCCACGGACGCCGAGCGCCAGGCCGTGCGCCAGGCCTCCTTGCTGGGCCTGAAGTACGACCAGGCCGTGGACCGCGAATCGGCCTATGAAGTGCTCGCCAGGCGGGCCGCCGGCGCCCCGGCGGCGAGCCCGGCCGGCCAGCAGGGCGCGCCTGCCAAGCAGGACGACGGCCTGATGGGCGCCGTGAACGATTTCCTGTTCGGCACCACGGGCCCGCGCGGCGGCAAGAAAGACGGCCTGGTGCAGAGCATGGTCAAGACCGAGGCCAGGCGCGCGGCCACCAAGCTGTTGCGCGGCGTGCTGGGTTCCCTGCTGGGAGGCAAGCGCTGATGTCGGCCGGACAGCCTCACCTGATCGTCGCCACGCCCAGGGACAGCGAAACGCAGCGCTGGGCGCAGCATTTCCGCGACGCCTATCCGCAGTGGCGCGTCGATGAATTCGTCCCCGGCCGCACCGCCACCGGCGCCCATTACGCCGTGGTCTGGAAGCCCGATGCATACCTGTTCAGCCAGGAGCCGGGGCTGCGCGCCGTGTTCAACCTGGGAGCGGGCGTGGACGCCATGGCCGCCTCCATCCCGGCGGGCATGCCTTTGTACCGGCTGGAGGACGCCGGCATGGCCGAGCAGATGGCCGAGTACGCCTTGTATGGCGTCCTGCAGGCCACGGGGCGTTTCCGTCCCTATGAAGAGCAGGCCAGGGAGGGGCGCTGGAAGGCCCACCGCCCCGTCGATCGGCGCCAATGGCCGGTGGCCGTGCTGGGCCTGGGCGTCATCGGGCGCAAGGTGGCCGATCTCATCGCCAGCCTGGGCTATCCGGTGCGCGGCTGGTCGCGCACCTTGCGCCAGGCCGGTTTTCCCTGCTACGCAGGCGAGCAGGGGCTGCAGGAATGCCTGGCGTCCAGCCGCATCCTGGTCAACGCCTTGCCGCTGACGCCGCAGACCCAAGGCCTGATCAATCGGGACACGCTGGCGCGCCTGCTGCCGGGCGCCTACCTGATCAATCTGGCGCGGGGCGCGCACGTCGTGGACGAGGACGTGCTCGAGGCCCTGGACAGCGGCCAGCTGGCCGGCGCGCTGCTGGACGCGTTCACGCAGGAACCCCTGCCGCAGGATCACCCCTTCTGGGGCCACCCCGGCGTCATGGTCACTCCCCACATCTCGGGCATCACTTTGCGCGAGCAGGCGCTGGAGCAGATCGGCTCCAGAATCGCCCTGCTGCACCAGGGCCGTGAAGCCGGCGGGCGAGTGAACGCCGCCCTGGGCTACTGAATCGCGGCAACAGAAGCGCCGGCCGTCCAGCCGGCGCTTTTCACAACAATTACATTGCAAAACCACAAGGAAGTTGAATGAGCACAGTACATCGCATTGCCGTGATCGCCGGAGACGGGATCGGCAAGGAAGTCATGCCCGAAGGACTGCGGGTCATGGAGGTGGCGGCCCGCCGCCACGGCATCCGCTTCGACTGGAAGGAGCTGGACTGGAGTTCCGAGTATTACCAGAAGCACGGCCGCATGATGCCCGAGGACTGGAAGGCCCAGCTGGCGGACGTGGAAGCCATCTATTTCGGCGCCATGGGCTGGCCCGAACTGGTTCCCGATCACGTGTCGCTGTGGGAGTCGCTGTTCAAGTTCCGGCGCGAATTCGACCAGTACATCAATCTGCGGCCGGTGCGTCTGATGCCGGGCGTGCGCTCGCCCCTGGCCGGCCGCGAGCCGGGCGATATCGATTTCTTCATCGTCCGCGAGAACACCGAAGGCGAATACTCCAACAGCGGCGGCATTCTGTTTGAAGGCACGGAGCGCGAAGTCGTGATCCAGGAAAGCGTATTCACCCGCACCGGCACGGATCGTGTGTTGAAATTCGCCTTCGAGCTGGCCCGCAAGCGCGGCAAGCACGTCACCAGCGCCACCAAGTCCAACGGCATTTCCATTTCCATGCCCTGGTGGGACGCGCGCCTGGCCGAGATGGGCAAGCAGTATCCGGACGTCAAATGGGACAAGTACCACATCGACATCCTGTGCGCGCATTTCGTGCAGCATCCGGACTGGTTCGACGTGGTGGTGGCCTCCAATCTGTTCGGCGACATCCTGTCGGACCTGGGCCCGGCCTGCACCGGCACCATCGGCATTGCTCCCTCGGCCAACCTGAATCCGGAACGCCGTTTCCCGTCGCTGTTCGAGCCCGTGCACGGCTCGGCGCCGGACATCTACGGCAAGGGCATCGCCAATCCGGTGGGCCAGATCTGGAGCGGGGCGCTCATGCTGGACTTCCTGGGCCATCCCCAGGCCGCTTCCGAGGTGGTGCGGGCCATCGAGCAGGTCCTGTCCCAGGGGCCACGCACGCCGGACCTGGGCGGGCAGGCCGGCACCCGCGAGGTGGGCGAGGCCGTCGCCCGCGTGCTTCAGGACATGGCCTGATCAGTCCGACGGTTTCGGCCTGGGCGGTCGCAGGCCCGCCCAGGTGATGGCGCCTATCATGATGGCGCCGCCCAGCAGGGCCCGCGCGCTGGGGTACTGCGCAAACAGCAGAGCCGCGAAGGCGATGGCGTAGACCGGCTCCAGCGCGATCACGATGCCTGCGCTGCGGGCGTTGAGCACGGTCAGCGCCGACACCAGCAGATAGTGCGACAGCGCCGTGCAGAACACGCCCAGCAGGGCGATCCAGAACCAGTCCAGCAAGGATGGCTGCCCCAGCAGGGGCAGCGCGAATGGCCAGCACATCAGCGCCACGAACAGATTTTCCCACCAGGCCACCTGCTGGGCCGACAGATGTTTGGCCGCGCGCCGGTTGATGATGGTGAACATGGCGAAGGTGAAACCCGAGGCCACCGCCCAGGCCAGGCCTATGGTGGACTGGTCCTGGAAATCGAAGGAAGGCGTCACCAGCAGCAGGCCGAAGGTGACCAGCGCCAGGATGATCCACTCCGACAGCGTGACGCGTTCGCGCAGCACGCCCCATTCGCACAAGGTGATGAAGGCGGGGAAGCTGGCGAAGCCCAGCGTGGCGATGGCCACGCCGCCCACCTTGACCGCCACGAAGAAGGTCGCCCAGTGGATGGCCAGCATGACGGCCGCCGACAGCAGGATGCCCAGGTCGCGCCGACCCATGCCCTGGCGCAGGCGCCGGCCCTGGGAGCGCACGCTGATGAACAGGGCCAGGACGGCGAAGCTGGCCCGGCCCGCCGTGATCAGCATGGCCCCCGCCTGGATCAGTTCGCCGAAAATGCCGGTCAGTCCGAAAAGGACGGCCGCCAGGTGGATGGCAGCCAGGGCGCGCCGCTGGGTCATGTGAAACAGTCCGACAAAAAGAGGATCAAAGTAGGCTATTCTGGTGTTTTGGACCAGGGAGCGGCACGGCCGGCGCCGATGCGGCGCGGGTGCACGGCGTCATTCTAACCAACTTGCCGCGCGTCGCTATCATCGAAGGAGCAAAACAGTGAGTCAGACAGTCAAGGCGATACGTATCGAAAAGAACGGCGGACCTGAAGTCCTGCAATGGGTGCAGGTCGATCTGCCCGCCCCCCAGGACAAGGAAGTCACCATACGCCAGAAGGCGGTGGGCCTGAACTTCATCGATATCTATTTCCGCAACGGCCTGTACAGCCACCCCCTGCCGCACGGCCTGGGCTTCGAGGCGGCGGGCGTGGTGGAGGCCGTGGGAAGCGCCGTCACGCACCTTAAGGTGGGCGATCGCGTGGCCTATGGCCAGAGCCCGCTGGGCGCCTACGCGCAGGCGCGCAACGTGCCGGCCGACCGCGTGGTGCGCATCCCCGACGCGGTCTCGTTCGAGCAGGCCGCCGCGCTGATGCTCAAGGGTCTGACCTGCTGGTACCTGCTGCGCCAGACCTATCGCGTGCACGAAGGCCAGACCATTCTGTTCCATGCCGCCGCAGGCGGCGTGGGCCTGTACGCCTGCCAGTGGGCGCGCGCCCTGGGCGTCAAGCTGATCGGCACGGTCTCCAGTCCCGAGAAGGCGAAACTGGCCAAGGAGCACGGCGCCTGGGAGGTCATCGATTATTCCCGCGAAGACGTGGTGCAGCGCGTCCTGGAATTGACGGGCGGCCACAAGGTGCCGGTGGTCTATGACGGCGTGGGCAAGGACACCTGGGAGCGTTCTCTGGATTGCCTGCAGCCGCGCGGCCTGATGGTCAGCTTCGGCAACGCCTCCGGCCCGGTCACCGGCGTGAATCTGGGCATCCTGGCCTCCAAGGGTTCGCTCTATGTCACGCGTCCCGTGCTGGGCGCCTACGTGCCCACCCAGCAGGCCATGCAGGAAGCCGCCGATGAATTGTTCGACCTGGTGGTGCAAGGCAAGATCAAGGTGCTGATCGGCCAGCGCTTTCCCCTGGAACAGGTCGCCCAGGCTCACGAGGCCCTGGCCGCCCGCCGCACCACCGGCTCCACGGTGCTGACGCTGGAGTAGGGCGGATCGGGAATGAAAAAACGGCCGCCTGATCTGGCGGCCGTTGTTCTTTTGCGGGGTCAACCCTGCAGGTGATACTGGCGGATGCGCTCGACTTCGTTGCGCGAGCCCAGGATGACGCCGATGCGCTGGTGCAGTTCGGACGGCTGCACGTCCAGGATGCGCTGGCTGCCGTCGATGGACAGGCCGCCGGCCTGCTCGATCAGGAAGCTCATGGGATTGGCTTCGTACATCAGGCGCAGCTTGCCCTTGCGGCCGGACTCGCGCGCATCGCGCGGATACATGAAGACGCCGCCTCGCGTCAGGATGCGGTGCACGTCGGCGACCATGGATGCAATCCAGCGCATGTTGTAGTTCTTGCCCAGCGGGCCTCCCGTACCGGCCAGGCAGTCGTCGATATAGCGCTTCACGGGCGCTTCCCAGTGGCGCATATTGGACATGTTGATGGCGAACTCGGCGGTGTCTTCGGGAATGGTGACGCGTTCGGTGGTCAGCACCCAGGAGCCCATTTCCTTGTCCAGCGTGAAGGCCGCCACGCCGTCGCCCACGGACAGCACCAGCATGGTCTGGGGGCCGTAGATGGCGTAGCCGGCGGCGACCTGGCGCACGCCGGGCTGCAGGAAGTCCTGTTCCTGGATGAGGCGTTCACGGGCTTCCTGCGGCACGCTCAGCACCGAGAAGATCGTGCCGATGGATACGTTGACGTCGATGTTGGAGGAGCCGTCCAGGGGATCGAACAGCAGCAGGTTCTCGCCCTTGGGGTAGTAGTCGGGGATGCGGTGCAGGGTGTCCATTTCCTCGGAGGCCATGGCCGCCAGGTTGCCGCCCCATTCGTTGGCTTCCAGCAGGATCTCGTTGGACAGCACGTCCAGCTTCTTCTGGACTTCGCCTTGCACGTTCTCGGTGCCCAGGCTGCCCAGCACGCCGCCCAGGGCGCCCTTGCTGACGGCGTGGCCGATGGCCTTGCAGGCGCGCGCCACAGTTTCCAGCAACAGGCGCACGTCGGCGGTGACCGTCTGTTTCTGGCGCTGTTGCTCGACCAGGTACTGAGTAAGGTTTTTCTTCAAGAGAGACTCCGGGTGATCAAAGGGTTAAAGCCTTGTGCACGATTTCGCCCACGTTGCCCGACAGGCCGGGCTCGGCCTGGATGCGTTCGAGCGCCGCCTTCAGACCGTCACGGGCCTCGGGTTCGAAACGGGCCCAGTTGTCGAAGACGCGGGCCAGGCGGGCGGAGATTTCGGGGTTGAGCTTGTCCAGCGCGATGACCTGTTCGGCCCAGAAGTCGTAGCCTTCGGGGCTGTGCACGCCTTGCAGATTGTTGATGCAGAACTGGAAGATCAGCGAACGGGCACGATTGGGGTTGCGCAGCGAAAAGGCCGGGTGCAGCATCAGGGCGCGCGCCTGCGCGACCCCCGTGCTGGGCGCCGTGGCCTGCAGGGTGAACCAGCGGTCCAGCACCAGCGGGTTGTGCTGCCAGCGCTGGAAGAAGTCCTCCAGTCCGTCCTGGCGGTCCTCGGCGCTGCCGTAGTTGACCAGCACGCTGAGCGCGCCCATGCGGTCGGTCATGTTGGTGGCCTTGTCGTACTGGTTGCGGGCCAGTTGCGCCCCGGCGCTCACGCCGGCCGCCATCAGGTAGGCCAGCGCCAGGTTGCGCAGCGAGCGTGCGCCCGCCTGCATGGCGTCGGGGCTGTAGTCGGGCTGATCCAGGTTCAGGTACTGGTAGAGCTCCTGCCAATAAGGCGTCAGGGCCAGTCCCAGTTCCTTTTGTACGTGCAGGCGCGCCTGCACGATGGCGCGCGGGGTCATGGGCTGGGTCTGTTCCAGCAGCTCGCGCTCGCTGGGCAGGGCCAGAATGCGAGCCTTGTAGGCCGGGCTCAGGGCCGCGTCCTGCAGCAGGGCGTGCCAGGTCTGGACCAGCGTGGCCGATTGGGCCGGAGAGGGCGCGCGGCCGGCGGCGCGCGCCAGGATCAGGCGGGTGGCCAGCAATTGGGCGGCTTCCCAGCGGGCGAAGGGGTCCGGGTCGTGGCGCGCCAGCAGGGCCAGTTCCGCGTCGGGGCGGTAATATTCGATGCGCACCGGCGCCGAGAAATTGCGCAGCAGCGAAAGCACCGGAGTCTGGGGCACTTGGGTGAAGGTCCAGCTTTGTTCCTGCTCGGTGAAGTCCAGCACCAGCGTGTGCTCGCTGCGTCCGTCCAGATGCAGGGTCAGGGGACGGCCTTCCTGGTCCAGCATGCCCAGCGCGAACGGGATGTGCAGCGCAGGCTTGACCGCGGACTTGGGCTCGATGCCGACAGGCGGGTTGCTCTGGCGCAGGGTCAGCGTGCAGGTCCGGGAGGCCGGGTCGTGCTGCAGGCTGACACTCACGCGCGGCGTGCCGGCCTGCTCGTACCAGCGGCGGAACTGCGTCAGGTCCCGCCCTGGATGGCGCTCGCGGTAGACGCTGTCCATGGCGTCCACGAAGTCGTCGCAGGTGACGGCCTGGCCGTCGTGGCGGCGGAAGTATTCGCGCATGCCGGCCTGGAAGCCGTCCTCGCCCAGCAAGGTATGCTGCATGCGGATGACCTCGGCGCCTTTTTCGTACACGGTGGCCGTGTAGAAATTGCTGATCTCCTGGTAGCTCTCGGGACGGATGGGGTGGGCCATGGGGCCCGCGTCCTCGGGAAACTGGGCGGCGCGCAGCACGCTGACGTCGTCGATGCGCTTGACGGCGCGGGCGCTGGCCGCCTGCGCGCCGTCCAGGCCGTGCGCCAGCATGTCGCCGGAGAATTCCTGGTCGCGGAACACGGTCAGCCCTTCCTTCAGGGACAACTGGAACCAGTCGCGGCAGGTGACGCGGTTGCCGGTCCAGTTATGGAAGTACTCGTGACCGATGACCGCCTCCACGGCGCGGAACGACGCATCCGTGGTGCTCTGCGGGTCCGCGAGCACATAGGCGGCGTTGAAGATGTTCAGGCCCTTGTTTTCCATGGCGCCCATGTTGAAGTCGCGCGCGGCGACGATCATGAAGCGGTCCAGGTCCAGGTCCAGCCCGAAGCGCTGTTCATCCCAGCGTACGGAATTCTCCAGGCACTGGATGGCCCATTCGGTCTTGTCGCCGTCGCCGCGGTCGCAATAGACCTGGAGAAGGGCGGGGCTGCCGTCGGCCTTGGAGATCTTGCGCTCGCGCAGGTCGAAATCCCCGGCCACCAGGGCGAAAAGATAGGAAGGCTTGGGGAATGGATCCTGCCAGGTCGCCTGGCGCCGGCCGTCCTCCAGTTCCACGGTGTGGAGCAGATTGCCGTTGGACAACAGGGTGGGGTAGCGGGCCGGGTCGGCGCGCAGCACCACTTCGTAGCGTGCCATGACATCGGGGCGGTCCGGGAAGAAGGTGATGCGGCGAAAACCCTGGGCTTCGCATTGGGTGAACAGGTGCTGGCCCGATACGTACAGACCCATCAGAGACGTATTGTCCTTGGGGCGGCAACGGCTTACCAGCGCCACCTCCACCTCCGGCTTGCCGGGGTGCAGCGTCAGGGTTTGATCGGTCAGTTGATAATCCTGTGGCGCCAGGGCAACGCCATCGAGGCTCACGCTGAGCAGTTCTATGTCATCGCCGTCCAGGATCAGGGGAAGCGCCTGGCCGTTCAGGCTGCTGGCGCGGAACTGGAGGCTGACCTCGGTCTGCTCGGCCGCCAGGTCGAATTCCAGCCGGACCTGTTCGATGCGGTACGGGTAGGGCTGGTAATCCTGGCGGGAGATCGTGGGTAGGGTATCTGTGCGCATGTCATCCTGGTCCGACAATCAAAAAAGATTTGTCTATTGTAATGTTGTTTGAAGAGCCGGGCGGGCGGGGCGGCGGTAAACTAAATAGCCGCCTTGCTGTCCAAGCAAGGGCGGACTTGCGCTCCGGGCAGGGCCGGCGAAATTTCAAGGGCAAATGTCATGACTATTCTTTCCACAGCATTTTCCATGCGCGCCGCCCGCCTGGCGGCGCTGGGGCTGGTGGCGCTGGCGACCGGCTGCGCCGCGCCGAGCTGGTCCGCCAAGCTGACGCGCTACCAGCAATGGCCTGCCCAGACCAATGGCGAAACGTATCGATTGATGTCCACCGATGCACAGCGCGGCAATCTGCAATACCAGTCTTTCGCCGATTCGGTGCGCGCCGCCATAGGCGTGACCGGATTGGTGGAGGCCCAGGCCGGGGCGCCGGCTCGCTTCGTGGTGGAAATCGATTACGGCAATCCGCAGGAACAGAGCTGGGTGCCGCAATATGCGGATAGTTTTTACGGCCCCATGGGCTGGGGCATGGGGCGCGGCTACTTTGCGCCCAATGACGGCTGGGCAGGGGGATTTTTTTATTCTCCGCCCGTGGTCAATGTCCCGGTCACTCTCTATCGCAATTACCTGAATGTGGTGATCAGGGATAATCGCCAGCAGCAGGCCGAAGTCTATCGCGCAACGGCGGTCAGCTATAGCCAATCCGACAATCTGGCCGTGCAGATGCCATTTTTGTCCCAGGCCATATTTGACGGCTTCCCGGGCAATAACGGCCAGGTTATCGATATCGAGTATCAACTCCCCAAACGCTGAGGAGAAAAAAGCGTCTGCTTTAGCGCGGCGTCTTGAATAAACGAAAAAGGGACAGCATATGGAAGCTGTCCCTTTTTCGAGTGAGGCGGCCCGACTTACTTGATCAGGAAGTCGTCGCGGCTTTGGCCCTGGGCTTCGGCGTCGATGATCCAGCGCGGAGGGCGGCCGCGGCCGGTCCAGGTGTCCTGGGTGCCGGGATGGCGGTACTTGGGAGGCAGGCTGGCCTTGGGTTCGTTGGAGCCGGCGGAGGCACCGCGCTTGGAGGTTTTTTCCAGCGCTTCAGCCACTTCTTCGAGGGTGATCTCGTTGTCTTGCATGGACTTCACGATGGAAGCAATGACAGGACGGCGTTGTTTGACCTTCAGGGACTTCATCTGCTTTTGCAACCGCAGAATCTCTTTTTCTATCTTTTGCTTGGCAGAGCTGTAAGTTTCGACGGACATATGGGATTCCTGTTTGGTGATTGTAGTTATCTGATAAACGCTGCCTTTGCCGGCTCATGTTTATCATGCGAAAACAGTGTACTTTGATTTTTTGAAAAATATAAGGGCTCGATGTAAAAAAATTAAGCCGTAATTCACGGCCTCGATTGTTCTTTGTAATCGAACTGTCAGTTTGCGTAATTACTTTGGCGGGGTGATTATTTATCCTAATCGGGGGCTATCATATTTTTGAATGGGTTTATATAAAAACGGTATAGCTATATAGAGTATTAATGTCTCAATACGATACGCTTTGCATTCATACTCACAAAATGTCGTAGCCGGTGTTTCACCGAGATGCGCCTGCCAATCGAGGGCCTGGCCCGCGCGGGGCGCGGGCGCGATCATGAGCCATCGCGCGCAGCGGCGCATTCTGTTTTAATGCAGTGGTGGACACAGTCCGGACGACGTTCATCGCGCCGGCCCGGCGAAAATGATTCGACCCTTGCGCATGACTGCCGCAACGGGTTTGCCAGTAGGAATACATAATGAAGCTTGTTGATCCCGCCATCGATGCCTTGGCGTGCGCCCGCGGCCTGTTGCTGGAGCCCTGGGGCCTGAATGAAACCCATCTGTCCAGTGCGCTGGGCGAAATCCTGACCCATCAGGCGGACTATGCCGACCTGTATTTCCAGTACACCCGCAGCGAAGGCTGGAGCCTGGACGAGGGCATCGTCAAGAGCGGCAGCTTTTCCATCGAACAGGGCGTGGGCGTGCGCGCGCTCAGCGGCGAGAAGACCGCTTTCGCCTATTCCGATTCCATCAGCCAGGACGCGCTGCTGTCTTCGGCCCGCGTGGTGCGGTCCATCGCGCGCCAGGGCGGCAATGGCAAGAGCGGCGTGCTGGTGCCCTCCAGGCTGACGCGGCCCGCCCTGTATACCGGCGCCGATCCCATCAGCAGCCTGTCGGCGCCGGACAAGGTCGCCCTGCTGGGTCGGCTGGAGGCGCTGGCGCGCGCGGCCGATCCGCGCGTGATCCAGGTGATGGCCAGCCTGGGCGCCGAGTACGACGTGGTGCTGGTGGCCGGCAGCGACGGCCGCCTGGCTGCCGACGTGCGCCCGCTGGTGCATCTGTCCCTGACCATCATCGTCGAGCAGAACGGGCGCCGCGAGCGCGGCTCGGCCTCGGGCGGCGGACGCGTGGACCTGTCCTATTTCTCGGACGAGCTGCTGCGCAGCTATGTGGACAAGGCCGTGCGCTCGGCCATGACCAATCTGGAGGCGCGCCCTGCGCCCGCAGGGCGGATGACCGTGGTGCTGGGCCCCGGCTGGCCGGGCGTGATGCTGCACGAAGCCGTGGGCCAC
Organism: Pseudomonadota bacterium; assembly: GCA_023425645.1. Taxonomy (GTDB): domain Bacteria; phylum Pseudomonadota; class Gammaproteobacteria; order Burkholderiales; family Burkholderiaceae_B; genus Alcaligenes. The sequence continues at coordinate 60,714 of JAFACG010000009.1, forward strand.
GGCCTGGAGGGCGACTTCAATCGACGCGGCAGCAGCCTGTTCTCGGGCCGCATCGGCGAGCGGGTCGCCTCCAAGGGCGTCACCGTGGTCGATGACGGCACGCTGGCCAATCGCCGCGGCTCGCTCAATATCGACGACGAAGGCAACCAGACCCAGCGCACCGTCCTGATCGAGGACGGCATCCTGAAGGGCTATCTGCAGGATACGCACAATGCGCGCCTGATGGGCGCCGCCGTCACCGGCAACGGCCGGCGCGAATCCTATTCCAGCCTGCCCATGCCGCGCATGACCAATACCTTCATGCTCGGCGGCGACAAGGACCCGCAGGAGATCATCGCCTCGGTCAAGAAAGGCCTGTATGCCGTGGACTTCGGCGGCGGCCAGGTGGACATCACCAGCGGCAAGTTCGTGTTCTCGGCTTCGGAAGCCTGGGTCATCGAGAACGGCAAGCTGATGTATCCCGTCAAGGGCGCCACCCTGATCGGCAACGGACCGGACGCCATGAACCAGGTCAGCATGATAGGCAACGACATGCAGCTCGACCCCGGCGTGGGCACCTGCGGCAAGGAAGGGCAGAGCGTGCCCGTGGGCGTGGGCATACCCACGGTCCGCATGGAGAACCTGACCGTCGGCGGGACCGCCTGAGGCCAAGGTGGCGCAGACGGGAAAAGAACCTGCCTTCGGGCAGGTTTTTTTTGTCCGTGCGCAGCTGCTGGCGCGCAGGAGCCTGGAATTGCTGTGCTAGCGCATGCGCCAATCTGTTTCCAGGTGTATCCTGCCGACCAAACTCGTTTGACTTACACCTTTACTGATCCTATGATTTCAACACGAATGAATCGTGCTGAATTATTTTGTTTGGCTAATTAAATGACTACTGATCAACAATACGACCTGCGCATCCTGCGGGCCCTGCGCCGTATTACCCGCTCGATCGCCCTGCATTCCCGTCAGCTGGCCGCCTACAGCAACATCACGGCGCCGCAGCTGATCTGCCTGCGCACGATCATCGAAAAAGGTCCGCTGACCGCCACCGCCATCAGCCGCGAGATGCATGTCAGTCCCAGCACGGTGGTCGGCATCCTGGACCGCCTGGAAGACAAGAAACTGGTGCTGCGCGAGCGCGGTCGCGAGGATCGTCGCATCGTATTCGTCAGCGCCACTCCCGAAGGCCTGGAACTGGCGCGAGACACGCCTTCGCCTCTGCAAAAGAAACTGGCCGATGCCTTGAAGGAGCTGCCCGAGCTGGAGCAGGCCACCATGACCCTGTCGCTGGAGCGCATCGTCCGCTTGATTGACTCAGACCCGGAATCGCCCATGGAGGCGGGGGATTCCGTGTCGCCGATACTGGAGGTCCCGGAGGGAGACGTGCCCCCTGAATCCGGGCTAGTGGTTTGACTGCATACGCCGAATCATCCCTCACACCCACAGCGGCCCCGGCGGGGCCCGCCGCTCCGGGCGCAGGCCCGACGCTGCGGGCTCCCCAAGCACAGGACGCCGCCGCCATCCATCAGCTGATCGCAGAGTGCCCGCCTCTGGATCTCAATTCCGTCTATGTCTACCTGCTGCTTTGCGAGCATTTCCGCCGGACCTGCGTGGTCGCGGAGCGAGGCGGCCGGGTGGACGGCTTCATTTCCGCCTATTTCCTGCCCGAGCAGCCCGATGTGCTGTTCGTCTGGCAAGTCGCCGTACACGAACGCGCCCGCGGCCAGCGTCTTGCCCAGGCCATGCTGGATCACCTGAAACAGCGTCTGGCCAGCGACCGGATCCGTTTCCTGGAGACCACGGTCAGCCCGGACAACCAGGCCTCGCGCGGCTTGTTCAAGGCCATGGCGCGGCGCTGGCAGGCGCCGTTGCAGGAGCAGGAATTCTTTCAATCAACGTTGTTCGGCCGGCAGGCCCACGACGCTGAACCTCTGTTACGAATCGGTCCCTTCGGCGCCGCCTGAAGGGGTCCCTACGCAACAGGACGTTCAAGCCTGCGCTGCGCGAGCAGCCGGCTCGAGGAGGGGCGTCCTACAACCAGGAGAGGAAACATGACTGACTTAAAAATATTCGACCGGATGGAGTCCGAAGTCAGAGGCTACGTCCGGTCCTTCCCGGTCATCTTCAACAAGGCGCGAGGCTCCTTGCTGGAAGATGAGAGCGGCAGGCAGTACATCGATTTTTTCAGTGGCGCCGGCACGCTCAATTATGGCCACAACAACCCCCATCTGAAAGAAAAGCTGATCGAGTACCTGAACACCGACGGCGTCGTGCACGGCCTGGACATGGCCACCAGCGCCAAGAAGTACTTCCTGGAGACGGTGGACCGGGTGCTGCTCAAGCCGCGCGGCTGGAACTACCGGCTGCAGTTCACCGGCCCCACGGGCACCAATGCCGTCGAGGCGGCGCTCAAGCTGGCGCGCCAGGTCAAGGGGCGGCAGAACATCATTTCCTTCACGCATGGTTTCCACGGCGTCAGCACGGGTTCCCTGGCGGCGACCGCCAATTCCAAGTTCCGTCGCGCGGCCGGCGTCGCGCTGGGCAACACCACCTTCATGCCCTATGACGGTTATCTCGGACCGGACGTCAACACCATGGCCTACCTCGAGCGCATGCTGGAAGATCCCAGCAGCGGCCTGGATCATCCAGCAGCTGTCATCGTGGAAACCGTGCAGGGTGAAGGAGGCGTGAACGTGGCCACGCAGCGCTGGCTGCGCGAACTGCAGCGCCTGTGCCGCGAACACGACATGCTGCTCATCGTGGACGACATCCAGGTCGGCTGCGGGCGTACGGGCCGCTTCTTCAGCTTCGAGCAGGCCGGCATCAGCCCCGACATCATCACGCTGTCCAAGTCGCTGTCGGGCTTCGGCCTGCCCATGTCGCTGGTGCTGCTGCGTCCCGAGCTGGACATCTGGAAGCCCGGTGCGCACAACGGCACCTTCCGCGGCAACAACCTGGCTTTCGTCACGGCGGCCCAGGCGCTGGAGACCTACTGGGCGGACGACGCCTTCGAGGCCGAAGTCCAGGCCAAGGAGCGCCAGGTGCGCGACTGGCTGGAGAACCTGGTGCACAGCTACCCCGACACGGGCTTGAGCGTGCGCGGACGCGGGCTGATCCAGGGCCTGGCCACGCCGGCAGGCGAGGGCCTGGCCAACAAGATCGCCGCCCAGGCTTTCGAGCACGGACTGGTCGTCGAGACGTCCGGAGCCCACGACGAGGTGCTCAAGCTGCTGCCGGCCCTGACCATCAGCGGCGAGGAGCTCGCACAAGGGCTGAACATCATTGAACGCAGCGTGGCGCAATGCCTGTCGCGGCGCGGCGCCAAGGCACGAGTACTGAAAATGGGAGGAGCACGCTGATGCTGGTCAAGAACGTACAGGATGTGATTGGAACGAGCGACGAAGTTCGCACCGACAACTGGGTCAGCCGCCGCGTGCTGCTCAAGAAGGACGGCATGGGTTTTTCCTTCCATGAGACCGTCATCTTCCCGGGCACTGAAACGCATATCCACTACCAGAACCACCTGGAGGCGGTCTGGTGCGTGGAGGGCGACGGCGAGATCGAGACCATCGCCGACGGCAAGAAGTATGCCCTGGGCCCGGGCGTGGTCTACGCGCTGGACCAGCACGATGAACATTGGCTGCGCGGCGGCGAGAAGCCGCTGCGCGTGATCTGCGTCTTCAACCCGCCCCTGACCGGGCAGGAGGTGCACGATGCCGAGGGCGTCTACCCTTTGGTGTCGGATGCCACGTAAGCAAGTAGGAGGTCATCATGACAGTGACTATGACGGATCCGTATGCATCGCGCACCGAACGGGGCGCGGCCATCGTCAGCCGCCAGGAGCCCGTGGTGTATGACACGCCGGTGGGCAGTTGCCCGCTGGCCGCGGGCCAGTTGCAGGAATACGAGGAGAACGGCTTCCTGCTGCTGCCGGACCTGTTTTCCGCACAGGAGGTCCAGGCCCTGCTGGGCGAGGTCGAAGCCATGAGCGTCGACCCGGCCATCCTGGAGCGCGAGGAAGCGGTCGTGGAAAAGGGCAGCAAGGCCGTGCGCTCGATCTTCCGGGTCCACGAACTGAGCCCCTTGATCGCCCGCCTGGTGCGCGATCCGCGCGTGCTGGACGTGGCTCGCCAGATACTGGGCTCCGAGGTCTACGTGCACCAATCGCGCGCCAACCTCAAGCCCGGCTTCAAGGGCAAGGAGTTCTACTGGCATTCGGACTTCGAGACCTGGCACGTGGAAGACGGCATGCCGCAGATGCGGGCCCTGAGCTGCTCGGTGCTGCTGACGGACAACAATGCCTGCAACGGGCCGCTGATGCTGGTGCCCGGTTCGCACCGCCAGTTCGTCTCCTGCGAAGGGGTTACGCCCGACAACCACTACAAGGAGTCTTTGCGCAAGCAGGAGTACGGCGTGCCCGATCCCATCAGCCTGCGCCTGCTGGTGGACAAGGGCGGCATCGAGGCCATCACGGCCAAGGCCGGCTCGGTGATCTTCTTTGACTGCAACACCATGCACGGTTCGGCGAGCAATATCTCGCCCTGGCCGCGCGCCAACGTGTTCACGGTATACAACAGCATGGAAAACTGCGTGCAGGATCCCAAGTACGGCCTGGATCCCCGGCCCGAACACGTCGCCACGCGCGGGCGCTTTCCCGTGCTGGAGCCGCTGCAAGGCCGCTTGCTGGACGGGCAAGGCTAGGCTGGACCGTTGAATGCGGCGCCCCTTGGGAGTTTTCTCCCAAGGGGCGTTTTTTATGTCAGCAACTGAACGGAAAGGTCAGCCGGGGCGACAGCGCCCGGCCTTGTGCATCGACCAGGCGGCAGGGGGGGGGGGCGTGGGCGGTGTCTTTCCGGATGTCAACTGGCGCCGACCGTGGCGATAGGCCGCGTAAGCGGCGACCGTGCCGCCCAGGGACACCGGCTCCATGGATTCGCAGGCGACCTGTCTGGCTGCGGGCTGGCTTCGGAAGACATGGCGTGCGGAGCCATCCGGCTGCGCGAGGGCGCGCACATCCCGGCCCGTTGCCCGCAAGACGCTCACGAAGGCTTGATGAAGTTGCCCAGGAACTCCTGCGTGCGCGCTTGCCGCGGATGCGTGAACAGTTCCTCGGGCGGGCCGGACTCCACGATGACGCCTTTGTCGAAGAAGCAGACGCGGTCCGAAACTTCCTTGGCGAACTGCATCTCGTGCGTGACCAGGAGAATGGTCAGGTCATGTTCTTCGGCCAGTTTCTGGATGACGCCCAGCACTTCGCCGACCAGCTCGGGGTCCAGGGCGGACGTGGGCTCGTCGAACAGCATGATGTTGGGCCGCATGGCCAGCGCGCGGGCGATGCCCACGCGCTGCTGCTGGCCGCCGGAGAGCTGGCTGGGGAACTTGTCGGCGTGGTCGATCAATCCCACCAGCTCCAGGTACTCCTCGGCGCGCTCGCGGGCCTCCTGCCTGGACAGGCCCAGCACATGGGTGGGAGCCTCGGTCACATTGCGCATCACCGACATGTGGGGAAACAGATTGAACTGCTGGAATACCATGCCCATTTCCTTGCGCATCTCGCGCAGGTGGGCTTCGCCGGCGGGCACCAGGCCGCCGTTGACTTGTTCGTGCCACAGCGGCCGCCCGGCCACGGTGATGACGCCGTCGTCGATGTTCTCCAGCGTCATCAGGATGCGCAGCACCGTGGACTTGCCCGAGCCGGACGGGCCGATGATGGTGACCTTCTCGCCGCGCCGCACCTCGAAGTTCAGGGAGTCGAGCACGGTCACGTCGCCGAATTTCTTGGTGACCTGGTCGAACTGGATGATGGGGGATTCGTTCGGGGTATTCATCGTAGCGGGATTCCTTGCTTGGGCAGGCGGGTGTCCAGGGCGCGCACGCCGGCCGAGGCCAGCAGCGTCATGATCAGGTACAGGCCGCCCACCATGGACAGGGGGATGATGTAGTTGAAAGTGCGATCGCCGATGATCTTGGCTACGTTCAGCATCTCCAGCACCGAGACGACCGACAGCACGGGCACGTCCTTCATGATGGAGACCAGGTAGTTGCCCATGGCCGGTATGATGCGCGGGATGGCCTGGGGCAGGATGATCACTGCGAAGGTGCGCAGCGGCGACAGGTCCAGGGCGCGGGCCGCCTCGGTCTGGCCATGGGTGACGGACTCCAGGCCGGCGCGATAGACCTCGGACAGATAGGCGCTGTACTGCACGCCCAGGGCCAGCGCTCCGGTCAGGAAAGCGGGCAGCACGATACCGTAGTCCGGCAGCACGTAGTACAGAAAGAACAACTGCACCAGCAGGGGCGTGTCGCGCAGGAACTCGGTGAAGACGTAGGCCGGCCAGGAAATGAGGCGCAGGCGCACGCTCTTGAGTCCGGCCAGCACCAGGCCCAGCACGGCGGCCACCAGAAAACCCACGACAGTGGCCTGCACCGTCACCCACAGGCCCTTGAGCAGGATGGGCAGGATGGAGACGGCGAAGGCCCAGTTGCTGCTGGTGTCCCATTCAATGCCGAACAACATGATCAGCTCCTTCCGGCGCGCCACCGTCCGGTGGAGCGCTCGAGCAGTTTCATCAGGGCGGTCAGCACCAGCGCCATGCCGAAGTACATCAGCAGGAGCAGGGTGTAGATGGTGGTGCTGTCCTGGGTGAAGTTGCGTATCTGCTCGGCCCGGAACGCCAGGTCGCTCAGGCTGATCAGCGACACCAGGGCGGTGTCCTTCAGATTCTGCACGGCCAGGTTGCCGAAGCTGGGCATCATTTCGGGAACGGCCTGCGGCAGGCTGATGCGCCAGAGGGTCTGGCGTTCCGTGAAGTCCAGCGCCTTGGCGGCTTCCAATTGCGAGTGCGGCACCGCCTGGATGGCGCCGCGCACGACTTCGGCCCCGTAGGCGCCGATGTTCAGGCTCAGGGCCAGCGTGCCGGCCACCACCGGGTGCAGGCGCAGGTCCAGGCCGACGGCCTCGCCCAGGATGGGCAGGGCGAAGTAGAGCCAGAACAGCTGCACCAGCAGGGAGGTGCCGCGAAAGACTTCGATGAAGGCGATGGACAGGGCGCGCAGGCCGATGTTGCGCGACAGCTTGCCGATGCCGAAGGCAAAGGACAAGAGGCCGCCCAGCACCGTGGAGTAGGCCGTCAGCTTGACGGTGACCCACGCGCCTTCCAGCAGGGGAGTGCTATAGCTTAACCAATCCATAGGGGAACCCAGAGAAGGCCGGGGAGCGCGCCGGCGGCGCGCCGCCCGTCCGGATGGCGGAGGAAAGAGAGTCGGCGGAGCCGGGCGGCTGCGCGCGGCGGTGGATGCTTAGCCCTTGCAGAGCTGCTCGGTGCTCTTCTCGAAGGAGTGCTTGGCATCTTCGTCGGTGAAGCCATAGTTCGCCAGGATGGCCTTCCATTCGTCGGTCTTCTTGAACTCGGCCAGTTCCTTGTTGACCGCGTCGCGCAGGTCCTGCGAATCCGAGGCGAAGGCGAAGCCGCCCCAGCTGCGCACCGGGTTGCCGTTGATGATGGGGTCCTTGAACTCCGCGGCCAGCTCGGTCTTGCCGCCGCTCTTGGAGGCCAGGTCGTTGACGGTCAGGCCGGTGGCGGCATAGGCGTCGGCGCGGCCCGTGGCCACGGTGGAAATGGCGTCCGCATTGTTGGAGATGGTGACCATGCGGCTGTCGGGCACGCCCAGCGCCTGCATCATCTCCAGCTGGTCGGCGCCGGCCATGATGGCGATCTTGTGCTCCGTCTTGGCAAAGTCCTCGTAGGAATGGATGTTCTTGGGATTGCCCTTGGCCACCAGCAAGCCTTCGCCGTAGGAGCTATTGGGTTCGGAGAACAGAATTTGCTGGCAGCGTTGCGGCAGGATCGCCATCTCGGCGGCCACCATGTCGAAGCGCTTGGCCTGCAGGCCGGGGATCAGTGAACCGAAATTGGCCGTCTCCCAGGTGATGTCCTTGATTCCCAGGCGTTCCATGACGGCCTTGGCCACATCGGGCCCGGCGCCCTTGGCCTGGCCGGACATATCCATATAACCATAGGGGATCTCGTTGGCGACCGCGATGCGGATGGACCCGCGTTTTTGCACGTCGGCCAGCGAGACGGCATGTGCGCCGGCCATGATACCCAGGCAGCCGGCCAGGGTTCCGGCCAGAACAGAAAGCGGTTTGAACCTTGTTTTCATGAGCATTTCCTTTTCTGGTGCAAATCATTCTTCAAAAAAATGATTTGCATTACAAAAGATTTACCGAGAAATCATACTTCATAAAAACATTTGTGCTCAAATTAATTTAATAGAAACTATCGCTCTCATGCTCTGCCTAGAAATCATCAATGAATCCGACGCGCGCCATGCGGGTCCGCTGCCGTGCCCAGGGCCGCTGTTTTTGCTATGCTTTGCTGCAGAGTCTGGCGTGGACGCTCCTGCGTCGTCCGGGCTCGGCAGCATCCAGATCGTTTCAGTGATTAGCGCCGCATGCAGGCGGCTGCACCGTTTTTTTTGCGGCGTGCGAATGCACGCCGCAAGCAACATGCCGACAAGGGTCGGATCCGGCCCCATCCGGGCCGGGGAGACCACGAGGCGCGAGCCGTTTAGAGCTGCGGCCGCGGCATCGGTTCGGCATGTCGTCCGACTCCCGTGGAAACGGGCGCGGGCCGGCAGGCGGCAGCTCTACTAACGCTAAATCGTGGAGGCTCTATGAGCAGAGAAGAGGGCGGTTTCATCAAACGGCATCTGATCTGGGTGCTGATCGCTTTGTTGGGGGCGTTTGCCCTGGGGACCGTGGCCTTGCACAGGGGCGAGACCATCAACGCCCTGTGGATCGTGGTGGCGGCGGTCTGCGTCTACCTGATCGCCTACCGGTACTACAGCCGCTTCATCGCGCGCAAGGTGTTCGAGCTGGACGCCACGCGCCTGACGCCGGCCTGGCGCCACAACGACGGCCTGGACTACGTGCCCACCAACAAGCATGTCCTTTTCGGGCATCATTTCGCGGCGATCGCCGGGGCGGGGCCGCTGGTCGGGCCGGTGCTGGCGGCGCAGATGGGATATCTGCCCGGCATGCTCTGGATCCTGGCCGGTGTGGTGTTCGCCGGCGCGGTCCAGGATTTCACCGTCCTGTTCATTTCCATGCGTCGCGACGGGCGTTCGCTGGGCGACCTGATCAAGGCCGAGCTGGGCAGCGTGCCCGGCGTCATCGCGCTGTTCGGCGCCTTCATGATCATGGTGATCATCCTGGCGGTGCTGGCCCTGATCGTGGTCAAGGCCCTGATCGGTTCGCCCTGGGGCACCTTCACGGTCGTGGCGACCATCCCGCTGGCCATCTTCATGGGCATCTACCTGCGCTACCTGCGGCCCGGCCGCATCGGCGAAGTGTCCGTCATCGGCCTGGTCTTCCTGCTGGGCGCCATCGTCTACGGCCAGGACGTGGCCGCCCATCCCACCTGGGGGCCGTTCTTCACGCTGGACGGCGTGGAGCTGACCTGGGCCCTGATCATCTACGGCTTCATCGCCGCCGTGCTGCCGGTGTGGCTGCTGCTGGCGCCGCGCGACTACCTGTCCACCTTCCTCAAGGTGGGCACCATCGTGGGCCTGGCGATCGGCATCCTGATCGTCGCCCCGCACATGAAGATGCCTTCCACCACGCAGTTCATCGACGGCACCGGGCCGGTCTGGTCGGGCAGCCTGTTCCCCTTCCTGTTCATCACCATCGCCTGCGGCGCGGTGTCGGGCTTTCACGCCCTGATCTCCTCGGGCACCACGCCCAAGATGATCGAGAACGAAACCCAGGCGCGCTACATCGGCTACGGCGGCATGCTGATGGAGTCCTTCGTGGCCATCATGGCCCTGGTGGCCGCCTGCGTCATCGAACCCGGCATCTATTACGCCATGAACAGCCCCGCGGCTATCATCGGCACCACGCCCGAGCAGGCGGCGCAGGTGGTCTCGAGCTGGGGCTTCGTGGTGACGCCCGCCGACCTGACCCAGATGGCCAGCAACGTGGGCGAGAGCAGCATCATCTCGCGCGCGGGCGGCGCCCCCACGCTGGCGGTGGGCATGGCCTACATCCTGCACAACGTCATCGGCGGTCCCGCCATGATGAGTTTCTGGTATCACTTCGCCATCCTGTTCGAGGCCTTGTTCATCCTGACGGCGGTGGACGCCGGCACGCGGGCAGGGCGTTTCATGCTGCAGGATCTGCTGGGCACCTTCGTGCCCAGCCTGCGCCAGACCGAGTCGCTGGTGGCCAATCTGATCGCCACGTCCCTGTGCGTGGCGGCCTGGGGCTACTTCCTGTATCAGGGCGTGGTCGATCCGCTGGGCGGCATCAATACGCTCTGGCCGCTGTTCGGCATTGCCAACCAGATGCTGGCCGCGGTGGCGCTGGTGCTGGGCACCGTGGTGCTCTTCAAGATGAAGAAAGACCGCTACGCCTGGGTCACCGTGCTGCCCACGCTCTGGTTGCTGATCTGCACCCTGACCGCGGGCCTGCAGAAGATGTTCCATCCCGATCCCAAGATCGGCTTCCTGGCCCATGCCAAGGTGTACCAGAAGGGCCTGGCCGAGCAGATGGTGATGGCGCCGGCCAAGTCGCTGGAGCAGATGAGCCAGGTGATCTTCAACGATTACGTCAACGCCTCCTTGTGCGGCCTGTTCATCTTTGTGGTGTTGAGCATGGTGTTCTTTGGCATACGCTGCGTGCTGCGGGCCCGCCGGGACGCCGTGCCGCACACGGCCGAAACCCCCTACGAACCGCTGCCCCAGCAGGCGGCGGCGGGAGCCTGACATGAAAGGACTGTTCACCGGCGCCCTGTCGCGCAGCGCCCAGGCAGGGCGCGATACCGGACGCTATCTGGCCACGACGCTGCGGCTGATGGTGGGCGTGCCGGACTACGACGCTTATCTGGAGCATATGCGCCGCAATCATCCGGAGCAGACGCCCATGGATTACCCGACGTTCTTCCGGGAGCGTCAGCAGGCCCGCTACGGCGGGCGGGGGCGCATTGGCTGCTGCTGAAGATCGGCCCGGCTTGCAGCGTTCCTGCCTGCCGGGCGCCGCGCGACACCCCTCCGATGGGCGGGTGTTGCCGCAAAAACAACAGGTCAATCGCAATGAGATGGATTCTCCTTGATTTTCCTGAAAACTCGAAACAAAAGGGCCTTTAAAAAAACCAAAACGAAACATTCATTTCGTTATTGTGTATTTTATACAGTAAATTCGATATGAATATTCTGTCAGCCGCCATATTTTTATGCCGTTCTTGCTGAAATCCTTGGCAGGCTCCAAAAAACTGTGTTAGGATTTTTCCCATGAAGCAAGCAACCCCATTCTTCTACTTTTACTTTTACGCTTTTCCAATGCCGCTGGTGGAGGAAAGGACGGGTTGCACCAAACGAAAGTAAGCCCAAAATCCTGAAAAAAGCCGCCAGCATCGTCCGGGCGGCTTTTTTTTCGCCTGCCCCCCGGCCCTGGCAAAACTACTGGAGTAACGTCGTGTCGCACAATACTGATGATTTACGGATCCGTGAGATCAAGGAACTCTCGCCCCCATCGCACGTCATGCGCGAGTTCCCTTGCACGTCCGAAGTATCGGCCACGGTCCACAACGCGCGTCGCAGCATTCACAAGGTCCTGCACGAGCAGGACGACCGCCTGGTCGTCATCGTCGGCCCGTGTTCCATCCACGATACCGAAGCCGCGCTGGACTACGCCCGCCGCCTGACGGTCGAGCGCAAGCGCTTTGCTTCCGAACTGGAAATCGTGATGCGCGTCTACTTCGAGAAGCCTCGCACCACCGTGGGCTGGAAGGGCTTGATCAACGATCCGCACCTGGATGGCAGCTTCAACATCAACCAGGGCCTGCGCACCGCGCGCGAGCTGCTGCTGGCGGTGAACCAGCTGGACTTGCCCGCCGGCTGCGAATTCCTGGACATGATCACGCCGCAGTACATTGCCGACCTGGTGTCCTGGGGCGCCATCGGCGCGCGCACCACGGAAAGCCAGGTGCACCGCGAGCTGTCGTCGGGGCTGTCCTGCCCGGTCGGCTTCAAGAACGGCACCGACGGCAACATCCGCATCGCGCTGGACGCCATCAAGGCGGCTTCCCAGCCGCATCATTTCCTGTCCGTGACCAAGGGCGGCCATTCGGCCATCGTGTCCACGGTGGGCAACAACGACTGCCATGTGATCCTGCGCGGCGGCAAGACGCCCAACTACGATGCCGAAAACGTGGAGGCGACCAGCCAGGCCATGGTCAAGGCCGGCATGATCCCGCGCGTGATGATCGACGCCAGCCATGCCAACAGCAACAAGGACTACCGTCGCCAGCCTGAAGTCCTGGCCGACGTGGCGGGCCAGATCGCCAAGGGCGATGCGCGCATCTTCGGCGTGATGATCGAAAGCCACCTGGTGGGCGGCCGCCAGGATCTGGTCAACGGCTGCGCCCTGACCTACGGCCAGAGCATTACCGACGGCTGCATAGGCTGGGACGACACCGTCGCCGTGCTGGAGCAGCTGGCCCAGGCGGTCAAGGACCGCCGCCAGGCGCGGGTGAAGCTTGAAGAGGCGGCGCTGAGCCACTCATAATAGCGTTTTGCTCGTTTCTAGGAATCGCCATGACCACACGTCTTTGCGCCGACCTCGCCGTAGGCGGCGAGGGCCAGCAAGGCCAGATAGATGCGGCGCTGAAAGCGCCCCAGGATTGTGGCGGAGAAGCTCCGGCCGCAGAGCCGGAGTTCTCCACTGCTCCTGGCCATGCCGACGCCGTGCGGCGTCCCATGCCGGAGGGCTTTTTGCAAGCCCTGCAGGCCCGGTTCAATGAACGCTGTTCGCTTGCGCACGCCGTGCGCGAGCACCATGGCAGGGACGAATCGCCGTTCCCGCCCATGCTGCCCGATGCCGTGGTCTTCGCCCGCACGACCGAAGAAGTCGCCTGGGTGGCGCGGCATTGCCATGAGCATCACGTCCCGCTGATTCCCTATGGGGTCGGCTCTTCCCTGGAAGGCCATCTGCTGGCCGTGCAGGGCGGGGTCAGCCTGGACCTGTCGGGCATGGACCAGATCGTGGCCATCAACCCCGAAGACTTCACCGCCACCGTGCAGGCCGGCGTCACGCGCCTGGCCCTGAACGAGCACCTGCGCGATACCGGCCTGTTCTTTCCCATCGACCCGGGCGCCGACGCCAGTCTGGGCGGCATGGCGGCCACGCGGGCTTCGGGCACCAACGCGGTGCGCTACGGCACCATGCGCGAGAACGTGCTGACCCTGAAGGTGGTCACTGCCGACGGCCGCATCATCGAGACGGCCAACCGCGCCAAGAAGTCCTCCGCAGGCTATGACCTGACGCGCCTGTTCATCGGCAGCGAAGGCACGCTGGGCATCATCACGGAAGTCACGGTGCGCCTGTACCCGCAGCCCGAGGCCATTTCCGCCGCCATCTGCAATTTCCCCGACCTGCGCTCGGCCGTCCAGAGCGTGATCGAGGTCATCCAGATGGGCATCGCCATCGCGCGCGTGGAGTTCATGGACGCGGCGGCCGTGCGCGCCACCAATGCCTACAGCAAGCTCGCGCTGAAAGAGACGCCGCTGCTGCTGTTCGAATTCCACGGCAGTCCCACCGGCGTGCAGGAGCAGGCCCAGGTGGTGCAGGAGATCACGCGCGAGAACGGCGGCATGGATTTCGAATGGGCCGACAAGCCCGAGGACCGGTCGCGGCTGTGGACGGCGCGCCACAACGCCTATTTCGCCGGGCTGCAGCTGCGTCCCGGCTGCCGGGCCAGCACCACGGACGTGTGCGTGCCCATCTCCGCCCTGGCCGACTGCGTGGCGCAGACCGCGGCCGACATGGACCAGGCCTCCTTCCCCTATACCATCGTGGGTCACGTGGGCGACGGCAACTTCCACGTCCTGATGTTGCTCGATCCTGACAGCCAGGAGGAATGGCAGGAGTCCGAAGTCCTGAACCGCCGCCTGGTGCAGCGCGCCATCGCCATGCAGGGTACGTGCACGGGCGAACACGGCGTGGGCCTGCACAAGATGGAATTCATGCTGGCCGAGCACGGACAGGACTCCCTGGACTTGATGAGCAGCATCAAGCAGGCGCTGGATCCGCACAATATCCTGAATCCTGGCAAGATGATCCCGCCTCGTCCGCTGAACTGAGACGCGGGCCGAAGGGGCTTGCGTGTGGATTCGCCCCGGCAGGCGTACAATGCGTTCTTGCGGCCCGCCGGAGCGGGCCTTCCGCGTTACAGCGCGCCCGCCGCGGCGCGCCTCACCACCACCGCAATGACTACTTCCACCAAGAAAGGTCGCGTCGTGATCGGCATGTCCGGCGGCGTCGACTCCTCCGTGTCGGCCTGGCTGCTCAAGCAGCAGGGCTATGAGGTCGTCGGCCTGTTCATGAAGAACTGGGAAGACGACGACGATTCCGAATATTGCTCCTCGCGCCAGGACTGGCTGGACGCCGCCAGCGTGGCGGACGTGGTGGGCGTGGACATCGAGGCCGTGAATTTCGCCGCCGAATACAAGGATCGGGTCTTTGCCGAGTTCCTGCGCGAATATTCCGCCGGCCGCACGCCCAATCCCGATGTGCTGTGCAATGCCGAGATCAAGTTCAAGGCCTTCCTGGACCATGCCATGACCCTGGGCGCGGACTGGATCGCCACCGGCCATTACGCGCGGGTGCGCGCGGTGCAGGCCGGCGGGCGCACGCAGTACCAGCTGCTCAAGGGCCTGGACGCCTCCAAGGACCAGAGCTACTTCCTGCATAGGCTGAACCAGGCCCAGCTTTCGCGCAGCCTGTTTCCCCTGGGCGAGATCAACAAGCAGGAAGTGCGCCGCATCGCGCAGGAGCTTCGATTGCCCAATGCAGCCAAGAAGGATTCCACCGGCATCTGCTTCATCGGCGAGCGGCCGTTCCGCGAGTTCCTGAACCGCTATCTGCCCACCCAGCCCGGGCCTATCAAGACGCCGGAAGGCGCTGTCGTGGGCCAGCACGTGGGCCTGTCCTTCTACACCTACGGGCAGCGCAAGGGCCTGGGCATAGGCGGGGTCAAGGGCAAGCAGCGCGACGACGGCACGGCCGACGCCTGGTATGCCGCCCGCAAGGACTTGAAGACCAACACGCTGTATGTGGTGCAGGGGCATGACCACCCCTGGCTGCTGCAGTCCGAACTGCGCGCGGCCGATGCCAGCTGGGTGGCCGGTCATCCTCCCGAACTGGAAACGCTGGGCGCCAAGACCCGCTATCGCCAGGCCGACGCCGCCTGCCGCCTGCTGCAGGCCCAGGGCGACACCTTCACGCTGGCGTTCGATCAGGCCCAGTGGGCCGTCACGCCGGGGCAGTCGGCCGTGCTGTATGACGGCGACGTCTGCCTGGGCGGCGGCATCATACAGTAGGAGCGAGCATGGATCCCATCCTGATCGCCAGCCTGCTGGCGCTGGGCGCCAGCGTGGGCGTGGCCGCGGGCCTGCTGGGCATAGGCGGGGGCATGATACTCGTGCCCTTCCTGACCTTTCTGCTGCCGCGCTTCGGCGTGCCCCAGGAGCTGGCCGTGCACGCCTCCATCGCCACGGCCATGGCCACCATTCTGTTCACGTCGCTGTCCAGCGTGCGGGCGCACCACAAGCGCGGCGCCATACGCTGGGACGTGGTGCGGGCCATGGTGCCGGGGCTGATCCTGGGCGGCATGCTGTCGGGCGGCGCGGTATTCGCCGTGATCAACGGCACGGCGCTGGCCATCGTCTTTGGCGTCTTCGTGCTGTATTCGGCCTGCAAGATGGGCCGCAATACGCCCGTGCCGCAGGGCAGGGCGTTGCCCGGGCCGGGCGCCGTCGCCGCCATGGGGGCGCTGATCGGCTTCGTGTCCGGCCTGCTGGGCGCGGGCGGGGCTTTTCTGTCCGTACCCTTCATGCTGCGCGGCAATGTGCCGGTGCGCCAGGCCGTGGCCACCTCGGCCGCGCTGGGCTTCTTCATTTCCCTGGCCAACAGCGTGGGCTACATCTGGTCCGGGGAGGCGGTCAATGGCGGCCAGCCGGGCATGATAGGCTATATCTACTGGCCGGCCCTGCTGATCGTCTCGGCCATGAGCATCTGCACCGCGCCCGTGGGCGCGAGCCTGGCGCACAAGATCTCGCAGCTCGCCCTCAAGCGCATCTTCGCGGCCATGCTGACCATGCTGGCCATCTACATGATCGGACAGGCCATCGTTCACGCCTGAGCGTCTCCGGTGCTGGCCGCATGCCGGGAGACCGCCAGCGCGTCCAGTTCCGTCTCCCGGATGCCTTCGAAGGCGCCGCCGCCTCCGGCCCATGCCGCCGCTTCCCGCAGTCGTTCGAGCGCATGCGGGCCCTGTCCAGGCCCGACCCGCCGCGAAAGCGGCTGGCATAAAAAAAGCCCATTCTGCTGAATGGGCCCTGTCTTGCCGGTTGCTGCGGTCAAGTCACAGGGATGGTGCTGGCGAACGAGGGGCGGGTCTGGAGCTTTTCATCCAGCCGCTGCAGGTTGCCATATTGCGAGCGCCAGGCCAGGTCCGGAAAACGCAGGTCCAGGTAGCCCAGGGCACAGCCCACGGCGACGTCGGCCAGGCTGAAGGTCGTGCCCGTGCAGAAGGCTTGCTCGCCCAGACTGCTGTTCATGGATTGCAGCGCGGCGGCGATCTTGCCCTGCTGGCGTTCGATCCAGGGCTGATGGCGCAGCGCCTCGGGCCGTCGGTTTTCCACCACGATGGCCACGGCGGCGTCCAGCACGCCGTCGGCGATGGCTTCCCAGCATTTGACCGCGGCCCGGTCGCGACCTGCCTGGGGTATCAGGCGACCGACGGGCGAAAGAGTGTCCAGATATTCGACGATCACGCGGGAGTCGAACAGGCTGCTCTGGTCGTCCATGATCAGGCAGGGAACCTTGCCCAGCGGGTTGTACTTCATGATATTGCTGTCGTCGGCCCACACATCTTCCAGAATCAGCTCGTAGTCGAGCTTTTTTTCCGCCATGACGACACGCACCTTGCGCGCGTAAGGGCTTGTGAGGGAAGCAAGGAGTTTCATAGGAAGCTATCAAAAGTTACAGGCTAAAAAAGTATAGCAGGAACCCATGGGCGAACGCTCCGGCCACCCGGCGCAAGGGGCGAGGATGCGGTAATGGCTATAAATTGTGGTTTATTCGTCAATCAGGCGGGCAAGGGCCGGATTCTTGGCCCGGCCGGGCGAGGCGCTGCGCGGGCGCCGGCCGGCAATGTTAGAATGCTGGCTGAATTTTTCCCCCTTTTTCCTGTAGAACGATGCAAATAGCCGATACTCTGAGCACTCTCAATGCCCTGTCTCCCTTGGACGGGCGTTATGGCAGCCGTACGGGCTCCCTGCGTGGACTGTTGTCCGAAGCCGCCTTCATGTGGCATCGCGTGGAGGTCGAAGTGGCCTGGCTGATCGGCCTGTCCGACGCCGGCCTGCCGGAGCTGCCCGCGTTCTCGGCCGAGGCGCGCCAGAAGCTCAAGAGCCTGGTCGAACAGTTCTCCGAAGACGACGCGGCCCGCATCAAGGCCATCGAGCGCACCACCAACCACGACGTGAAGGCCGTGGAATACTGGCTCAAGGAAAAAGTTGCGGATCATGCCGAGCTGGCCAAGGCGGCCGAATTCATCCACTTCGCCTGCACGTCCGAGGACATCAACAACACCTCGCATGCGCTGATGCTGAGCCGCGCGCGCGAACAGGTCATCGTGCCGCAGCTGCAGGCCGTGTGCGACGCCATCAAGGCCCAGGCGCGCCTGCACGCCGCCCAGCCGCTGCTGTCGCGCACCCACGGCCAGCCGGCCAGCCCCAGCACCATGGGCAAGGAATTCGCCAACGTGGCCGCGCGCCTGCAGGGCGCCATCGCCGCCATCGTCGCCGTCCAGCCCCTGGCCAAGCTCAATGGCGCCACCGGCAACTACAACGCCCATTTCTCGGCCTACCCCGAAATCGACTGGCCTGCCTTCAGCAAGAACGTGCTGGCCGGCCTGGGCCTGACCCAGAACGTCTACACCATCCAGATCGAGCCGCATGACTGGATGGCTGCGCTGTTCGACGCCATCGCGCGCGCCAATACCATCCTGCTGGACTTCAATCGCGACGTCTGGGGCTACATCTCCCTGGGCTATTTCAAGCAGCGCCTGAAGGAAGGCGAGATCGGTTCGTCCACCATGCCGCACAAGGTCAACCCCATCGACTTCGAGAATTCCGAAGGCAACCTGGGCCTGGCCAATGCCGTGCTGCGCCACTTGTCCGAGAAACTGCCTGTGTCGCGCTGGCAGCGCGACCTGACCGATTCCACCGTCCTGCGCAACCTGGGCGTGGCGCTGGGCTACAGCGTGGTGGCGTATGACGCCTGCCTGCGCGGCCTGGGCAAGCTGGAGCTGAACGCCGCCGCCGTGGACGCCGACATCGACGCCTGCTGGGAAATCCTGGCCGAGCCCGTCCAGACGGTGATGCGCCGCTACGGCCTGCCTCAGCCCTACGAGCAGCTCAAGGCTCTGACTCGCGGCAAAGGCATCACCGAAAGCGCATTGCGCGAATTCATCGGCGGCCTGGACCTGCCGGCCGACGCCAAGAATTACCTGCTCAACCTGACCCCGCGCAGTTATCTGGGCGTGGCGGTCGAGCTGGCCAACGCGATTTAAGAGCCGCCTCGCGCGCGTCGTGGGGAAGCGGCGCGCCAAGCGGCCCGGCATGACCTGCAAGCCCCGCAAGGGGCGTTTCAAGTATCACTAAACAGGAGTCCGTATGAAGAAGTTCGCTTTCCTGGCAGCCGCCGCGGCAGTGTGCGCCGCCATCGCCGCCCCGGCCACGGCGCAGTTCGCCAAGCCTGAACAGGCCATCAAGTACCGTCAGGCCGGCATGACGCTGATCGGTTCGCATTTCGGTCGCATGGCGCCCGTGGCCAAGAAAGAGGCGCCGTTCGATGCCGACGCGATCGCCAAGAACGTGGAAGTGCTGTCGGTGCTGGCTGCCTTGCCCTGGGCCGGCTTTGCCCCCGGCGCCGAAGGCGGCGACGCCAAGCCGGAAGTCTGGAGCGACGCCAAAGGCTTCAAACAGGCCGAGGACGACTTCCTGTCGGCCATGGACAAGCTGAAGACGGCTTCCGCCTCGGGCGACTTCGATGCGTTCCGTGTGGCTTTCGGCAATGTGGGCAAGTCCTGCAAGTCCTGTCACGATTCCTATCGCAAGGAAAAGTGATCGCCGGCGGCAGCCTGAAAAAAAGCCCTCTTTCGAGGGCTTTTTTACGTCCGGGTCGAGCCGCTGATGCAGGAGCCGGCAGACCGTCGGGACAGTGCGGATGGAGCGTCATGGCCGGCCTCAGCTCTGGTAGCCGGATTCGCCGTGCGTGCGGATGTCCAGGCCTTCGCGCTCGTGCTCGGGACTGACGCGCAGGCCGCCGCATAGCCATTGCGCCAGCTTGAAGGCGATCAAGGCGGCCGCGCCCGACCAGGCCAGCGTCAACAGCACGCCTTCCAGCTGGATCCAGAGCTGCATCCATACGCCGTTGCCTGCCGCCGTGCCCGGGCCGCCCCACGAGGGCGCATTGAACAGGCCGGTGAGCAGGGCGCCCACGATGCCGCCCAGGCCGTGGATGCCGAAGACGTCCAGCGTATCGTCGGCGCGCAGCAGGCGCTTCAGGCCGTTGACGCCCCACAGGCAGGCCAGCGAGGTGATCAGGCCGATGGCCAGCGCGCCCGATGGAGCCACGAAACCGGCTGCGGGCGTGATGCCTACCAGTCCGGCGATGGCGCCCGAGCAGGCGCCCAGCAGGGAAGGGTGGCCCTTGATGAGCCATTCGCCCAGCGTCCAGGCCACCACCCCGATGGCCGCGGCCAGCATGGTGTTGAAGAAGGCCAAGGCGGCATTCTCGTTGGCGGACAGGGCGGAGCCCGCATTGAAGCCGAACCAGCCCACCCACAGCAGGGCCGCGCCGATGAAGGTCAGAGGCAGATTGTGCGGCGGCATGGCTTCGCGCCGGTAGTTCAGGCGCGGGCCGACCAGCCAGGCGCCCACCAGTCCGGCCATGCCGGCATTGATGTGCACCACGGTGCCGCCGGCGAAGTCCAGCGCGCCGCGCTGGTTGAGCAGCCCCCCGTTCTCGGCGTCGGCAAACCATACCATGTGGCAGATCGGCAGATAGGCCAGGGTGAACCAGATGACGGTGAACGCGAGAATGGAGGACAGGCGGGCGCGTTCGGCCAGACTGCCTACCACCAGTGCGCAGGTCAGTCCGGCGAAAGTGGCCTGGAAGGCGGCGAAGAGCAGCTCGGGCAAAGTGCCTGACAGCGCGAACCGTTGGTCGCCGGGCGTGAACAGCCCGCTCAGAAAAGCTTTGTCCAGGCTGCCGATGAAGGGATTGCCCGCCGTGAAGGCCAACGAATAGCCGTAGATGAACCACAGCACCACGCCCAGCGAGAATACGAGCAGCGTCTGGGACAGCATGGACAGGGCGTTTTTGCGGCGCACCATGCCCGAGTAGAACAGGGCCAGGCCGGGGGCGGCCATCATCAGCACCAGGAGGGTGGATACCAGCATCCACGACAGGTCAGCGTTGTTCATGATGAGGTCTCCCGAAGTCACAATGCGTTTTCATCGCACTCGCCGGTGCGGATGCGGACCACATGGTCCAGGGACTGCACGAAGATCTTGCCGTCGCCGATGCGGCCCGTGCGGGCGCTGGTCTGGATGGCTTCCAGCACGGCCTCGAGCAGGGCATCGGGGATGGCCAGTTCGATACGTATCTTGGGCAGGAAGTCCACGGCGTATTCCGCGCCGCGATACAGTTCGGTATGGCCTTTCTGGCGGCCGAACCCTTTGACTTCGGTCAGCGTCATCCCCTGTATGCCAAGCTCGAAGAGCGCTTCCCGTATTTCGTCGACCTTGAACGGCTTGACGATGGCGGTAATGAGTTTCATAGGTGTTCCTGAAATGAACGCAGGTCCGCCCGCCGTCGTGGCGGAGCAGGAACACCGTGGGGATGGCGGCGGGTGGGGGAGGGCCTGCCGGGACTCGTGATCCTGGCGGCTGGCTTGAAGCCGGGCAAAACCGGCTTGAATTGATCCCTGGCTGCCGCGCCTCAAGGGCGGCAGCGCGAGCGCAAGATGTAGGCAAGCGGACCTGTGTTGTAGGTTGAAGAGCAACACAATTCCGGCAAGGCGAGTAAGCTAGCTTGGCACGTGACCCCGATCTTGCCTAGTCGGTGGGCAGTGAGGTGACGGCAGCGCTCTGTGACGCCTGTTTCCGCGGATCTCACCACCGCAGGAACAAAGACTATGGAAAAATAATATATGCTGCAGCGCAACAAGTGAGCGTGCCCCGCCACTTTTTTTTGAATAGTCTTAACTTTGCAACAAAAGTGAGGCGGGGCACGCAGCAAGCAGGCAAAGAAAAAGGCCGCTTTCGCGGCCTGATTCTGCTATGCTTCGTAGGATTTCTGGTGGGTCGTGTGCGACTCGAACGCACGACCAATGGATTAAGAGTCCAGTGCTCTACCAACTGAGCTAACGACCCGTGTTTCCTGCTAAGAAAATAATTATAGATCGAATTCCTCGGCGGACAATACAGGTTTAC
Organism: Pseudomonadota bacterium; assembly: GCA_023425645.1. Taxonomy (GTDB): domain Bacteria; phylum Pseudomonadota; class Gammaproteobacteria; order Burkholderiales; family Burkholderiaceae_B; genus Alcaligenes. The sequence continues at coordinate 82,260 of JAFACG010000009.1, forward strand.
ATATTTTTACATCTTACCCCTGCCCGATGGCCCGACAAAAAAGCGGCGGCCGCGGAGAATCCGGTAAGGCGCGGCCGCCCAAGGGAACTCAGTTCGCCATGGCTAGGGCCTGGCGGGCGCGGCGCTTCTTGGCCAGCGTCGAGTACAGCAGGCCCAGGATCAGCAGCGCGCTGGCCAGCATGAAGCCCGCGCTGATGGGCCGCTCGATGAAGACCGCCATGTCCCCGCGCGACAGCAGCAGGGCGCGGCGGAAGTTTTCCTCCACCATGGGACCCAGCACGAAGCCCAGCAGCAGCGGCGCCGGTTCGAATTCCAGGCGCATGAACAGGTAGCCCACGATGCCGAAGAACAGCACCATGCCCACGTCGAACAGGTTGTTGTTGGTGCTGTAGACGCCCACGCACACAAAGAACAGCGCGGCCGGGAACAAGTACTTGAAGGGCACGGTCAGCATGCGTATCCACATGCCGATCAGGGGCAGGTTGAGCAGCAGCAGGATCAGGTTGCCGACCCAGAAGCTGGCGATCAGGCCCCAGAACATGTCGGCATGCTCCAGCATCATCTGCGGGCCGGGCTGTATGCCGTGGATGATCAGGGCGCCCAGCATCAGGGCCATGACCGGATCGCCCGGGATGCCCAGGCTCAGCGTGGGGATGAAGCTGGTCTGCGTGGATGCGCTGGTGGCGGCCTCGGGGGAGGCGATGCCTTCGATGGCGCCGCGCCCGAAGCGCGAGGGTTCCTTGGCCACCTTCTTTTCCGTGGCGTAGGCGATGAAGGAGGCGATCGTGGGGCCGGTGCCGGGCAGGATGCCGAAAGCCGCGCCGATGGAGGTGCCGCGGACCAGCGCGCCGCGCGACTGGCGCAGGTCGCCTTTTTGCGGGCGCAGCGACTTGAGCGTGACCTTGCTGCTCACCACGCTGTTTTCCGGCGTGATCTGGTTGATGTTCTTCAGGAAGTCGGCCACGCCGAACAGCCCCATGGCCAGCGCCACGATCTGCAGGCCGTCGCTCAGCTCCATGATGTCGAAGGTAAAGCGCATGACGCCGCTGTTGACGTCGGTGCCGATCACGCCCATGAGCAGCCCCAGCACCACCATGGCCACGCCCTTGAGCGCCGAGCCTCGGGCCAGGGTGGCGCCGGCCAGCAGGCCCAGCGTCATCATGGCGAAGTATTCCGCCGGCCCGAAGAGAAAGGCCACGTCCACCAGGACAGGGGAGAACAGCATCATGGCCAGGATGCCGATGGTCGCGCCGAAGAAGGACGAGCACATCAGCATGAACAGGGCCGAGCCCGCCTTGCCGTTGCGCGCCATGGGATTGCCGTCCAGGCAGGCCACGGCGTGCGAGGCGGTGCCGGGCAGGTTCAGCATGATGGAGGTGATGCCGCCGCCGTATTGCGAGCCATAGTAGATGCCCGCCAGCATGATGAGCGCGGCCGTGGGCGTCATGGTGTAGGTCAGGGGCAGCAGGATGGAGATCGCGGCCAGCACGCCCATGCCGGGCAGCACGCCGATCAGGTTGCCCATGAACACGCCGAAGATGGCCCAGATCAGGTTGTCCCATTGCAGGGCCACCTGGAAGCCGTGAAGCAGATTCAGTACGGTGTCCATGGATCAGCCCCAGCGCAGCAGCGGGAACTGCAGATTCAGCCCCCAGTAGAAGATCAGCGAGCCAGCGACCGTCATGAAGGCGGCCAGCAGGCCGGCGGTCTTGATGGTGTGCTGGCGGTCGCCCATCGCCGAGACGAATACCAGGGCGAAAGTCGCCGGGGCCAGGCCGCCCCATTTGCCGAAGAACATGAAGGCCAGGATGCCGGCCGTGATGCAGGCCCAGCCGCGCCATTGGGGCGGGGCGACCGGTTCCTCCTCCTGGGCGCCGGCCGACCGGCCGGTCAGGGCGATGGCCAGTCCGAGCAGGGCCAGCAGGATGCCCAGCATCAATGGGAAATAGCCCGGTCCCATGCGTTGCAGGGTGCCGACGTTGTAGCCGAGCGAGGTGATGGCGGTCGCGGCCCCCAGCACCACCATGGTGCCGCCCGCGACCAGATTCTGTCTGCCGTGCAGTTTCATTATTGTGTCTCCCGTGGACGCACGATTGCGCGACTCCATGGTAGGGACACGGCTGGCCCGGGGGGATTACAAGCGCCTTACCAAACGGTAATGTGGCGGGCGACAGTCCAGGCTTGAATCATTCAGCCCGCCGGCCGGCGGGCTGTTTCAACGCGGGTCGGCCAGGGTGAAGGTGTCGCAGCTGCGCAATTGGCCGCTGCGATAGCCTTCCTGGAACCAGGCCATGCGCTGCCTGGCGCTGCCATGCGTGAATGAGTCGGGCACCACATAGCCCTGGGCTTGTTTCTGTAAGGTGTCGTCGCCCACGGCCTGCGCGGCGGCCATGGCTTCCTGGATGTCGCCCGGTTCCAGTATCTGGCGCTGCGCGTCGGCATGGTGCGCCCAGATGCCGGCGTAGCAGTCGGCCTGCAGCTCCAGGCGCACGGAAGCCTGGTTGGCGCGCGTCTGGGATCCGCTGCGGCGGGCCTGCTCCACGGCGCGCATGGCGCCCAGCTGGTTCTGGACGTGGTGGCCTACTTCGTGGGCGATGACGTAGGCGGGGGCGAAGTCCCCCTTGACGCCCATGCCGCGCTCCATTTCATCGAAAAAGCCCAGGTCTATGTAGAGCTTTTCGTCCCCGGGACAGTAGAAGGGGCCCATGGCCGACTGTCCGGTGCCGCAGGCGGTGGGGGTGGCGCCGCGATACAGCACCAGGACGGGGTCGCGGTACTGGCCGTTGGTCTGCTGGCGGAAGATGTCGCGCCAGACGTCTTCGGTTTCGCCCAGCACTTTGGCGATGTACTGGCCCTGCGCATCGTTGGCGGGCACGGACTGCGCCGGCGGCTGGGTGACGGGGCCTTCGGCCAGGTTCAGCACCATGTTCGGGTCTATGCCAAAGTACATGGCGACCAGTGCCAGCACGACGGTGCCCAGGCCTATCTTGCCGCGCCCGATGCGCGGGCCGGCCGAGCGGCGGTCCTCGACGTTCTGGCTGGAGCGGGATCGATCCAGGCGCATCACGTTCTCCTTGCTCTGAAAAGCGTCAATGTACTCCGAATCGGCGCTTGCCGGTGCGCTCGACGGGCGGCCGCTGCGGCTCCATTGGCTGGACGTTTGCTGACCTGGAAATATAAGTGCTTGATGCCAAAATGGAAATCGGGTTTTTCCAGAGGCTGTTCCCATTTTTGTCCACCGGGATTGTGGATAAGCCGGCTGCGCTGCGGGCCGGTGTATGCTGTCCGGATTGAGCATGGCAGGCAGGAGGTGGTGAATGCTGGCTGGTACTTTGTTGGCCTTGCGCGATCATGCGCGGGTGCGCGCCATCGGCGCGGTCGTGGCGCGGTACGGCATCGAGGACGTGATGCAGCGCCTGGGCTTGGCCGAACTGTGGCCGGGGACCTCGAGCAAGGCTCAGGCCGGCTTGCGCGAACAGGCGGCGCCCGTGCGCCTGCGCCGCGCCCTGGAGGAACTGGGACCCACCTTCATCAAGCTGGGCCAGATCCTGGCCACGCGCAACGACTTGCTGCCCCAGGAATGGACGCAGGAGCTGGAAAAGCTGCAAGGGCAGGCCGCGCCCGTGCCCTGGTTCGTCATGAAGCCCGAGCTGGAGCAGGCGCTGGGCCAGAGCCTGGAGCAGGCCTTCGTCTGGTTCGATACCGATGTGCTGGCCGCGGCGTCCATGGCCCAGGTCTACCGCGCCCGCCTGCACGATGGCGCGCAGGTCGTGGTCAAGGTGCAGCGTCCCGGCCTGAAGCCCTTGATGCAAGCCGATCTGCGGCTGCTCTCGCAGATCGCGCGCCTGGTCCAGCAACAAGGCCTGCTGCCGGAGTACCGGCCGCACGATATCGTGCGCGCCCTGGCGCAGGCCATTGCCGACGAGCTGGATTTCACGCGCGAGGCGGCCAACGGCATGGCCGTGCGGAAGAACCTGCGCGAGCTCGACTACCTTGTCGTGCCGCGCGTGCACGAGGCCTGGACCAGCCCTGCCGTGGTGGTGCAGGACTACGTGCAGGGCGCTTCGCCCGTCAATGCGGCGGCCCTGGACGCGATCGAGGCGGACCGGGGGCAGCTGGCCCGCCGGGGCGCCTTGGCTTTCCTGCACATGGTGCTGGAGGACGGCCTGTTCCACGCCGACCCCCATCCGGGCAATATGCTGGCCCTGCCCGGCAATCGGGTGGCCTTCATCGACTTCGGGCTGGTGGGCCGGCTGACCGCGCGGCGGCGCCAGCAGCTGCTGATCCTGCTGCGGGCCATCGTTGACGGACAGGCTGAGGGGGTGGCCACGACTTTGCTGGACTGGTCGGGCGCCGATGATTTCGACTGGGCCCGTCTGGAGGAGAGCGCCCAGCGCTACGTCACCAGACAAGGCAGCGGCCTGCTGTCGATATCGGCCGCGCTGCTGGACTTCATGGCGCTGGCGCGCGAGAACCGGCTGATGCTCCCTCCGGACCTGGCGCTGCTGTTCAAGGCCTTCATCACGGCCGACGGCGTGCTCAAACGACTGGACCCGCAGTTCGACGTGATCGCCGTGGCCCAGCCCATGATCGCCGACCTGATGCGCCGGCACTATTCGCCGCGGCGCCTGTATGCGGACCTGCAGCGCAGCCTGCTGGAATCGCGCCAGATCGCCATGGACGCCCCTCAGTTGCTGCGCCTGCTGATGCACCGGGTGCGGCAGGGCAAGGTGCAGGCGCGCATCGAAATCCAAGGCATGCAGCGCCTGGGCGCTTCGCTGCAGAAAGCCGCCACGCGCCTGGCCATTGCCATCGTCACGGCGGCCTTCGTCCTCGTGCTGGGGCCGGCCCTGCTGACGCGGGGGCCGGCCTGGCTGGGCTTGACTATATTCGGGTGGACGGGGCTTCTGGCGGCGCTCGTGGGGCTGGTGCTGGTCCTGTGGGGATTCTGGCGCCGGCGGTAATGTTGCATTTGCCTTGGGCGTCGTTTCGAACGAAGATGCGAGCTTTTCAAGCAAAGGAAGGAGAGCCATGCAGGGCAAGTGGCGCTGTTTGATCGTCGAGGACGATGCCGAGACCGCGCGTTACATTGCGGACGGGCTGGGACAGCAGGGGCATGCGACGGTGATCTGCCGCGACGGCGTGGAAGCGTTGCCGCGCTCCATGGAGCAGGATTGGGACTTGATCATCCTGGACCGCATGCTGCCCAACCAGGTCGACGGCCTGTCCATCCTGTCCACGTTGCGCGGCCTGGGCAAGGAGACGCCGGTGCTGGTGCTGAGCGCGCTCAACGCGCTGGACGAGCGGGTGCGCGGCCTGAAAGCCGGCGGGGACGACTACCTGACCAAGCCTTTCGCCTTCTCCGAGCTGTATGCGCGGCTGGAAGCGCTGGCGCGTCGCAGCCGGCGCGGCGACCAGCCTGTGCTGCAGATCCTGGACCTGACGGCCGACCTGGGCTCGGGACGCGTGACCCGCGCCGGTCAAGCCGTCGCCTTGCAGCCCAGGGAATTCCGCTTGCTGGCCTATCTGATGCAGAACGAAGGCCAGGTCGTCACCCGCACCATGCTGCTGGAGGCGGTGTGGGATTACCGCTTCGATCCCCAGACCAACCTGATCGACGTGCAGATCAGCCGCCTGCGCCGCAAGCTCGATGCGGCCGGCGGCGCGCCCTTGATCCACACCTTGCGAGGCGTGGGCTACACCATGAGCGCCACCGCTCCCGACCCCTTGGCGGACGTGCCGTGAGGACCGGCCGCCTGCCGGCATGGTGGCGTTCGATCTCGTTTCGCCTGACCCTGAACTACGGAGCCCTGGCCACGCTCACGACGCTGACTCTGCTGGCTTTCATCTACATACAGGTCATCAGCGTCCTGCACACCCAGTTCTTCCGCCATGTGTCCGTGACGGCGCAGCGCCTGCTGCTGGAGTATGAGGACGGCGGGCGGCCGGGCCTGGTCCGCGCCCTGGAGCTGGCCTTGTCGGATCGCGTGGATTCGGAACGTGAAATCTATCTGCTGCTCGATGAGAACGGCCACAAGATCGTGGGCAATCTGGACGAGCTCGAACCGGCCTTGCTGCGGCGCACGGACATGTCCGAGGTGGCCGTGCACCGCGAAGGCGTGCTGACGCAGGGGCGGCTGCGCGTGCAGGGACTGGACGACGGTTCGGTCCTGGTGGTTGGGTACGATCTGCAGGAGCTCAACGAGATCAAGTCGCTGATCGGGCAGGCCAGCCTGGTGGCCGTGCTGGTGGCCGGCTTGCTGATTGCGGCGGGCACCTACATTTTCTACTCCGAACTGGGCTACCGGGTGGCCGGCATCCGCCGGATCACCCAGGAGATCCGGGCCGGCCGCTTGCGCGAGCGGGTCCCGCTGCTGGGGCATACCGACGAGTTTTCCCAGTTGGCGCAGGACATCAATTCCATGCTGGACCAGATCGAGGATCTGATGCAGGGCGTGCGCCATGTATCGGACACCATCGCCCACAATCTGCGTACTCCCTTGACCCGCCTGCGCGGCCGCCTGCAGGCGGCGCAACAGCCAGGCGCCGGCGTGGCGGAAATGCGCGCCGCCCAGCAGGCTGCGCTGGCCGAAATCGACCTGCTCAACCAGTTGTTCGGCAAGATGCTCCAGATCGCCGAGATCGAGGCCGGCATGCAGCGCCAGCGCTTCCTTTCCTGCGACTTGAGGGAAATTTGCCGGGATGTGCTGGATATGTACGATGCGCTGGCCGAAGAGTGCGCCGTGTCAGTCTCCTGCACGCTGGGGGCCACGCCCCGGCTGATGGGCGATGCCGATCTGCTGGCCAGCGCGGTGGCCAATCTGCTGGACAATGCCATCAAGTACGCGGACTCCAGGGTGTGGATCAGTACCGGCACTGACGGCCGCGGCTGGGTCCGGATGACTCTGCAGGACGACGGGCCGGGGGTGGCGCCCGAGAGCCTGCCCTTGCTCGGACGCCATTTCTTCCGCGCCGACGAGCGATATTCCGGGCACGGCCTGGGGCTGAGCAGCGTGCTGGCCACCATACGGCTGCATGGCGGCGAGATTCTCTGGGAAAATGCGCAGCCAGGGTTGCGCGTCCATGTGTTTTTTCCTGCCGCCTCGTCGCAGCCCTAGAAGGGGGAGGGGGCTGCATCCAAATAAATGCGCCCGGCGATCTGCAAGATGCCTGATCCCAGGCCGTCCGGCCTGGGACGGATAGTCGCCGTCCACTTTAAAAGACAGTCAGCAGGAATGCGGCTCAGCCAAAACAATCCCCGCGTTATCCCCAGGTTTGTGCACAGTTTCTGGGGATAAGTCGGGTCTACATGAAGTCGTCCATTCCGCCGGCGGGCGCCAGTCCGGTCAGGGCGTAGATGCCCCATCCGATGAGAATGGCCAGCACAAGGGCGATCAGCCGCGTCTTCCAGGTATCGGTGCTGGCGGGCAGGACGGATTCGGCCGGAACCTGGGCGTCGCCGCTGATCATGGCGCTGGTCAATTTCTGACCTCCCAGGACGCGGTACAGGAAGATGGCCAGCACGTGCATGGCGATGAGCGCCAGCATGATCCATTCATTGGCCTTGTGCAGGCCGGTCAGGGTCTTGGACCAGTCGCTGCTCAGGTAGGCCAGCGGCCCGGCCGTGAAGATGTCATCGTTGGCGAACAGGCCCGAGACGGCCTGGAAACCGAAGACGATCAGCATGGCCCAGACCGACCAGGCGCCGATGGGGTTGTGACCGGGGTAGACGGCGGGCCTTTCGCGCAGATAGTTCAGGCTGCGGGCCGGATTGGGCAGGAAGCGCGCAAAGCGCGAATAGTAGCCGCCGATCAGACCCCAGACAAGACGGAACGCCAGCAAGCCCAGAGCAAACAGGCCAAAGCGCACATGCCAGTCCATCCACAGGCCGCCTGCCTTGACCGTGACAAAGCTGCCGACGACGCTCAGCACCAGAAGCCAGTGAAACAAACGGGTGGGCAGGTCCCAGACGCGCAGGCGGCGGGAAGCATGAGCAGAGGTCATGATGGAATCCGGGGGTGAAATAGAACAATCGATTATAAGCCTTGTCCTATTGGCCAGCCCCGGCGGGGCGAAGTTCCGCTCAGCGCATGGCCTGGCGGCGCTTGCGCAGGCTGACTTTGCGTCCGTCGTAGCGGTATTCGTCGATCTTGTTGGGGTCTTCCCGGTTGGGTGTTTCCATGATCAGCGTCTGGCCCTGGTGGCGCACGCGTATCTGGGCGCTGCAGGAGCCGAAGGCCGGCGACAGCGTGTAGCCGCTGGCGGCCACGGTGATCCAGTGGTAGCTGATGGGACAACTGCCCAAGCCCGTGTCGACGGAGATCAGCGCCGTCTGGCCTTTTTGCTGTTTGAAGGCGTAGGGAATATTGATCATGCCCTTGAGTTCAGGAGCGATGACAGTGGCGCCCAGCAGCAACTGGGCTTCGTAGACGTATTCGCTCTGGCTGACCTGCAGCTTGCCATAGGGGGTTTCCAGACTGAGCTGGGACGGAGGCTGCGGCCAGGCCAGCGGGGCGGCGCCGCTCGAGGACAGGGGGTGGAGCAGGATGGCAAGCCCGGATGCCAGGCCGCATAGACAAGCTTTGGAAAGACGCATGGCGAATCAAGTCTGAAAGGAGCAGAACTGGGCTGAGTGAGTACCGCGCAGAATTTCCTCTGTTTGTAAATTCTATGACATTTTATGTTGCTTGTCAGTTATGTTGATATCGAGTGTAAATTAAGTTACGTATGCCATTATTGCATAACACGATGCAATAATGGAGAGCATGTGAGTGGAAATGGCGGCGATATATCCACTTGGCCGAGGGCTTATGCATGTGGGTAAGAATGAGGCAGGGCTGTTTTGCGCTATGATTGACAGGTTGGCTCCCGCCGGGGGCAAGCCGCATTTTTTCGTTGCAGCCGAGACTCTTCATTTATGCAATCCACGCCGGATTCCTCACTGGCGCCTGAAGCGGGAACGCCAAGCCCCGCAAGCGAGGCTGGCCAGGCTCCACTGCTGGACTACATCAGCGCCAGCCAGCTTCCCACCCCATGGGCGGTCTTCAAGATCCACGTCTTCGTCGAGCGCAGCACCCAGAAGGAGCACGTGCTCCTGACCCTGGGCAATGTCGCGGGCGGCGAGCCCGTCCTGGCGCGCGTGCACTCCGAATGCCTGACGGGCGACGCTTTGTTCAGCCTGCGCTGCGATTGCGGCCCCCAGCTGCAACTGGCGCTGGAGCGCATCGCCAAGCAGGGGCGGGGAGCCCTGATGTATCTGCGCCAGGAAGGACGCGGGATAGGCCTGGTCAACAAGATCCGCGCCTATCAGCTCCAGGACCAGGGAGCCGATACGGTCGAGGCCAACGAACGGCTGGGCTTTCCCGCCGACATGCGCCGTTACGACATCTGCAAAAGCATGCTGGATCACGTGGGCATACGCCAGATCCGCCTCATGACCAACAATCCCCGCAAGGTCAAGACCTTGCAGGACATAGGCATTGACGTCGTGGAGCGCGTTCCGCACCAGATCGAAGGCAATCCCTATAACAAGAATTATCTGAACACCAAGCGCCTGCGCCTGGGACATTGGCTGGATACGGACCAGTAGCACGGGCTTGCGCAGCGCCAGGCAGGCATTGCGCAAAGCGCATCATTGCATCTGGGACTGACCCGCATAAAAAAACCGCCAGCTCTACGGGGCTGGCGGTTTTTTTTTGCGGGTGTTGCGCGCTGGTTCAGGCGGTGGCCTGCTCCAGCAGGGAGGCGACGCTGGCCTTGGCCTTGTCCAGGATGGCCTGGCGCTGCTCGGGGGCCTGGGCCATGCCTTCGGCGTAGATGAAGCGCAGGTCGGTCACGCCCATGAAGCCGAACATCACGCGCAGGTAGCTCTCCTGGTGCTCCAGGGCCTGGCCTTGCTCGGAGCCGGAATAGACGCCGCCGCGGCTGATCACGATGTAGACCGTCTTGCCGCCGGCCAGGCCTTCGGGGCCGTTGGCGGTGTAGCGGAAGGTGCGGCCGGCCTGGGCGATGCGGTCCAGCCACGATTTGAGCTGGCTGGGAATGGTGAAGTTGTAGAAGGGGGCGCCGATCACCAGCGTGTCGGCGGCCAGGAACTGGCTGACCAGTTGTTCGGAGATCACGTTCTCGGCGCGCTGGCGATCGCTCAGGCTGGCGTCGTCCAGGCCAAGGCGCAGGCCCAGGGAGTCGGCCGAGAAGTAAGGGGGAGGATTGTCGGCCAGGTCCAGGTACTCGACTTGCACGTCGTCGTTCTGCTGGCGGATCTGTTCGACCACATACTGGGTCAGCATGCGTGATGCGGAAGCGGAGCCGGTGATACTGGAGTCAATGTGCAGCAATTTCATGATGTCGGGTGTCCAAGTGGTTCATTGAATGGTTGTTATTATGTTTGAACTCATTGCTGGTGATAAGCTGGCTATTTTGAGAAAGATTATTCCACTTTTGTTGGTAATGTTGCGGCGATGCATGACTTGAACGATATGGTGCTGTTCACCGAAGTGGTGCAGCGGGGAGGTTTCAGCGCGGCTGCGCGGCATCTTGGCATGCCGCCGTCGCGGCTGTCGCGGCGCATCAATCGCCTGGAGACGGAGCTGGGCGTGCGCCTGTTGCAGCGCACGACCCGCAGCCTGTCGCTGACGCCGGCGGGCGAAGTGTTCCTGCGTCATTGCCAGGCCATGCGCGACGAGGCGGAAGCCGCGCATGCGGCGGTCGCGCAAGTTCAGCAGGAGCCGCGCGGCCTGTTGCGGGTCAGTTGCCCGGTGACGCTGGCGCAGACCGTGCTGCACCAGGTGTTCGCGCAGTATCTGCTGCGCTATCCGCAGGTGGACCTGGAAGTGGAGGTCACCAATCGTGTGGTGGACCCGGTGGCCGACGGCATGGATGTGGCCCTGCGCGTGCGCAGCACGCTCAGCGACAGCGCCAGCTACATCGTCAAGCGCCTGGGCGAGAGCAGCTCCATCCTGGTGGCGCATCCAGCCCTGTTGGCCCGATTCGACCCCGTGCGCGGGCCGGCCGATCTGGCGCGCCTGCCCACCGTGGGAATGTCGGCCCGGCAGGGGCAGGCCGAATGGCAGCTTCACGGCCCCGGCGGCGCGTCCATGGCCGTGACGCACCGGCCGCGCTACGTGGCCACCGACCTGCTGACCTTGCAGCAAGGGGTGGAACTGGGGGTGGGCGTGGGGATCCTGCCCGACTATATGTGCTGCGAATCACTGCAGGCGGGGCGGCTTGTGCGGGTATTGCCGCAATGGGCGCCCCTGCCGGGCATCATCCATGCCGTGTTCGCGTCACGCCGGGGCATGGCTCCGGCGGTGCGCCGCTTCCTGGATTTCCTGGCCGAGCAGTTGCCCGTTCATCATCCTCGCATCTGAACGCAGCTATTGCGGCCTGGCCTGCGCATCGCAGGCCGCGCGCTCGGGCAGGACGGCCCAATGCAGGTCGATCACGGGGCTGCGCTCCGAGGACCAGCGCTGTTCGCGCAGGCCCTTGACGGACGCCTGTTCGTACAGGGCGGCCAGGGCGGGCTGGGGCGGTCCGCGCGTCTCCAGGCTATAGACGATCAGCGCCCCGCAATCCAGGTCCCCGGGCAGGTTCAGCCAAGGGGACGAGGCCGGGTCGGCGTCGATGAAGACCTGTGTTTGCGGCCCCGCATGCACGGCGATATTGCCGCCCAGCCAGGTGTCCGAGATCACCACGCGCAGGGGCTTGCCCGGCATGTGTTCGTTCCAGACCTGCTGCATCTGCGCGGAAACTTCAGGGCCGGGAAAGGTGGAGCGCGAGTCCCGCCCGGCATGCCAGGCCAGCGGTCCGCGCGCCAGCGCGTAGCCGGCGGCCATCAGGACCTGCAGCACGATCACGATGACGGCGAGACGCCGCAATTGGACGCGTTCGCGGCCGTGGATGACCCAAAGGGCGAAGAATCCGTACAGGACGAAGAAGGTCGTGGCCCAGGAGGCCACCAGCCGGGTGCCCAGGACGGAGGAAACCAGCACGGTGCTCAAGAAGGGCGTCAGGCCGACCCACAGCAGGAACTGGCGGTCGGCCGGGTCCAGGGCGTTGGCATAGCGCCGGGCCTGGCGAACATCCGCGCCCGGATCATAGTTCACCCTGTGGCTGCTGCGCCGGTTCCAGATCTTCAAGGCGGCCAGGGCGACGATCATGGGGCTGAGGCGGGCCAGCTGGTCCAGCACGAAGCTCAGCAGTTCCTTGTAGGCCTGCCAGCGGGTGGAGGTCTCCAGCGAGCCGTCCATGTAGCGAAAGGGCGCGAAATCATGCGCGACCAGCCAGTACAGGTGGGGAGAGAGCACGGCCGCGTAGGCGACCAGCGCCAGGCCCAGCCCCTGCCAGGTCTGGCGGCGCCCGAAGGCCCCGCTGCGCAGCAGGTACAGGAAGAAGGCTGCGAACAGGATGACGACGCTGTATTTGGTCATGGTGGACAGGGCGGCCACGGCGCCCAGCCAGAACCAGCTGGAGAGCCGCTGGAGACGGGCGGCGCGGTAGAACAGCCAGATCGCGGCCGTCACGGACCACAATTGCGCCGTATTGTGATTGAAGATGGTGCCGCGCAATGAAAAATAGATGCTGACCGAGCTGATCAGCAGCACGATGAAGGCGCGCCGCTGGTTCAGGAATTCGCAGGCCAGCTTCCAGATGAACCACAGCCCCAGCGCCGATGCCGTCATGCCGGCGGCGAAGGTCAGCCATACCGGACGTCCGAATACGCTGGTGAGCGCGGCCATGATCCAGGACGGGAAGGGAGGGTGCTTCGGGTAGCCCAGCTCGAAACTGGCTGCCCAGACCAGTTCTTCCATGCCGTCCAGGTCGGGCGCCTTGTGGCTGAGCCCCGTCAGCACGGACCACAGCACGATCATGAACAAAAGATACAGGATTACCTGGCTGCCCAGGTTGCGGCGTATGGCAAGAGGGTGGGGGCGGGCGCGCATGCTCATCATCTGTGAAACACGAAAAGGCAAGTGTATCGCCTTTGCGTTGCGGCTGGCAGTGCCGACTCGACAGGGGCTGCAATCTGGGCTACTATCGCCTGCGTCATTGGGGAGTAGCCGCTCCGGTCCGCCGGAGGTCAGCGTCAACACACTTGGCCGACAAGGGGCCATGGCGCTGGCAGCAACCGCCTGGCAAGACCTTTGACCATGAACCTTCGCGTTTGGCCGGGGAGGTTTGTGGTCATTCGTCTGTTACCGGCCAGGAGTTTACATGGAAGCCCTCTTTGTCTCTACCGGCGTGGTCGCACTGGCCGAAATCGGCGACAAGACCCAATTGCTGGCCTTTATCCTGGCGGCGCGCTACAAGCGTCCCTGGCCCATCATCATCGCCATCCTGCTGGCCACGCTGGTCAACCACGGCCTGGCCGGCGCCATCGGCGTCTGGGTTCCTTCCCTGCTCGATCCCGAAGTCCTGCGCTGGGTGCTGGGCCTGTCTTTCCTGGCCATGGCCGTCTGGATCCTCATCCCCGACAAGATCGACGACGCCGAGGCTGCGCGCACCCGTTTCGGCGTGTTCGGCACGACTGTGGTCACGTTCTTCCTGGCGGAAATGGGCGACAAGACCCAGGTGGCCACGGTGGCGCTGGCGGCCAAGTACCACGAGTTCTGGTGGGTGGTGGTCGGCACCACGCTGGGCATGATGCTGGCCAACGTGCCTGCGGTGCTGTTCGGCGAGCGCATCGCCCAACGCCTGCCCACTCGACTGGTGCATCGCATCGCCGCCTGTATTTTCGCGGTGCTGGGCGTGCTGGCCTTGCTGGGCGGGATGGAACGCCTGGGCTTCTGATCCTTCAGGCGCTGGAGGCCTGATGGCGCAGCGCGCGCTGCCGGGCCGGGCGCCTGCGGACCGGGTCCAGGGGCGCCACGGGCGCCAGGGCCAGCGGCTCGCGATCGGGTCGGGCGCCGCTGGCGGCTTCGCCGTGATTGAGCACGTTGATGGCTTCCTGCAGGTGTTCGCCGTTGCGGCTCAGGCGCTGCGCTGTTTCGCTCAGGTCGTGCACCAGCGCGGCATTGTTGGTCGTGATCTGATCCACCTGGCCGAGCGCCTGCGTCAATTGGCTCAGCCCGACGCTCTGTTCGCTGGTGGCGGCGGATATCTCGCCCATCAGCGCCGACACTTCCGATACCGATTTCAGGATTTCGTCCATGGTCTGCCCGGCATGCTCGGCGTGCGCCGCGCCCTCGGCGGTCAGGGCGCTGGTGTCCTGGATCAGCTGCTTGATCTCGTCGGCTGCGGCGGCGGCCTGCTGGGCCAGGGAGCGCACGGCCGAGGCCACCACCGCAAACCCCTTGCCGGCTTCTCCCGCGCGGGCGGACTCGATGGAGGCGTTGATGGACAGGATGTTGGTCTGGAAGGCGATGTTGTCGATCAGGGTCACGATGTTGCCGATGCGCCGCGAGCTTTCCAGGATGCGCTGCATGGAAGCAGTCCCCTGCTGCACGGCTTCATTGCCGCGCGCCGCGATGTCGGCGCTGCGGCTGGCCAGGCCGTGGCTGGCCTTGGCGTTTTCCGCCGTCTGCAGTACGGTCTGGCCAAAAGAGCTCATGCTGGCCATGGTCTGCTGCATGGAGGCCGCCTGTTCGTGCGTGCGCGCTTCCAGCAGCGCGCTGTTCTCGGACAGTTCCCGGGCCACGATCTGGCTGTCGCGGCTGCTGTGGTCCACATCGGTGCTGATGCTCACCAGGCTTTTGCGCATCAGGTCCAGTCTCAGTCCCAGCTTTTCCAGTTTCTGCACGGCGGCGCTGCGGGTGTCCACGGTCAGATTGCCGGCGGCGATCTGTTGCGCCACATGCGTGGCGGTCCGGAAGGAGCCCAGCACCCGGCGCATCAGGACAGCCTGATAGCTCAGGATCAGCAGCGTGCCCGCGCCCAGTGCCGTGGCCAGGGCAGCCATGCTTTGCGCCGGCATTTCCGTGTTCAGGATCATCGCGATGACGCCGCCCGTGACGCCAATGTTCAGCAGCCCCTTGCGCAGGAAGGCGGCCAGCAGCGTCGGCCCTGCCAGGCACGACAGGGCTGTCCAGGGTCGCCGCCAGCTGCGGGCCACGATGCGGCCTTCGCGCACGGTACGGCCACGCGCCCGGCCTTCGCGCAGTTCCCGATAGAACTGCTCGGCCTCCTGAATCTGCCGCGCGTCGGCGCGTACCCGCACAGAGGCAAAGCCCGTCAGTTCACCGTCTTCCATGATGGGGCTGGCATTGGCCAGCACCCAGTAGAAGCCTCCGTCCTTGCGGCGGTTCTTGACCACGCCCACCCACGAACGCCCGTGCTTGAGGGTGTGCCACAGATCGGCGAACACGGCTGAGGGCATGTCGGGATGGCGCACGATATTGTGCGGCTGGCCTATCAGTTCTTCCCGGTTGAAGCCGCTGACATCCACAAAAGCCGGATTGGCGTAGACGATGCGACCTTTCAAGTCGGTTTTGGAGATCAGATATTGATCATCCAGCAGTTCAGTTTCAACTCCCGTCATGGGCAGATTCTTGCGCATAGCTTTTCCCCTATGTTTGCGGGTCCGCAACCAGCCCAAAACGGCATTCAATGCCGCTCTTTATGTTTTTTCGGGAATCGTATCACTTTGATTTATTTTTGTGTTAAAAATTAAAAAAATGATAATAAAAAAGCGAAACAATTGAATTGAATGAGCGTGCAGGGACCGACGACCAGGGAGGGTCGCCAGGAGCGGGCACGCGGATGGAGGTCAGGTCGCCAGGTATTGGGCCTGGAATGCTTCGCTGAGCAATTGCAACAGCAATGCGATGGGAATGGGTTTGGCCAGGGCCGTGGAATTGGGCGGCAGGCCGCCGCGCGAATGGATGTCGGCGGCGCTGAGGGCTGAAATGACGTAGATGCGGGTGCGCTGCGTCTCGGGTGCGTCGGACAAGGCCTTGAGCATGGCGAAACCGTCGAGCTCGGGCAGATTCAGGTCGACGAGCAGCACGTCGGGATGGAAGTTGCCGGCCGTGATCAGGCCTTTGAGCCCGTCCTGCTCGCAGCGCAGCTCTACGGGAAAAGGCAGGTTTTCCATTGCCATGCGGTACACCGCCACCAGGTCTTCGTCGTCCTCGACCACCAGCACGCGCAGGCAGGCGTCGCCCTCGTGCTGCCGAGGTTGCGTGGCGCAGACGGGCGCGGCAAACGGGGCGGGCGGCGCAGCGGCGGCCTGCTTGCGTTGTTGCAAAATCGCCTGCACGGACTGGTGGTCGATACGGCGGTGCCCGCCTTGGGTCTTCCAGGCCTTGAGCGTGCCGGCTTCCACCCATAACTGCACGGTACGTACTGAAACCCCCAGCAAATCAGCGGCCTGACGCGTGGAATAGACGGTGGAGCTCATGGGTTCTTGAGTAGGGGAGCGGCGAGGGACAGAAGCTTCACAGTGTAACGGGCTTCTGCTTGCATAGGATTGCATAGTTTCTAGACGGTATCATTCGCTACTTTGTTGACAATAATGGTAACGGTAAACGATTGTTTCAGGGTGCTGGGCGATCGGAAAACCATAAAAGCATGTTTCCTAAACCCCGAAATTTCAAGTTTCCGTATGCCGTTACGGAACTGCTCAAGAAGTTGCAAGGCCGCTGGAGAGTTGCCGCCGTGCTTATTTTAAGCTGGACAATAGTGCTGTCCTGGGTCATGTGGGACGAAGACGCGGATCAGGGGGAAGGCATGCGGTCGCAGCAGGCCGTGTCCGAAACCCTGGCCATGCATACCAAGCAGATTCTGGCCGAGGCGGATCGCCTCGTCTGGCGTCTGGCCGGGCAAGTCAGCATACAAGACCATGATCATAGCTGGCTTGACGCGGTTCTGGAAGAAGCAAAATTGTCCAGTCTTATATCCGGCATTGCCATATACGATCGTGACAAACGCCTGCTCATGTCCGCCGGCCATCTCGATGTGGATCTGTCCTCCGTAGACTTCGAGGAGGCCGACCTATCGCCTTATGTGGTCCCGTCCGAACCATCGCTGACGCTGGTCAGTACAGGGAGCCTGAACGGACGGCCCGACGCCTACATCGTCAAGTATCGCGTCAACTTGGGTTACTTTCATCAGATGCTGCATCTGGTCGTGGGCGATGAGCCCTGGCTGCTGCTCCTGATGGATGCGGACAGCCATCAGGTTCTTGACGCCTATCCGAACATGCCGGCGCGCTGGCGCGAGCAGGATGTGCGGCGCGCCTTGCGTCACCACTCCAAGCAGGGAGGGCGCTCGAGTTCCCTGGCTTATTTCACCGGACACAGGCGCCATGTGCTCAGTGTTTCCAGCATGGAGCCCTGGCCCTTATTGCTGGTGTCAGAGAGCATGGCGCTGTATCCGGGGTTCCTGCTTCATTGGAAGCGATGGGTTGCGCTGGCGGTCCTGTTGCTGGCGTCGTTCCTGCTGTTGCGCTGGGATTGGCAGCGACGGGATCGCCATGCGGTCCGACGGCCGCGCGAGGCGGGGGGACAGGGGCGGGAGGGCACGCGGGTGTTCGAGCGCATGTTCGAAACCTTGCCGGATGCCGTGATCATGTTCGATGCCCAAGCCAGGGTCGAGGAGGTCAATTCCGCCATGCGGCGCCTGCTCGGCTGCCTGGATGATCAGGCGCGTCCCCGCTGCATGGCCGATTTCGTGCAGCAGCTGCAGGCCCGCGAGCGCGGCGCCGCCGGCGGCAGCGGCTCCTCGACGCTGTCCCACGGGCTGAGCGGCGTGATCGAGCGCGTGCAGAGGGAGTTTCGCTGCATGCAGGTCCAGGCGGGCAGCGATCCGGCCCGGATGCTGGAGCTGCGCGCCTACGCGGCCAGCGAGCCGGACGATGCCACCCTGGTCGTGATACGGGACGTCACGCTGCAGGTGGAGCTGGACCGGATGCGGTCCGAATTCCTGTCGCTGGCTGCGCATGAGCTGCGCTCGCCGCTGGCCGCGGTGGCCGGCTATGTGGAGCTGCTGGAATTGGGGCTGGTGGCTCCGGAGCGCCAGTCCAAGGTGTATGCCCAGGTGCGCGAGAAAGTGCGCGACATGACGGCGCTGCTGGAGAACCTGGCGCGCCTGAACCGCATCGAGCATGCCGGCGACTGGCGGCAGGATTGGCGCGAGCTGGACTTGCGGGCCTTGTTGCGCCTGAGCCTGCGCGCTTTCTACGAATCGCGTCAACGCATCCAGCTGGAGCTGCCGCCGCGGGCGTTGCGCGCCAGCGTCGATGCGATGCAGTTGCTGGTGGCGGTGCGCAACGCGCTGGAGAATGCCTTGAAGTATTCCGGCGAGCTTACGACCGTGGTGCTGCGCCTGCGACAGATCAGCAGCGGCTGGGCGAGCATCGAGGTCATCGACCAGGGGCCGGGGATCGCTCGTGTCTTCCACGACCGGGTCTTCGACAAGTTCTTTCGCGTGCCCGGCCAGAAAGTCCAGGGCACGGGCCTGGGCCTGGCCATACTGAAGTCCATCATCGCCAATCACGGCGGGCGGGTGTATTTCCACCCCTGCGCCAGGCAGGGCACGCATTTGGTCATGGAGCTGACTTTGCTGTCTTCCGCTTCTTATATTCGCTGATCTGCCTTCATTTACGATCATCTTCTTATATTGTGGATGGATATAAGGTACAATCCCTCGTTTATATGCGGAGCGGGGGGCTTGCCGCCAGGGTGCGTCTCGCTTCGGGGTTTTTTTGTAGCTTACCTGTTGCAGGAGCTGCAGAGTCCTTTTCAAGGAGCGCGCAATCATGCAAGGCCTGCACCTGACCGCAGATCTCTACCAATGTGCCTGCAGCCCCAAGCTGCTCATCGATGCCAAGGAGCTGGCGGACTTCTGCCGCCAGCAGACGCTGGACGCGGGGCTGACCATCGTCGGCGAAGAATGGCAGGCATTTCCTGAATTCGAGGGCCAGCCCGGCGGCGTCACGGGCATGCTGCTGCTGGCCGAGTCGCATCTGGCCATCCATACCTGGCCGGAGCGCGACGGCGTCACGCTGGACGTCTACGTCTGCAATTTCATGCAGGACAATTCCGGCAAGGCCCAAGCCTTGATCGACGGCCTGGAGGCCGCCTTCAAGCCCGGGCAGTCGCAGCGCAACCGCATCTGGCGGGGCGATGCGGATGGTCCGGCGCAAGGCGGCGAAGTGCTCACCGAGAACCTGAACGACGACGCCCTGTACGGTTTTCGCTTCACCGAGCGGCTGCTGCAGCGCGACACGGCCTTCCAGCGGCTGGAATTGCTGCGCTCCGCCACCCTGGGCAAGACGCTGCGTCTGGACGGCTGCCTGATGACCTCCGAAGCGGACGAATTCTTCTATCACGAGGGTCTGATCCATCCGGCGGCGGTGGCGCATCCGGATCCGCGCCATGCGCTCATCGTGGGCGGCGGCGACGGCGGCGCCTTGGAAGAATTGCTCAAGCACAACAGCCTGGAACGGGTCACGCTGGTGGACCTGGACGGCGAGGTCATCGAGGTGGCCCGCCAGCACCTGCAGTCCATCCACAAAGGCGCATTCGATGACCCGCGCGCGGACATCCGCGTAGGCGACGGCTCGGACTTCCTGGCTAGCACGCAGGATCGCTTCGACCTGATCTATCTGGACCTGACTGATCCGGAAACCCCGGCCGGGCCGTTGTACACGCCGGCGTTCTTCGAGTCCTGCCGGCAGGCGCTCAAGCCGGGCGGCGCCCTGGTCCTGCACCTGGGTTCGCCGTTCCATGAACCCGACCAGGTCGCTGCGCTGGGCGCCGATCTGGCCAAGGTGTTCGCGCAGGTGCATGGCTATGGCCTGCACATCCCCCTGTATGGTTCCTATTGGGGCCTGGCCATCGCCTCGGACGAACTGGATCCGCGGACGCTGTCCGGTGCGCAGGTGCAGAAGCGCCTGGCGCAACGCTTCACCTCCGATCAGCAGGATTCCCTGCAGTTCTACAATGCCGAGCTGCATGGCGCGCTGTTCGCCCTGCCCACCTTCTACCGTCGCCTGCTGCCGGCGCAGCAATCCTGCCTGGAAGAGGTCTGCTGAACGGGTCCGCACCATAGCAACCATAAAAAAAGCCCCCCGGGCCAGGATGGCGCGGGGGGCTTCTTGTTTGGCGGGATCAGTTGGGAGCGTTTCGGCGGGTGCGGAAGGACAGGATCCAGATGCCCACTGCCAGCTCCAGCGCGGCGATGATCCACAGGCCGCTCTGGAAGCTGCCTGTGGAGTCCTTCAGCGCGCCCAGCATGAAGGGCGCGCCGAAGCCGGCCAGGTTGGCCACCGAGTTGATGAAGGCCACGCCGATGGCGGCCGCCGAACCGGCCAGCACGGCATTGGGCAACTGCCAGTAGACCGGAATGCAGCCCATGGTGCCCGAGACGGCGACGGCCAGGCTGATGAAGGCCAGGACGGTGTTGTTGCCCAGGAACAGGCCTACTCCGGCCAGTCCGAGGGCGCCGATGATGACCGGGATGCCCGTGTGCAGACGCGCTTCGCGGCGGCGGTCGGCGCTGAAGCCCAAGGCCAGCTGGAAGATGGCGCCGAAGACATAGACCAGTCCGACCAGCAAGCCCACGTGCAGCGGATCGGTGGGGCCCAGCGAGCGCACCAGCGTGGGCGCGAAGAAGGCCAGGGTGGAGTTGGCGGCCACGATGCCGAAGAACATCAGGGTCAGGGTCCACAGGTCGCGGTTGCCCAGGGCTTTCTTGAAGCTGTGCTCGCGCGGACCGGCGGCCTTGGCGTCCAGCAGCAGTTCCTCCTTGATCAGGTCTTTCTCGCGCTGGCTGAGCCAGCTCGCTTTCTCGGGGCTGTCCACGATGAACATGACCGCCAGGATGCCGGCGAAGATGGTGGGCAGGCCTTCCAGCAGGAACAACCACTGCCAGCCCGACCAGTCATTGACGCCGTGCAGGTTGGTCATGATCAGGCCGGCCAGCGGCGCGCCGACGACCGAGGCCACGGCCGAGGCCGAGATGAATACGGCGAACGCCTTGGCGCGGCGATGGGCGGGGAACCAGAAGGTCAGGAACAGGAGCACGCCGGGCTGGAAGCCTGCCTCGAAGGCGCCCAGCAGGAAACGCATCACATAGAAGTAGGCCGGCGTCTTGGTGAACATCATCAGCACGCAGATCAGGCCCCAGCCAAAGGCGATGCGCGCCAGGGTCTTGCGTGCGCCGATGCGCAGCAACAGCCAGTTGCTGGGCACTTCGAAAAAGAAGTAGCCCAGAAAGAAGATGCCGGCGCCGATGCCGTACACGGTTTCGGAAAAGCCCAGCTCGGGCTGCATCTGCAGCTTGGCGAAGCCGATGTTCAGGCGGTCTATCCAGGCCAGCATCCACAGCAGGAAGATGAAGGGCAGGATGCGCCACATCACCTTCTTGTAGATCCGGTCCAGCTCCTGCTGGCTGGCCGGCGATGCCCGGTCCCCGCTCAGGGTCGTCGTTGTCATGCTTGCTTCTCCTCTTCGGTATGGTTGCAGCGTATTCAGTTGATGCGCAGGGGCAGCTTTTCGGCCATCAGTTCACAGGCGGCGACGATGGGGTTGACCACGGGCACGGCCAGCTTGTCCTGCAGGTCCTGCGCGCTTTGCGCCAGGGGGCCGCCGCCGATGATGACGGCGCGGGCGCCGTCCTGTTCGATGCAGGCGCGCACGCTGTCCTCCAGTTCCTGGTTCTGGCGCTCGGGCGATCGGGCCAGATCCAGCGGCGGGGTGGGCGTCAGGCGCAGGCCGGAGAACTGGCTGCGCCACCCGTAGCGACGCACCTGTTCCAGAATGGATTGTTCCAGCCCAGGCGTGGTGGTCGCGATGCCGAAGGGCGAGCCGGCCCGGGCGGCCTGCAGCATGGAGGCCTGGCCGATGCCGATCACAGGCGGTTCCACCTGCTCGGCCAGTGCCGCCAGGCCCGGATCGCCGAAGGCGCCCACGATCACGCCGTCCGCGTGGCGAGCCTGTTCCAGCACCAGGGGATGTTCGGCGATGGAGGCGGCCTGCGCCAGTTCCTCCATCTCGGTCAGCATGCCGGGGCCTTGCGGGGCGGTCAGGCCCCGTACCAGGATGTCGCGCCGCTCCAGCCGGTCAAAGCAGGCCTGCGCGATGGCGACCATCATGTCCGTGGTCTGGCAGGAGGTGTTGGGATTGATGAGCAATACGGTATGAGACATAAAGGTATGCGCAATGGCCGGGGCGAGCCCGGCCGGTCAGATTGAAATCAGGTATCCAGGGGGCGGCCGAAGGTCTCGGGCGCCAGCTGCAGGACGGCGGCGAAGGTGACGTACATGCCCGCCATCAGGGTGAACATGCAGCCTACGCCGTAGACTTCCAGCACCCAGCCGCTCAGGGTCGGCACGAAGGCGCCGGCCAGCGTTCCCAGGGCCAGGATGAAGGCGGTGCCGAATGCCCGCACGCGGGTGGGATAGAGTTCAGGAGCGAAGATCCAGATCGTCGTGTTGAGCAGCAGCACGCAGAACTGGAAGGCGGCGCCGAACAGCAGCACCAGCGCGATGTTGTGGCTGAGGAAGCCGAAGGCCAGGCCCGAGGCGCAGGCCAGCAGGGCGCCGACGGTGAACACGCGCTTGCGTGGCATGCGCGAACCCAGGTAGGAGGCGGTCAGCGCGCCCAGCAGGCTGCCGGACTGCATCAGGATGGTGAAGGTGTAGCTCTTGACCAGCGAGTGGCCCTGTTCCACCAGCAAGGTGGGCATCAAGGTCAACACGGTCAGCTGAGCGCCGTAGGTCATGCACACGGCAATGCCGGTGACCAGCGTGCGCAGGGCGAGCGACCCCTGGAAGATCTCTCCCAGGCGTACGCGCTCGGCTTTCTGGGCCTGAGGGCCGCTTTGCAGGTAGGGGTAGGGATTGGCTACGTTGCGTCCCAGCTTGCCCGAGGCCAGGATGTTGAGCACCTTGTTGGCTTCCTCGATGCGTCCCTGGGAGACCAGGAAGCGCGGCGTTTCAGGGATGTAGCGGCGGTAGAACAACACCATGAACGCCGGCATCACCAGCAGACCGAACAGCCAGCGCCAGCTCTCGGGGCCGGGGAACAGGGTGAACACCAGCAGGCCGAAGGCGGGGGCGAGCATATTGCCCAGGCCGCCGCCGGCCACGTTAATGGTGCCCACGGCCGTGCCGCGAAAACGCGAGGAGCAGAACTCGGCCAGCATGGTGACTGCGATCGAGATCTCGCCGCCCAGCCCGAAACCCACGATAACGCGGCCCAGGCCCAGGACCCAGTAGCTGGGCGCCAGCGCGCAGATCAGCGCGCCCAGGGTGAACAGGCCCAGGTTGATGGTCAGCATGACGCGCCGGCCGTAGTGGTCGGCGATGTAGCCCGAGAGCAGGCGTCCCAGAGCCGCTGCGGCGAAGGTCAGCGTGTTCAGAAAGCCCACGTCGCGGGTGCTGATGCCCCAGTACTCCTGCAGCAGGGGGCCGACCAGGCCGACGGCGTTCTGCTCCAGCACATCGAACAAGACGCCCAGCAGGATCAGGGCCAGCACTTTGCGATGCGAGTTGGTGACTCCGATGGTCTCCAGCGAATGCTCCAGCTGGTGCTGAACTGTGGCGCCGCCGGCCGAAGGGGCGGCCGCGTCGGGGCGCGCGGCGTCCCCTGGCAGGGCTTGGCTTGTGGTATGCATGATAGTCTCCTCGTTCAAGGACGCGCGTGGCGCGCCCGCCTCCATACAAAATTTTTTCAGTGATTATTGATATGAAAAAATTTTTGCAAAACTAGGGTAAACGAGAAAGATCTTTGCAGGACTCTCGATGGGAGTCGCCAAATCATTGATACCTAAGGGAAACTTAAATAATCGCGGATATAACTATGTCCGCATGATGATTATTTGCTTTTCTGATAATGCTCACAGTTCCTGGAAGCAGTCATGGAAGGCTTCCACCATGCCCAGGTGCCGGCGTCCTGTCGGGCCCGCATTGTCCATGATCTGGCTCAGGATGAGGTGGCACAGGCCGATGACGGCCACGTGGTTGTCCAGAACGCCGGGGGATTGCACGTCGCAACGCACTGTCCAGCGACAGGGGCTCTTTTCAGGGCTGAGCTGATCGGTGATGTGCAGAACATTGGGGCAGTTATGCGCCAGTTGCTCGATCAGCAGGCCCATGCCGCGCACACGGCGGCGCAAGGCGAACACCACGACCACGTCCTGCTCGCGTATGCCCGCCAGGTGCTCGCCCATGGTCTCCCCAGGGCCGGGGATCAACTGCGCGTCGGGCACGATCTGCAGGAGCTGCCAGCGAAAGTAGCTGGCCAGCGCGTGGCTGGACCGGAAGCCCAGCACCCATACCTTGCGGGCGCCTATGATGGCATGGGCGATCTCATCGAGCAGGGATTCGGGAATGCGGCGATACGTGGAGGCAAGATTGCTCTGGCTTTGCTGCAGGTGGGTGGCCAGCGAGCGGCCTGTCTCGGTCTCGGTGGCGGCCAGCAGCAGGGGGGAGCCGGCATTCTTCTCGGAACGTACCTGCTTGCGGGCGGCTTCGTAATTGGTGTAGCCCAGCCGGCGGATGAAGCGGGTGACCGTGGCGTTGGAAACATGCGCCAGGGACGCCAGTTCGGATGCCGTATAGCCGGCCAGATCGCCCGGAAAGTCCAGGGCGAATTCCGCCAGGCGTCGTTCAGAAGGAGAAAGATCGTTGAGAATCTCGCGTATGCGTCCAACAAACGATTTGGCGGCGGTATCGGGCATGGGCATTTCGGGTTCTGCTTGTGATGTATTCGGGATTTTATCCGTGGCTGACTCAACTGTATCAAAATTTCCGATTCGATACCGGCCGCGCCGAAACAGAATAAATTAAGCCAATACATTTCAGGCATAAGCTTTTGCGCGCGCCGGGCATGAGCAAATAGACATTGCTTCGTTCTTCGGCGTCAGGAGGATTGATATCTTTTCCTTACAAATTGATGAAAGGAGAAGTCATGTCATTGCTCAAACATTTTGCCGGCCTTTTGTCTGCCAGTGCGCTGGCCGCAGGCCTGATGGCCCCGCTGGCCGCCCAGGCAGCGGCCGCCGACGTGCTGGTCAGCACCGAATGGCTGGAAAAGAACCTGGACGATCCCAAGGTCCGCGTGATCGAGGTCAGCGTCAACCCCGGTCTGTACGAACGCGGGCACATCCGCGGCGCGGCCAATTTCCGCTGGCATACCGACCTGGTCGACACGGCGCGGCGTGACATCGTCGGCAAGGACCAGTTCCAGAACCTGTTGCGCCAGGCCGGCGTCAACCAGGACTCGGTCACGGTCCTGTACGGCGACAGCAATAACTGGTTTGCCGCCTGGGGCGCCTGGGTGTTCGACATCTACGGCGTGCCGAATGTGAAGCTGCTCGATGGCGGCCGCAAGAAATGGGAGGCCGAGGGCCGGGCCCTGAGTCCGGCCGTGCCTGAACGCAAGCCCGGCAACATCATCGTGCAGGCGGCCAATGAAGACCTGCGCGCCCGCCTGAGCGATGTGCTGGCCGTGGCCAAGAAGGAAAAAGACGCCGTGCTGGTGGACATCCGTTCGGCCGATGAATACAACGGCAAGATCTTCGCGCCCAACGGCGTGCCGGAGCTGGCCGTGCGCGCCGGCCATATTCCCGGCGCGGTCAACGTGACCTGGAGCAAGCTGGTGGCCGAGGACGGCACCTTCAAGTCCGTGGAGGAGCTCAAGAAGATCTACGCGGACGCGGGCGTGGATGGCAGCAAGCCCGTCATCACCTACTGCCGCATCGGCGAGCGCTCCAGCCACTCCTGGTTCGCCCTGAAGAAGCTGCTGGGCTTCGAGGTGCGCAACTATGACGGCTCCTGGACGGAATACGGCAACTCCGTGGGCGTGCCGATCGACAATCCGGCCGGCACGGTCTGGGGCCAGACCTGATACGGAGCGCATGAATGACGGCAGGCACTTTCGAGCCTGCACGCGGCGGACGGCCAGCCCGGGTGCTGGCCGTTTTGCTCGTGCTGGCCTTGATCCTCTTCAGTTTCCACCTTTCCGGCATACCGGGCGAAGGCCGCGTCCTGGCTTTCGCCGTCCTGGCCGGCGGCCTGTTCGGGCTCGCGCTGCAGCGCTCGCGCTTCTGTTTCTTCTGCGTGACGCGCGACTTCCTGGACAGGCGCGACGCCCGCGGCTTGCTGGGCATCGTGGCGGCGCTGGCCGTCGGGATGTTGGGCTATCACGTCCTGTTCAGCGTCTTCCTGCCTGTGCCGGCGGCCGGCCGGCTGCCGCCGGGCGCCCATATCGGACCGGTCAGTTATGTGCTGGTGGTGGCCGCCTTCGTGTTCGGCCTGGGCATGGCGATTTCGGGCTCCTGCATCAGCGCGCATCTCTATCGCCTGGGCGAGGGCGCACTGGCTTCGCCATTTGCCCTGCTGGGCGCCATTCTGGGGTTCGGCCTGGGCTTTCTGTGCTGGAATGTTCTGTATCTGGATGCCATACAGGCCGCGCCGATCGCCTGGATTCCCGCCTGGACCGGAAGCTATGGCCTGTCCCTGCTGCTGCAGCTGGGTGCGCTGGGCGTGCTCGCTCTGCTTCTGTGGCGCCGACATGTCGCTCCGGCGGGGACGCCGGCACGTTCTGCGAAAGCCCATCCCTTGCTGGGCCGCTGGCCGGTGTGGGCGGGCGGCCTGCTGATCGGCTTTCTGGGCGTCATGTCCTATTTTCGCTATGCGCCGCTGGGCGTCACCGCGGAACTGGGCAGCCTGGCGCGCACGGTGGGTTCTGGGCTGGGCTGGATTCCGAGCCGGCTGGAAGGCCTGGATGGTTTCGCCGGTTGCGCAACGGTGCTGAAAGAGACCTTGTTTTCGCCCAATGGCGTGTTCGTGATCGGCCTGGTGCTGGCCTCCTGGGCCAGCGCTCTGGCGGCAGGCGAGTTCAAGCCCGTGCGTCCGAGCGGGCGCGATGTGGCGCGCAACTTTGTCGGCGGCATATTGCTGGGCTGGGGCAGCATGCTGGCCCTAGGCTGCACGGTGGGCACGCTGCTGTCGGGCGTCATGGCCGGCGCGGCGTCCGGCTGGATCTTCGCCGCGGCTTGCCTGGCCGGCATCTGGACGGGGTGGCGCGCCCGCCAGTGGGTGGGGCGGCGCCTGGGCTGAACGCCTTGTCAGCGTCCTTCCAGGACCTCGAAGTGCCGGCGCAGTTCGTTCAGGGCGTGGACCAGCGAGCCCTGGACGAACTGGGTGCTGACGGCCACCATCAGGTTGCAGGGCAGGTCGAAATCTTCCACCAGGGCGCCGTTGCGGTCGCGCCAGAGCTGGATGGCCGAATCCAGCACCAGCGGCCCGTAGTGCTCGCGAACGGTTTCCAGCACGGTGCCTTCGTATTGGCGGTAGGTGAATACCGGCAGGCCCTGCGCCACGGCATAGCCGATCTCGAACGCGGTGCCGGTGTCCATTTCCGCGCCGCGAAAGGGGATGATGTTGGCGACGACCGCGTCGGCTTCATTCAGCAGGCGGATGTTGAGGTGGTAGATGGACGCCGGATCATTCTTTTCCTGGTCCACGGGATGCAGGGGCTCGAAGCCGAATTCGCGGACCATCTGCTTGTGCAGGGCGGCCCGCTCCAGGGCGTCGCTGAAAAACACATCCGGGCCAGCCAGGTAAATCCGTTTCATGGGGCAGTCTCCCTTGTACGCCGCCTGCGGCATCCGGGTCGTGAGGACCCGGCGCCTGCGGCACGGCCAGCTTCAGGCCATGGGATATTTTATCGGGCTGACCGGGACGGCGGAGCTTCTTTTTTTGCGAAGGGGCCTATGATCAGGCCCGGCCCGGTTCCAGGGTGGCGGCGGCGGTGAACAGCACGTCGGTGGAGGAGTTCAGGGCGGTTTCCACGGAATCCTGGACCACGCCGATCACGAAGCCCACGCCCACGACCTGCATGGCGACATCATTGGAGATGCCGAACATGCTGCAGGCCAGCGGAATGAGCAGCAGGGAGCCGCCGGCCACGCCCGAAGCGCCGCACGCGGCGACCGTGGCCACCAGGCTCAGCAGCAGGGCGGTGGGCAGGTCGAGCGTGATCTCCAGCGTATGCACGGCGGCCAGGGTCAGCACGGTGATGGTGACGGCGGCGCCGGCCATGTTGATGGTGGCGCCCAGGGGGATGGAGACCGAGTAGGTGTCTTTGTGCAGGCCCAGGCGCTCGCACAGGGCCAGGTTGACCGGGATGTTGGCGGCCGAGCTGCGGGTGAAGAAGGCGGTGATGCCGCTTTCGCGCAGGCAGGTGAAGACCAGCGGGTAGGGGTTGCGGCGCAGCTTGGCAAAGACGATCAGCGGGTTGATGACCAGGGCCACCAGCAGCATGCAGCCTACCAGCACCATGAGCAGCAGGGCGTACTGGCGCAGGGCCTCGAAACCGGATTCGGCGATGGTGGCGGCGACCAGGCCGAAGATGCCCAGCGGCGCGAAGCGGATCACCAGCCGTACCAGCGAGGACACCGCGCCGGCCATGTCGGTGAGAAAGTCGCGCGTGCCTTGCGTGCCGTGCTTGAGCGCCACGCCCAGGGCGATGGCCCAGGCCAGGATGCCCATGTAATTGGCGTCCTGCAGCGCCTGCACGGGATTGACGACGATGCTGGCCAGCAGGCCCAGCAGCACCTCGGCAATGTCGCCGGGCGGATTCAGCGTGGAATTGGCCAGGTCCAGCTTCAGCGTGACCGGGAAGGCGAAGCTGGCGATCACGGCGATCAGCGCCGCCAGGAAGGTGCCCAGCAGGTACAGCAGCAATACCGGACCCATGCGAGTGCCGGACTGGGCTTTCTGGTTGGCGATGGAGGACATCACCAGCACGAAGACCAGGACGGGCGCCACCGACTTCAGGGCGGAGACGAAAAGCTGGCCCAGCAAGGAAATGGAGTGGGAGGCGCCGGGCGCGAAATGCCCCAGAAGAATGCCGGCGATCAGGCCGATCACGATCTGCGTGACCAGGCTGCCATGAAGAATGAACCCGAGCGGGCCCCTGGCTTGTGCTGCGGTTTGAGCCATGAGAAGGCGACTCCAAACAAGGTATGGTGTTGGCTGGAAGCAGAGCTGGCCGGGCGCGCCCTGTGGACGGGCCCGGCCAGCTCTGGATAAACGTTTATTCTAGCACTTTGGTATGTACATTTATGGGCGCTTATGGTAAGCTTTCTAATCCACAGGGGTCGACATGGCTTCGACGTGGGTCAAGAAACAGAGCAGGGCGTGTCGAGCACCAGTACGCTCGTAAATCCACTGGAAAACTACAAACGCCAACGACGAGCGTTTCGCTCTCGCCGCTTAAGGCTGAGCCGCTGCACTAATTTGTCTTTGGGTTAGGTAGGGCAACCTACAGCAGCGTCACTTACAAAGAATCGAATCGGCCTGGGCCACGCAGTCCGGTTCTAAATCCTAGTGGCTCGCCAAGGAAAGGCCTGTCGGTTGGCACAGTCCAAGGTTAAACTCTAAAATCAATCGACTACACATGTAGAACTGCCTGCGGACGACTTGCGGACGGGGGTTCAATTCCCCCCGACTCCACCAAGATATCCTTAAAAACCAATGACTTAGCGGTCATTGGTTTTTTCTTTTCCAGGCCTGTTTCGGCACGCTTTGGGCCTGCTCATCAGACCGTCTTGCTCATCGACGATGCAGTGTCAGCGCGTGGGCGACCTTGGCGGACCAGTCGTGCAAGCCCGCTGAGCAATACGTCCTGTATTCCCCGTATGGCTTTCTGAACACCTCATTCACCGCTCTCCGCCGTCGGAGCCGCCCGGGCACATATCTAGCGTTATTTCCGTTGTCCTGCTGTGGGGCTGCTTGGCCCGCCGCAGCGCTTCGCGTTTGAGCTTGCCCCTGATGTACTTGGGATGACTTGGAGAAGATTTACAGGCGATGCTGGTCAGGCTGTTGCAAGACGCCATTTTGATTGAAGGAATGGAACCTTTGCGGCGTAACTGGTACTTATTTGTACAAATTTTATTGCCAAGGGGAAAGAAATGGCTAACCCTATATTGTCCGATAAGTTCAGTAACTATTACAGCACCCACCGGATAAGTGAATCGCGCCTGGAACGCCTGAAAGATCCGGACAAGGCCAAGGCGACGCATTTGAGCTTGTGGGATAAGTTCAAAGATCTGTTTTTGACGAATAAAAAGCAAGATGCATTGAATGCTTTGTATGATGCGCTCCATGGAGATACGGCGACGGTCAAGCTGGAGGCCTTCGAGACTTTGAAATCGTGTGCCGGAAAAGCCTACCAGGATCGGTTTACCAAGCAAATTGATGACAATGGAAAGATTTCGCTGCTCATTGATAAAGACCTTGTCACCACTTGCTCCGTCAAGGAGGCGCTCTACATCAATGATGACGTAGCACTACTCCCCATGACGGCTGATGAAAAAGAGCTGTTTCTTAAACTTCTGGATATTGTCAAAGAGAAAGATAGGATTATTAGCGGTGAAGCTGTAATAAGGAAACGCAGAGATGCGGTCTGCCAGGAAATATACGGTGACCTTTATGCTATGTATAGGCCATCAGAAGACCCAGCGCGTGCAACTGTGGAGTGGAAAAAGGATGAGGTTAGGTGGGAGACAGATGATTTGAAGTGGTTGAACGCAGGGGAGTTTGATCCTTTTACGCAATTTAGTAGAATTGGCTATCAATATAATCCCATAATGGAAGCTGTATAGTTCAAAATGGTTCATCCTGCTATTTCATTTCTGATGGGAACATATTCAAACGTAGAAGAAACTGCCAGGACAATGGGTCTTGATAAGGAGTCGATTATGGTTATCGGCTCTAATTTTCTGAATGTGCTGAATGAGGGCTATGTTAATTATCAAGAAAAAAAACCATCTATAGATAAAATACTTAATGATATTTATGAATTGCACAACGGTACGCTTTGCATAGGAACCGAGAGCGGTAGCCGAAACCGTTTGACTGCATTTAGGAAAATTAAGTCCCCGGTTGACGACGCGTATTTTGACGCCTGCCGCCACAACGAAGGCGGCGGCATCAATCGATTGCACATGTAGACCTGCTTGCGGACTTGGCTTCAATTTCCCCCGACTCTACAAAGTTTCTCCAAACGCCAAGGACTTGACGGTCCTTGGCGTTTTTATTCCGGGGCCTTCAATGCCATGGTCCGGATTTCATTCTCAAGCACGGCAGGCAAATCAGCCGGCACCTTTATAGCCGCACCGTCCTTATCGACGTATTTGGCAGCGTAGGTATAAAAGTCGTGGCCTTTCGCCGGGATGATTTCTCCCGTTCGTGACACGAACAGGTCGCCCTTGTCATCCTCCAAAATAGCGCATTCGATTTCGCGCCCGCGAATGAACTCTTCGGCAAGCAGTTTACGGTCGTAGCTGAATCCTTCCGTCAGAGCTGCCTCATAGTCTGCTTCGGCCGAGACTTTGCTGATTCCGACAGACGAGCCCTGGCGGGCTGGCTTGATGAAGATCGGGAGGCCGAGCACGCCTTTCAGGTGATCAAAGGATGGAACGAAATCCCTATGGATTGCAACTGATCGTGCTGCAGACACACCGGCCTCATTGAAGAGCCGCTTGGCAATATCTTTATCAAGCGCGTTGGCCGAGCCGGGCAAGCCGCATCCCGCAAACGGCACGCGGGCCACTTCGAACACCCCTTGCACTGTACCGTCTTCGCCATGAGGACCGTGTAGAACTGGAAAGACTATGTCGATCTTCGGCGGTTCATAGGGAGCTCCATTTGAGGGAAGTGCTATAGCTCGTCCGTATCCTCCCGGCGTGAAGCAGACTTCGGTACCGCTTGGCGGTTTAGCAAGCGAACCGTGCTCAAAGGCGCTTAATAACCATCGACCCTCTCGAGTCACGAAAACCGGGACGGCATCGTATTTTTCGGTTGCCAGTGCGCTCATAACGTTGGTGGCCGAAAGCACCGAAACATCATGCTCCGCTGAACGCCCTCCATACAACACGCCAATACGCAGCTTGTTAGATATACCTGCCATATTCGGCCTTTCCTATGAAACTTCGCTGAATCTCAGAGACCGCTCCACCCAACACGAGCGCGTCAGTAGTAATTCGCCAGTTTTGATCAATGGCTGCCGGAAATCCATTATGAGCCAGTCAAATAAGCTAACCAAGACCCGTTAATCAAAGCTCATGCTCGCTGGGCTATACTCATATCGGCTGGAGAGAATCATAAAAATTGGGTTCGGGTAGCACGTGACTATCTTGTTGCGCAGTTGTGGCATAGGCACGGTTCAGGTGCGGATCGGCTGCCAAGGCGACGGCCCGGCCGTTGACCACAATGGTCATGGAGTCTTCGGCAATGCGCCGAACTGCGTATCGCTCCCCATTGATCTGGTCTAGTTCAGCCTTGTTGCGGGTGGTCTGAACCATGTCGCCCACTTGGATTTCTGCCGTGTGCGGGTAATAGACCCGCAACGTACTCATCGTTTTGGGAATGCCCTCAATAGGGGGAGCCCAGCCAAGATCCGGACGCAGGATACTGGCGATTCAGCGTCAGTGCGAACTGCAAGTCCAATCGTTCCCAGCCCCGTTTCGCTGCGAGCGTCCACGTCAGCATGGGGGCGACCTTGGCGGCCCTAGCCATTTCAGTCGTGCAAGCATTGTTGAGGAACACGCCCTGCGTTCCTCCCATGGTGTGTGGACCACCCCATTTATCGTCCCCGTCGTCGGAGTCGCCAGGGCGCAGGTCTTGCGTCATTCCCGAAGCCTTGCTGTGGGGCTGCTTGGCCAATTGCACCGCTTCGCGTTTGAGTTTGTTCGTGATCACCTTGGAGGGGGGGGGCTTCGGGAAGATTTTCAGTCGATGCTGGTCAAGCCGTTGCAAGTCACCATTCTGACTGTGGGAGTGGAACTTCTGTATTGTAGCTGGCACTTATTCGTGTAGCTTTGATTGTAAAAAGGAAGGAAATGGCAAACTCCATATTGACTACTAAGTTTAGTAGCTATTTCAGCACCCATAAGATAAGTGAATCGCGCCTGCAACGTATGAAAGATCCGGATAAAAGCAAGGCGACGTATATGGGCTTGTGGGATAAGTTCAAAGACTTGTTTTTGAC
Source organism: Pseudomonadota bacterium (assembly GCA_023425645.1). Classification (GTDB taxonomy): domain Bacteria; phylum Pseudomonadota; class Gammaproteobacteria; order Burkholderiales; family Burkholderiaceae_B; genus Alcaligenes. The sequence continues at coordinate 115,202 of JAFACG010000009.1, forward strand.
AGATAGAAAGCAGGATGCATTGAATGCTTTGCATGATGCAATCCATGGAGATACGGCGGCGGACAAGCTGGAGGACTTTGATACGTTGAAGTCTTGTGCCGGACAAGCATCCCAGGGTCGGTTTATCAAGCAAATTGATGACGGTGAAACAATTTCGCTAATAATTGATAAGGACCTTGTCACTACTTGCTCTGTCAAGGAGGCGCTCTACATCAACAACGACGTATCGATGCCTCCCATGACAGCTGATGAAAAAAAGCTGTTTCTTAAAATGCTGGATGTTGTCAAGGAGAAAGACAGGGCGATTAATGATGCTCAGAAAAATATGGTCGGTGTACGCAGAGATGCTGTAAGAAAGGAAATAAGGGACGATTTAAATGCTCTGTACAGGCCCGCGGAAAAACCACTGAGTTCAAATGTAGAGTGGAAAAGAGTTGAAGTTAGTGATTCGTTGGAAGAGCTGAAGTGTTTGAATATGGGAAATGACAAACCTCATACATTATTTCATAAGGTTGGCTATCAATATAATCCCATAATGGAATCTGTGGAGTTTAAAATGGTTCATCCTGCGATTTCGTATCTGCTGGGGCAATATGTAAATGCAGATGAGATGGCTGCGAAATTTGATCAGGAAAAAGAAGATATTATGTTAAAGAATACTAGTTTTTTGAATTTATTTAACGAGGATTATGAAACGTATCAAAGCAACAAACCGGCTGTAGACAGTAAGCTTAAAGAGGTGTATCAATTACACGGCGATACCCTTTGCATAACAGTCGATGGCGAGTGTCGAAATCACTTGTAATAGTAGTCTTCACTTATGGCAACCGGAGCCCTCGATTGACGACGCGTATCCTGGCGCCTGCCGCCATAACGAAGGCGACGGCATCGGTCGACTGCACATGGAGATCTGCTTGCGGACGAGGGTTGAAGCTGCCCCCGACTCTAGCAAGTCTCTCCAAAGGCCAAGGGCTTGGCGGTCCTTGGCTTTTTTCATTCCGGGGCCTTTGGTCCGCCCCAGGCAGCCTTGCCAGGCGCCTACGTCGCCTCGGCGGTCTTCACGGCCTGATTGGGCGCATCCGAAAATTCCGCTCGCTCCGTTCCGTGCTTGATGCGGTAGTCCTTGAGGAATTTGGCCATGCGGCTGATGGCTTCGCGCAGGTCCAGTTCGTGGGGCAGGAATACCATGCGGAAGTGGTCGGGGTGGGGCCAATTGAATCCCGTGCCCTGCACCAGCATGACGCGCGTGGCTTCGAGCAGCTGCAGGAAGAACAGGCGGTCGTCCTTGATGGGGTATATCTCGGGGTCCAGCCGCGGGAACATGTACAGGGCGGCGTGCGGCATGACGCAGCTCACGCCTGGAATGGCGGTGATCAGTTCATAGGCCAGGTCGCGCTGGCGGCGCAGGCGGCCGCCTTCGCACACCAGATCCTTGATGCTCTGGTAGCCGCCCAAGGCGGTCTGTATGGCCCATTGGCCCGGCACGTTGGCGCAGAGCTTCATGTTGGCGAGCATGCTCAGGCCTTCGATGTAGTCGGCCGCGGCGCTCTTGTCGCCCGAAATGACCAGCCAGCCCGCGCGGTAGCCGCAGGCCCTGTAGCTCTTGGACAGCGAATTGAAGGTCAGCGTCAGCACATCGGTGGACAGGCTGGCCAGGGCGGTGTGCTTTAGGTCGTCGAACAGCACCTTGTCGTAGACTTCGTCGGCCAGCAGCACCAGGCCATGCTCGCGGGCGATATCGACCAGGGCCTGAAGCACTGAATCCGGATAGAGCACGCCGGTGGGATTGTTGGGATTGATCACGACGATGCCCTTGGTGCGCGGCGTGATCTTGGAACGGATGTCCTCCAGATCGGGGATCCAGCCGTTTGCTTCGTCGCACAGGTAGTGCACGGGGGTGCCGCCCGACAGGCTGGTGACCGCCGTCCACAGCGGGTAGTCGGGCATGGGCAGCAGCAGTTCGTCGCCATCATCGAGCAGCGCATTGGTCGCCATGGCGATCAGTTCCGAAGCGCCGTTGCCCAGGTAGATGTCTTCCAGCGTGACGCCCTCGATCCCTTGTTCCTGGGTGTAGTGCATGACGGCCTTGCGCGCAGCAAAAATGCCTTTGCTGTCCGAGTATCCGGCCGAGTTGGGCAGATTGCGGATCATGTCGAGCTGGATTTCCTCGGGGGCGTCGAAACCGAACACCGCCAGGTTGCCGATGTTCAGCTTGATGAGTTTCTGGCCCTCATCTTCCATTTGTTTGGCCCTATCCATGATGGGGCCGCGAATGTCGTACAGGACGTTCGCCAGCTTGCTCGATTTCTTGATGGTTTTCATGGTGCTTGTGAATCGGATTCCGTTTCCGCGACTGAGGATCATTGCCAGGGCGGGGCAGGATGCATGCGCCGCAACATATTGCCTGGCCAGTGCAGCCTATTGTCGCACCTTCCTGGCTCCAGGTTTCGTTCATTTCCATGCTATCAGGCCTCAGAGCTCGAGAGCGTTTGCTGGTTGATTGCATCGCAACATTTGCGCAACAGCGGCGGGATTCGAATACGGGGAGCAGGCGTTTCGGCTATATAATTCGATATCTAACTATATGATGTCAAGCTATGCAATTGGAACGAAAATACATGGCCCTGCTGGAAGAAGCCCGGCAGCGGGGCGGCGCGGATCTGGGGGGCATGCAGCTGTGTTTCCAGATTCTGTCGTTAGCTGCGGGTATAGACAGGGACTGCGCGGCCCTGCTGTCTGCGCAGGGGCTGACCGCAGGGCGTTTCGTGCTGCTCTTTCTGTTGGACGTGGCGCCTGACGGCCTGGCTCCCCATGTGCTGGCCGAGCGGGCGGGCGTGACGCGGGCAACGATCACCACCTTGCTGGATGGACTGCAGCGCGCGGATCTGGCCGAACGCAGGGCGGATGCGGCGGACCGGCGCGCCCTGACCGTGCATTTGACAGACAAGGGCAAGGCCGTGGCGCAGGAGATGGTGGCCGCTCATGCGCAGTGGATAGGCGGCCTGTTCGGGCATCTGTCCGCGCAGGAACGCAGTCAATTGTCGAACTTGCTGACCAAGGCGGCGCAAGGACGCGCCCCGGCGGAACAGGAGCGCGCACCATGAAAGCTCGCAAAGGGTATGCCCGTGCGGCCGATATTCCGGCCGACATCCTGTCGGCCTTGTGGCGTGGCGAGATGGCCAGCGCGACCTTGTCCGAATCCTTGGCCATCGATCAGCGCATGCTGCTCGGCGCCGTGTTCCCGGAGTTGACCGAGGCTCAATGGGAAGAGCTCGATACGCTCTGCCAACTGGGCATACTCAAGCGCATGATGGGCATGGGCGCATGGCTGCTGCAGACAGGAGGCCGGCAGGCTTGGGAACGTTGCCGTGATCATGGCTCCGATACGGTGCGGGGCTGGGCCTGCTTCATGGTGGGCGCCGAACCGGACTTGAGCCTGGCGCAACGGCTGGAGAAGATGGAGCCTCTGGCGAATGATGCGCATTTCGGCGTTCGCGAATGGGCCTGGATGGCGCTGCGGCCGCATCTGGCCGCCGACCTGGATCGGGCCGTCGAGCTGCTGGGCGCCTGGTCACTCTCGCCGTCCGCCTATCTGCGCCGCTTTTCTTGCGAAGCCTTGCGTCCGCGCGGCGTCTGGTGCGCGCACATTGCCGTGCTCAAGCGCGAGCCTGGGCGCATGCTGCCCATATTGTCCGCCTTGCGCGCGGATGGCAGCGTCTACGTCCAGGATTCCGTGGCCAACTGGCTGAACGACGCCGCCAAGGACCAGGCGGACTGGGTGCGCAGCCTGTGCGCCCGATGGCAGGCGCAGGCTGCACAGGACGAGGCGACGCAGCGTATCTGCCGGCGTGCGCTCAGGAGCCTGACGCCATAGCAGGAATGGCGGCTGATCAGGGGGCGCGGCGCAAGGTGATCAGCGTGATCTCCGAGGGCCTGCCGATGCGCAATGGCAAGCCGGCCCACAAGCCCGTGCCGTTGCTGACGTACAGCTGCATGTCGCCGACCTGGTAGACGCCTGATACAAAGCCTTCGTTGGCCATTTGCACGATCTTGTGCAGACCGAGGATCTGGCCTCCGTGGGTATGGCCAGACAATTGCAGCCTGGCGCCGGCCGCGGCGTTCGTGGCCGCGCCGGCAGGGCGGTGGCTCAGCAGGATGACGGGCGTATCGGCGGGAATGCCGGCCATGGCCGCGCGCACGTCGGGACGCGGCTGCCCGCGCTGGGCGGCGGTGGCGTCGGTGATTCCCGCCAGGGCGAAAGCAGCGCCGTTGCGTGTGATCAGCGCGTGCTCATTGAGCAGCAGGCGCAAGCCCAGGGTCTGGAAATGCGCAATCCATTGAATGTAGTTGGCGTAGTACTCATGGTTGCCAACGACTGCGAAGACGCCTTGCGGTGCTGCCAGATCCTGCAAGGGAGCGACGTCGGCCAGGCGGGCGGCAACGTTCCCGTCGGCCAGGTCGCCGGTAATGACGATCAGGTCGGGCTCGAGCGCATTGGTCTTGTCCACCACGGCGCCGATCCAGTCGCCCTGCAGCAGACGGCTGGCGTGCAGGTCGGTCAACTGCGCCAGCCTGAAGCCGTCCAGTTCGGCCGGCAGGTCTTTCAGGCTTACTTCCATCGTCTTGACATCTGGAACACGCACTGCTTGCCAGACTCCCAGGGCGGACAAGACCAGCGCGGCTGCGCCGACGGCGGCGCGTGCCGTTCGGGCGCCCAGCCAGCGCCGGCCGGCAGGGCGGTTCACGGCCCAGATCGCAAGGCTGGCGAGGTCCAGCAGCAAGAGCAGGCAGGCCGCCAGCAGAATGGCGCCGAATGCCCAGCCGAGCACCATGATGAGCTCGCCGGGAATCTCCGGCGAGGCCCGCGTGCCCCAGAAGCTGGCCACGATGCGATGGTGCAGCGATGCCGCCAGGACGAGGGCGGCCAGAACGCCTTTCAGCCAGGGCCGCAGAGGCAGAAGGAGCACGATGCGCCAGCATACGTACAGGGCGAGCAGGATGGCGACAGCTTGGAACACGACGGGAATCCAGAAAGAGACCGGGAGGCGGCGAGGGGCAAGTATAAGGCCTGGCCGTCCGCTTTTTTTTGTTCCCGTCCGGTAACCGGATGATTCAGCAGGGCAAAAGCAGGGGCTGGGCGGTCATAGTTGCTCACGACTTGAGACGCCCGTTCGCACTCGGGCCCGGAAAAAAACCTAGGCTTTTCTTGACGAACCCGCCTGTCAGGACGATTTATCAGGCCGGTTTTTGCAAGCCTCGTTTTTTCAAGGAGCACACCGTCATGGACAAGGATCGCATCAAGGGCGTCGCCCATGAAGTCAAAGGCGCCATCAAGGAAACCGTAGGCAAAGTCACCGGCAATAAATCGGTGGAGCTGAAAGGCAAGGCGGAAAAAACCGCCGGCGCCCTGGAGCGCAAGGTGGGCGAGACCAAGGACGCCGTTCGCAAGGCGACCAAGTCCTGAACCCGGCCATTGACGATACTTTTTTCAAACCGAGAAGGAGAGTCAGATGAAATCCGTTTCCCTTGTACTCCAAAGCGTGTTTGCCGCATCCATCATGACCCTGGGCCTGGCGGCGGCGCCGGTCTCTGCCGCCCAGGATGACGCCGCCATCAGGGCGCAGTATGACCAGGCCATGAAGCGCTGCGACGCCCTCAAGGGCAATGAAAAGGACGTCTGCGAAAAAGAAGCCAAGGCCCAGCGCGAAAGCGCCAAGGCGGACGCCAAAGAGGCCAAGGAAAACGCCGAGGCGCATCAGGAAGCAGTCGAGGACAAGCGTGACGCCCAGTACAAAGTGGCCAAGGAGAAATGCGATGCCATGTCGGGCGATGCCAAGGACGCCTGCCTGGCCGAGGCCAAGACCAAGTACGGCCAATAAGCCGCCCATAGCCGATCAGGCCCCGTTCCCAGGCGGGGCCTGTTTTTTTGTCTTGCAGAGGAGGACCGTATCGTGGCCAAGAAACAGTCGACAGCACCCGTCCAGACCCGTCACGGACAAGGAGGCGAGCCGCACCAGAGCGGCTACCAGGGCCTGACCACCAACCATGGCATGCCCATATCGGATAACCAGAATTCGCTGCGCGCGGGTGCGCGCGGCCCGACCTTGCTGGAAGATTTCGTCTTGCGCGAGAAGATCTTCCACTTCGATCATGAACGCATCCCGGAACGCATCGTGCACGCTCGCGGCACCGGCGCGCACGGGTTCTTCGAATGCCTGCATCCCATACCGGAGCTGACGCGCGCTTCCCTGTTCCAGAAGGCGGGCGCGCGCGTGCCGGTCTTCTGCCGTTTTTCCACGGTAGCCGGCTCCAAGGGGTCCAAGGATACGCCCCGCGACGTGCGCGGCTTTGCCGTCAAGTTCTACACGGACGAGGGCAACTGGGACTTGGTGGGCAACAATATGCCCGTGTTCTTCATCCAGGACGCCATCAAGTTTCCGGACCTGATCCATGCCGTCAAACCCGAGGCGGATCGCGGCTTTCCGCAGGCGGCCTCGGCGCACGACACCTTCTGGGATTTCGTCTCGCTGATGCCGGAATCCATGCATATGGTGCTGTGGCTGATGTCCGACCGGGCCCTGCCGCGTTCGTTCCGCATGATGGAGGGCTTTGGCGTGCATACCTTCCAGTTGGTCAACGAACAGGGGCAGGCGCATTTCGTGAAGTTCCACTGGAAGCCCAAGCAGGGCATGCAGTCGACCCTGTGGGACGAAGCCGTCAAGATCTCCGGAGCCGACCCGGACTATCTGCGCCGCGACCTGTATGAGGCAATCCAGAGCGGCGCATTTCCGGAGTGGGAACTGGGCATACAGGTGTTCGACCAACAGTGGGCCAGCCAGCAGGATTACGATGTGCTGGATCCCACCAAGCTCATACCGGAAGAGACCCTGCCGGTGAAGATCATCGGCCGGCTGGTGCTGGACCGCTATCCGGACAACTTCTTCGCGGAAACCGAACAGGTCGCGTTCCTGCCGTCCAACGTCGTGCCCGGCATCGATTTTTCCGACGATCCCCTGCTGCAGGGGCGGCTGTTTTCCTACATGGACACGCAGAAGTCGCGCCTGGGCACCACCAACTTCCACCAGATTCCGGTGAACGCGCCGCGCTGTCCGTTCCACAACTTCCAGCGCGACGGCATGATGCAGACCCAGGTCTTCAAGGGCCGGGCCACGTATGAGCCCAACAGCCTGGGCGAAGTTGGCGAGCCGACAGGGCCGCGCGAGCAGGAGCATGGCTTTCGCACGGTGGGCAGCGCGCCGCAGGACGCGGCCAAGCTGCGGGTGCGCGCCGAATCCTTCGCGGACCATTACACCCAGGCGCGGCTGTTCTACCGTTCCCAGTCCGAGATCGAGCAGGAGCATCTGATCGCCGGCCTGGTGTTCGAACTGTCCAAGGTGCAGCTCAACCATGTGCGCCTGCGCGTGCTGTCCCATATGCGAGTGATCGACGAGGGCCTGGCCCAGCGGGCCGCCCAGGGCCTGGGGCTGGAGCTGCCCGAGCCGGCCGTGCCCGCCGTGCCGCCGCGCGACATGCCTCCGTCGGCCGCCCTGTCCATCCTGGCGCACAAGCCGCCTGCCGCCGGCCGCTGCCTGGGGATCCTGGTGACGGACGGAGCCGACGACGCCCTGGTCGGCCTGCTGCGCAAGACGGCGGAGCAGGCCGGGGTTGCGGTCAAGATCGTGGCCCCGCGCGTGGGCGGGGTGACACTGGCCTCCGGCAGGCGCCGGCCGGCCGACGAGAAGATAGACGGGGCGCCGTCGGTGCTGTTCGACGCCGTGGCCTTGCTCATGAACGAGAGCGAAGCCGGCAAGCTGTGCAATTGCAAGGCCGCGGTGGATTTCGTGTCGGATGCCTATGGACACCTGAAGGCCCTGGGCCATGACGGCGGGGCCAAGCCCTTGCTGGAGCGGGCCGGGGTGTCCACCGACAAGGGCGTGTTCGTCATCAAGACGGGCGGTGATCTGGTGGGCAAGGTGGCGACGCGCTTCTGGGAACGCCGTCACCAGATCAACGGCACGGCGTGACGGGCGGGGGCGGAACCGCCCCCGTTTCCGTGCGGGTCAGAAGCGCCAGCTCAGTCCGAGAACCGGTCCCGACAGACGGGTGTCGAAGACATGACCCGCGCGGCGGTAGTCCACGTCCAGAATCTTGTAGCCGGCGGCCACGCTGAAGCGTTCGGACAGATCGTAGTTCAAGGTCAGCGCAGCCTGGCGGCTGCGGCGCGAGCCGGCGCCGACCCCCCCCAGGCCGGCCTGGGCCTGCACGGAGAAGCGCTCGTCGAAGCGGTAGAATGCGCGCAGGCCGATCATGGGGTCCACCCAGTTGAAGCTTTCCCTGTAGGAAGTGGAAAGCGGTCCGGCCTGCAGGCGGGCTCGCGTGCTCACGTCCCAGAAGGAGGCTCCGGCCAGCACATCCAGGCTTGCCTGCTCCAACTGCAGGATCCGATACCCGCCTTGCAGCGAGGCCATGAAGAGGCGGTTGTCCACCCTGCCTTCCAGGGCGCCCGGCAGGGGCAGGCCGTCAACGATCCTGCTTTCGCTGCTGTCCACATAGAGCAGGTCGCCCGACAATACATAGCGAGCGCGGCGCGCCCAGAGGTTGACGAATCCGCCCGCGTTCAGATCCCGCCAGACATCGCTGAAGGATTTCTCAATACCGATCGTGGGGCCGCGCTTGAAGGGAGAGACATCGCCTTTCAAGCCCGTCACCCAGAGATACGGAGTGAGCTGCAGTGCGTGCGCGGCTCCGGGCCCGGCTGTCCGATCCGACTCGGCCATGGCCGCCAGGGGCGCCAGACCCATCAGCATCAGCCATGGACCGTGTTTGAGCATGCGGGAAAGAGTCATGGGGGCGTGCTCCATCTGCCGACGTTCGCAGACCGGCGTGAAAAAGCGGCGGCCGAGGATTCGAATGGGCCTTAATGTAGCACGGGAACCGGCCATTTTCGGGTATCGCCATGCCGGCCGGGCTCTTTGATTACAATCGCGCATCATCAACAAAAAAGGGGGAATGATCATGATTCGTCTGTCCAAGACATTGCTGGTGGCGGCCATTGGCTTTTTTGCATTTCTGGTCGCCTTTGGCAACATCACGGATTACGGCACCAATTTCGCTTTCGTGCAGCACGTCTTCCTGATGGACACCATCTTTCCGGATGCCGCCATCAAGTATCGGGCCATCGATACGCCCTGGATCCATCATGCAGGCTATATCGGCATCATCGCGCTGGAAAGCCTGACGGCCATTCTGTGCCTGGCGGGCGCCTGGATCATGTTCAAGAACCGGCATGGCCTGGATTTCAATAAATCCAAGCGCGTGGCCGTGGCCGGACTCACTCTGGGATTTCTGACCTGGCAGGTGGCGTTCATGTCCGTGGGCGGTGAATGGTTCGGCATGTGGATGTCCAAGACGTGGAACGGCGTGCCGGATGCATTCCGTTTCTTCATCACCATTTTGCTGGTGCTGATTTACGTGGTGCAGCGCGACGAGTTCGACGACTGAGCCCGGATATATATTTGCGGCACACACGAAACCGCCTGTTCGAGCAGGCGGTTTTTTTATAGGCCGCATTCCGGACCGGCGCCATGCCCATGTCGTGTTGCTGTGCCTGGTGCCGGGGGTGAAGCTGCCCGTGTAGTCCGCGCTGGCGCGCGGGCGCCGACCTTCGGTATGCTGCATGTATTGTCCAACCACTTTACAGGAGGTCGATATGCATCTGTTCTATCTGTGCAGGGAAGAGGTTGACAGTCTGGCGCGTCTGGTGCGGCTGGCGATGGAGGCCGGGCCAAGGCGCGAAGTCGGCTTCACGCCGCAGGAATTGAACCTGCGCGCAGCGCTGGAGGCACTGGAAGACCCCAAGCTCTCCGAACTGCTGGCCGGCGCGCGCATCGCCCCCGACCGTTACGAGGCGGGACTGGCGGACGAGGACTATCGGGAAAAGGTGCTGGAGCTGGAAACCCGGGACACGTCCTACCTGATCGACCAACTGATGGGCAGCTATACGCAATTGCCGCTTTTCTTCAAGCACCTGGAGTTCTGAAGCGGGACAGAAAAAACCGGCCCCTGAACGGGGCCGGCGTGCAGCTGGGACGCAAGACGATCAGAAGCCGACCGTCAGCTGGGCCCAGTAGCGGCGGCCGTCATACACGGCATCGAAGGTTTCATCCGTGACGCGCTTGTCCAGGATGTTGTAGATGCCGAAACCAACGCGGGTGTTCTTGTTGATCTTGTAGGACAGGCCTGCGTCCACAAAGGTGAAGGACGGCGTGCCGTCGCTCATGGACGTGCGGCTCAGGTAGTCGGAAGTGCGTCCGCGGTAATTGACCCGGCTCCACAGGCCCAACTGTTCGTTGACGTCCCAGTCCAGCGTGGCGTTGAACATGTGCTTGGGCATCTTGTTCAAGGGGCGGCCGGCGAATTCGCCGCTTTTCTGCTTGGAATAGGTGTAGGTGTAGTTGGCTGCCAGGCGCAGGTCGTCCGTGATCGACCAGGTGGTCGAGGCTTCCACGCCGCGCATCACGGCCTTGTCCACGTTCACGCGATCGCTGATGAATTTGTAGCCCTGGTCGCCGGGGAGCACGTGGCAGTTGGGCAGTCCGTCGGGATCCGTGCAGCGGCGAGTCTCGGAGATTTTGTCCTTGAAGTCGGTGTTGAAGAAGCTCAGGCTGTTGACCAGGCCGTTGCGGTTGTCCCAGATCAGGCCCAGTTCCTGGCTCAGGCTCTTTTCCGGCTTCAGGTTGGGATTGCCCACGATCACGGCGGGCACGCCGCCGCCTCCGCCTGTGATCTGGCCCCAGTCGGCCACCGCCGAGCGCAGCGCCGGCGCCTTGAAGCCGGACGACACGCCGCCCTTGATGCTCAATTGCTCGGTGGCGTGCCAGACGCCATATAGGCGTGGGGTCCAGTGGTCGCCGTAATTCTCGTCATGGGTCATGCGCAGGCCGCCGGTCAGGGCGAAGTTGTCCGTCATGCTCCATTCACCTTCCGCAGACACGGACCATTGGTCGCGGCTCAGATTGTTGACTTCCGGCTTGTACTGGTTGCCCATGTCGCGCAGCTCTTCTCGCAGGAACTGAAAGCCCGAGGTCAGCATGTGGTTGCCCAGCGGCATGCTCCACTGCGTATTGAACTCCGTGTTCTTCAGGAACATGTTGCGGCCGGGATTGTCGATCTCTTCGCGCTGAACATAGGTGGAGGAGACCGCCTTGCCCCAGCGGCCGTTGTGGGTGAGCGAATAGACATTGCGGTCGTACTTGCTCTGGGACAGTTCATTGGGCGTGCACTTGCCGCGGCTGCAGCTCTCGGCGGCCATGCTCTTGCCGGGCGTGGACGTGCGCTCCTGCAGCGTGCGCGAGAATTCGGCCGTCAGGTCGTGATCGGCGTTGGGCGTCAGGGTCAGCTTGACCGTGCCCGAGGAGGTGTTCTGCTTGTTGAAGCCGTTCAGGATCTCGTCCTCGTTGCGGCGCGACTCCTGGCCGTAGATCTGCAGGCCCAGCAGGTCCTCCTTGATGGGGCCGGCCAGGTAGAAGTTGCCCTGGTAGATATTGCCGGACTTGGAGTCTTCCTGGAACGTGCCTTCGGTACGCAGAGAGCCTGTCCATTCCTTGTGGACTTTGCGGGTGATGATGTTGATCACCCCGCCCATGGCTTCGGAGCCATACAGGGAGGACATGGGGCCGCGGATGACTTCGATGCGCTCGATAGCCTGCATGGGAGGCAGCCAGCCTTGCTCGATGCCGGCATTGTCGCTGTTGGGACGGGTTTCACGCGAGTTCTGCCGTTTGCCGTCCACCAGGATCAGGGTATAGGCGGAAGACATGCCGCGTATGCTGATGTCGCTGCTGCTCGCACCGCCAGTGATCACCACGCCGGGCACGTCCTTGAGCGCATCGGTCACGTCGCGATAAGCCTTTTTCTCCAGTTCTGCACGCGGAATGACGCTGATGGAAGCGGGCGCGTCCTCCACGGCCTGCTCGAATCCCGACGCGGTGACCACGATATTGTCCAACTGCTTCACGTCCTGTTGGGCCAGGGCGCTGGAAAGAGGAAAAGCGGAGCCTGTCAGGAAGGCCAGCACGCGAGCGGTAGGGGAGAGTTTGAATGAAGACAACATGGGCTATAAAAATTAAATAATAAAAGAAACGATAACAAGAATTATTCTTATTATTAAATTATTTCATTTGTAAAAAGCTGGCCATTCCTTTTTCTGGTCTGTGGACTCGATGCAACGCTTGAGCTTCAGCCTTGACGGGGCAGAATAATTCTGCCTTTAAGGTCGCCGTCAGCAATCGGAAAGCGAAGGCGGGCAGGGATGGGCGGGGGCGCGCGCAGCGTCACCCGCGCCCTGCGGTATGATGGCCGGGCGGCCGGTCCTGGAGGCCGGCCCCAGACCTGGCATCATGCCGGGCCTTTTACCTGGAGGCCGCGCGCAGATACCGCTTTCGGAGAAAAAAACTATGTCGCAACAACGGTTTTGTCATGGGCTACTGGCGTGCGCCCTTGGGCTGTCATTGTTTTCGCCTGCCTTGCAGGCGTGCACGCGGGCGGTGTATCTGGGAGAGAACGGCCAGATCATCACCACGCGGTCCATGGACTGGAAGACGGATGTCATGACCAATCTCTGGGTCTTTCCCAGGGGAGCGCAGCGTACGGGTCAGGCAGGACCGGACTCCATCGAGTGGACGTCGAGGCATGGCAGCGTGATTGCATCCGGCTATGACATCTCCACGACGGACGGCGTCAATGAAAAAGGGCTCAATGCCAACCTGCTGTGGCTGGTGGAGTCCTCGTATCCCGCGCCCGTCAAGGGGGATAAAACGCTCAGCATTTCCCTGTGGGCGCAGTATGTGCTGGACAATTTCGCAAGCGTGGCCGAGGCGGTCGCCGCCCTGGAGAAAGAGCCTTTCGTCATCGTGACGGACCAGGTGCCCGGCGAGCAGCGCCTGGCGACCTTGCATCTGTCCATGTCCGACTCCTCAGGCGACAGCGCCATCGTCGAGTACATCGACGGCAAGCAGGTCATCCATCATGGGCGCCAGTATCAGGTCATGACCAATTCGCCGACCTTCGACCAGCAATTGGCCTTGAACGAATATTGGAAGCAGATCGGCGGCACTGTCATGCTGCCGGGTACGAACCGGGCGGCCGACCGCTTTGCGCGCGCTTCCTTCTACATCAATGCGGTGCCCCAGGCCGCCCCGCCCAACGAGGCCCTGGCCAGCGCTTTCAGCGTCATACGCAATGCGTCCGTGCCTTACGGCATCACGACCGAAAGCGAGCCCAATATTTCCTCCACGCGCTGGCGCACGGTCTTCGATCACAAGCGCGGCTTGTATTTCTTCGAATCCGCCCTGACGCCCAATACCTTCTGGGTGGATACGCGGCGGGTGGACTTTTCGGCCGAGACCGGCAAGGTGCTCAAGCTGGACCTGGGACCGAACCAGACCAACGTCTATTCCGGCGACGCCCTGGATCAGTTCAAGCCGGCTGAGCCGTTCCGGTTCCTGGGCATCTGACCGTGGGCTATTGCACCGGCCTCGCTGTCCCTGGCAAGGCTGGAGCTTCGGGCGCATCCGCCTGTCGAAGGCTGGAGAAGGAGTGTTGCGTTTTTTCGATGTGAATTCCAGAGCGGTCCTGGCTGGATTATGCTTTGCCATGTAATGCGCGCTGACGGCGCGCCTTCATGCCAGTCGCGAGGCTGGGCCCTTCACAAGGAGGAATGTCATGAAATTCGTTTCATCACGTCCTTGGGCGGCAGGGCTGGCCGCCGCCGCCCTGGTGCTTCTTGCCGGATGCAGCAGCGGTCCCGCGGACAAGGCGCTGCTGGGCACGCAGAAGAATGTGGATCTGGCGCGCTATGTGGGACTCTGGTACGAGCAGGCCCGCCTGCCCAACCGTTTTCAGGATCAGTGCGTGGGCGATGTGCAGGCCATGTACGAGCTGATGGAGCAGGGCCTGCGGGTGACCAACCGCTGCCGCACGGCCTCCGGACAGTTCGACGAGGCCAAGGCGTTCGGGCGCCTGGCCCCCGATGCCGAAGATCCAGCCCGCCTGCAGGTGCGTTTCGCACCCCAGTGGATGTCCTGGCTGCCCTGGGTCTGGGGGGACTACTGGATCCTGCGGGTGGACGGCGATTACGACTATGCTCTGGTCGGCACGCCGGACCGGGAATACCTGTGGGTGCTGAGCCGCAAGCCGCAGGCGGACGAGGCGCGCATCCAGTCCCTGCTGGATTATGCGGCGTCTCAGGGCTTCGATATCGCCAAGGTCCGGCGCACGCCGCAATCGCCGGGTTGACTGCGCGACGGGCAATTGTCATCTGAACGGTTTACAGTAGGACCTTTCAGTAAAGCGTAATAACCATGCCTTATGTCGTGACGGATGCGTGCATCCAGTGCAAATACACCGATTGCGTGTCGGTGTGCCCCATGGACTGTTTCTTCGAAGGCCCGAATTTCCTGGTGATCCATCCGGACGAGTGCATAGATTGTTCGATCTGCGTGGCCGAATGCCCGGTGGGCGCCATCGTCAGCGAACAGGACTTGAAGCCGGAGCAGGCCGTCTATGCCGACCTTAACCGGGAGTTGAGCCAGGCTCCCGGCTGGGTGCGGATCACTCGACAGAAAGCGCCTTTGCCGGAGCACGAGTACTGGGCGGGACGCAGCGGCAAGCTCGGCCTGCTGCAGCGGCCCTAGATCGATGTGGCTCCATTCTGGTCAGCCGGGCCGGCGCTGGAAGCGCCAGACGGCCAGGGCGGCGGCCAGCAGCAGCGCCGTGCACGCGGCCAGCACGGCCACGTAGCCGCCATCGAAAGCGTTGCGGGCCAGTTCGCCCACCAGCAGCGCCTGGTCCCGGGGCAGGGATTCGGCCGCCAGCAGGGCTTCGTCCAGGCTGTCGCGCACGGTGGCCGGCAGGTCCGCAGCGGCCGGCAGCAGCAGGGTGGCGCTGTACACCGCGGAAAGCAGGCTGCCCATCAGGGTCACGCCCAGCGCGCCGCCCAGCTCATAGGACATTTCCTCCACGGACGCCGCCATCCCGGCGCGGGAGGCTGGCGCGCTTTGCATGATGGTGCTGGAGGCGGCCGTCATGGCCGCGCCTATGCCCAGCCCCAGGAGCGCCAGGCTGAAGGCCTGCAGGGCCTGGGGCGCATTGTGCCAGAGCAGGTAAGCGCCCATGCCCAGACCCGACAGCGTCAGGGAGCCGGTCAGCAGGCGCGCGCTGCCGATCCGGGGCAGCAGCTTGCCGGCCAGCGGTCCGGCCAGAAAGGCGGCCAGGGGCAGCGGGACGATGGCCAGGCCGGCTTCCAGCGGCGAGAAGCCCAGCACCAGTTGCAGGCGCTGGCTGAAAACCAGCTCCATGCCGATCAGGGCGGCGGAGGCGGTCAGGGCCGCCATGACCGAGGTCGTGAAGGCGGCATTGCGAAACAGCGAGAAATCGATCAGCGGATGCAGGCTGCGGCGCTGCTGGCGTGCGAACAGGGTCAGGAACAGCACGCCGGCGGCCAGCGCGGCGGCAGCCAGCGGCCAGGCGGGCGCCTGCTTGCCGGCTTCCTTGATGGCGAACGTGCAGGCCACCAGTCCCACCATGATGATCAGGGACCCTTTCAGGTCCCAGGGGCGCGAGGTGTCGGAGCGCGAGCGCGGCACCAGCAGCAGTCCCAGCGGCAGGGCGAGCAGCACGATGGGCACATTGATCAGGAATACCGAGCCCCACCAGAAATGCTCCAGGAGCAGCCCGCCGACCACAGGACCAAAGGCGGCGCCGCCCGAGGCGACCGCAGCCCAGATGCCGATGGCGACGGCGCGCTCGCGCTCGTCCGCAAAGGTGATGCGGATCAGCGACAGGGTGGCCGGCATCATCATGGCCGCGGCCACGCCCAGGAAGGCCCGGGCGGCGATGAGGACCGCAGGGGTCGGGGAGTAGGCGGCGGCCAGCGAAGCCAGGCCGAACAGGGCCAGGCCGGACAGGAACAGGCGTTTGTGGCCGAGGCGGTCGCCCAAGGTGCCCATGCCCAGCAGCAGGCCGGACACGACCAGGGCGTAGATGTTGACGATCCACAGCTTTTGCGAGGCCGAGGCGTGCAGATCGTGAGTCAGGCGGGGAAGGGCGGTATAGAGCACTGTCATGTCGATGACGATGAGCAGCAGCGCCACCGAGACAATGGCCAGGACCAGCCAGCGCCGGCTTGTGGTCGGGCGGGTCTGGGCTTGGTTGGGCGTCGTGGTGAAGGACATGGGAAAGCGTCGTTGTTGCGAAGCGTTTATGATCCATCAATAATATCTGCGTACAAAGTTAAATAGCATCTATAAATTTGATAGCATGGATTGGACCCTGGAAAGAATGAGGCACTTCGTGGCCGTGGCCGAGGCCGGCTCCATGACTCAGGCCGCCCGGAACCTGGGCAAGGTGCAGTCAGCGCTGAGCACATCCATAGGTTTGCTGGAAGCGGACCTGAATCTGGAATTGTTCGATCGTTCCCGGCGCGCGCTGAGGCTGACGGCGGCCGGCGAGGTCATGTTGCTGGAGGCGCATGCCTTGTTGCGCCAGGCCGATGTCCTGGAGCGGCGCGCCCTGGAGTTGTCCCAGGGGCAGCCCGCACGCCTGGAGATCGCCCTGGACGAAGCCCTGCCCCTGGAGCCGGTGTCGCTGCTGCTCAAGGAGCTGGCGGCCCGCTGGCCGGCGCTGGAGCTGACGGTGCTCAACGGCACCGCCTCGGAAGTGATGGCCTACGTGGCCGAGGGACGCTCCCGGATCGCTTTCCAGTTCGACCGCGGCCCCGCTGCGGCGCAGTTCGCGCAGCGCTACATAGGCACCGTGCCGCAAGCCATCTGCGTGGCGCGCACGCACAGCCTGGCGCGCCAGGGGCAGGTCAGCCGCAAGGATCTGGCCGGCCATCGCCAGCTGCTGATGCACATCGAAGGCGCGGAGCAGGCCGTCATCAGCCCCAGCGTCTGGCGTTCGGACAGCTTCTACGTGATCGCGGACATGGTGGCCGATGGCCTGGGCTGGGCCATCCTGCCCCTGAACATCGCCGAATACGAGAACCTGCGCGCCAAGCTGCGGCAGCTGCATTGCAAGGAGATGGTCCTGCCGCCTCTGGCGGTGCGCATGCTGTGGCGGCAGGGCGAGGCCTTGCCGCCGGCCGTTCTGTGGATGCAGCAACGCCTGTCGGCGCTGCTGCCCTGAGGAGAATCAGCAGGACAGGGGGGAGGCGGCCTGGTGCCGGCCCTGGGCCCAGCGTTGGACGCCCTCCCAGATTTCGGCGACATCGTGGGCGATCAGGTCCGCCTTCCAGCTGGGTATGGCCGGGTCCTGCGCGCAATAGCCGTAGGCCGCCACCATGGTGGCCATGCCGGCGGCCTGGCCGGCCTGTATGTCGCGCTGGTCGTCACCCACGTAAAGGCAGTGCTGCGGCTGGAAGCCGGCTTTCTCGGCGGCGTAGAGCAGGGGGGCGGGATGCGGCTTGGCATGGCCGGTGGTGTCTCCGCCCACGGTGACGGTGCAGGCCTGCTCCAGGCCCAGGTGGCGTATCAGGGGCAGCGCCAGGTATTCCAGCTTGTTGGTGACGATGCCCCAGGTGTACTGGTTGTGCTGCAGCAGCTGCAGCATCTCGGCCACGCCCTCGAACAGATGGGTGAGCGAAGTCATGTTGGCCTCGTAGTCCTGCAGGAACTGCGAGCGCAGCTGGGCGTATTCGGGATGGTCCGGGTTCATGTCCAGGGCCGCCTTGAGCAGGCCGCGGGCCCCATGCGAAGCGTGGGGGCGCAAGGTCTCGTAGGGCAGGGCGGTCAGGCCGCGCTGCAGGCGCAGCCGGTTGGCGGCGGCGGCCAGGTCGGGAGCGGAGTCGGCCAGGGTGCCGTCGAAATCGAACAGGACGAGTTTCTTCATGGACATGGGGTCAGTCTTGCCGGCGGGTGGCCACCAGGTAGTTGACGGAGGTGTCGCCGGACAGGCGATAGTGATCGGTGATGGGGTTGTACTCCAGGCCTTTCAGCTCTTCGGCCTCCAGTCCGCAGTGGCGCGCCGTCTGGATCAGTTCGCTGGGCTTGATGAAGCCTTCGTAGCTGTGCGTGCCCTTGGGGATCAGGCGCAGCACGTATTCCGCGCCCACGATGGCGAACAGAAAGGACTTGGGATTGCGGTTCAGGGTGGAGAAGAACACCCAGCCGCCCGGTTTGACCAGGCGCGAGCAGGCGCGGATGATGGAGCCCGGGTCCGGCACGTGCTCGAGCATCTCCATGCAGGTCACCACGTCGAAGCGCCCGGGGTGCCGTTCGGCCATGTCCTCGGCGCTGACGGTCTCGTACTGCACGGGTACGCCCGATTCCAGGCTGTGCAGCCGCGCGATCTTCAGGGAACGTTCGGCCAGGTCTATGCCGGTGACTTCGCCGCCGGCCTGCGCCAGGCTTTCGGACAGGATCCCGCCGCCGCAGCCCACGTCCAGCACCTGCTTGCCCTGCAGCGGACCGGTGTGTGAAAGAATCCAATCCAGGCGCAGCGGGTTGATGGCGTGCAGCGGCTTGAATTCGCTGGTCGGATCCCACCAGCGGGAGGCCAGCGCGCTGAACTTGTCGATTTCTGCCTGATCGACGTTGGCGGTCGCGGCAGTAGGTGTGGAGACTGTCATGGTTCACCCAAAAAATTAAGGCCCCGCGAAAGCGGAGCCTTAATTGTAGCCTTAGCTACGGAAATGCGTGGCGCAGCAGGAATTACTTGCGGTTGCCGACGATTTCGATTTCCACGCGACGGTTCTGAGCGCGGCCTTCGCGGGTCTTGTTGGACGCCACGGGTTGGCTTTCGCCCTTGCCTTCAGCGTAGATGCGGTCAGCAGGAACGCCCTTGCTGATCAGGTACTGCTTGACGGTGTTGGCGCGACGCTCGGACAGCTTCTGGTTGTAAGCTTCGGTACCGATGGAGTCGGTGTGACCGGTGGCGATCAGGGTTTCCAGATTGATGGACTGAACGGTTTCAGCCACTTGATCCAGGACCTGGCGGCCTTCTGGCTTCAGCGTTGCCTTGTCGAAGTCGAAGAACGTGTCGGCGTTCAGGGTCACTTTGGTGACGGTGGGAGCTACGACGGGAGCTTCGGGAGCCTGAGCAACGGGCACACCGTCACAACCTGGAATGCCCGTGGCGGGAGTCCAGAAGTTGTTACGCCAGCACAGTTCGTTGGTGCCGTTCTTCCAAACGTCGCCAAACGGGTTGCGCCAGTTGTTGATCTCGCCGGATTCCTGTGCGGAAACTGCACCGGAGGCCGATACAGCGGCAATGGCGAGTACAAGTGCGATTTTGGAGGGTTTGTTCATATTTCTCCTCGTTGAGCTGATGCTGTTAAGTGACCGCAGCGAACCCCTGCCGCCGATTTACGGAACCAGTATAGCAATGCCCTGAACGGATCAAAGAATTGCGCTGGGTTTCATGCGTGTTAGCTCGAATCTTAAGACATTTCGGTCCCATGCGTTAGGTTGACGGGGAACGATTCGGCCAGATAAACGGAATTAACCCCGTTCTTTCCCGTTATTGTTGGTTTTAGGCAACAGGGCGTGAAGCGGAAGCGGGAGGCTGCGGACGGGAGGGCATGATCAGCCGGCACACTTCTTTTTCACGCCCGACCCCCCGCATCCGGACGGGGCAGGCGCGCCTGAATCGTCCGCTGCGTCCCTCTATGTGAAAGTGCTAGAATTTCCTCTTGTCCCGTTTACGGCTGGCTTACTGCTTAACCCATATCTATAAAGAATTAACCTATGGATTCCTTTGCCAAGGAGACGCTTCCCGTTTCACTTGAAGAGGAGATGCGCCGCAGCTACCTCGATTACGCCATGAGCGTGATCGTTGGCCGTGCTCTTCCCGACGTGCGAGATGGTTTGAAGCCTGTGCATCGCCGTGTCTTGTTTGCCATGCACGAACTCAACAACGATTGGAATCGTGCCTACAAGAAATCGGCCCGTATCGTCGGCGACGTCATCGGTAAATACCACCCGCACGGTGATTCCGCCGTTTACGACACCATCGTGCGCCTGGCGCAGGATTTCTCCATGCGCTACACGCTGGTGGACGGACAAGGCAACTTCGGCTCCATCGACGGCGACAATGCCGCCGCCATGCGCTATACCGAAATCCGCCTGGCCAAGATCGCGCACGAGCTGCTGGCCGACATCGACCAGGAAACCGTGGACTTCGTGCCCAACTACGACGGCAGCGAAAAAGAGCCGGCCCTGCTGCCATCGCGCCTGCCCAACCTGCTGGTCAACGGCAGCTCGGGCATCGCGGTGGGCATGGCCACCAACATTCCGCCGCACAACCTGGCCGAAGTGGTCAACGGCTGCCTGTATTGCCTGCGCAATCCGGAGTGTTCGGTCGATGAGCTGATCGAGCACATCCCTGCGCCCGACTTCCCGACCGGCGGCATCATCTACGGCATGTCCGGCGTGCGCGAAGGCTACCGCACCGGCCGCGGCCGCGTCATCATGCGCGCCAGCACGCACTTCGAAGACATGGAGAAGGGCAACCGCCAGGCCATCGTGGTCGACGCCATTCCCTACCAGGTCAACAAGAAGTCCCTGCAGGAGCGCATCGCCGAGCTGGTCAACGAAAAGCGCATCGAGGGCATCTCGGACATCCGCGACGAATCCGACAAGGACGGCATGCGCCTGGTGATCGAGCTCAAGCGCGGCGAAGTGCCCGAAGTGGTGCTGAACAACCTGTACAAGAACACCCAGCTGCAGGAAACCTTCGGCATGAACATGGTGGCCCTGGTCGACGGCCAGCCCCGCCTGCTGAACCTGAAGCAACTGGTGGAGTATTTCCTGAGCCACCGCCGCGAAGTGGTCACGCGCCGCACCGTGTTCCAGTTGCGCAAGGCGCGCGAACGCGGCCACGTGCTGGAAGGCCTGGCCGTGGCGCTGGCCAATATCGACGACTTCATCGAGATCATCAAGGCCGCGCCCACGCCGCCGGTGGCCCGCCAGGACCTGATGGCACGCTCCTGGGACTCCAGCCTGGTGCGCGAGATGCTCGCGCGCGCCGACACCAGCGCCATCGTGGGCGGCCGCCAGGCCTATCGCCCCGACGATCTGGGCGCCGAGTTCGGCATGGGCGAGGACGGCCTGTACCGCCTGAGCGAAGTGCAGGCCCAGGAAATCCTGAACATGCGCCTGCAGCGCCTGACCGGCCTGGAGCAGGACAAGATCGTCCAGGAATACCGCGAAGTCATGGACAAGATCGCCGACCTGCTGGACATCCTGGCCAGCCCCGCGCGCGTCTCGGCCATCATCGGCGACGAGCTGATCGCCCTGCGCGACGAATTCTCCGCCACCGGCAAGGACCTGCGCCGCTCCCAGATCGAGCACAACGCCACCGAGCTGGACACCGAGGACTTGATCACCCCCATGGACATGGTGGTGACGCTCTCGCACAGCGGCTACATCAAGAGTCAGCCGCTGTCCGAATACCGCGCCCAGCGCCGCGGCGGCCGCGGCAAGCAGGCCACCGCCATGAAGGAAGACGACTGGATCGACCAGCTCTTCATCGCCAATACGCACGACTACCTGTTGTGCTTCTCCAACCGCGGCCGGGTCTACTGGCTCAAGGTCTGGGAGGTGCCGCAAGGCTCGCGCAACTCGCGCGGCCGCCCCATCGTCAACATGTTCCCGCTGGAGGACGGCGAGAAGATCACGGTGGTGCTGTCGGTCAAGGAATTCAGCGAGGACCAGTTCGTGTTCATGGCCACCTCGCGCGGCACGGTCAAGAAGACTCCGCTGTCGGATTTCTCCAACCCCCGCAAGGCCGGCATCATCGCCGTGGGCCTGGACGAGGGCGACTACCTGATCGGTGCGCAGCTGACCGACGGCGTGCACGACGTCATGCTGTTCTCGGACGCCGGCAAGGCCGTGCGCTTTGACGAAGGCGACGTCCGCCCCATGGGCCGTGCGGCGCGCGGCGTGCGCGGCATGATGCTGGAGGACGGCCAGTCCGTCATCGCCCTGCTGGTGGCCGAAGATGAAAGCCAGTCCGTGCTGACCGCCACCGAGAACGGCTACGGCAAGCGCACTCCCATTGCCGAGTACACCCGCCATGGCCGCGGCACCAAGGGCATGATCGCCATCCAGACCTCGGCCCGCAACGGCAAGGTCGTGGGCGCCGTGCTGGTGCGCGATACGGACGAGATCATGCTGATCACCACCGGCGGCGTGCTGGTGCGCACCCGCGTTGCGGAGATCCGTGAGATGGGCCGCGCCACGCAGGGCGTCACCCTCATCAGCGTGGACGACGACAGCCAGCTCTCGGGCGTGTACCGCGTGGTCGAGACCGACGACGAGGTCGAGGCAAGCCTGGCCGAAGAGGGCCAGGCCGAGGACGGCCAGATCCAGGACAATCAGTCCGACTCCGCCGACGGACAGGCGAACACTACAGGCAAGGAAGACGTGTGATGCGCGTATGGAATTTTTCGGCAGGCCCGTCGATGCTGCCTTTGGAAGTGCTGGAGCAGGCCGCCGCCGAAATGACGGATTGGCGCGGCACGGGCATGTCCATCATGGAAATGAGCCATCGCGGCAAGGACTACATGGGCGTGCGCGACGAGGCCGAGGCCGACCTGCGCGCCCTGCTGGCCGTGCCCGATGATTTCGCGGTGCTGTTCGTGCAGGGCGGGGCGCAAGGCCAGAACGGCCTCATTCCCCTGAACCTGATCCAGCGCAACGGCAGCGGCAAGGCCGACTACGTGCTTTCGGGCAGCTGGTCGGTCAAGTCCTACGAAGAAGCCAAGCGCTACGGCGACATCCAGGTGGCCGGCACCAGCGGACACGAATGGCAGGACCTGGGCCGTACCTGGTCGCCCTGGACATGGTTCCAGGAACCCGCGCAATGGAAGGTGCGCCCGGACGCCGCCTACGTGCACGTGTGCACCAACGAGACCATAGGCGGGGTCGAATTCAACGACATGCCCAGCCTGGACGTGCCGCTGGTGGCCGACGTTTCCTCCAATATCCTGTCGCGTCCCATCGACTTCTCGCGCGTGTCGCTGGCCTATGCCGGCGCCCAGAAGAACGCGGGCATGTCCGGCATTGCCCTGATGATCATCCGCAAGGACCTGCTGGGCCATGCCATGGACGTCTGTCCCTCGGCCTTCAATTACGCCAATATCGCCGCCCAGCAGTCCATGTTCAACACGCCGCCCACGTACTCCATCTACATGGCCGGCCTGGTGTTCAAGTGGCTGCTGCGCCAGGGCGGGGTGGCCGCCATCCAGGAGCGCAACGCCGCCAAGGCGCAGGCCCTGTACGGCTACCTGGACGCCTCGGAGTTCTACTCCAACAAGGTGCATCCTGCGTACCGCTCCCGCATGAACGTGCCGTTCCTGCTGCGCGACGAGTCCCTGAACGGCGCCTTCCTGGAGCAGGCGCAGGCCGCCGGCCTGACTTCCCTGAGGGGGCACAAGAGCGTGGGCGGCATGCGCGCCTCGATCTACAACGCCATGCCGCTGGAGGGCGTGCAGGCGCTTATCGAATTCATGAACGACTTTGAACGACGGAATGGCTAATACCTTAACTGAACGCCTGCTGCCCTGGCGCAACCGCATCGACGAGCTGGATCGCCAGATTCTGGAATTGCTGAACGAGCGCGCCCGCGCGGCGCTGGAAGTCGGCAAGATCAAGCAGGACTTCAATGCGGACGAGGTCATCCTTAAGCCCGAACGCGAGGCGCGCATCGTGCGCCGGCTGCAGTCGGAGAACAAGGGGCCCTTCACGCCGGCCGCCGTAGAGGCGGTGTGGGGGCAGATCATCTCGGCCTGTCGCGGACTGGAGAGCGTGCTGCGCGTGGCCTACCTGGGCCCGCAGGGTTCGTTCTCCGAACAGGCGGCCTATGAGCACTTCGGCCACGCCCTGGACGGCCTGCAATGCGACTCCTTCGACGAAGTCTTTCGCAGCGTGGAAGTCGGCCAGGCCGATGTGGGCATGGTGCCGGTGGAGAACTCCACCGAAGGCGCGGTGAACCGCACCCTGGACCTGCTGCTCAATTCGCCGCTGCGCGTGCTGGGCGAGCGCTCCATCCGCGTGCACCACAATCTGCTGACCCAGTCCGGGACCATGGAAGGGGTCACCCGCGTCATGGCCCATCCGCAGGCCCTGGCGCAATGCCAGAACTGGCTGCAGAAGCATTACCCACAATTGCTGCGCGAAGCGGCCTCCAGCAATGCCGAGGCCGCGCGCATCGCCGCCGACGATCCCACCGTGGCCGCGATCGCCGGGAACACGGCGGTCACCGCCTGGAACCTGGGCGTGGTGGAGTCGGGCATCCAGGACGACCCGCACAACCGCACCCGTTTCCTGGCCATCGGCAACATCGAGCCCCTGCCCAGCGGCAACGACAAGACCAGCATCATCCTGGCCGTGCCCAACCGGGCCGGCGCCGTCTACGACATGCTCTCGCCGCTGGCCGTGCACGGCGTGTCCATGACGCGCCTGGAGTCCCGCCCGGCCCGCACCGGCCAATGGGAATATTATTTCTACGTCGACCTGATCGGTCACCGCGACGAGCCCGCCATGGCGGCCGCCCTGACCGAACTGAAGAAACAGGTCGCCTTCTTCAAGATCCTGGGGTCCTACCCCGTCAACGATTTCTGATCATGACAAGCACACGCGCAGCACTGGAGGCGGCTGTCGCCGACCATATCCTGGCCATCGCCCCTTATCAGCCCGGCAAGCCCGTCAGCGAGATCGCCCGGACTTTCGGCCTGGAGGAGGGCAGCATCGTCAAGCTGGCCTCCAACGAAAACCCGCTGGGCATGTCCGATTCCGTGCGCAGCGCCGTGGCGCGGGCCGTGCAGGAGCTGGGCCGCTATCCCGATCCCAACGGCTTCGACCTGAAGCAGGACCTCTCGCGCCGCTATCAGGTGCCGGCCGACTGGATCACGCTGGGCAATGGCTCCAACGATCTGCTGGAGCTGATCTCTCTGGTGCTGCTGGGGCCCGATGTCTCCTGCGTGTACGCCGAACACGCCTTCACGGTATACAAGCTGTGCACCCAGGAGCGCGGCGCGCGCCACATCATGGTGCCGGCGGTGGATTACGGACACGACCTGAACGCCATGCTCGAGGCCATCCGGCCCGACACGCGCCTGCTCTTCATCGCCAATCCCAACAATCCCACGGGCACCTTCCTGCCCGGGGAGCAGATCGAGGCCTTCCTCGCCCAGGTCTGGGAGCGGCATGGCCGCCAAGTCACGGTGGTGCTGGACGAGGCCTACAACGAATACCTGGATCCCGACCTGCGCTTTGACAGCGCCGACATGGTGCGCCGCTACCCCAATCTGATCGTCACGCGCACCTTTTCCAAAGCCTATGGTCTGGCCGGCCTGCGCATTGGCTACGCCTTGGCGCAAGCGGAGCTGACGGACATCCTTAACCGGGTGCGCCAGCCCTTCAACGTCAACAGCGTGGCGCTGGAGGCGGCCCGCGCCGCCCTGGCCGATCAGGACTTTCTGCAGCGCAGCTACGGATTGAACCTGGCCGGCAAGCAGTTCCTGGGCCAGTTCTTCGAGTCCCTGGGCTTGGAGTACGTGCCCAGTCACGGCAACTTCATCCTGGTGCGCGTGGGCGATGCGGCGGGAATCAACCTGGCCTTGCTCAAGCAGGGCGTCATCGTGCGGCCCGTGGCCGGCGACGGCCTGCCCGAGCATCTGCGCATCACCATCGGCTTGCCGGAAGAGAACCAGCGCTTCGCGCAGGCTCTGACCGGCATCTTGCGGGCTTGACCATGACGGCACTGCCAGAGTCAGTGACGCCGGCGCCACTGATTCCGGTGCTCGCCGTGGTGGGAGCAGGGCTGATCGGCGGCTCGCTGGCCCTGGCGCTCAAACGCGCCGGCGCCGTGGGCCGGGTGCTGGGCGTGGGCCGACAGCTCAAGACGCTGCGCCGCGCGCAGGAACTGGGCCTGATCGACGAGATCGCGACCCTGGAACAGGCGGCCGCGCAGGCCGACCTGATCATGCTGGCGACTCCCATCGGCGCCATGGGCTCCGTGCTGCGTGCCTTGCGGCCCCATTTGCGCGACGACACCCTGGTCAGCGACGCGGGCAGCACCAAGGTCGACGTGGTGCAGACCGCCCGCGAGGCGCTGGGCGAGCGTATCGGCCAGTTCATCCCCGGTCATCCTATCGCCGGCGCCGAGACCCTGGGCCCCGATGCCGCGCGCGCCGACCTGTACGAAGGCCGCAATGTCATCCTGACTCCCCTGGAAGAAAATCGCCCGCCGGCGCGTGAACGGCTGATCGCCGTCTGGGAGCGTTGCGGCGCGCGCGTCATGCTGATGGACCCGCCCACCCATGACCAGGTGCTGGCCTCGGTCAGCCACGTGCCCCACTTCCTGTCGTCGGTATTCATGTGGCAGGTGGCCTCCAGTGCGAATTCGGATCAGCGTTTCGCCCTGGCCGGCACGGGTTTTCGTGATTTCACCCGCATCGCCGCCGGCTCGGCGGAAGTCTGGCGGGACATTTTCCTGAGCAACCGGAGCGCCGTGCTGGCCGAGCTCAAAGAGGTGCGCCTGGCGCTGGACCAGGCCGAGCAGGCCTTGCAGGACGGCGACGGCCAGGCCTTGTATGAATTTCTGGAGCGCGCCGCCCTGGCGCGACGTTTTTGGGCGAGCAGGAGCGGTTTGCAATGAGCCAGAGTGATTGTATTGTCTTGAACCCCGTCACCCGGGCCCGCGGCGAGCTCGAGCTGCCCGGGTCCAAGAGCATTTCCAACCGTGCGCTGCTGCTGGCGGCGCTGGCGCGGGGGCGCACCCGCCTGGAGGGGCTGCTGCATTCGGACGATACCCGCGTCATGCTGGCCGCGTTGCGGCAGATGGGCGTGGAGGTGCAGGACCTGGGGCAGGGAACGGTGGAGATCGAGGGCGGGGCGCCGTTTGCGCTGCGCGACGCCGACCTGTTCCTGGGCAATGCCGGCACGGCCTTCCGCTCGCTGACCGCCGCGCTGGCCCTGATGGGCGGGCGCTTCACCCTGAGCGGCATTCCCCGCATGCACGAGCGCCCCATCGGCGACCTGGTGGACGCTTTGCGCAGCCTGGGCGCGGACGTGCGCTGTTTGGACAAGGAAGGCTATCCGCCGCTGGCCATAGGCGCGGCCCCGCAAGGGGACGCGCGCAGCGTCTCCGTCAAGGGTTCGGTGTCCAGCCAGTTCCTGACGGCCTTGCTCATGGCCGCGCCCCTGCTGACCGCCCAGACCGGGCAGGATCTTTGCATAAGCGTGGGCGGCGAGCTGATCTCCAAACCCTACATCGAGATCACGCTGGCCATGATGGCCCGATTCGGCGTGGCGATACGCCGCGACGGCTGGCGCAGCTTCACGGTGCCGGCCGGCGCCGCCTATGCCAGTCCCGGCCTGTACCCGGTGGAGGGGGACGCTTCTTCTGCCTCCTATTTCATCGCACTGGGCGCCCTGGGCGGCGGGCCGGTGCGCATACGCGGCGCGGGCACGGACAGCCTGCAGGGCGACATCCAGTTCGCCGACGTGGCCCAGGCCATGGGCGCGCGCATCGAACGCCACCCGCAGGAGCTGGTGGTCAGCGGGCCCCGCGTGGCGGACGGCGAGCGGCTCAAGGCCTTCGACATGGACTTCAATCGCATCCCCGACGCGGCCATGACGGCCGCGGCCATGGCCATGTTTGCCGACGGACCCTGCACGCTGCGCAATATCGCCAGCTGGCGCGTCAAGGAGACCGACCGGATCCATGCCATGCACACGGAACTGGTCAAGCTGGGCGCCCGGGTGCAGTCCGGCCCCGACTGGCTGACGGTGCATCCCATCGCGCAGACGGACTGGCGGGCGGCCAGCATCCACACCTACGACGACCATCGCATCGCCATGTGTCTTTCGCTCGCCAGCTTCGGCCCCGTGCCGGTCACGATCCTGGACCCTGGCTGCGTCAGCAAGACTTTTCCTGATTATTTCTCCGTTTTCCAGAAGCTGGTGCAGGCATGACCGAAACTTCTTCCATTCCCGTCATCACGATCGACGGCCCCACCGCTTCCGGCAAGGGCACCATCGCCCACCAGGTGGCCGAGCGCCTAGGCTGGCACACGCTGGACAGCGGCGCCCTGTACCGCCTGACGGCGCTGTCCTGCCTGCGCCGCCAGGTGGACGCCAAGGACGAATCCGAGGTCCAGCGCGTGGCGGCCGATCTTGATATCCGTTTCCAGCATCCCCGCATTTTCCTGGAGGGCGAGGACGTCACCGAAGCCATACGCCAGGAGCAGGTAGGCAACCTGGCCTCGCAGGTGGCGGTCATGCCCGGCGTGCGTGCCGCGCTGCTGCAGCGCCAGCGCGACTTCCGCGTCGCCCCGGGACTGGTGGGCGACGGCCGCGACATGGGCACGGTCGTGTTCCCCGACGCACCTCTGAAGATCTTCCTGCTGGCCGACGCCGAAGTGCGCGCTGAAAGAAGATGTAAACAGTTGAACGAAAAGGGGATTTCTGCTAATCTAGCGAGTCTTTTAGCGGACCTTCGCGCGCGCGACGAACGCGACCGCACGCGGGCCCACGCTCCATTGGTGCCTGCGCAGGACGCCCACATCGTGGATTCGTCCCGGCTCAGCATCGAAGAAACCGTAAATATCGTGCTCGACCTCTGGTCGGGCGTGTCGTTCCCGTCGGCGTAATCCTGCGCCGAGCGGGTTTTGTTCACTCCACCGGGTTCGCCTGGTGTGTTTTTTAACAGCCACTGTGGCTGATGGATTGATTTAATGTCCACTAACCTTCACACAGACGCAACGGGCGGCGAAAGCTTTGCCGATTTGTTTGCAGAAAGCATCAAAAACCAAGACCTGAAAAGCGGCGAAGTCATCTCCGCCGAAGTTCTGCGCATCGACCACAACTACGTTCTGGTCAACGCCGGTCTGAAGTCCGAGGCCCTGATCCCCCTCGAAGAGTTCCTGAACGACCAGGGCGAGCTGGAAGTCCAAGCTGGCGATTTCGTGTCCGTGGCCATCGATGCTTTCGAGAACGGCTATGGCGACACCATTCTGTCCCGCGATCGCGCCAAGCGCCTGTCGGCCTGGCTGTCCCTCGAGCAGGCGCTCGAGTCCGGCGAGCTGGTCAACGGTACCATCACCGGCAAGGTCAAGGGCGGCCTGACCGTCATGACCAACGGCATCCGCGCCTTCCTGCCCGGTTCGCTGGTCGACCTGCGTCCCGTCAAGGACACCACGCCATACGAAGGCAAGACCCTGGAATTCAAGGTCATCAAGCTGGACCGCAAGCGCAACAACGTCGTGCTGTCGCGCCGCGCCGTGCTGGAAGCCTCCATGGGCGAAGAGCGTCAGAAGCTGCTGGAAACCCTGTCCGAAGGCGCCATCGTCAAGGGCATCGTCAAGAACATCACCGACTACGGTGCGTTCGTGGACCTGGGCGGCATCGACGGCCTGCTGCACATCACCGACATGGCCTGGCGTCGTGTCCGCCACCCATCCGAAGTTCTGCAGGTGGGTCAGGAAATCGAAGCCAAGGTCCTCAAGTTCGACCAGGAAAAGAGCCGCGTCTCCCTGGGCGTCAAGCAGCTGGGCGAAGATCCATGGATCGGCCTGGCCCGTCGCTACCCACAGAACACCCGCCTGTTCGGCAAGGTCACCAACCTGACCGACTACGGTGCGTTCGTTGAAGTGGAAGACGGCATCGAAGGTCTGGTGCACGTGTCCGAAATGGACTGGACCAACAAGAACGTCGACCCACGCAAGGTCGTGACCCTGGGCGAAGAAGTCGAAGTCATGGTTCTGGAGATCGACGAAGACCGTCGCCGCATCTCGCTGGGCATGAAGCAGTGCCGCGCCAACCCATGGGAAGACTTCGCCATCAACTTCAAGCGCGGCGACAAGGTCCGCGGCGCCATCAAGTCGATCACCGACTTCGGCGTGTTCGTCGGTCTGCCTGGCGGCATCGACGGCCTGGTGCACCTGTCCGACCTGTCCTGGTCCGAGTCCGGCGAAGAAGCCGTGCGCAACTTCAAGAAGGGCGACGAAGTCGAAGCCGTGGTTCTGGGCATCGACACCGACAAGGAGCGCATCTCCCTGGGCATCAAGCAGCTGGAAGGCGATCCGTTCAACAACTTCGTGGCCACCTACGACAAGGGCGCCGTGGTGAACGGCGTGATCAAGTCGGTTGAGCCCAAGGGCGCCGTCGTGACCCTGTCGCTGGACGTCGAAGGCTACCTGCGCGCTTCCGAGATCTCCTCGGGCCGCGTCGAAGACGCCACCACCGTCCTGAAGGAAGGCCAGGAAGTCGAAGCCATGATCCTGAGCGTGGACCGCAAGACCCGTTCGATCCAGCTGTCGATCAAGGCCCGCGACACGGCCGAGACCGCTCAATCCATGGCTCGTCTGTCCGAAGCCAGCGCTTCGTCCGGCACGACCAACCTGGGTGCTCTGCTGCGTGCCAAGCTGGACCAGCAGCAACGTGACGACGGTTAATCAGCGTGACCAAGTCTGAGCTGATCGCGCTGTTGGCCAGCCGCTATCCGCAGCTGGCCCTGCGCGACATGGATTTCGCCGTGAAAACGGTACTGGATTCGATGACCCAGGCCCTGGCCAATGGTCAACGGATCGAAATCCGCGGATTTGGCAGCTTTTCGCTCTCCACCCGCTCTCCGCGGGTGGGGCGCAATCCCAAGTCGGGGGAAAAAGTGCTGGTGCCTGGCAAGCAGGTGCCGCACTTCAAGGCCGGCAAGGAATTGCGCGAACGCGTGGATTCTGTTTTTCTCCAGCAGGAACAGACTGAAACAGACGACCAGTCGTCGGCGTTCGAGCAGCTGAATGCGCGGGTCCGTCACGGCTAAAGACACCCTTGCAAGCTGATGAAACAGGCCCTTTACAGGGCCTGTTTTGCGTGTGCGCTAAACTACGCTTCCACGTACAATCAGGCATTATAAAAACACTGTTGGAGCCTTAATAATGCGCTATCTAGTCTGGGTACTGCGTTTGCTCGTCTTCGTGATCGTGCTACTGTTCGCCCTCAAGAACACCGAGCCCGTGCAGGTGAATTTCTTTGCCGAGCACATTATTCAGGACGTTCCCCTCATCGTCGTCATGCTGGGCGCCTTCATCCTGGGCCTGGTCATGGGCTTGCTGCTCATGGTGGGCGCGCTCATGCGCCGACGCCGCGAGAACAATCGCCTGCGCCGCGACATCGATCGCCTGCAGGAGCGGCTGGAGCAGTCCGGCCAGGCGCCGGTCGCCCCTGCGGTCGCCCCTGCGGTCGCCCCCGAAACCGTCGCACCCCTGGCGCCGTTGTAATCAGCCGGAGTAACACACTGTGGATTTTGAAACCTGGTGGCTGGTCTTTGTCCCCATCCTGTTCGCTCTTGGTTGGGTTGCGGCGCGGGTGGATTTCCGGCAAATGATGTCAGAGACCCGCAGCCTGCCCGATTCGTATTTCAAGGGCCTGAATTTCCTGCTGAATGAAGAACCGGACCGCGCCATTGACGCCTTCGTGGAAGTGGCCAAGCTGGATCCGGAGACCACCGAGCTGCATTTTGCGCTGGGCAGCCTGTTCCGCCGCCGCGGCGAGATGGAACGCGCCATTCGTGTGCACCAGAGCCTGTTGTCGCGCGCCGACCTGCCGGCGGCCGATCGCGAGAACGCCCAGTTCCAGATCGCCCAGGATTTCCTGAAGGCGGGCATGCTGGACCGCGCGGAGGCCGCTTTCGAAGCGGTGCGAGAAACCCGCTTCGCCGTTCCCGCCATGCGCGCCCTGATCCGGATCTACGAGTCCGAGCACGACTGGCCCCGCGCCATCGAGGCCGTGCGCCGCCTGCGCGCGCTGGTGGACGAGCCCGTCCCGCAATTGGTGCATTACCAATGCGAACAGGCCGAGACCGCCCTGCAGGGCAAGCAGCCGGACTTCGAACGCGCTTCCAAGGCCCTGGACGAGGCCGACAACGCCATACGCAAGCTGGGACCGGAGCAGACGACTCAGGCGTCGCAGGCTCGCGTGGCGTCCCTGCGCGCCCGCGTGGCGCGCATGCAGAACCAGGTGGAGCAGGAGCGCGCCTACCTGGTGTCCATCCTGGCCAGCGCGCCGGAATACGTGGGGCTGTATGCCGCCGAGCTGCTCGACAGCTACCGCCGGCTGGGCCGCGAGGACGAAGGCGTGGCCATGCTGCGCAGCCATTACCAGCATCACCCCAGCCTGGACATCTTCAATGTGCTGTTCCGCGTGCTGCGCGAGCGCCAGGGTTACCAGCAGGCCTGGGCCTTCGCCCGCGAAGCCCTGCGCTCGCATCCGTCGCTGCTGGGGCTGGGCAAGATGCTGGAAGTGGAGCTGCAGGACGAAAGCCAGCATGCGCAGGCCCGCGCCCAGCAGGAGCCGGGCTTGACCGCGGCGGCCGACATCGTGGCCGGGGCCGATCTGAGCCTGCTGCGTTCGCTGATCCACAAACACACCCAGCGCCTGGACCGCTATTCCTGCAAGGTCTGCGGCTTCGAGGCGCGGCATTATTATTGGCAATGCCCAGGCTGCAATTCCTGGGAAACCTACGCCCCTCGACGGCTCGAGGAACAAAGATAATGGTATTTCCGACACAGGCCGTACAGGCCAGCCGGGTGCTGGTGGTGGGAGACGTGATGCTGGACCGCTACTGGTTCGGCGACGTGGACCGCATCTCGCCCGAAGCCCCGGTCCCGGTGGTCAAGATGGGCCGCACCGAAGACCGTCTGGGCGGCGCGGCCAACGTAGCCCGCAACATCGCCGCGCTGGGCGGCCAGGCCAGCCTGCTGGGCGTCGTGGGCCTGGACGAGGCCGGCGCCAAGGTGCGTGAACTGGCCTTGCATGACCACGTGCAGGCGCATTGGGTGCAGGATCCCGGCATGCCGACCTCGCTCAAGCTGCGTGTGCTGGGCCGCCAGCAGCAGCTGCTGCGGGTGGATTTCGAGCATCGCCCGGGCGTCGGCGCCCTGGAGCAGTTGCGCAAGCAGATGGATGCCTTGCTGGAGGCGCATCAGGTCGTGGTGTTGTCCGATTACGCCAAGGGCTCGCTGGCCCAGGTGGAGGCCCTGATCGCGCTGGCGCGCGAGAAAGGCATACCGGTACTGGTCGATCCCAAGGGCAAGGCCTACCAGCGCTATCATGGCGCCACCATCCTTACGCCCAACCGTTCCGAAATGCAGGAGGCGGTCGGCGCCTGGACGGACGAGGACGATCTGCAGGAGCGCGCGCAGCGGCTGCGCCGCGAACTGGACCTGGAAGCCTTGCTCATCACTCGTTCCGAGCAGGGCATGACGCTGTTCACCGGGCAGAGCAGGGAGCATGTGGATGCGCAGGCGCAGGAGGTGTTCGACGTCTCGGGCGCGGGAGATACCGTGCTGGCGACGCTGGCCGTCATGAGGGCGGCCGGCCTGGGCTGGCTGGATGCGATGCGCTGGGCCAACCGCGCCGGCGGCATCGTGGTAGGAAAATTGGGCACGTCCGTGGTGACGGCAAAGGAATTGGCATGATCGTGGTAACGGGCGGCGCCGGCTTCATCGGCAGCAATCTGGTCCTGGGGCTCAACCGCCAGGGGGTGACGGACATCCTGGTGGTGGACGACCTGACCGACGGCGACAAGTTCGTCAATCTTGTGCACGGACAGATCGCGGACTACATGGACAAGGGCGATTTCCGCGCCCGGCTGGCGCACGACGAATTCGACAATATCGAGGCCATCCTGCACCAGGGCGCCTGCTCGGACACCACCGAGCGCAACGGCCAGTTCATGATGGACAACAATTACCGCGTCACGCTGGAAATATTCGAGTACTGCCAGCGCAAACGCATTCCGCTGCTGTACGCTTCCTCGGCGGCCGTCTACGGCGCCGGCCCCCGCTATGCCGAGGACCTGGCCAACGAGGCGCCGTTGAACGTCTACGGCTATTCCAAGTTCCTGTTCGACCAGGTGCTGCGCCGCGAATTGCCCTCGCTGACCGCGCCCGTGGTGGGGCTGCGCTATTTCAATGTCTACGGTCCCCAGGAACAGCACAAGGGCCGCATGGCCTCGGTGGCCTACCACAATATGCTGCAGTACCGGCGCGACGGCCACGTGCGCCTGTTCGGCGGCTGGGACGGCTATGCGGACGGCGGCCAGCAACGGGACTTCGTCTTCATCGACGACGTGGTGGCGGTCAACCTGCATTTCCTGGGCCAGGACCAGCAGTCCGGCGTGTTCAATTGCGGCTCGGGCCGTGCGCAGCCGTTCAACGATGTGGCCCAGACCGTGGTCAACACCTTGCGCGAGCACGACGGGCTGGAGCCTTTGCCGCTGGAGGAACTGGTCAATCAGCAGGTCCTGCAATACATCGCCTTCCCGGACGACTTGAAAGGCCGCTATCAGAGCCATACCGAAGCGGACCTGACTCAACTGCGCGCCGCTGGCTACGACAAGCCCTTCCATGACGTGCAAAGCGGCGTGGGCGAGTATGTGCGGCGGCTGCTGCGCAGCGGCGCGCTGAAGTAGGCTGTTTGCATCCATGCGCAAGTGCGCGCATGGATATCCGGCCGTCCGGACGCCCCGGCCCGGGGCGCCGCGTAGCACCATAAAGGCTCCTTTTCATGGAGCCTTCATCATGTTTTCTTCTCTGTTTTCCCGTTCCGTCCCGGTCCCTGTCCGCCGCATGCAGCCTGCATGGCGCGCCGGAGCGGGGCGGCTGGCGGCTGCGCTGCTGCTGGCTCTCTCGCCGGGCCTGGCCGCATCGGTCGATCTGAACTCCGCCGGCGCCGAGCAATTGCAGCAGATCAAGGGCATAGGCCCGCGCACCGCGCAGCTCATCCTGGAGGAGCGACAGCGCGGCGGGCCCTTTGATTCCCTTCAGGACCTGGCCGACCGGGTCAAGGGCATAGGCCCCAAGAAGCTCGACACCATGCAGCAATCGGGCCTGACGGTCGGCTCCCCCAAGCAGGAGGGCGGCGCGCCGGCCGCCCGTCCGGCTGCGGATATGCGAAAAAAGCCGTAGCCCTGGGGCGCGTCTCGCTTTAAGCTAATAGGTTGTTGTTTGGACGCCGCTGCCGGCATGCCTTGGCCGGCGGCGGTGCTGCGCCGGATCGAGCGCGTCAGGCAAGGTAGAACGCTGATGAAAAACTATCCCACAATCGAAGATAC
The DNA here is from genome assembly GCA_023425645.1 of Pseudomonadota bacterium. GTDB lineage: Bacteria > Pseudomonadota > Gammaproteobacteria > Burkholderiales > Burkholderiaceae_B > Alcaligenes. Next base: position 150,317 of record JAFACG010000009.1, read on the forward strand.
CGTAGGCCACACTCCCTTGGTGCGGCTGCAACGCATTCCGGGCGAATTCGGCCAGGCCCGCGGCAATGTCATCCTGGCCAAGATCGAGGGCAACAATCCGGCCGGTTCCGTCAAGGACCGCGCGGCCAGCTCCATGATCCGGCAGGCTGAACTGCGCGGCGACATCAAGCCCGGCGACACCCTGATCGAGGCCACCAGCGGCAATACCGGCATCGCGCTGGCCATGATCGCCGCCGTGCGCGGCTACAAGATGGTGCTGATCATGCCCGACAACCTGTCGGTGGAGCGCCGCGCCTCCATGACGGCCTACGGTGCGCAGCTGATCCTGACCCCGGCCAAGGAAGGCGGCATGGAATACGCCCGCGACCTGGCCATGAAGATGCAGGCCGAAGGCAAGGGCAAGGTGCTGGACCAGTTCGCCAACAAGGACAATCCCGCCGCCCACGTGGGTTCCACGGGGCCCGAGATCTGGCAGCAGACCGACGGCCAGGTCACTCATTTCGTGAGCGCCATGGGCACCACGGGCACCATCATGGGCGTGGGCAGCTATCTGCGCAGCCAGAACGACAGGATCGTGGTGGTGGGCGCCCAGCCGGCCGAGGGCTCGCAGATCCCGGGCATTCGCAAGTGGCCCGAGGCTTATCTGCCCAAGATCTACGATCCCGCCAAGGTCGACGAATTCGAATCCATCAGCCAGCAGGAGGCCGAGGACATGACCCGCCGCCTGGCGGCCGAAGAGGGCATCTGCGCCGGCATATCCTCGGGCGGCGCCCTGGTCGCGGCCATGCGCGTGGCCCGCCGGGTGGAGAACGCCACGATCGTTTTCATTGTCTGCGATCGCGGCGACCGTTACTTGTCCACCGGCGTCTTCAATTAATTGGGGTTGCCGTAGCCCATCTGCGCGGCCAGTTCCGAAGCCAGGTCGGCGACCGAGCTGGCGTAGAAGTAGCTGCGGTTGTAGTGGGTGATGGCGAAGAAATTGGGCGTGCCCAGGCGATACTCCGTGGTGTTGCGGGGTTCGTCCACCAGATTCACCACGCCCAGCCGGGCCTGTTGCCAGGGGGCCGCGTGGCTGGCTTGACCATGCGCCGCCGCGCCTGCCTTTCGCAGTTCCGCCCAGGTGCGCTTGGGGAAGATGCCGCCATCCACCATGCCTTGATTGGCGGCGCTCAGGCGCGCCGGCGCAAACACCGGCAGCCCGGGCTCCCAGCCGTGCGCGCGCAGGAAATTGGCGATCGAAGCCATGGCGTCCACGGGGTTGTTGCGCAGGTCTATGCGCCCGTCGCCGTTGCCGTCCACGGCATAGCGGATCAGGCTGCCCGGCATGAACTGGGGCATGCCCATGGCTCCGGCAAACGATCCTTGCACGATGCGGGCGTCCAGCTCGCCTTCATGGTGCAGCTGGATCAGGTCGGCAAGCTGGTCGCGGAACAGCTGGCTGCGCTCGGGACGGCTGTCGTCCGGATAGGCGAAGCCCAGGGTGAACAGGGCGTCCAGCACCTTGAAGTCGCCCATGATCTGTCCATACACCGTCTCCACGCCCAGGATGGCCACGATGACCGAAGGCGGCACGCCGTAGGCCTGCGAGATGCGGTCCAGGTCGGCGCGGTGCTCTTGCCAGAACGCCACGCCGCGCCGGATGCGCACCGGGTCCACGTTGCGCTGGCGGTAAGTGGCCCAGCTGCGCTTGATTCGTCCGCTCGTGGGGCGCATCAGCTTGACTGCGGTGGGGTTGTACTGCGCCTGCAGCAGCAGGTCCGTGACCACGTCCAGCGGCACCTGGCGGGTGCGGGAGACGTCGCGCGCGTAGGCGGCGATATCCTCGGTCAATTGGCCGGCGGCGGTGAAAAACAGGGTGCGGCCCGAGCGCGACTCGCCCGCGCGGATGGAAGCGGGCTCGGCCAGGGACTTGATGGCGACCACGCCGGCGTTGCGTTCAGGGGCGGTGGAGGAGGCGGGGCCGGCGGCCTCGGCCCGCGGGCTTGCCGTCTTGGGCGGGGTGGCGGCGCAGCCGGCCGTGGTCAGCGCAATCAGCGCCGCTTGCAAAATACGAGTGGGTCTGAACATAATCCATCCTCATGGAGACACTATATATTACCCATCCGGCATGTCATCTGCATGAGATGGGACGATGGCATCCCGAAAGTCCGGAACGGCTGGACGCCATCAATGACCAATTGCTGTCCAGCGGCCTGGCGTCCTACTTGCTGCAGCGCAAGGCCCGGCCGGCGACGGACGAGGACATCCTGCGCGTGCACGATGCCGCCTATCTGCAGCAGCTCAAGCAGCAGCTTCCGCGTCAGGGCTATTTCAACATCGACGCCGACACCCTGATGAACCCCCATACGCTGGAGGCGGCCTATGCCGCCGCCGGCGCGGGCCTGGATGCGGTGGACGGCGTCATGGGCCAGAAGGCGGCCGGCGCGTTCTGTTCGGTGCGCCCGCCCGGCCACCACGCCGAGCGCAACCGGGCCATGGGCTTTTGCTTTTTCAACAATGTGGCGGTCGCGGCGGCCTATGCCATGGCCCGCTACGGGCTGACGCGCGTACTGATCGTCGATTTCGACGTGCACCACGGCAACGGCACCGAACAGATCTTTGCGGGCGACGAGCGGGTGCTGATGTGCAGTTTCTTCCAGTACCCGTTTTTTCCTGGCTCATATCAAGTTCCTCCACCGCAAAACATGGTAAACATACCGGTTGAGGCCTATACAAAGTCGGCGCAGGTCCTGGATGCGTTCAAGCACGAATGCATGCCCCGGATCGAAGCATTCCGACCCGAAATCGTGTTTTTTTCGGCCGGCTTCGATGCACACCGCGAGGATGAAATGGGACAGCTCAGTCTGGTCGAGGCGGACTACGCCGAATTGACCGCCCTGGTGGTCAAGGCCTGTGCGCCCAGCGCCGGGCAGCGCCTGGTCAGCATGCTGGAAGGCGGCTATGACGCGTCGTCCCTGGGGCGCAGCGTGGTGGCCCACCTGAAGGCCCTGGCCGGACTGTAGGCGGCCGCCGCGCGGGACAGCGGGCTGTTCCGGAGACAAATCTTTACCTCTATTCAAGATAGCCTTGGAGAAAACTAGATGAAGGTGTTAGTACCCGTGAAACGCGTAGTTGACTATAACGTCAAGGTGCGCGTGAAATCCGACCAGTCCGGGGTGGATATCGCCAATGTCAAAATGTCCATGAATCCTTTCGATGAAATCGCCGTCGAAGAAGCTACCCGCCTGAAGGAAAGCGGCGCGGCGAGCGAGGTGGTGGCGGTATCCTGCGGCGTGGCCCAGAGCCAGGAGACGCTGCGCACCGCGCTGGCCATCGGTGCGGATCGCGCCACGCTGGTGCAGACCGACGCCGAGTTGCAGCCCCTGGCCGTGGCCAAGCTGCTCAAGGCCGTGGTGGACAAGGAACAGCCTCAACTGGTGATCCTGGGCAAGCAGGCCATCGACGACGACTCCAATCAGACCGGCCAGATGCTGGCCGCGCTGCTGGACTGGCCTCAGGCCACGTTCGCCAGCAAGGTCGAACTTTCGGCCGACGGCGTGTCGGTCACCCGCGAGGTTGACGGCGGCCTGGAAACCGTCAAGCTTACGCTGCCTGCCGTCATCACCACCGACCTGCGCCTGAATGAGCCGCGCTATGTCACGCTGCCCAACATCATGAAGGCCAAGAAGAAGACCCTGGAAACCCTGACACCCGAAGAGCTGGGCGTGGACGTTGCGCCGCGCATCAAGACGCTCAAGGTCAGCGAGCCGCCCGCGCGCTCGGCCGGGGTCATCGTGCCGGATGTGGCTACGCTGGTGGAAAAACTGAAGAATGAAGCGAAGGTGATCTAAATGTCGATTCTTGTAATTGCCGAGCACGACAACCAGCAGCTCAAGGCTGCAACCCTCAACACCGTCGCCGCTGCGCAGAAGATCGGCGGCGACGTCCATGTCCTGGTGGCCGGCCACCAGGCCCGCGCCGTGGCCGAGCAGGCCGCCCAGGTGCAGGGCGTGGCCAAGGTGCTGCTGGCCGACGGCCCCTCCCTGGCCGACGGCCTGGCCGAGAACGTGGCCGCCCAGGTGCTGGCCGTGGCTTCGTCCTACGGCCACATCCTGTTCCCCGCCACGGCCTCGGGCAAGAACGTGGCCCCGCGCGTGGCCGCCAAGCTGGACGTGGCCCAGGTGTCCGACATCCTTTCGGTGGAATCGCCCGACACCTTCACGCGGCCCATCTATGCAGGCAATGCCATCGCCACGGTGCAGTCGGGCGATGCCGTCAAAGTCATCACCGTGCGCACGACCTCGTTTGACGCCGTTGCCGCCCAGGGCGGCAGCGCCGCCATCGAAGAGCAGGCCGCCGTCGCCGATTCGGGCCGTTCCTCCTTTGTCAGCCGCGAAGTGGCCAAGAGCGATCGTCCCGAGCTGGCCGGCGCCACGGTGGTCGTCTCCGGCGGACGCGGCCTGGGCAGCGCCGAGAACTTCAAGATGCTCGACGGCCTGGCCGACAAGCTGGGTGCGGCCCTGGGCGCCTCGCGCGCGGCGGTCGACGCAGGCTATGCGCCCAACGACTGGCAGGTGGGTCAGACCGGCAAGATCGTCGCCCCGCAACTGTATGTGGCCGTCGGCATTTCCGGCGCCATTCAGCACCTGGCCGGCATGAAGGATTCCAAGGTCATCGTGGCCATCAACAAGGATCCGGAAGCGCCGATCTTCGGCGTGGCCGACTACGGGCTGGTCGCCGACCTGTTCGAGGCGGTGCCCGAACTGGAAAAAGCGCTGTAAAACCCAGCAGCCTGCCGGTGAGATCGTCGGCAGGCTTTTTTTACCGCCGGACCGCTCCAAGGTAAAAAGCGCCCTCTCGGGGGATGGGCCCGGTCACAGGACAGTCCCTGCGGACTGTCCCGCGCCTGGCGAATCTGAGCCGCATGCCGGCCGCAAGGTGAACGGCATGCCGAGGGCGCGGCGTGCGGGGTATTTTTCTTTCATTGCGTGTCCAGCAGGGCGCGGCACTGGCAGCGGCCCTGTCGTTTCTGTGTAGGAGTGTTCATGACTTATCGTGTTCCCACCCAAGACATCCGCTTTGTGCTGAAGGAGCTGGCCGATCTGCCCGGCGTACTGGAATTGCCTGGCTACGAAGAGTTCTCGCCCGAGCTGATCGACGCCATCCTCGACGAGAACGCCCGCTTCGTCGAGCAGGAAGTGGCGCCTCTGAACCGCGTCGGGGATGAGCAGGGCGCGCAATGGAAAGACGGCCAGGTGACGACGGCGCCGGGTTTCAAGAAAGCGTTCGACGAGTTCGCCAAGGCGGGCTGGCAAGGCCTGCAGCACGAACCCGGGCTGGGCGGCCAGGGCCTGCCCAAGCTGATCGGCGCGGTGGCCGGCGAAAACATCAACGCCGCCAACCTGGCTTTTTCCTTGTGTCCGCTGCTGACGGATGGCGTGATCGAAGCCCTTTCCCTGGTCGGCACGCCCGAGCAGAAGGAACGCTTTCTGCCGCCCCTGCTGGAAGGCCGCTGGACCGGCACCATGAACCTGACCGAGCCGCAGGCCGGTTCGGACCTGGCCCAGGTCGCCACTCGCGCGGTGCGCCAGGACGACGGCAGCTACCGGCTGAGCGGCCAGAAGATCTTCATCACGTACGGCGAGCACGATCTGGCCGAGAACATCGTCCATCTGGTGCTGGCGCGCACACCGGACGCCCCGCCCGGCGTCAAGGGCATTTCCCTGTTCATCGTGCCCAAGTTCCTGGTCAAGGAGGACGGTTCCCTGGGGGCGCGCAACGATGTCTGGTGCGCATCTCTGGAGCACAAGCTGGGCATACATGGCAGCCCCACGGCGGTGCTGCTGTACGGTTCGGGCAAGGGCGACGCGGGCGAGGGCGCCGTCGGCTACCTGGTGGGCGAGGAAAACCGCGGCCTGCAGTACATGTTCATCATGATGAATGCGGCTCGCTATGCGGTCGGCCTGCAGGGCGTGGCCGTGGCCGAGCGAGCCCTGCAGCAGGCCAGCGCCTACGCCCGGGAGCGCGTCCAGGGCGCGCCCTTGAACGGCGGCAAGCAGGCCGTCTCCATCGCCCATCATCCCGATGTGCAGCGCATGCTGCTGCAGATGCGCGCCTTGACCGAAGGCGCGCGCGCCCTGGCGTATTTCGCGGCAGGCATCAACGACAAGGCGCGCTGCAGCGCGGATGAGTCCGTTCGCCAGCGCCACCAGGCGCTGTACGAGTTCCTGGTACCGGTGGTCAAGGGCTTCTGCACCGAGATGTCGGTCGAGGTCGCCTCGCTGGGCGTGCAGGTGCATGGCGGCATGGGCTTCATCGAGGAGACCGGCGCCGCGCAGCATTATCGTGACGCGCGCATCCTGCCCATCTACGAAGGCACCACGGCCATCCAGGCCAATGACTTCATCGGCCGCAAGGTGCTGCGCGATGCGGGAACGGTCGTCCAGGCCCTGTCTCCGCAACTGGAAGAGACCATCGCCCGCCTGCGCGAACGCGCCGACCAGTCCGAGGAGCATGCCTCGGCCCTGAACCTGATCGCCGACCGGCTCGAGGGCGGCATGCAGAACGTCGAGCTGGCGGCCACCTTCACCCTGATGAATGCGCAGCAGAACCTGCCTGCCGTGTTCCTGGGCAGCGTGCCCTTCCTGATGCTGGCCGGTTATGTGCTGGCCGGCTGGCAGATGGCGCGCGCCGCGCTGGCCGCCGAAACGGCGCTGGCCCAGGGCAGCCAGGATGTCTTCCTGCGCCGCAAGCTGGCGACCTGCGTGTTCTATGCCAGCCATATCCTGCCGCGAGGCGATGCGCTGGCCCTGTCCATTTCCGATGGCCTGGAGCTCTCGCCGTATCTGTCGGCGGACCTGCTGTAAGGCGTCGGCGGGGAGCGCGGTCCGCTCCCCGGCCCGGCTTCAGATGGCTATAAACTTATAAGCAATGGCTATTTGAAATGAGCCTCTTATGCTGACAAAATCTATCCATCAACATCAATGATCGGATCAGCCGATCTTTCCAACGCCGGCTTATCCAGCAAGGGAGCACACAATGGCAACACTACGTCTGGGCGACACCGCCCCCGACTTCGAGCAGAAATCTTCGGTTGGCACCATCAAATTCCATGAGTTCCTGGGCGACAGCTGGGGCGTGCTGTTCTCGCACCCCGCCGATTTCACGCCGGTCTGCACGACCGAGCTGGGCTACACCGCCAAGCTGGCCGATGAATTCGCCAAGCGCAACGTGAAAGTGCTGGCCGTGTCCGTGGATGACGTCGACTCCCACAACCAGTGGATCAACGACATCAACGACACCCAAAAGACCACGGTCAACTTCCCCATCCTGGCCGACGATGACCGCAAGGTGGCGGATCTGTACGACATGATCCACCCCAACGCCAGCACCACCGCCACCGTGCGTTCGGTGTTCATCATCGACCCCGCCAAGAAAGTGCGCCTGATCATCACCTACCCCGCCAGCACGGGCCGCAACTTCAACGAGATTCTGCGCGTCATCGATTCGCTGCAGCTCACCGACAGCCACAGCGTGGCCACGCCCGTGAACTGGGAAGATGGCGATGATGTGATCATCGTTCCCAGCCTGAAGGATCCTGAAGTCCTGAAGCAGAAATTCCCCAAGGGCTACACTGAAATCCGCCCCTACCTGCGCGTGACGCCGCAGCCCAACAAGTAAGCAGCGCTGCCGTCCATGCAAAGCCCCGCGGCCCTTTACGGGCACGGGGCTTTTTTTGTTCTTCGAGGAATTCCGGGGATTCCTCCGTGTTTGACGAGCCGTTGGGCCAAGCGGAAAGAAGCTCGGGTTCTCGCGAGGCGGGCCGCTGTATTGGCCCAAACGGCGGGACGTCCGCGCACGCCGTACAACGCATCAGCCATCCGCTGAGTTTTCTGTTTGGCATGCATGCGTATAGCCGGGTTGATGTCATCGGCATTTTGAGCCGTTCAAGGCGCAGGAAGATCGGAGGGGGCGGGTCCGATGGCTTGCCGCAGGCGGGGCGCGGGGACGGGAGCTAAGCGTCGTTCTGTTCGACGGCGGCGCTTGTTGCTCGCCTGGGGCGCGAGCAACCCGCCGGAGTTAACGACGCGTCCGGCCAGGCGCCCCGACCAGGGCACCGGCGCGCCGCGCCGGCAAGCCATCAGCCTCGTCCGATCTTCCTGCGCCTTGAATGGCGTCTTCAAAAAATCAGTTCGACATCGACTTGGCAACCCAGTCCCCGGAATTCTTCGAAGAACTTTTTTTTTGCGTGGGTCGCGCGCAACAGGGCAGGACGGGCTCTTGCATGAAATGCTGTTGTTAAGTACAGTACTGTACAAGAAAACAGTAAACCGGAGCCTGCCATGTCCCGCCCAGTCCGCCGTCCCGCCGCTCACGCTTCCGTCCGTTCGCGTTCTTCGTCCGTGCGCTCGCGGCGCAGTCCCTTTTCCGGTCAGTTGTCCATGCGCGCCAAGCTGCTGGATGTGTGCCTGGTGGCTGTCTGGGGAGCCACCATCCCCGGCCTGCTGTGGCTGGGCAGCATGGGCGGGTTTTGAATCCGCCCTTCCGAATGAAGCATGCCAGCCTTGCGGCCGGCGCAAAGGCATATAGTCAAGGAACGATATTCGTCCATTCCGCCGTCAGGAAACGGTCCTGCGCCAGTTGCTGCGCACGCGCCAGTGTGGCGGCGTCCAGTTCCACTTTTTCCAGCGGCGCCTTTTGCTTGAACTCGGCCAGCATGGCCTCGATCACCGCCTCGCGGCTCATGCCGGTCTGGCTGCGTATGGGGTCCACGCGCTTCTTGGCGCTGGTCGTGCCTTTGTCGGACAGTTTTTCCTTGCCAATACGCAGCACTTCCAGCATCTTGTCGGCGTCGATATCGTAGGCCATGGTCACGTGGTGCAGCACGGCGTTGCCCCGCCGCGCCTGGGCGGCCCCGCCTATCTTGCCGCCGGCGCTGGTGATGTCGTTCAGGGGCTGGTACCAGGCGTCGATGCCCAGGCTGCGCAAGGCGTCGATCACCCATGCATCCAGAAACTCATAGGACTCCTGGAAGGTCATGCCGGCGACGAATTGCCGCGGTACGCTCAGGGAGTACGTAATGGTGTTGCCGGGTTCGATGAACATGGCTCCGCCGCCGCTGATGCGGCGCACCACCTTGATGCCGTGGCGGGCGGCGCCCTCGGGTTCGATCTCGTTGCACAGGGACTGAAAGCGGCCGATCACCACGGCGGCCTGCTGCCATTCCCATATGCGCAGGGTAGGGGCGCGCACGCCATCGCTGACGTTCTGCGTGATCACCTCGTCCAGCGCCATGTGCAGGGCGGCCGGTTGCGGCTCCATATGGATCAGCTGCCATGGCAATTCGCTCCATCTCGTCATGCCAGGGCCCTCCGCACCACCACGCCAATGGCCTGGGGATCCACGCCGAACATTTCCGTGTCCCGGGGCAGGTTGCGGCTGACCTGCGCGGCAATCTCTTCGGCGCTGCTGTGCACGGACAAGCCCAGCAAGGCTTCGTTGATCAGGGCCAGGGTTTCGGGCGGCTCCAGGAAGAAGTCCCCGCTCAGGCGAGCCTGGCGGATGACGCCGTCATCAACGTCCAGATCGACGACGACCAGCTTCCCACCCGGGACTTTGTATTCGGCATGCATACGGTGTTCTTTCCTCTCGATGCGGCCGCTCTGCGCAGCGGGACGGCGGCCTCCGATTGATGGTTGTATCGCGCGCGCCATGGACGCCCGCGCGGATTGTGTCGTATCTTAACGCAGTTAAACGTTCATCGCGTCCGGACGACATGCCGTCCCTGTCTTGTTGAGCCCAAGTTTTTAATGGTAGAATCATAGGCTTAACATTTTTTCATCCTCTGTCAGCGCCAATTCATTTTAATTTTTGCGGCTGATACGATGGTTTTGGAGTCAATCGTGGATTTGATCGCTATTCTTGAGCAAGAAGAAATCCAGCGCCTGACCGGTGGCAAGCTGCCTCCCGAGTTCGGTCCTGGTGACACCGTCGTCGTCAACGTGAACGTGGTCGAAGGTACGCGCAAGCGCGTCCAGGCTTACGAAGGCGTGGTTATCGGCCGCCGCAACCGTGGCCTGAATTCCTCCTTCATCGTTCGCAAGATTTCTTCCGGCGAAGCCGTCGAGCGTACGTTCCAGCTGTATTCCCCCCAGATCGCCAGCATCGAAGTCAAGCGCCGTGGCGCTGTGCGTCGTGCTAAACTGTACTATCTGCGCGATCGCTCGGGTAAAGCCGCTCGCATCAAGGAAAAACTCGTTCGTCGTTCGGGCAACTGATTCCCGACGAGCTACGATGCAAAGGCACCCAGGCGGGTGCCTTTGTTTTTACGTGAGAACGATGCCGGCCCCTATCATCAAGCCTCATCGCAGGCCTGTCGTAGTTCCGGGGTTCGACCCCCGCAGCCAGCCATTGGTGGCCCTCGATCCGCTGCCTGACCTGCCATCGCAAGCCCTGCAGCTGGACTTCATGCGCAGCGCTTTCGGCCAGCCCGTCCAGTGGCAGGTTGAACCCTTGTTCCGCAGCTCATTCCATCCGGACTTCCTGCCCGGGTCAGTCAATATCCGCGCCGCCGTCTGCATCGGCGTCATACAGCGCCCGGACGGCCCGTCCATCATCTTCACCAGGCGCGCCACTCATCTGCACAATCACGCCGGCCAGATCAGCTTCCCCGGGGGACGCATCGAGCCTTCCGATGTCGGTCCGGTGGAAGCCGCCCTGCGCGAGACCCAGGAGGAAATCGGCATCGAGCCGCGTTTCGTGCGCTACCTGGGCCAGCATCCGATTTTCGTGACCAGCACCCAGTTCGCCATGCGTCCCATCATCGGTGAACTTCAGGCGGGTTTCACCGTCGTGCCCGACAGCGCGGAAGTGGCCGAGGTCTTCGAGGTGCCGCTGTCCGTGCTGCTCGATCCGCAGCGCCATCAGCTGCATCACGCCATCCTGCCCGACGGCACGCAGCGCCAATATTTTTCCATCCCCTGGGGGCCGTATTTCATCTGGGGCGCCACGGCCGTGCTGGTGCGCAATCTGTATCACCACCTGTCCGCGGCATGGAATCAGCTGTCGGCCGGCGGAGACGCGCGGCGTTAAGACCTTGAACAGGCTCCAAGGCCGCGTACCGGGGCGTCAGTAACGCGGCTTGTTCTCGTGCTCGGCCAGCAGGCGCTGGTACAGGGCGTGGCGGTCGGGATGTATGGAGCCGGCCTCGATGGCGGCCAGCACGCCGCAGCCCGGTTCGTGCCGATGGCTGCAGTTGTAGAAACGGCAGGATTCGACCGCCTGGCGGAAGTCCGGGAAACCATGGACGATGTCTTCTTGTTCCAGGTGCGACAGGCCGAAGGCCTGGAAGCCGGGGCTGTCGATCAGGTCTCCGCCTTCGGGCAGATGATACAGACGGGTGCTGGTGGTGGTGTGCCGGCCGGTGCCCAGGGCCTGGGAGTGTTCCTGGGTCAGGGCGCGGGCCTCGGGCACCAGCGCGTTGAGCAGAGTGGACTTGCCCATGCCGCTTTGCCCCAGCAGCAGCGTGCGCTTGCCGGCCAGCCAGGGAGCCAGGGCCTGGCGCGTCTGCGCGGGGTCCAGAGCCACCATTTCCAGGATGGGCACGCCCAGGGCGGCCGTGGGCGCCAGCTTGGCCCGCGCCCGGTCCAGGGACGCCGACAAGTCGGCCTTGTTCAGGATGATGACCGGGGCGATGTCCGCGCTCCAGGCGGCCACCAGGGCGCGGCCCAGCAGGTCTTCGGAGTAGGCGGGTTCGGGCGCGACCACGATCAGCAGCTGGTCGATGTTGGCGGCGAACTGCTTGGTGCGGAAGTCGTCCGACCGGAACAGCAGGTTGCGTCGTTCCTGTACACGCTCGATCACGCCTTCGTCCTTGCCCTGCAGCAGCACGTCCACCTGGTCTCCCACGGCGATGCCGGCTTTCTTGCCGCGCGGAAAGCACTTGATGCTCTGGCCGTCGGGCAGCTCGACGAAGTAGTGGCGGCCATGGGCGGCCGTCACCAGGCCGCTGAGTGTGTTTTTGCTTGTCATGCCAGGCTTTTGAGGTGTCTTACGCGGTCGACGGCGTTGGGGTGGCTGTCGTAGAAGGCGGAATGGATGGGGTCGGGCGTCAGCGTGGCCGCATTGTCGTTGTAGAGCTTGAGCAGCGCCGAGATCAGTTCGCCGGCCTGGCTGTGGCCGGCGGCGAAACGGTCGGCCTGGTATTCGTCGCGGCGCGAGAAGTAGGCGGCCACCGGCCCCATCCAGAACGTGAAGGTGGGCACGACCAGAAAGAACAGGATCAGTGCCAGAGCGTCATTGGGGCGGCCCAGCTGGGGAATGACGCCCAGGCTGGTATAGAAGCCAACCTGGGACCAGGCCCAGCCGGCCAGCAGGAAGAAGACCAGCGAGGAGAGCAGGCTGATCAGCAGGCGGCGCTGGATGTGGCGGTGCTTGAAGTGGCCCAGCTCGTGGGCCAGCACGGCCTCGATCTCGGCGGGCTGCAGCTTGTTGAGCAGGGTGTCGAAGAAGACGATGCGTTTATGACGGCCCAGACCCGTGAAGTAGGCGTTGCCGTGCGCCGAGCGCCGCGAGCCGTCCATGACGTACAGGCCGTCGGCCTGGAAGTCGCAGCGTTGCGCCAGGGCGGCGATGCGTTCTCGCAGCTCGGCGTCCTCCAGGGGCTTGAAGGTGTTGAAGAGCGGGGCGATGACGCGCGGATAGAGCCACAGGACCAGCAGGTTGAACGCCACCCACAATCCCCAGGCATACCAGGGCCAGGAGGGGCCGGCCCATTCCATGAAGCCCAGCAGGGCGGCGCACAGGGGGGTGCCCAGCGCCAGCACCAGCAGCAGCGCCTTGAGCGTGTCGGCCACGAACAGGCCGGGGGTCATGCGATTGAAGCCGAAGCGCGCCTCCAGCACGAATTTGCGGTACCAGGCGAAGGGCAGGCCAGCCGCTCCCATGATGGCCAGCACCGCGCCGATCAGGATCAGCTGGCGCAGCAGCTCGTGGTCGATCAGCCGCCCCAGGGCGACGTCCAGCCATTGCAGCCCGCCCATCAAGGTCAGGGCCAGCAGCAGGAAGGCTTCCATCAGCCGCTCGATCAGGGCCAGGCGCGTGCGCGCAATGGTGTAGCGTGCGGCGCGCTGGTGGCTGTGCAGGCTGATGCGGCCGGCGAACTCGGCCGGCACCTGGTTCTGGTGCCGGTAGACGTGCCGGATCTGGCGCATGCCCAGCCAGAAGCGCAGGAATACGTCGCACAGCAGGAAGATGACGAACAACAAGGTCAGCATGAGCACGGGCAATATGTAAAATAGGCGTTTTGAGGAATGATTATATGGCGGTTCAAACACAGCGTCTGGTCTGGCTCGACATGGAAATGACGGGCCTGGATCCGGACAAGGAGCGCATCATCGAGGTGGCCGTGGTGGTGACCGAGGCCGATCTGACCGTGGTGGCCGAAGGTCCCGTCCTGGTCGTGCACCAGAGCAACCAGCTGCTTGACGCCATGGACGCCTGGAACAAGGGCACGCACGGCCGCAGCGGCCTGATCGACAAGGTCAAGGCGTCCACCCTGAATGAAGAGCAGGCCGAGGACATTCTGCTGGATTTCCTGAAGCAGCATCTGCCGGCCGGCAAGTCGCCGCTGTGCGGCAATACCATCAGCCAGGACCGCCGCTTCATGTACCGCTACATGCCGCGCCTGGAAGCCTTCTTCCATTATCGCAACCTGGACGTCAGCACTCTCAAGGAGCTGGCCTTGCGTTGGAAGCCCGAAGTGGTCAAAAGTTTCGTCAAGCAGAGCCGCCACGAGGCCCTGGCCGATATCTACGAATCCATCGCCGAACTCAAGCACTACCGCGAGCATTTCATCCAGCTCTAAGACCGTCGCGGCGGTTCGCGTCCGGCGATTCGCGGCCGGCTCTCGGCATCCGCGTGCGGCGGCTGGCGCTCCTGCGCCGCGCGCCTGCTTTTCTGGCCCGGGGATGGTTCAAAGCCGTCCGCCGGGCCCTTTTTTCAGGTCTAGGTATTTACCCTTAAACCCCCCTCTGTGCTCTCATATGATACGGTTTTTTGATTGACATCAAATTTTTCGTATTAAATAATGAAGCGTATATGGTTTGCGCTGAAACAAAGTTTTTTGGCGCTGTCTGCACTATTACCGGGGGTTTGTCATGTATGCACAACTCGTAGAGACCGGCGTCAAGCAGGTCAAAGGCATGGACGACATGTCCGAGCAGGAGCGTCAGTTCCAGCAGCGCATCGACGACGGCGTGCGCATCGAGGCCAAGGACTGGATGCCCGAGGCTTATCGCAAAACGCTGGTGCGCCAGATTTCCCAGCACGCCCACTCCGAGGTGGTGGGCATGCTGCCCGAGGGCAACTGGATCACGCGCGCGCCTTCGCTCAAACGCAAGGCCATCCTGATGGCCAAGGTTCAGGACGAGGCCGGCCACGGCCTGTACCTGTACAGCGCCGCCGAGACACTGGGCGTCAGCCGCGAACAATTGGTCGGCGACCTGCTGTCGGGCAAGGCCAAGTACTCCAGCATCTTCAACTACCCCACGCTGAACTGGGCCGACATCGGCATGATAGGCTGGCTGGTGGACGGCTCGGCCATCATCAACCAGATCCCGCTGTGCCGCTGCTCCTACGGCCCGTATGCGCGCGCCATGGTGCGCGTATGCAAGGAGGAATCCTTTCACCAGCGCCAGGGCTATGACCTGCTGATCCAGATGTGCCTGCACGGCACGCCCGAGCAAAAGGCCATGTGCCAGGACTCCATCAATCGCTTGTGGTGGCCTGCCTTGATGATGTTCGGCCCTTCGGACGCCGATTCCACCAACAGCGCCCAGTCCATGCAGTGGAAGATCAAGCTGTTCTCCAACGACGAACTGCGCCAGAAGATGGTGGATCAGACTGTGCCCCAGGCCGAGTACCTGGGCCTGACCATTCCCGATCCGGACCTGCGCTGGAACGAGGAGCGCGGGCACTACGATTTCGGTGAAATCGACTGGGAAGAGTTCTGGGCGGTCATCAAGGGCAACGGCCCCTGTAACCGCGAACGGCTGCAGGCGCGCGTCAAGGCCCACGAAGACGGCGCCTGGTTCCGCGACGCCCTGGACGCTCATGCCCAGAAGCAGCAAGCGGTCCGCAAGGTCGCCTGAATGTTTTTGCACGGGGAGCGCCGTCGCTTCCCGACCCGATCCGATACGCAGCGCGCGTCCACTGTTCGCCGCTGCATAGCGAGGAATTGAAGTATGAGCAAGCATGATTGGCCTCTCTGGGAGGTCTTTATCCGCAGCCAGCACGGCCTGGCCCACAAGCATGTGGGCAGCCTGCATGCGCCTGACGCGGAAATGGCGATCAACAACGCCCGCGACGTCTACACCCGCCGCAACGAAGGCGTGAGCATCTGGGTCGTTCGCGCGGCCGACATCGCCGCCTCCAGCCCGGACGACAAGGGCGCGATGTTCGAACCGTCCAACAGCAAGGTCTACCGCCATCCCACCTTCTTCCCGATGCCCGACGGCATCAATATGTAGGAGGCCGCATGGACAAGGCGCTGTTTTCCTATGCCCTGAGACTGGGCGATTCGACCCTGGTGCTGGCCCAGCGCCTGGGCGAATGGACCGGCCACGGCCCGGCCCTGGAAGAAGAGCTGGCCAGCGCGAATACCGCGCTGGACCTGCTGGGCCAGGCGCGCATGTGGCTGACGCTGGCCGGCGAGACGGAAGGGCAGGGCCGCGATGAAGACCGTCTGGCCTACCACCGCGACGCCCACCAGTACACCAACTACCTGCTGGTCGAACGCGACAACGGGCACTACGGCGACACCTTGATGCGCCAGTTCCTGTTCGACAGCTGGCATTTCTTCCTGTTGGAAGAACTGGTGCGTTCGTCCGACGAGCAGATCCGGGCCATCGCTCAGAAGGCTCACAAGGAAGTGATGTATCACCTGCGTCGTTCCAGCGACCTGATCGTGCGCCTGGGCGACGGCACGCCCGAGAGCCATGCGCGCATGCAGCAGTCTCTGGACGACGCCTGGCGCTTCGTGGGCGAGTTGTTCCTGGATGACGAGGTGACGCAGTCCCTGGCCGAACGCCAGGCCGCGCCGCTGATGGCGGGCCTGTGGGCGCCGTGGCTGGATTACGTCAGCCAGGTGCTCGAACGCGCCACGCTGCGCCGCCCGCCGGAGCAGGACGCGCAGCACAAGGCCTATCGCGGCGGCCCGCAGGGGCGCCATACGGAGGCGTTGGGATATCTGCTGGCGGAGATGCAGCATCTGCCGCGCATGTATCCCGACGCTCGCTGGTGAGCGTCATGACCTCGACCTGGACGCCCGAGCAGGTTATGCAGCGCCTGGCTCGCATCCCCGATCCGGAGATCCCGGTGATCTCCCTGCTGGACCTGGGCATCGTACGCGACGTGCGCCGGGAAGGCGAGTTGTGCGTGGTCACCATCACGCCGACCTATTCCGGATGCCCGGCCATGTACGAAATCACGCGCATGATCGAAGAGGCCCTGCATGAAGAGGGCCTGGATCAGGTGCGCGTGGATACGCAGCTATCGCCGGCCTGGACCACGGACTGGATGAGCGAGCAGGGCAGGCAGGCGCTGCGCGGCTACGGCATTTCGCCGCCCGCCCAGCGGTCGGTGGACATCTCGGGGCTGCTGCGCCAGCCCGAAGCGCCTGTGGTGGCCTGTCCTCAATGCGGCTCCACGCACACCCGGGTGATCAGCCAGTTCGGCTCCACGCCCTGCAAGGCGCTGTATCGCTGCATAAGCTGCGGCGAACCTTTCGATTACTTCAAGGCGCATTAATATAGGCCCAAATATGAGTCAGTTTTATTCCCTCCCGGTGGCCTCGGTCTCGCGCAGCACCCGCGATGCGGTGGTGGTGGCCTTTGCCGTGCCGGATGAATTGCAGGACGTGTTCCATTTCCGCCCCGGCCAGTACCTGACCCTGCGCACGCACCTGGACGGCCAGGAATTGCGCCGTTCGTACTCGATCTGCGCGGCTCCCCACGATCGCCTGCTGCGCGTGGCCATCAAGCGCGTCAACGACGGCGCCTTCTCCACCTGGGCCAACAGCCACCTGGAGGCCGGCGCCATGCTGGAGGTCATGCCGCCGGACGGGCATTTCACGGTGGAGTTCGACCCCGCCCAGGCGCGCCGCTACGTGGCCTTCGCCGTGGGCAGCGGCATCACGCCCATCCTGTCCCTGGTGAAGACGGCCCTGAACACCGAGCCGGACTCCTCGTTCACGCTGTTCTTCGGCAATCGCGCTTCCTCGGCCATCATGTTCCGCGAAGAAATCGAGGACCTGAAAAACACCTATATGGAGCGCTTCTCCATCGTGTATATCATGAGCCGGGAGACGCAGGACATCGACCTGTTCAATGGCCGGCTCGACGGCGACAAGGTGCGCCAGCTGATGAAGCTGTGGTTCGATCCGTCCACGGTGGACGTGGCCTTCGTCTGTGGTCCGCAGGACATGACCGAGCAGGTCATTGCCGCCTTGCAGGAAAACGGGCTGGAGAAGTCGCAGATCAAGTTCGAGCTGTTCGGCGCTCCCAAGGGGCCGCGCGCCCTGCGCACCGGCGAGGAAGCGCGCAAGGCGCCGGGCAAGGAGCAGTGCGAGCTGACGATCATCCAGGACGGCGTCACGCGCAGCCTGACCATAGACAAGAACAGCGCCAGCGTGCTCGATTCGGCGCTGCAGCAGGGCCTGGAACTGCCTTACTCCTGCAAGGGCGGGGTCTGTTCGACCTGCCGCTGCAAGGTGGTGGAGGGCGAAGTGGACATGGACGCCAATTTCGCGCTGGAAGACTACGAGGTGGCGCGCGGCTTCGTGCTGAGCTGCCAGAGCTTCCCGGTCAGCGACCGCCTGGTCATCGATTTCGACCAGGAAACCTGAGGCAGGGCCGCCCCAAGGTAAAAAGCGCCCTCTGGCAGCAAGCAGGCGAGAGCCTGGGCCGCGCGAGGAGCATTTTTCAGGAACAACAGCATGGTCCGGCCGGTCCGGACCATGCCCGGAGTCAGGAGCAAATTGCATGGCAATCGATTTTTTCAAGACGCACCAAGCCACCCTGGACCAGGCCCTGGCCAGCATCAACGAGCGCACGTTCTGGAGCGCCTACCCCGAAAACCCCAGCCCCCGCACTTACGGGGAGAGCGCCGCCCAGCAGGGCCAGGCAGCTTTCGAGGCCTATCGCGGCAAGCCGTTTCCCCTGACGCTGGAAGGCGCCCAGGGCGAGACCGGCGACGAGCAGTCGCCGTTTGGCTTCGCGTTGGACATCCGCTATCCCAAGGTTCCCGTCGACCAGCTGATCGCCCAGTCGCAACTGGCGCTGGAGAGCTGGCGCGATGCCGGGCCGCAGGCCTGGGTGGGCGTGTGCCTGGAGATCCTGCACCGCCTGAACCAGCGCAGCTTCGAGATGGCCAACGCCGTCCAGCACACCACCGGACAAGGCTTCATGATGGCCTTCCAGGCCGGCGGCCCGCACGCCCAGGAGCGCGCCCTGGAAGCCGTGGCCTATGCCTGGCAGGAAATGGCCCGCATTCCCGGCCTGGTGGATTGGGTCAAGCCCCAGGGCAAGCACGACCCCATCCAGATGAAGAAACAGTTCAAGGTCGTGCCGCGCGGCATAGGCCTGGTCATCGGCTGCTCCACCTTCCCGACCTGGAACGGCTATCCCGGCCTGTTCGCCTCCCTGGCGACCGGCAACACCGTCATCGTCAAGCCGCATCCGGGCGCCATCCTGCCTCTGGCCATCACCGTGGCCGTGGCGCGCGAGGTGCTGGCCGAAGCCGGCTTCAATCCCAATGTGGTGCTGCTGGCCGCCCATGAACCTCAGGAAGACACCGCCCAGCAGCTGGCCCTGCATCCGGCCGTCAAGCTGATCGACTTCACCGGCAGCAGCCAGAACGGCAACTGGCTGGAAGCCAATGCCCGCCAGGCCCAGGTCTACACCGAGAAGGCCGGCGTGAACCAGGTCATCATCGATTCGGTCGAGGACTTCAAGGCCGTGGCGCGCAACCTGGCGTTTTCTTTCGCCCTGTACTCGGGCCAGATGTGCACGGCTCCGCAGAACATCTACGTGCCGCGCGACGGCATACGAACCGCCGACGGCGTCATGAGTTTCGACGAGGTCGCCCAGGGCCTGGCGCTGGCTGTGCAGAAGCTGGTGTCCGATCCCGCCCGCGCGGTGGAGATCACCGGCGCCGTGCAGAATGAAGCCTGCGCACAGCGCATCGACGCCGCCCGTCAGCTGGGCATGCCCATCCTGGCAGACAGCCAGACGCTGG
The DNA here is from genome assembly GCA_023425645.1 of Pseudomonadota bacterium. Classification (GTDB taxonomy): domain Bacteria; phylum Pseudomonadota; class Gammaproteobacteria; order Burkholderiales; family Burkholderiaceae_B; genus Alcaligenes. The sequence continues at coordinate 169,589 of JAFACG010000009.1, forward strand.
AGCATCCCGCATTCCCCGGGGCGCGCGTGCGCACGCCCCTGCTGTTGCGGGCGCGCGCCGACCAGCCCGAGATCCAGAAGGAGTGGTTCGGCCCCATCGCGTTCGTGGTGCAGACCGATTCGACCCGGCACAGCATCGAGCTGGCCGGCCGCAGCATCGTCGAACACGGCGCTCTGACGCTGTCGGCCTACAGCACCGATGAGCAGGTGACGGCCGAGATCCAGCGCATGGCCGAGCGCGCCGGCGTGTCCCTGTCGCTGAACCTGACCGGGGCCGTTTTCATCAACCAGACGGCGGCCTACAGCGATTTCCACGGCACGGGCGCCAACCCGGCCGCCAACGCCTCGCTGTCGGACTCGGCCTACGTGGCCAACCGTTTCCGTGTAATCCAGACCCGTTGGCATTTCTGAAAGGACGATGGCCGGATGATTTACCCGAATATCCAGTTTGAACTGCAGGACGGCGTGGCCCGCATCACGCTGAACCGCCCCGACAAGCTCAACAGCTTCACCGCCGACATGCATGCGGAGCTGGCCGACGCGCTGAGCCGCGTCGAGCAGCAGCCCGGGCTGCGCGTGCTGGTGCTGACCGGCAATGGCCGCGGCTTCTGCGCCGGACAGGACCTGTCCGAGCGCCAGATGAGCGCGGGCGATGCGCCTGTGGACCTGGGCGCCACCATCGAGAAGTTCTATGCGCCGCTGGTGCGCCGTCTGCGCGCGCTGGCCGCCCCCGTGGTGGTGGGCGTGAACGGCGTGGCGGCCGGCGCCGGCGCCAATCTGGCCCTGGCGGGCGATATCGTCATCGCGCGCCGCTCGGCCAGCTTCATCCAGCCTTTCTGCCGGTTGGGCCTGCTGCCCGACACGGGGGGCACTTTCTTTCTGCCCCGGCTGGTGGGGCCGGCCCGGGCCATGGGCCTGGCGCTGCTGGGCGACAAGCTGCCGGCCGAGCAGGCCGCGCAGTGGGGCCTGATCTGGGAATGCGTGGCCGACGAGGACTTCGAGGCGCGCCTGGACGAGCTGGCCCGCCATTTTGCGCAGGCGCCCACCAAGGGCCTGGCCTACGCCAAGAAAGCCATCTACGCCAGCGACGCGCACTCGCTGGACCAGCAGCTGGACCTGGAGCGCGACCTGATGCGCGAACTGGGAGCCAGCCAGGACTACCGCGAGGGCGTCGATGCCTTCCTGGCCAAACGCGCACCTGTTTTCAAGGGGATGTAATGGATAACGTCGTTGTTCCGGAAGACGCACAGCAACTGGCCGAGCAGGTCAGCGAACATATGTACGGCAATGACCAGGCCTCCCAGGCGCTGGGCCTGAGCCTGGATGCGGTCGCGCCCGGCCAGGCCAACATGAGCATGACGGTGCGCGCCGACATGCTCAATGGCCACAAGACCTGTCATGGCGGATTCATCTTCGCCCTGGCCGACAGCACCTTCGCCTTCGCCTGCAATTCGCGCAACGCTCCCACGGTGGCCTCGGGGTGCACCATCGATTACCTGGCGCCCGCCTTCGAGGGCGACGTGCTCACGGCGCGCGGCGTGGAAGCGTCGCTGGCCGGACGCACCGGCGTATACGATATCGAGGTGGTGAACCAGAATGGCCGGCGCATCGCCCTGTTCCGGGGGCGCTCGTACCGTCTGAACGGCACGGTGCTGGGCGGGATCGAAAAGAAATAGTTTTATTGACGAGACACCCTGCGGACCCGGGGGGGTCTGTAGTACCAAACGAGTGGCAGGGCAGGAGTACACCATGACAGCAATTCAAGAACAAGTCGGCCGCGATGCCATCGAGCACGCCAGCGTCGACGAAATCCGCAATCTGCAGCTGGAGCGCCTGAAGTGGACGCTGCGGCATGCCTACGAGAACGTGCCCCATTATCGTCGCAAGTTCGACGAGGCGGGCGTGCATCCGGACGATCTGAAGCAGTTGTCCGACCTGTCCAAGTTCCCGTTCACGACCAAGCAGGACCTGCGCGACAACTACCCCTTCAATATGTTCGCCGTGCCCCGCGAGCAGGTGGTGCGCGTGCACGCCTCCAGCGGCACCACCGGCAAGCCCACGGTGGTGGGCTACACGGCCAAGGACATCTCCACCTGGGCCGACCTGTTCGCCCGCTCCATGTGGGCGGCCGGCGCGCGTCCCGGCGACATCGCGCACGTGGCCTACGGCTACGGCCTGTTCACCGGCGGCCTGGGCGCGCACTACGGCGCCGAGCGCCTGGGCTGCACGGTCGTTCCTATGTCCGGCGGCCAGACTGAAAAGCAGGTGCAGCTGATCCAGGACTTCCGCCCCGACGTGATCATGGTCACGCCTTCCTACTTCTGCAACATCATGGAGGAAATGGAGCGCCAGGGCATGGATCCGCGCGACACCTCGCTGCGCATCGGCATTTTCGGCGCCGAGCCCTGGACCGGCCAGATGCGCCTGGACATCGAGCAGCGCGCCGGCATCGACGCCGTGGACATCTACGGCCTGTCCGAAGTCATGGGGCCGGGCGTGGCCATGGAATGCGTGGAGAGCAAGGATGGCCCGGTGGTCTGGGAGGATCATTTCTTCCCCGAGATCATCAATCCCGAAACCGGCGAGCCCGTGGCCGACGGCGAGAGCGGCGAGCTGGTGTTCACCTCGCTCAGCAAGGAGGCCATGCCGGTCATCCGCTATCGCACCCGCGACTTGACGCGCCTGCTGCCGCCCACCTCGCGCAGCATGCGCCGCATCGGCAAGATCACCGGCCGCAGCGACGACATGCTGATCGTGCGCGGCGTCAATCTGTTTCCCACCCAGGTCGAGGAACTGGTCCTGAAGATGCCCGAGCTGGGCGCCCAGTATCAGCTCGTGCTCAGCCGCAGCGGCAACCTGGACGAGCTGGAAGTGCTGACCGAGGTGCGCGCCGAGCACAATCACCTGGACGAGGCGGCTCGCGAGCAGCTGGCGCGCCGCCTGTGCCACTCCATCAAGACCTTCATCGGCGTGAGCGCGCGCGTGCGGGTGCAGTCGGCCGGCACGGTCGAGCGCACCATCACCGGCAAGGCCAAGCGCGTGGTGGACCGGCGCACGTTCTGATCGCCGCGACGGCGTGCGCGACGGCCCTGCCCAGGCAGGGCCGTTTTTGTATTCGCCCGTCTCACGGTATCATTCAGTCTGGCAGGCGGCGCAAGCCGTCTTTCTGTTTTTTCCGTGGCCGACCATGTCCGACACAGTTCCCGGCGCCATTGCCGGCATAGGCACCGACCTGATCCGCATCGAGCGGATCGAACGCGCGCTGGCCCGTCACGGCGAGCGCTTCGTCACCCGCATCCTGGGCGAACAGGAGCGCGTCGTCTATGCGCGCCGCGCCGCACGCGATCCGCAGCGCGGGCTGCGCTACCTGGCGACCCGCTTCGCCGCCAAGGAGGCTTTTTCCAAGGCTATCGGCCTGGGCATGCACATGCCCATGGCCTGGTCGCGCATGCAGACCCTGAACGCTCCCGGCGGCCGGCCCGTGGTGCGCCTGTCCGGGGAACTGCAGATCTGGTTCGAGGCGCGCTTTGGTGCCGCCCACATTTCCCTGACGGACGAGTCCGACATGGCCATGGCCTTTGTCGTGCTGGAGCGCAAGCCCCAAACCGGCCGCCATTCCTCCCTATCCGAGTCTGAAACAAAATGAGTCCTTCTCCGCAAGCAGTACTGCCTCCCGGTCCGGTCATGGTCGACGTGCAGGGCACCACCCTGACCGAACAGGAGCGCCTGCGACTGCGCCATCCCCTGGTGGGCGGCGTCATCCTGTTCAGCCGAAACTTCCAGGACCGCGCACAGCTGACGGCCTTGTGCCAAGCCATCCATGCCGAGCGCGATGAGCCGCTGCTGATCGCCGTGGACCATGAGGGCGGGCGCGTGCAGCGCTTCCGGGAAGACGGCTTCACCACCTTGCCGGCGATGAGCCAGCTGGGCGAGCTGTGGACGCGCGACGCCGTCAAGGCGGCGGCGGTCGCCGCGGACACCGGTTACGTGCTGGCCGCCGAGCTGCGCGCCTGCGGCGTGGACATGAGCTTCACGCCCGTGCTGGACCTGGACTGGGGAGTCAGCAAGGTCATCGGCGACCGCTCCTTCCATCGCAGCCCGCGTGCGGTCTCCATGCTGGCGGCCGGCCTGATCCGGGGCCTGAACAAGGCGGGCATGTCCGCCTGCGGCAAGCATTTCCCCGGCCATGGCGCCGTGCAGGCGGACTCCCATCACGAGATTCCCGTGGACGACCGTCCGCTGGAGCAGATCCTGGACGAGGACGCCGCCCCTTACGGCTGGCTGGGCACCTTGCTGCTGCCTTCCGTGATGCCGGCCCACGTAATCTATTCCAAGGTGGATCCCAATCCGGCGGGTTTCTCGCCATACTGGATCCAGCGCGTGCTGCGCAAGGCCCTGGCCTACGACGGCGTGGTGTTCTCCGACGACCTGACCATGGAAGGCGCCTCGGTGGCGGGCGGCATCCTGGACCGCGCCAAGGCGGCCCTGGGCGCCGGCTGCGACATGGTGCTGGTGTGCAACCGTCCTGACCTGGCCGATGAATTGCTGGAGCGCCTGGAGTTCACGCCTGCGCCGGAATCCATAGACCGCATCCGCAAGCTGATGCCAACGATCCCCGCCCTGGACTGGGATGCCCTGCAGGCGGACGAGCACTATCAATATGCCCGCGGACTTCAATCTAAAATCCTTTCTGTCTGAGCTGCCGAATCTGCCGGGCGTGTACCGGCATATCGACGAGCAGGGCGAGGTGCTGTACGTGGGCAAGGCCCGCGACCTCAAGCGCCGCGTCAGCTCGTACTTCCAGAAGAACCTGAGCAGCCCGCGCATCGCCCATATGGTGGCGCGGGTGGCGCGCATCGAGGTCACCGTCACCCGCAGCGAGGCCGAGGCCCTGCTGCTGGAAAACAACCTGATCAAGCGCCTGCGGCCGCGCTACAACATCCTGTTCCGGGACGACAAGTCCTATCCGTACCTGATGATCAGCGCCCATGAGGCGCCGCGCATCGCCTACTACCGCGGCAGCACCAGCGGCAAGGGGCATTTCTTCGGACCCTATCCCAATTCCTGGGCCGTGCGCGAAACCATCCAGATCCTGCAGCGGGTGTTCCGCCTGCGCACCTGCGAGGACAGCGTCTACGCCAACCGGACCCGCCCCTGTCTGTTGCATCAGATCGGACGATGTTCGGCGCCTTGCGTGGATCTGGTCTCGCCGGAGCAATACCAGCAGGACGTCCAGCGCGCCATCCGCTTCCTGGATGGCCATACCTCCGAGATCCTGGACGATCTGCAGGCCCGCATGATGAAGGCGTCCGAAAACCTGGACTTCGAGCAGGCCGCCGTGCTGCGCGACCAGATGAAGGCCCTGTCCGCCGTATTGCAGCAGCAGAGCATGGAGCAGGTCGGCAACGACGACGTGGACGTCATCGTGGTGGCCAATGCGGGCGGCAAGTTCTGCGTCAACCTGGCCATGGTGCGCGGCGGCCGCCATCTGGGCGACCGGGCTTTCTTCCCGACGCAGATCAACGACGACACGCCCGGCGACGTGCTGGCGGCTTTCATCGCCCAGCATTACCTGGAGCGCCGCATGCCGCCGGTGCTGGTCTGCTCGCACGCCTTGCCCGATCCGGACCTGATGCCCCTGCTGGCCGAGCAGACCGGGGTCAAGGCGCGGGTGCTGACGCGCCCGCAGGGCGTGCGCAAGACCTGGCTGGAACAGGCGGCCAAGAACGCCGAGCTGGCGCTGGCGCGCGTGCTGAGCGAGTCCACGGCGCGCGCCGAGCGCACCCGGGCGCTGGCCGATGCCCTGCAACTGGACCTGGACGAGGCCCAGCTGGACGCCTTGCACATCGAATGCTTCGACATCAGCCATACGGCCGGGGAGGCCACGCAGGCTTCCTGCGTGGTGTACAGGCAGCACGCCATGCAGCCCTCGCTGTATCGTCGCTACAACATCGCCGGCATCACGCCGGGCGATGATTATGCCGCCATGCGCCAGGTCCTGAACCGCCGCTTCGCGCGCGTGGCCGAGGGGCTGGCCGAGCTGCCGGACATCGTCCTGATCGACGGCGGCAAGGGGCAGGTGGAGATCGCCCGGCAGGTGTTCGTGGAGCTGGGCCTGGACATCCATGTGCTGGTCGGGGTGGCCAAGGGCGAGAAACGCAAGGTCGGCTTGGAAACGCTAGTCTTTGCCGACGGCCGGCCGTCCGTGGCGCTGGGCGTGGAGTCCGCCGCCCTGATGCTGGTGGCCCAGGTGCGCGACGAGGCGCACCGATTCGCCATCACCGGCATGCGCGCCCAGCGGGCCAAGGCGCGCAACGTGTCCCGGCTGGAGGATATCGAAGGGGTCGGCGCCAAGCGGCGCCAGCGACTGCTGGCGCGCTTTGGCGGCTTCAGCGGGGTGGCCGACGCCAGCATCGACGAGCTCAGTTCGGTCGAGGGAATATCCACCGAACTGGCCGAGCGCATTTATCATGCTTTACGATAGGCGTGAGCCTTCGTCCATTTAGGTTGGTATCCGAGCTATGCCTTTCAATCTGCCCATCGCCCTTACGTGGCTTCGCATCGTCCTGATCCCCTTGATCGTGGCGCTTTACTATCTGCCCGACAGCTGGCTGTCCGAGCCTTCGCGCGATCTGTGGGCGGCCCTGGTCTTCATCGTGGCGGCCTTGACGGACTGGTTCGACGGCTGGCTGGCGCGGCGCTGGAACCAGACCTCGTCCTTCGGCGCCTTCCTGGATCCGGTGGCCGACAAGCTGATGGTGAGCGCGGCCCTGCTCGTGCTGCTGGACCTGAACCGGGTGGACGCCTTCATCGCCCTGATCATCATAGGCCGGGAAATCACCATTTCCGCATTGCGGGAATGGATGGCCAAAATCGGGGCCAGTGGTAGTGTGGCGGTTCACCGGCTCGGCAAGTTCAAGACGGCGGCGCAGATGGTGGCCATCCCCTGCCTGCTGTACTGGTACCCCATCATGGGCCTGCCGACCCGCATCATCGGCCAGGCGCTCATCGTCGTGGCCGCGGTACTGACTGTCTGGTCCATGTGCTATTACTTGCAGAAGGCCTGGCCGGAAATCAAGAAAAAGCAGAACTGAGCATGTCTGATACGCAAACTTCCACGCTGGACGGGCAGCTCGCCCCCAGCTCGCGCGACTGGCGGGTGATCGGGGTCATCGGGATCGCCCATGCCAGTTCGCATTTCTTCCAGCTGATCCTGCCCACGCTGTACATCTCCCTGGGCCAGGAATTCGGTTATGACTTCCTGACGCTGGGCGGGCTGGTCACCACCTTCTATCTGGTGTCCTGCCTGGGGCAGGCCTCCTCGGGCTTTCTGGTCGATCGGGTGGGCGCCTATCCGGTGCTCAAGGTGGGGCTGGCCTGCTTCGTGGCGGCGGCCCTGCTCATCGGCATGGCCAACGGCTATGCCATGCTGCTGGCCGCCGCGCTGATCGGCGGGGTGGGCAATGCCGTCTTCCATCCGGTGGACTATTCCATCATCAACCACCGGGTCAGTCCGGCGCGCCTGGGCCATGCCTTCAGCACGCACGGCCTGACGGGCAACCTGGGCTGGGCGCTGACGCCGGTCTTCATCACGTCCCTGACCATTTATTTCAACTGGCGCGTCGCCGTGCTGGCCGCCGCCGCCCTGATCGCGGCCGTGCTGGCGCTGGTACTGCTCAACCGCGAGGCGCTGGCCGGCGCGTCCGTTGCGCGCGAGGCGGACGGAGCCAGGCCGCAGGACAAGGAGCCCATCTGGGTGACGCTGTCCACCTTGCTGTCCCGGCCTTCGCTATGGGGAGCGTTCCTGTTCTTCGCCTTCGCCACGGCTGCCATGGCGGTGGTGCAGAACTACACCATTCCCATGCTGCACAATACCTACGGCATCGACAAGGTGCTGGCCGGTTCGGCGCTGTCCGGCTATATGCTGGCATCGGCGGCGGGCATGCTGGCCGGCGGCTTCATCGCTTCCAGCACGCCGCGCTCCGAACTGATCGTGTTCGTGTCCCTGATCGTCTCCGGCACCTTGCTGCTGGTGCTGGGGGCAGGGTGGGTGGCGCCGGCGCTGGCCCTGTTTTTCGTGGGCGCGGCGGGGTTCTGCTCGGGCATCGCCTCGCCCTCGCGCGACATGCTGATCCGCCGCGTCACGCCCAAAGGATCGACCGGCGCCGTCTATGGACTGGTGTATTCGGGCATGGACGTGGGCTCGTCCCTGGCCCCAGTGGGCTTCGGGCTGCTGCTGGATGCCGGCCTGAACCAGGCGCCCTGGTACGGCGCGGCCATCGGCTATTGGACCGCCGCCGGCCTGGCCGTCTATGTGGCTTCCACCGTCACCCGGGCCTCCCGGAGCTGAAGGAAAGGGGAAAAGCAAAACCGCTGCAACTGCAGCGGTTTTTTTTGCACAACGGCGCGGCCCTTATTGTCGTGCCAGGCGGGGTTCGTCCACGCTGTCCGGATGGCTGCTGCGCCAGGGGTTGATGTCCAGGCCGCCGCGGCGCGTATAACGCGCATATACCAGCAGGCGTTCGGGCCGGCAGCTTTGCATGATGTCGCTGTAGAGCCGTTCCACGCAGTGTTCGTGGAACTCGGTATGGCGGCGCAGAGAGACGATGTAACGCAGCAGGGAGGCGGGATCGATCTGCGGGCCGGTGTAGCGCACCTGCACGCTGCCCCAGTCCGGCTGGCCGGTGACCGGGCAGTTGGACTTGAGCAGGTCGGACACCAGCGATTCAGTGACGACGGGGGCCTCGGGCAGGCAGCGCAGCAGCCCGCTTTGCGGCGTGTAGTCGCGGATCTCGATGTCCAGCTGGTCGATGCACAATCCGTCCAGCGTGCCGATGTTCTGGCCGTCCAGGGCGTCGAGCGGCAGCAGCGTGACGTCCACGGGGGCGCCGGCGACGGAACCTAGGTCCTGGGCCATGCGTTCGCGCAGCGCGTCCGTATCGCTCACGATCTCGTCGTTGAAGGAATTCAGGTAGAGCTTGAAGGACTTCGATTCGATGATGCGCGGGCTGTTCCAGGGGATGACGAAGCGCGCGATGGCCACGACCGGTTTGCCTTTGGGATTGAGCCAGGACATTTCGTAGGCGTTCCAGATGTCGGCGCCGTGCCATTGTTCGGGCGTTTGCAGGAAGCGGCGGTTCAGGGCCCGTTCGATGCCGAACAGCACGGATGGATCGTAGCGACTGGGATAGACCACGTCGTGGCCCAGAGGGGAGTCTTTCAGCAGGGAAGTGCTCGTCATTGGTGGGTAATACGGGAACAAGACAATCAAAAGGCGCGGCGCGCTCGCCGGCCTTGCGTGGCGGGCCCCATTATCCCATATGGTGAAACTGCTGTCTCAGCATGCAAAAAACTGCTGCTGCGACGCACATCATGTCGTTTCATAAAAAGACAGTGAATTTCATATCTCGAAATTTATAAAATAACTTATTGATTATAAACAAAAAAATATTTAGTCTTATATAAGATACAACACACCATTGCGGCGCAGCATTTGGATAGACTGTAGTCATCTGTTCAACGTCATTTCTGATAGAGGAGTCAACCATGAATGCTCGAGAAGCCGACATCCGGAACCTGCAAAAACGCTGGGCGGAAGATCCCCGCTGGCAAGGCGTCAAGCGAGGCTACAGCGCCGAGGAGGTCATCCGCCTGCGCGGCTCCCTGGTCGAGGAATACACGCTGGCGCGACGCGGCGCAGAGCGGCTCTGGCAATCCATCAACCAGGAGCCCTTCGTCAACGCGCTGGGCGCCCTGACCGGCAACCAGGCCATGCAGCAGGTCAAGGCCGGCTTGAAAGCCATCTATCTATCGGGCTGGCAGGTGGCGGGCGATGCCAATACCGCCGGCGAAATGTACCCTGATCAATCCCTGTACCCCGTCAACTCGGTGCCATCCGTGGTGCGCCGCATCAACAATTCCCTGGCGCGCTGTGATCAGATCCAGTGGATGGAAGGCGTCAACCCCGGCGATGAAGGCTATATCGATTACTTCGCGCCCATCGTGGCCGACGCCGAGGCGGGCTTTGGCGGCGTGCTCAATGCATTCGAGCTGATGAAAGCCATGATCGCCGCCGGCGCGGCCGGCGTGCACTTCGAGGATCAGCTGGCTTCGGCCAAGAAGTGCGGCCACCTGGGCGGCAAGGTCCTGGTGCCCACCCGCGAGGCCGTCTCCAAGCTGGTCGCCGCCCGCCTGGCCGCCGACGTGCTGGACGTGCCCACCATCCTGGTGGCCCGTACCGACGCCGATGCCGCCGACCTGATCACCAGCGATGTGGACGAGTACGACCGCCCCTTCATCCTGGAAGAACGCACGGTCGAAGGCTTCTATCGCACCCGCGCCGGTCTGGACCAGGCCATTGCCCGAGGCTTGGCGTACGCCCCGTATGCGGACCTGGTCTGGTGCGAGACGTCCACGCCGAACCTGGAGTATGCGCGCCAGTTCGCCGAAGCCATCCACCGTCAGTTCCCCGGCAAGATGCTGGCCTACAACTGCTCGCCGTCCTTCAACTGGAAGAAGAATCTGGACGACGCCACCATCGCCAGATTCCAGCGCGAGTTGGGCGCCATGGGCTACAAGTTCCAGTTCATCACGCTGGCTGGCTTCCACGCCCTGAACTACGGCATGTTCGAACTGGCGCACGGCTATGCCCGCCGCCAGATGAGCGCCTTCGTGCAGCTGCAGGAAAAAGAGTTCGCGGCTGCCGAGCTGGGCTTTACCGCCGTCAAGCACCAGCGTGAAGTGGGCACGGGCTATTTCGACGCCGTGACCCAGACCGTGGAGGCCGGCAAGTCCTCGACCACGGCGCTGGCCGGTTCCACCGAGGCCCAGCAGTTCGCGACCTCGGAAGCGTGATCGGGGAGGGTGCTCCCTGAGAGCGCCGCCGCGATGCAGACAGCCCGCCGGCCTGCTCCAGCCGGCGGGCTGTCTTTTTGGCAAGAGGGGAGGGACGTTCCAGACGGTCTTGCCTGAATAAGTCTCTTAATTACCACCAATTATTTGTATGGCTGACTTTCTGGGGCTTTGTTCATAAAATCGCAGCAAGCGAAAAAACAATCAGGCCGTGCGGGACGATGGCTGCCGCCCTGGAAGGGCGGTATTTTTTTGGTCCGGCCGGCCGAAGGAAAAAAAAAGAGGCTGCCAGCGGCAGCCCTAAAGCATTGAACAGTTGATGCCGTGTTGGGGGGATAACGGCCTGAACAAGATGCGTAGGGACAACGATATAGGAAGCAAGCAAAGTCGTATTGATTTAGATCAAGAGTAAAGAAATATCAGTGGTTTATAGTCCTTCCATGCGCGCATATTCCATTTTTTCCCTGCCCAAGCCCCTCACGGACGAACAGCGTTCGCGCAGGCGTCACACCCTGGCCCGGCTGGGCCTGGCCTGGCTGGCCGCCATGCAGGTCATGATGTTCGCCTTTCCCGGCTACATGCGCTCGTTCAGTTCCTCGCCGGACAATATCGAGTCTCTCTCCCAGGCCATCGTGCTCATGAACTGGGCCAGCCTTAGCCTTACCATGCCGGTCATACTGTACTGTGCCTGGCCCATCATCAAAGGCGCCGTCGCCAGCCTGTCCGAAGGCCGCGTCGGCATGGACGTGCCGGTGGCCCTGGGCATCATCGGCGCCTTCCTGCCCAGCGTGGTCGGCACCTGGACCCATCAGGGCGAAGTCTATTACGACTCGGTCACCATGTTCGTGGCCTTCCTGCTGACCGCCCGCTATCTGGAACTGTGCGCGCGCCAGTCGGTGGCGCAGGGCGGCTCGCACGAGGTCATCGAGCAGTTCCGCCGCTCCGTCAGCGGCCATGCCGACACCCTGGCGTTCTGGTTCGTCACCATCCAGTTGCTGCTGGCCGCCGTGCTGGGCCTGGTCTGGTACTGGCTCGACCCTTCGCACGCCGTGCCCGTGGTGGTTTCGCTGCTGGTCATGAGCTGTCCCTGCGCCATGTCCATGTCCGTGCCCACGGCGGTGGCCTCGGCCCATGCCGGCCTGTCGGCCCGTCCGGCCGCCAGCGAATTCGAAGTCGTGCAGCTCACCCAGCAGACGGGCCGCATCGCCCGCCAGAACCTGTACGGCTCCATCGCCTGGCACCTGCTCATGACGCCCCTGGCCGCCGTGGGCATCGTCGCTCCCTGGCTGGCGGCCATCAGCATGCTGGTTTCCTCGCTGGCGGTCGCCGCCAATTCCTGGCGCATCTATCGCAGCCGGGTGCGCGAAGTCCCCGCGGGCTGGACCGGCCCGGCGGCAGGGCGGGCCTGACATGTTCGGTTCCCTGCTGGTCCTCATACCCATTTCCGTCATGCTGGTCATCCTGATCGGCGTGGCTTTCTGGTGGGCGATCTTCGCCGGCCAATTCGAAGACGCCCACACCGCAGCCGATTCCATTCTCCAGGATGACGACACGACCGCCCGCCCGCCTCGGCGGGGGCGTCCTCCCGATACCCACTGATTACTCTTTTTCAAGCCCCTGGGACTGTTGGCGACAGACAGTCCAGGGGGCTGGAACGCGCGCGTTTGCGCGGCTTTCCAAGGCTTCTTGATGCACATCAAGGAGCCGTTTATCGACTTGCAGGATGATGCTGGTAGTTGTCGCTTGTATTAACAATGTTTGTTTAGGGGAAGCAAATGGGCACTTCCGATACGGTCGGAAACAACGCCGAAGTCTTCAATTACGGAGTGGTGCGGCAATTCACCATCATGACCGTATTTTGGGGCGTCATAGGCATGGCAATGGGCCTTTTCATTGCCTTGCAGCTGATCTGGCCAGAACTCAATTTCAACACTCCATGGCTCAGCTACGGGCGCCTGCGTCCGCTGCACACCAACGCCGTGATCTTCGCGTTCGGCGGCACCGGCCTGTTCGCCACGTCCTACTACGTGGTGCAGCGCACCTGTCAGGCCCGCCTGTTTAGCGACAAGCTCGCCGCCTTCACCTTCTGGGGCTGGCAGGCCGTCCTGGTGGCCGCCGTCATCACCTTGCCCATGGGCTACACCAGCAGCAAGGAATACGCGGAACTGGAATGGCCCATCGACATCCTGATCACCCTGGTCTGGGTGGCTTATGCCATCGTGTTCTTCGGCACCATCGTCAAGCGCCGCGTGCGCCACATCTACGTGGCCAACTGGTTCTTTGGCTCCTACATCCTGACGATCGCCGTCCTGCACATCTTCAACAACCTGGAACTGCCCGTCAGCTTCATGAAGTCCTACTCGGCCTATGCCGGCGTGCAGGACGCCATGGTGCAGTGGTGGTACGGCCATAACGCCGTGGGCTTCTTCCTGACGACCTCCTTCCTGGGCATGATGTACTACTTCATTCCCAAGCAGGCCAACCGTCCCATCTATTCCTATCGCCTGTCCATCGTCCACTTCTGGGCGCTGGCCTTCACCTACATGTGGGCGGGTCCTCACCACCTGCTGTACACCTCGCTGCCCGACTGGACCCAGTCCCTGGGCATGACCTTCTCGCTGATCCTGCTGGCTCCATCCTGGGGCGGCATGATCAACGGCATCATGACCCTGTCCGGCGCCTGGCACAAGCTGCGCACCGACCCCATCCTGAAGTTCATGGTCGTCGCCCTGTCCTTCTACGGCATGTCCACCTTCGAAGGCTCCATGATGGCCATCCGCACGGTGAACGCGCTGTCGCACTACACCGACTGGACCATCGGCCACGTGCACTCCGGCGCCCTGGGCTGGGTGGCCATGATCACCTTCGGTTCGCTGTACTACCTGATCCCTCGTCTGTACGGCCGCACCGCCATGGCCAAGCCCCGCCTGATCGAACTGCACTTCTGGCTGGCCACCCTGGGCGTGGTGCTGTACATCGCCGCCATGTGGATCGCCGGCGTGATGCAGGGCATGATGTGGCGCGCCACCGGCGCCGACGGCACCCTGACCTACAGCTTCGTGGAAGTCGTGAAGGCCACCTATCCCTTCTACGCCATCCGCGCTCTGGGCGGCCTGCTGTTCGTGACCGGCATCCTGATCATGGCATGGAACACCTTCCTGACCATCAAGGGCCAGCCACGCGTCAACCCCGTCGTGCCTCTCAAGAATCCAGACGCCCGCGATCCAGCCCTGGTGGGCGCAACCACCGTGCTGGCGTAAGGAGTAAACCATGGCTAACGAAACCAACAAGCGCTTTTCTCACGCAACCATTGAGAAAAACATCGGGCTGATGATCATCCTCAGCATCCTGGTCATCTCCTTTGCCGGCCTGGTGCAGATCGTGCCGCTGTTCTTCCAGCACTCGACCACCCAGCCTGCCGAAGGCACGGTGCCCTACGAGCCGCTGAACCTGATCGGCCGAGACATCTACATCCGCGAAGGCTGCGTCGGCTGCCACTCGCAGCAGATCCGCATGCTGCAGTCCGAGGTGCAGCGCTATGGCCCTTACTCGCTGGCCGGCGAATCCGTGTACGACTATCCCTTCCTGTGGGGCTCCAAGCGTACCGGCCCCGACCTGGCCCGCGTCGGCCAGCGCTACAGCGACGAATGGCATCGCATCCACCTGCGCAATCCGCGCGACGTCGTCAAGGAGTCCAACATGCCCGCCTATCCATGGCTGCAGCACAACTCCGTCGAAGGCGAGAACGTGCAGGACCGCATGAAGGTGCTGCGCAAGCTGGGCGTGCCCTACACCGACGAACAGATTGCCAAGGCGCCCGAGCAGCTCAAAGGCAAGACCGAGGAAGACGCCCTGGTGGCGTACCTGCAGGGTCTGGGCGTGAAGAGCCGCGCCGCCGCCGCCAAGGCCGTGGAACAAGGAGCCCATTAAATGGCCATGGTCAACGCCGTAGTAACGTTTCTGGCGATGCTGACCTTCCTGGGCATTTGCTGGTGGGCGTTCTCCCGGGGACGCCGCCAAGCCAACCAGGAAGCCGCGCTTCTGCCTTTTGCCTTGCCCGACGAGGGACGCAACGATGAAAACCTTGGGGGTTTGAATGAGTGACTTTTTCAACAATGGCTGGAGCATCTGGATTTCCGCCATCGCCCTGGGCGGCATCGTCTTCTGCCTGTGGCTGCTGTTTACGCAACGTTCGTTCCTGGGCAAGAACGTCCAGGTCGAGGAGACCGGCCACGTCTGGGACGGTGACCTGACCGAGCTGAACAATCCCGTGCCGCGCTGGTGGACCGTCATGTACATCGGCCTGTGCATCTTCGCCCTGGGCTACCTGGTGCTGTATCCCGGCCTGGGCGCTTACAAGGGCGAGCTGGGATTCACCTCCGGCAAGCAGGTCAAGCAGCAGCAGGAGGAGATCAACGCCCGCCTGGAGCCCGTGTACGCCCGCTACCGCGAGATGCCCATCGAGGATATCGCCCGCGACCACGAGGCCCGCGAGATCGGCCAGCGCCTGTTCCTGAACAACTGCGCCCAGTGCCACGGCTCGGACGCCAAGGGCGCGCCCAGCTTTCCCAACCTGGCCAACAAGGCCTGGCTGTGGGGCGGCGAGCCTGAGCAGATCCTGCACACCATCACCGAAGGCCGCACCGGCATGATGCCGCCGCAGTCGCAGCTGACGCCCGCCCAGGCTTCGGATGTGGCCCAGTACGTGCGTTCGCTCTCGGGCCTGGCCGCGGATCCGCTGCGCATCGTTCCCGGCAAGCGCGTGTTCGACAGCACCTGCTTCGCCTGCCACGGCGCCGACGGCAAGGGCAATGTGCTGCTGGGCGCGCCCGACCTGACCGACGACTACTGGCTGTATGGCAGCTCCGAGGCCACCATCGTCCAGACCGTGCTGCAAGGCCGCAGCAATCAGATGCCGGCTCAGAAAGGCACCCTGACGCCCGAGCAGATCCGTCTGCTGGCCGGCTGGGTCTGGGGCCTGTCCAATGCGGAACCTGCTCAAGCCAAGTAATTTGTTTTTGAATCGATCTGACGTCTTCAGGACCTGCAATGAGTAGTGAAGCTCCCCAAGCCCGCGCCGACAGTGCGCAGGAAAACGTCCCCAAGTGGCAGCCGCCACGCAACGGCAAAGGAGCGGGAGGCACCTCGCCGCAGGTCGAGAAGGCGCTGGTCGATGTACGCAAGAAGATCTATCCCCGCTCCGTCACGGGCGTGTTCGCCCGCTGGCGGGTCTGGATGGTGTATCTCACGCAGATCATCTTCTATGGTCTGCCCTGGATCGAATGGCATGGCCGCCAGGCCGTGCTGTTCGACCTGCTGGAACGCAAGTTCTACATCTTCGGCATGATCCTCTGGCCGCAGGACGTCATCTACCTGACCGTCCTGCTGCTGATCTCCGCCTTTTCCCTGTTCCTGTTCACGGCCATGGCCGGGCGGCTGTTCTGCGGCTACGCCTGTCCCCAGACCGTCTACACCGAAATCTTCATGTGGGTCGAGCGCAAGGTCGAAGGAGACCGGCTGGCCCGCATCCGCCTGGACGAACAGCCCTGGACGCCCAGGAAGCTGCGCATCAAGGCCACCAAGCATTTCCTCTGGATCGTCATCGCGCTCTGGACGGGCTATACCTTCATCGGCTATTTTGCCCCCATCCGCGAGCTGGGCGGCGAGCTCATCGCCCTGACGCTGGGTCCCTGGCAGTGGTTCTGGCTGCTGTTCTACGCCTTCGCCACCTGGGGCAACGCCGGCTTCATGCGCGAGGCCGTGTGCAAGTACATGTGTCCCTACGCTCGGTTCCAGAGCGTCATGGTGGACCGCGACACCTTCGTGGTCACCTACGACTTCGTGCGCGGTGAAAAACGCGGCGGGCGGTCCCGCAAGATCGACCACAAGGAAGCCGGCATGGGCGACTGCGTGGATTGCAGCCTTTGCGTGCAGGTCTGTCCGACCGGCATCGACATCCGCGACGGCCTGCAGTACATGTGCATAGGCTGCGGCGCCTGCGTGGACGCCTGCGACCAGGTCATGGACAAGATGGGCTATGAAAAGGGCCTGATCCGCTACACCTCGGAGCGCGCCATCAAGGATAGGCTGACGCAGTCGCAGGTGCGCCGGCGCATGCTGCGCCCGCGCGTCATCTCCTATATCCTGATCCTGGCCGTCATCTGCGGCGCCTTCGTCTACACCCTGGCCACGCGCACCCCGATGCGGGTCGACGTCATCCGCGACCGCGGCGCGCTGGGACGCGAGGTGCCGGGCGGCCTGATCGAAAATGTCTTCCGCCTGCAGGTCATCAACACGTCCGAAGAATCCATGGAGCTGCAGCTGTCCGTCAGCGGGCTGGAGGGAGCGCGCATCACCTTGACCGAGAACGGCAGCGACCGCATCCATGTGGACGCCGCCGCCAACAAGCTCCTGCCCGTCGTGGTGCAGGTGCCGGTCAACAGCGCCAAGCCGGGCCTGTATGATATTTCCATCCAGGCGGTGGGCGAGCACGAGAACGGTCAGAAGACCTATGTGAACGAACGCAGCAGTTTTTATATTCCTCAATGATTTTTCAGGGAGAGCAAGTCATGGACAAAAGTACCGACAGTCAACCGTGGTGGCGCGAACCCTGGCCCTGGCTGCTCATGGCCGGCCCGGCGCTGGCCATCGTGGGCTGCGCCATCACCATCGTCCTGGCCTTCCAGAATTTCAGCGATCAGGATGTGAACGACGGCGGGGTCAAGCAGGGCCTGGTCGTCAGCAAGCCTGCTCCCGCTCAGGACAAAAACCGATAGATAGCTTCCCCGGTTTACGATAGGGTAAAGAATCATGTGGCCTTTCAAGAAGGGGGTACGAATGAGCATTCGGTCTCTGATGTGGATACTGTGGCCTTCATTCCTGGCGGCGGGCGCGATCAGCGCCGTCGTCTTCGCCCTGGTGGATCCCCTGGATATCGTATTTCTTGGGCACCTGCAGGCCGATCGCCTGTCGGTCTATACCGCGTCCTTCTTCCTGTTCTGGCTGGCCGCCGCCGGCTCCAGCGCGCTGAGCCTGTTCATGTCCCCGGGCGGCAAGGCGGACTTGCCGGAACCGGCCGACAGCCTGGACTGAGGCGCTGCGTCCGAACCATAAAAAAAGCACACGCGTCGCTGCGTGTGCTTTTTTTTGCATGCCCCGGCGCGCCGGGCGGAAACCGGGCCCTTGGCGGGTCCTATTGCGGGCGCGCGTTCATTCGCATTCAGTGCCGGCCAGGCTCTGCAGGGCGGGCAGATCCAGCAGGTGGACTTCGCGCTGCGATATCTTGAGCAGGCCTTCGCGCGCGAAACGCGAGAACAGGCGGCTGACGGTCTCCAGGGTCAGGCCCAGGAAATTGCCGATTTCTTCGCGGCTCATGCGCAGGATGAATTCGTAAGGGGAATAACCCAGCAGGGAAAGGCGCTGCGACAGGTTCAGCAGGAAGGCGGCCAGGCGCTGTTCGGAACGCAGGCCCGCCAGAGTCAGCATCAACTGGTGGGCGCGGTTGATCTCCTTGCTCATCAGGCGGCGGAACTGCTGCTGCAGGATGGGCAATTGAGCCGAGAGGCGATCCAGGTCGTCCAGGCGGATCACGCAGACTTCGCTGTCCTCCAGCGCGATGGCGTGCGAGACATGGCGGTTCTCGACCAGGCTGTCCATGCCCAGAATCTCGCCGGGCAGCAGAAAGCCCGTGATCTGGATGTGTCCGGTGGAGTCCTCCAGCTGCATCTTGATCGATCCCGAACGCAGGCCATAGATGCCTTCGACCGGATCGGCCAGGCGGAACAGGGCCCCGCCCTTGGGGATGCGAATACGCTCCTTGACCAGGTCGTCGAGCCTCTCCATTTCATGCTTGGGCATGCCCAGAGGAAGACACACCTCGTTCAGCATACAACTGGAGCAGCGTATGGAATCAGAGGTAACCGAGATACGTTTTTGCATAAAGATAGAGTCGGACTGCGGAACGCGGAATCCTTGAGTCAAATCAAGATCAATTGTAGCTTTTTATTGATGACTATTCTGTTGAATCCCCGAATATGTTCAGGCGCTGATTTCCGCGGGCCTGCCGTGAGCGGCAGTCACGGCCCCGTTCAGCTGCCAGGCGCCTGATTTTTCCTTGTTGTATAAAAGCGATGGAAGGGCTTGAATTCGGTGCCTTCGTCCTTATCTGCATTCCATCCTGTTATTTGTTGTGAGACCCGGGCGGGCAGTGATCGGTAACTGTTGGCAGTGGGTTTCCGCATTTGTTCATAAGTGAATAATCCATGCGAATCGATAAACTGACAACGAAGTTTCAGCAGGCCCTGGCCGATGCGCAAAGCCTCGCTGTTCGCGAAGACAATCCCTACCTGGAACCGGCCCACGTGCTGGTGGCCCTGCTGGCCGACTCCGAGTCCGGCACCGGCAGCCTGCTGGCGCGCGCCGGCGTGGCCATACCGCGCCTGGACACCGAGTTGACCCGCCTGATTAACAACCTGCCCAAGGTGCAGGGTGCAGAAGGCCAGCAGCAGCTCAGCTCCGCCCTGCAGGCGGCCTTGGCGCGCACGGAGAAGGAAGCCGCAAACCGCGGCGACACCTATATCGCCAGCGAACTCTTCCTGCTGGCGCTTGCCGACGACAAGGGCGAGACCGGCCGCGCACTGCGTGACAGCGGCTTGCAGCGCAAGGCGCTGGAGGCGGCCATCGACGCGGTGCGAGGCGGGGCCAATGTGTCCGATCCCGAAGGCGAGAGCAATCGGGAAGCCCTGGACAAGTACACCACCGACCTGACCGAGCGCGCCCGCCAGGGCAAGCTGGATCCGGTCATCGGCCGTGACGACGAGATCCGCCGCACCATACAGATCCTGCAGCGCCGCACCAAGAACAATCCCGTACTGATAGGCGAGCCCGGTGTGGGCAAGACCGCCATCGTGGAAGGCCTGGCCCAGCGTATCGTCAACAATGAAGTGCCTGAAACCCTCAAGGGCAAGCGCCTGCTGGTGCTGGACCTGGCCGCCTTGCTGGCCGGCGCCAAGTACCGGGGCGAGTTCGAGGAACGCCTGAAGGCCGTGCTCAAGGAACTGTCCAAGGACGACGGCAAGACCATCGTCTTCATCGACGAGCTGCACACCATGGTGGGCGCGGGCAAGGCCGAAGGCGCCATGGACGCCGGCAACATGCTCAAGCCGGCTCTGTCGCGCGGCGAACTGCACTGCATAGGCGCCACCACCCTGAACGAGTACCGCCAGTACATCGAGAAGGACGCCGCGCTGGAGCGCCGCTTCCAGAAGGTGCTGGTCAACGAACCCGATGTGGAGTCCACCATCGCCATCCTGCGCGGCCTGCAGGAGCGCTATGAGCTGCACCACGGCGTGGCCATCACCGACCCGGCCATCGTGGCGGCGGCCGAGCTCTCGCAGCGCTACATCACCGACCGCTTCCTGCCGGACAAGGCCATCGACCTGATCGACGAGGCCGCTGCCCGAATCCGCATGGAGATCGACTCCAAGCCCGAGGTCATGGACAAGCTGGACCGGCGCATCATCCAGTTGAAGATCGAGCGCGAAGCCGTGATCAAGGACACGGACGAAGCCTCGCAGCGTCGCCTGCAGGCCATCAATGATGAGATGGAAAAGCTGCAGCGCGAGTACAACGACTACGAGGAAATCTGGAAGGCCGAGAAAGCCTCGGTCCAGGGTTCGCAGGTGATCAAGGAAGAAATCGAGCAGGTGCGCGCCGAGATGGCCGAACTGCAGCGCAAGGGCCAGTTCGACAAGCTGGCCGAGCTCCAGTACGGCAAGCTGCCCGAGCTGGAGGGGCGCCTGAAGGCGGCCGAGAAGGCCATGGACAGCGCCGACCAGGACAAGCCGCGGCTGCTGCGCACGCAGGTCGGCGCCGAAGAGATCGCCGAGGTGGTCTCGCGCGCCACCGGCATTCCGGTGGCCAAGATGATGCAGGGCGAGCGCGAGAAGCTGCTGCAGATGGAAGGCTACCTGCACAAGCGCGTGGTGGGCCAGGACGAGGCCGTGCGCCTGGTGTCCGACGCCATCCGCCGTTCGCGCGCCGGGCTGTCCGATCCGTCCCGCCCTTATGGCTCCTTCCTGTTCCTGGGGCCCACCGGCGTGGGCAAGACCGAGCTGACCAAGGCGCTGGCCAACTTCCTGTTCGATTCGGAGGACCACATGGTCCGAATCGACATGAGCGAGTTCATGGAGAAGCATTCGGTGGCCCGCCTGATCGGCGCGCCTCCCGGCTATGTGGGCTATGAAGAGGGCGGCTACCTGACCGAGGCCGTGCGTCGCAAGCCATACTCCGTCATTCTGCTGGACGAGGTGGAGAAGGCGCATCCGGACGTGTTCAACATCCTTTTGCAGGTGCTGGACGACGGCCGGCTGACCGACGGCCAGGGACGCACGGTGGATTTCCGCAATACGGTGATCATCATGACCTCCAACCTTGGTTCGCAGCACATCCAGCGTCTGGCCGGGGAATCCTACGATGTGGTCAAGGAAGTGGTGTGGGAAGAAGTGAAGCAGCATTTCCGCCCCGAGTTCCTGAACCGGATCGACGAGGTGGTGGTGTTCCACGGTCTGGAGTCCGAGCACATCGAGTCCATCGCCCGGATCCAGTTGCAGCGCCTGGACGAGCGCCTGGCGCAACGAGACATGCATCTGGATGTCAGCGACGCCGCGTTGGAGCAGTTGGCCAAGGCCGGCTTCGATCCGGTGTTCGGCGCCCGGCCCCTGAAGCGGGCCATCCAGCAGCACATCGAGAATCCGGTGGCGCGCCTGATTCTGGAAGGTCGCTTCGGCCCCAAGGATGTGGTGCCGGTGGACTGGAAGGACGGCCAGTTCGTGTTCGAGCGCACCATCCAGTAACACGCCTGCCGGGAAGGTGCGCCTTCCCGGCGGCCGACGACAAAAAAGCGCCTGGAAAAAACCAGGCGCTTTTTTGTCGTCCTTCGGTAGAGCGTCCGTTCGCCTCCGAGGGCTATGGAGCGCGTACGCGTGTCGCCAGCGGCTGGCGAGTCTCAGGCCGGGGGCGACGGGACGATCATGGCGTGCCGGCAGGCGCTGGCGGCGGATTGAGCTCCAGTTCGTCCTTGCCGTAGAACTTGACGCCGATCTGGATGCGTTCGCGGCCGTTGGCGCGGCGGTGGCGGTTGGTGTCGCGCAGCGAATAGACGCAGCCGCAGTACTCCTGCTGGTAGAAGTTCTCGCGCTTGCTGATCTCCAGCATGCGTTGCGAGCCGCCGCCCTTGCGCCAGTTGTAGGTCCAGTACTTCAGTTCGGGGTACCGGGCGGCGGCGCGTTCGCCGCAGTCATTGATCTGGTTCATGTCCTTCCAGCGCGAAATGCCCAGGACGCTGGAGATGATGTCGAAGCCGTGCTCGTGGGCATACAGCGCCGTGCGTTCGAAACGCATGTCGAAGCACACGGTGCAGCGTTCGCCCCGTTCGGGCGCATGTTCCAGGCCGCGCACCCGCTCGAACCAGTTGTCCACGTCGTAGTCGGCGTCGATGAATTCGATGCCGTGCTTTTGGGCGAAGCGGATGTTCTCCTGCTTGCGCAGCTCGTATTCGCGCACCGGATGGATGTTGGGGTTGTAGAAGAAGATGGTGTATTGAATGCCCGACGCGTGCAGCGCTTCCATGACTTCGCCCGAGCAGGGCGCGCAACAGGAGTGCAGCAGCAGCTTTTGCCGTTGGTCCGGCATGGTCAGGGGTTTGCGATCTACCGTGGTGGACATGAGCGTGAATCCGTGAAAAGGGCGCCCGCATTGGGGCGTGCATGGAACTTATGAGCTTATTTTACCGCCGGGCCGTCGGAATGCCGCATCACCCAAGGTAAAAAGCGTAGGCTCAGTACCCCAGCACCTGGTCCCAGAGCCGCGTGACGGCCTGGCGCTCGGCTACGAGCTCGGTGGGCGGCACGCGGGCCTTTTCGGCGCCTTCCAGCCGCAGCGCGTGCTGGCGGCGGCGCAGGCTGCGGTAGGCGTCGGCCACTTCCTGCGCCAGCGTTGCGGGAATGAGCCCGGCCTGGGCTGCGATGCCCAGCAGCGCGATGTTGCCCAGATTCTCCAGCAGGCGCGGGTGGGCGCGGCTGTGGCACAGCACCAGGTACTGGGTGACGAACTCCACGTCCACCATGCCGCCGCGGTCGTGCTTCAGGTCGAAGAGATCGCTGCGGTTCGGGTGGCCGGCGCTGATCTTGTCGCGCATGTCCAGGATGTCGGCGCGCAGCTTGCGCGGGTCGCGTTCCATCAGCAGGATGGTGCGGCGGATCTGGTCGAAGCGCTCCTGTATGCCGGGGGCGCCGGTGACGAAGCGCGCCCGCGTGATGGCCTGGTGCTCCCAGGACCAGGCGCTGCGGGTCTGGTATTGCTCGAAGGCATCCACGCTGACGGCCAGCAGGCCCGCGTCGCCGTCCGGGCGCAGGCGCAGGTCGATCTCGTACAGCCGGCCCGAGGACGTCATGGCGGACAGCCAGCTGGTCATGCGCCTTGCCAGCTTGATGTAGCGTTCTACGGAATCCTGGTCCGGGTCGTCGTAGAGAAACACCAGGTCCAGGTCGGAGGCGTAGCCGATTTCCTTGCCGCCCAGCTTGCCATAGGCGATCACGGCGAAGCGGGGGGGAGCGTCCTGCGATTCTTCCATCGTCCTGGGCCGGGTCAGGGGCCAGGTACGCCTTACGGTCTCGGTCAGCATCATGTCGGCCAGGGCGGAGAGCTGGTCCGCCAGGGCTTCCACGGTCAGGACGCCTTCCAGGTCCTGGGCCAGCAGCTGGAAGGTGATCTGGTGCTGCCAGTCGCGCATCAGATTCATCTGCTGTTCCACATCGGCGCGTCCGTCCGGCAGCAGGCAGGCGTCCAGGTCGCGCCGCATCTGGGCCGACAGCGTGCCGAAGTCGGGCATTTCCATCAGGGAGCGCCATTCGATCAGACTGTCCAGCAGCAGGGGGTACTGGGCAAGGTACTGGGCCGCCCAGGGGCTGGCGGCCACGATGCGGGCCACGCGGGCGAGAGTGTCGGGGTATTCGGCCAGCAACGCCAGGTAGGCGCTGCGCTGGGCGATGAGCTCGATCAGCGTGAAAAGGCGGGCGGCCGTGCTTTCGGGATCTTCCGAGCGCCGCGCGCAGTCCTCGGCCAGCGGCAGCAGCCGCTGCACCCTGTCCAGGCTCACGTTGGGCAGGCTGCGGATGCGGTGACTGTCCAGCAGGGCCTGGCGCCGCCGCGCGATGCGCTGCTCCAGATCCTGGTCTGGCGCCTGCGTCGGGGCGGCGTCCGGCTGCGGCGCGGGCTCCGCAGCGGATTCCTCGCCCATGCCCGCCAGGCGGAAGGCGTTGCGGAAGGTGTCGGCAACGAAGGCGCGGTGTTCGCCCAGCTGCCGGTCGAAATCGGCCAGGGACAAGCCGAGCGTACCGGCCAGGGCGGCGCGCTGTTCCTCGTCCTGGGGCAGCAGATGGGTCTGCTCGTCCTCCCGGTACTGGAGGCGATGCTCCACCTGGCGCAAAAAGGTATAGGCGGCCAGCAGCCGGTCGCAGAAGTCCTGCTCCAGCAGGCCCGCCGCGCACTGGCGCTGCAGGGCCAGGTGCAGGCTGGGCGTTTGCAGAGAGGGTTGACGGCCGCCGCGGATGAGCTGGTTCAACTGGACCACGAACTCTATTTCGCGGATGCCTCCGTCGCCCAGCTTGATGTTCTGCCAGGCTTCCACGCCGCTGCGGTTCAGGACACGGCGGTTCCAGTCCTGGCGGATGCGTTCGCGCAGGCCGCGCAGGGCCGACAGCGCGTCGAAGTCGAAGTACTTGCGATAGACGAAGGGCGTGCGCAGGGCTTCGAACTGGCGTATGTCGGCGCGGCACTGGCTGCCCTGGAAGGCGCGCGCCGTGATCGGCCTGGCCTTGATCCAGGCATAGCGCTCCCATTCGCGGCCCTGGTTGACCAGGTAGTTCTCCAGCGCCTGCATGCTCCAGGCCAGGGGGCCGACATCGCCGTCGGGACGCAGGCGCAGGTCGGTGCGAAAGACCTGCCCGTAGGCGTCGCTGTCGGAGAGCACGGGCATCATGCGCTGGGTCAGCTTGCCGTAGAACTCGTGGTGGCTGATGGGCCGGCGCCCGTCGGTTTCGCCGTCCTCGTCGTAGAGCATGATCAGGTCGATGTCGGAGGAGACATTCAGCTCGCGGCCGCCCAGCTTGCCCATGCCCAGGATGATCATTTCCTGAGGCAGGCCGGTCTCGGGGTGACGGGGAATGCCGTGCACCGAGGCCAGCTGGGCCGCGACGGTTTCGTAGGCCTGCGCCACGGCCAGATCGGCCAGGGAGGACATGGCCCGCATGACCTCGTCCAGGCCCGCGCTGCCGTTGATGTCGCGCACCATGAGCAGCAGGAAGACCCGCTCGCGCAATTGCCGCAGGGCTTGCCGGACCTCGGCCAGGCGGTCGCCGCCGGGGGCGGGCAGCAAGTCCTGGTACCATTGGCGGATGAGCTCGGGCGTGACGGCCTGGCCGGCTTGCTGCTCCAGCCATTGCCCCAGTTGCGGATGGGAGTTTACTTTTCGACGCAAGGGGCCGGACCATTGCATTGCCGGCTTCAATATAATGGACGGGCTCATACGATAAGAGGCTGTTCGGAAATGGTGGGCAGGCGCGCCGGCCTGGCCCGGCGAAGCCGGAAATGGCCGAATCTAACTATACTCGGGAATTGACTGCATGGTGGTACGACGGGTCCTGCGACTGGCGCTGCTGCTCTACTTTGCGCTGATGCTGGGCCTGATCGGGGTTCGTTACCTGCTGGTCCCCCATCTCGATTACTTCCGCCCCTACATCACTCAGCAACTGAGCCAGCGCAGCGGCCTGCAGGTGAACATAGCCGAACTGCAGGGCGACTGGCAGGGCTGGAATCCCCGCCTGCTGCTCAAGGGCCTGTCGATTGCCGAAGCGGGACAGCCGCCGCTGCTGGAGCTGCCCAGGCTGGAAGCCAGCATCAGCTGGAAATCCTTGTTCCTGGCGTCGCTGCAACTGCGGCATCTGGATGTGCAGGGCCTGACTATTCCAATAAGGCGCGATGCCCGCGGCCACTTCTGGGTGATGGGCCAGTCTTTCCATCCCGACGACGACCCCGCGCCCGACGATCCGGATGCCTGGCAGGGGCCCGCACGCTGGCTCCTGCAGCAGCGGGGCATACGCATCCAGGGCGCGTCCCTGGTCTGGGTCGACGAATGGCGCGGTGCGCCCGAGCTGCGCCTTCCCGATATCGAATTGCAGATGAGTTATGCGGACGGCTGGCACGAACTGGGTCTTCAGGCCCAGCTGCCGGCGGGTCTGGGCGAGTCCTTGCGGTTCGATGCGCGGGTGCAGGGCGAGCGCCGCCTGCCGGCCGGGCTGGATCTGCGCAGCCTTCCCTGGGAAGCGGTCGTGCAGGGGCAGGGCGTGGACGTGGCGGGCTTGCGTCCCTGGGTGGACGTGCCGCAAGCCCTCTACCGCGGTTGGGCCGATCTGCGGGCGACGGCGCGGCAGGGCGGCGAAGCGGCGCCCATGCGCGTGCAGGCGTCGGCTTCGCTGCGCGACCTGGGCGTACAGACCGAGCAGGGCGAGCGTCTGCAGCTGCGGCAGGCCGCGGTGGAAGCGGGCGGTACGCTGGAGGACATCCGAAGCGTGGCGCAGGGCGAGCCCAGCGGCCCGCTGGACTGGTCCGTCACCTTGGCGCAGATGAGCCTGCGGGTGCCGCAGGTCTTCGCCCGGAGCCTGGATCTGGCCCAATTCAGCGGCCAGGGCCATATGCGGCGCGATGAACAGGGACGCCTGGCGCTGGAGGAAATGGATGTCGTCGTGCGCAATCGGGACCTGGAGGCGACGCTGGGCGGGCGCTGGCGGCAGGACAGCCGCTTCGAGGCCGGCGTGGCGGACTGGAGCGGCCGGCTGGACAGGCTGAACCTGGGGGCGCTGGTCCATTATCTGCCGCTGACCGTCAATCCGGACGCGCGCGACTGGATGGCGGCCGGTCTGGTGCAGGGCGAAGTCAGCCAGGGTTCGCTGATGCTGAGCGGCGGCCTGGATACCTTTCCCTATGGCCTGGCGCCCGAGGACGGGCGGTTCGAGATCAGCGGTCAACTGCAGGACGCCATCATCGACTACCAGCCGGCTCGCCCCGACCGGCCGGCCTGGCCGCGGCTGGAGCAGGTCGAGGGCGCGATACGCATGCGAAACGACAACCTGGAGGTGGACGCCAGCCAGGCCCGCATGCGCATCCCGGAGCAGGACGACATCGTCATGCAGGACATCGCCACCCGCATCGAAAGTATGGAAAACCACGCTCTGCTGACGCTGGAAGGCCGCTCGCAGGCGCCTGCCGCCAGCTATCTGGGGCTGCTGCGGCACTCCCCGCTGGACCGCTTGCTGGACGGCGTGCTGTCCGAGAGTCAGGCGCAGGGAGACTGGATCGTGCCCCTGCGCTTGCAAATCCCCTTGAATGATGTGGACCAGGCCAGCGTGCAGGGCCGCATCCAGATGGAGCGCGGAACGTTCCAGTACATGCCCGATGCGCCGCCTGTGACGGCTTTGAAAGGCGAGCTGGCCTTCAGCGAGAAAGGCGTGAGCGCGCAAGCCCTGACCGGGCAGCTGCTGGGCGGCCCGGCGCGCATCAGGGGCGTGCTTGAACCCGGCAAGCCGGGCTTGCGGATCGACGGGGAAATCACCTCCCAGGGGCTAGAGCACTACTTGAACTTGAAAGGCGCGCAGCGCCTGCAGGGTCGGACCGGCTACAGCCTGCTGCTGACCCTGGATCCCAAGGCAGCCTTCGGCATGACGCTGGAGTCCGACCTCCAGGGCCTGGCGCTGGATTTCCCGGAGCCCCTGGCCAAGCCGGCGGACCAGGCGGCGGCCCTGACGGCGCGCTGGAGCTCGGATCCGGCGGCCAAGTCCGACCTGCTGCAGCTCAGCCTGGCCGGGCGCCAGACGCTGCTGGTCGATATGCTGCGCCGCCAGGGCGTGGGCAGCGGTCCTTACTTCCAGGGCGTGGCCATGGGAACGCCCGGCCTGGTGGCCTCGCCGGAGCGCGGCACGCAGGTGCATGCGCAGTACGACAGGCTGGACATCGACGCCTGGGAGCGGGTGTTGCTGGAGTTCGAACAGACGCCGGACGGCAAGCCTGCGCCGCCGCGCGAGCGCCCCTTGTTTCCGGAACTGGAGCGGGTGCGCCTCAAGGCGGGTCAGGCTTTCTTCATCGGCATGCTGCTCGACGGGCTGGACCTGGACAGCACCCAGGATGCCGCCGGGCGCATGCGCCTGCGGCTCCAGGCCAGGCAGGTCGACGGGCTTCTGGAGGCCCAGCGCCAGCAGCGCAGCTACGTGGGCCTGATGACGGCGAAATTCTCCCGCCTGTATGTGGACAAGACTCGCGCCGACTGGGTGCAGCCCGAACCCGAGGGCCAGACGGTGGACGACAATCTGCAGTTGCCGGCGGTGTCGCTGCAGGTGGACGATTTGCGCATGTACGGCGTGGAACTGGGGCGGATGCAGGCCAGGGGGCGTCCCCAGGACGGGGGGCGCCAGTGGCTGCTGGACAGTTTTTCGCTGCAGTCCGAAGGCATGGTCATGAAAGGCACGGGCAAGTGGGTCCTGCGCGGCGAGCAGCGAGGGCTGCAATTGACCGCCTTGAGCGATATCAGCAATCTGGGTCGCTTCATGGACAACAGCGGGCTGCCCAAGGAAGTGCTGCGCGACGGCTCGGGCACGGTGCAGGGCGCGCTCTTCTGGCAGGACTTTCCCTGGTCGGTAGACAAGGCCAGGATCAGCGGCCAGGTCAATGTGGATCTGGCCAAGGGCCGCTTCCTGAGCGTGAATTCGCGTTCGGCCAAGCTGCTGGAGCTGCTCAGCCTGCAGTCCATCGCGCGCCTGAGCCGATTGGACGTCGACCTGTTCGGCGCGGCCCGTGAAGGTTTTCCTTTCGACAGCCTGACCGGGCGCATGACGCTGCGCGCAGGCAAGGTCGAGCTGGAAAATTACCGGGTCGTGGGGCCGGCGGGCACGATACGCCTGCAGGGGCAGGTGGACATCCAGGCGGAGACGCTGGACCTGACCGCCGTGGTGGCTCCCAATCTGGACGTCAGCGGCGCGGCCATAGCCGCCATATTCGCCGTCAACCCGGCTGTGGGCGTGGGAGCGTTCCTCACCCAATGGCTGATGCAGGCGTCCCTGAGCGAGAGCCTGTCGGTGACCTATGCCGTCAGCGGCAGCATCGACGATCCTCAGCTCAAGGAAGTGGCGGAGCCGCCCGTGCCTCGCCGCAAGCCTCAGACGCAGACCTTCATCGAACCGTGACCGCGGATCGCCGCGCACGCGCCGCCGCTCATGGCGGGGCCAGGCAAGGCCGGGGCGATGCGGCGCGCAACGCGCACCGGTATCGCGGCGAGCAAGCACCGGCTCCAAGACCGGTGTTCTTCATCAAGAGGATTCAGTCGGCCTGCCGTTCCAGCATTTCATCCAGCGTGGCGTAGTAGCACATGGAGGCATGGCGCAGATTGGAGCGCACCTGCTCGCGCGCCTGCTCGTCGTCCTTGTCCAGAAAGGCCTGCAGGATGCCGCGGGTGGCCTGCAGCGACAGCTCGCGGTAGTTCAATTCGCGCAGGGTGGCCAGGCGCACGGCCTCCACATGGTCGCTCAGGCGCATGATCATGGTGCTCAGGTGCGTATTGGGGCATAGCGTTATCCAGCTTTCCCGGAATGCGTCGTTGGCGATCATGTACTGCAGGGGATCCTGGGCGGCATGGGCTTTCTCGGCGGCCGCGGCCGCCTTGTTCATCAGCGCCAGGCCTTCCAGCCCGGCCTGCCGGCAGGCGGCCGCGGCCGCCTCGGGCTCCAGCAGCATGCGTATCTCGAAGATCTGGGCGATGTCGGCCGGCGTGAAGCGCCGCAGTACGAAGCCGCGCGAGGTGCCTTCCAACAGGCCCTCGCTGGTCAGCTGCAACAGCGCTTCGCGCACCGGCATGCGCGAGACCTGGAGTTCGGCGGCGATTTCGTGATCCACCAGACGGTCGTCGTAGGCGATCTCGCCGCTGCGCATCCGGCTGCGCAGGTGACGGTACACCTGCTGGCGTATGTTCAGTTTCGGGGCGGCGGGCTTGCTTTTATTCATTGGCTCTGGGCGTGACGGTGAACAGGCAGTCGGCATGCGAGCCCTGTGCGCAGCAGTGGCGCTCCTGCACTCGGACCTCTCGATCGTAGATCAGCGCGCCGACGGCCGTAAGCATACCAACGATAGGGCGGCACAGGGGCTCATCATGAGCGCCGAACCCCTTGGCGAAGGGGCTGTTGCGCACCTGGACGTGCAGGCCTGCGTCGGGCAGGTGTTCGATGCGCCAGGCGCCCCAGCCCAGTTGGGCGGAGATATCGACGATGCTGGCCAGCAAAGCCTGCGGCCGGCGGCCGCAGGCTTCCCAGTAGGCCCGGGCCGACTGTCCGCCCTGTTCCATCACGGCTTCGCCCAGGGCGCGCAGGGCCTGGCCGCGCGCGGGCTCATCCAGCCGGCGGAACAATCCCATCAGCACATCGGCGCGCAGCATGAGGTAGCGCCGGTCGGCGTCCAGGATCTGGCCGTGCTCCGCATCCCACATCAACCTGTCTTTGAATTCAGTCATTTTTAAGAAAAGTATATTGTTTTGTTTAAAGATAATATATTGATTTTTAAGAGTATAAATTATAGGGAAAACCATTATCCATTTAATTTAAGAATAAACTATATACTTTTTTGCAAGGCGGGCTGCCGCCCTCATGAAGCACATGACAAAAGGGGACACAAGGTGAAAGCGTTACGAAAAAGCGTGATGGGACTGGCCCTGGGGGCCGCGTTGATGATGGGTTGGGGGACGGCCAGCCAGGCGGCCGGGGACGAGCTGAAGATCGCCTTTCCGGTGGACATCCCGTCCTGGGACCCGACCTCGGTCACGTTTCCGGCTGGACAGTCCATCTACAAGGCCGTATTCGATTCGCCGCTGTTCGTCGGCGACGACCTGAAGGTGGCGCCGCGCCTGATCGAATCCTGGGAATGGGCCGATGAGCAGGGGCAGGCCCTGAAGGTCAAGCTGCGCGCCAACGTCAAATTCCACGACGGCAGCGCCATGACCGCCGAAGACCTGAAGTTCACCTTCGATCGCGCCATCAACAAGAAGACGCTGGCGCTCAACGGCATGCTGCCCACGCTCGAGTCGGTGGAGGTCACCGGCCCGCTGGAAGCCGTGATCCATTTCAGCTCGCCCACGCCCACCGCGCCCAAGGGGCTGGCATTCCTGTCGGCCTACATCCTGCCCAAGGCCTATTTCGAGAAAGTGGGCGAGGCCGAGTTCCTGAAGCGCCCCGTGGGCGCCGGGCCGTACAAGCTGAGCGATTACCAGCGCGGCTCGCGCATCACGCTGGAGGCTTTCCAGGATTACTGGCAGGGCGAGCCGGCCTTGAAGCATGTGGTGTTCGACATTGTGCCGGATTCCTCGGCGCGGGTCGCGGCGGTGGAGTCGGGACGCGCCGACGTGTCGGTCCAGATTCCGGTGCGCGAAATCACCCGATTGGAAAAGAATCCCAAGCTGGAAGCCAAGGTCTACCCCTACAGCGAGATCTACATCCTGCAGATGCCCAGCTACGTGGACAGCTTCAAGGACGTGCATGTGCGCCGCGCCATGAACATGGCCATCGACAAGGCCGGGCTGTCGCGCGCCTTCTACAAGAATGCGGCCCAGCCCTTGTCGGTGCTGGCCACCAAAGGCTCGCCGGGCGATGTGCCGGACCTGAACATCCCCTTCGACAAGAAGGCCGCGGTGGAGGAACTGGCCAAGGCCGGCTACAGCACGCAAAAGCCCCTGGTCATCACCCTGTACTCCACCAACAACACATTCCCGTCGGATTATGATGTGGCGCGCGCCGTGGCGCAGATGTGGAGCCAGATCGGGATCCAGACCACGGTGGAGGAAATCACGGTGGCCAAATACCTGGAACTGAGCCATTCGTCCAAGCTGACCGGGGTGATGCTGTACAGCTGGGCCAACGCCACAGGCGATCCGGAAATCTTCACCGGCCGCATCCTGGACCCGCGCCTGCGTTTTTCCACCTGGAAAGAAGAGCGTCTGGCCGGCACCCTGGACGAGCTCAATCGCCAGATGGACGAAGGCAAGCGCGTGGCGGGCTACCAGGCCTTGAACCGCGAGGCGGCCGAGCAGGCCTGGAGCCTGCCGGTGCTGCAGTCCATTTCCACCATCGCCTACAAGAAGGGCCTGAAGCTCAACACCTACCAGACCGGCTACATCCTGCCGCAGGAGTATTCCTGGCAGTAAGTGAGTAGCGCATCCCGCGGCTGCATGCCGCGGGGCTGTCCGCCGGGCCGGGTCCGGCGCTTTTCCTCCTGCGGTTCTGTTCATGAAAAACGTTTGCTTCCTGCTGGCGCGCAAGTTCGTCTTCGTGCTGGAGACGGCGTTCCTGCTGTCCATGATCGTGTTCTTCATGCTGCGCGTCATCCCCGCCGACTCGCTGGGCATGATGCTGCCGCCCTCCGCCACCGAGGCCGACGCGCAGGCGCTGCGCGTCGAACTGGGCATGGACGGTTCGGTGCTGCACCAGTATCAGGTCTGGTTCAGCGGCGCGCTGCGCGGCGACCTGGGCAATTCCATCTTCTTTCACCAGCCCGTCACCGGCTTGCTGGGCCAGGCCTTGCCGCCCACGCTGGAGCTGGCCTGCATCAGCCTGCTGATGGCCTTGCTGATCTCCATTCCGGGCGGCATCGTCCTTTACCTGCTGGACAAGAAGAAGATCGAGTTCGCCGCCGACTTCGTGCTGGTGCTGCTGCTGTCCGTGCCGTCCTTTCTGTGGGGCATCATCCTGATCGTGGTGTTCGGCGTGCTGTTTCCCGTCCTGCCTTTCATGGGCCGCATGGAGGGCACGCCGGCGCTGGACGGGGGCACCGGCTTTCTGCTGCTGGACCTGCTGGTGCGCGGGCAGTGGCAGGCCTGGTGGGACGCCTTTTCCCACTTGCTGCTGCCGGCCCTGGCCCTGGCGCTGGCCTTCAGTCCCATCGTGATCCGCGTGCTGCGCTCCAGCCTGATCGAGACCGCCAACAGCCAGTACGTGAACGTGGCCCGCCTGCGCGGCGTGCCGGAGTGGCGGGTGCTGCTGGTGCATATGCTCAAGAACGCCGCCTTGCCCACCCTGACCCTGATCGGCGTGCAGTTCGGCTTTCTGTTCGGCGGCACCTTGCTGATCGAAGTGATCTTCTCCTTTCCCGGCATCGGCAACCTGATGGTGCAGGCCATCAAGAATCACGACCTGCCACTGATCCAGGGCGTGGCCCTGGTGTTCTGCCTGATGGTGCTGGCCGTCAATTTCTGTGTGGACGGCTTGTACAGCGTCCTGAATCCGCGTCTGAGGTCCGCATGAACACGAGTTCGCTATCGTCCCTGGGGGCCCGGCTGCGGCCGGTGCTGGCCCATCCCAAAGTCCTGGCGGGCGGCATCCTGGTGCTGATATTCGCCCTGGTGGCCCTGTTCGCCCCCTGGCTGGCGCCCAACGACCCCAATGCCCAGGACCTGCTGGCGACCTTGCTGCCGCCACCCTGGCAGGAGGGCGGGCTGGCCCAGTATCCGCTGGGCACCGACGGCCTGGGCCGCTGCATCCTGTCGCGCCTGATCTACGGCAGCCGGGTTGCCTTCCAGGTGGCGGTCACCGCCGCCGCGGGCACCATGGTGCTGGGCACCGTGCTGGCCATCCTGGCCGGCTACATCGGCGGCTGGTTCGATCGCACGGTCAGCTCCCTGGTGGTCCTGTGGATGGCCTTTCCGCCCGTGGTGTTCTCCATGATGCTGATGGTGGGCCTGGGCACGGGCTTGTTCAACGTCATCCTGGCCGTGGTGCTGGTGGACTGGACGCGCTTTTATCGCGTGGTGCGCGCCGAGGTCCTGGTGGCCCGCCAGCGCGATTATGTCTATGCCGCCCACCTGCTGGGCTTCTCGCACCTGCGCATCATGCTGCGCGAGGTCCTGCCCAGCGTGGCGCCGCTGATCGTCACGCTGTTCAGCCTGCAGATGGGCGTGGCCATCGTGGTGGAGGCCATCCTGAGTTTCGTGGGGCTGTCCGTGCCTTCGGACGTGGTGGCCTGGGGCGTCATGCTGGCCGACGGCCGGGACCAGATCTACCAGGCGGGCTGGGGCCTGATGGCGCCGGTGATGGGCATCGTATTCGCGGTGCTGGGTTTCAATTTGCTGAGCGACGGCCTGCGCACGACGCTGGATCCCAGGCTCAAGCAACGGGGAGCGCATTGATGAGCGTGCCGGTCATTGAATTCAAGCAGGTCAGCGTCAGCGTGCCTGTGCAGGGGCAGCCGGTGGAGCTGCTGCGCAAGGTGTCCTTCGCCGTGCAGGCGGGCCGCACGCTGGGCCTGGTGGGCGAGTCGGGGGCGGGCAAGAGCATGATAGGCCGGGTCATCTCCGGCATGCTGCCCAGCAATCTGCGCCTGTCCTCGGGGCAGGTCTGTTTCCAGGGCGCGCCGGTGACGGGGGCGCAGATGCGCCGCCTGCTGGGCCGCAAGATCGCCTTCGTGCCGCAGGAGCCGCTGTCCTCGCTCAATCCGGTGCTGACCATACGCCAGCAGATGATGGAGCACCTGGCGCGCCTGGGCATCGCGCGGCGCGATCGCGAGCGCTACTGCCTGGAGCGCCTGCACGAAGTGGGGTTGCCCGATCCGCCGTTCATCCTGGGACGCTATGCGCACGAGCTGTCCGGCGGGCAATGCCAGCGCATCCTGATCGCCATGGCGTTTTCGGGCGATCCGGAGCTGATCATCGCCGACGAGCCGACCACGGCCCTGGACGTGATCACCCAGGCGCAGATCATCCGCATCCTGCGCGCCGTGCAGCAGCGTCACCGGACGGCGGTCATCCTGATCACGCACGACCTGCGCATGGCCGCGCACGTCTGCGACGAAGTGGCCGTGCTGTACGCCGGCGACGTGGTGGAGCAGGGGCCGGCGGCCGACGTGCTGGACACGCCGCTGCACCCCTACGCCTGGGCGCTGAAGAATGCCACGCCCGCCTTGACCGGTCCCCTGCTTGCCCTGCCTTCGCTGGCCGACATCATGCCGGGGCTCAAGGACATGCGCGAACTGCCTGGTTGCCGCTTCGCGCGGCGCTGCCCGACCCGCAATGCGCAGTGCGAACAGCGTCCGCCCGCACTGGAGATGGTGCGTCCGGGGCACAGCGTTAGTTGCGCCGGCGCCTGCCTGGCGGGCGAGGCGGCGGCCCGCGCCGAGCTTCATGTCCCTCCCGAACCGCCGGCTCCCGAACTGGCGCCTCTGGTGGAGTTTCGTGAAGTCGAGCGCAGCTACCGGGTGACGCGCCAAGGGCGCCGCGGCCTGATGCATGCCTTGCGTCCCCTGTCGCTGAGCGTGCGTCCGGGCGAGCTGGTGGGCGTGGTGGGCGAGAGCGGCAGCGGCAAGAGCACGGTGGCGCGCCTGATGGTGGGCCTGCTGCAGCCCAGCGGCGGGCAGGTGCTGGTGCAGGGACGGCCGCGCGAGCAATTCGCGGCGGGGCAGGGCGCCTCGCTGTCGCAAACCATACAGATGGTGTTCCAGGACCCTGATTCGGCTCTGAACCCGCGCCGCAGCGTGCAGCAGCTGGTGACCCAGGTGCTGGAGCTGCAGCCGGACATGACGCCGGAGCAACGCCGCCGTAAGGCGGACGAGCTGATGGCCCAGGTGGGCATCGCCCAGGATGCGGGCCAGCGGTTTCCGTCCGAGCTGTCGGGCGGACAGAAGCAGCGCGTCAATATCGCCCGGGCCCTGTGCGTTCAGCCGCGCCTGCTGGTGGCCGACGAGATCGTTTCCGGCCTGGACGTATCGGTACAGGCGCTGATCCTGAATCTGCTGCTGCGTTTGAACAAGGAGCTGGGCGTGGCGGTGGTCTTCATCTCCCATGACCTGTCCGTGATCCGTTATCTGTGTACGCGCGTGCTGGTCATGAAGAGCGGCGAAGTCGTCGAGCAGGGGCCGACCGCCGAGGTCTTCGCCCGCCCGCAGCATCCCTACACCCGTCTGTTGCTGGCCAGCGTGCCGCCCGACGACTCCAGTCGGCCCTGGCCGGCGCCGCAGGCGGCCGAGGCGGACGCCGGTATGGCCGGCGCGAGCCTGGCGCCCGCCCTGGCGGTCTGAATCACGTTTTACTCGCATTACACAGGAATCACTATGAGGTACGCCAACAACGAGGCCGCGCTTGCCGGCCTGGCCCAGGCCAATCAGGTGCATCGGGACGCCTACCTGGACGAGGAAGTGTTCCAGCTGGAAATGGAGCGCCTGTTCAGCCGCGCCTGGCTGTACGTGGGCCACGAAAGCCAGGTGCCCAACGCCGGCGACTATATTTCGGTGACGCTGGCCCAGAGCCCGGTGATCATGCTGCGCCACGGCGACGGCTCGGTGCGCGTGGTGATGAACCGCTGTGCGCACAAAGGCGCGCGCCTGGTCAGCGAATCCAGCGGCAATGTGGGCAAGATGCTGCGCTGCCCCTACCACGCCTGGACGTATCGGCTGGATGGCTCCCTGCTGGCGGTGCCGCTGAAGAACGCCTACGAAAACACCGGCTTTGCCCAGTGCCCCGCAGCGAAAGGTCTATCCACGCCCGGTGCGGTGGACAGCTACCGCGGCTTTGTCTTTGCGCGCCTGAGCGAGCAGGGGCCGAGCCTGAAGGAGTACTTCGGCGAGGTGCTCCAGGCGCTGGACAATATGGCCGACCGTTCGCCCCAGGGCGAGCTGCAGGTGGCGGGCGGATCCATCCGCACCGTGATCCATTGCAACTGGAAGATGTACCTGGAGAACATCAACGACACGGTCCATCCGATCTCCACGCATGAGTCGGCCTCCAGTTCGGCCGCCAAGGTGGGCGAGGTCTTCAAGGACGAAGATCCCACGGCGCTGGAGCAATTGCTGCCGTTCGGCTCGGGTTACGACTTTTATTCGCGCATGGGCGTGCAGACCTTTCCCAACGGCCACAGCATTCTGGGCACCAAGTTCAGCATCCATACCGACTATTCCGGCATCCCCGGCTACGAGGCCATGATGCGGGAGGCCTGGGGCGAGGAAAAAGCCGCGCGCGTGCTGGGGTTCAATCCGCAGAATGTGGTGTTCTATCCGAGCATGGCCGCCAAGGGGTCGCCGCAGATCATCCGCGTGCTGCGTCCGCTGGCAGTGGACCGCACTTTGCTGGAGGTCTGGGTCTTCCAGCCCAAGGGCGCGCCGCGCGAGATGCTCGATCGCGGCCTGACCTACAGCCGTCTGGTGTATTCGCCCATGAGCGTGGTGGCGCACGATGACGTGCATTTGTTCGAGAGCCAGCAGGCCAGCCTGAAGGCGCAGGGCAATCCCTGGGTCAACTTGCTGCGCCAGTACGACGAGCAGGAGCTGGCGCAGGAAGGCGGCACCTTCGACGACGCCAACAATGAACGGGTGATACGCAACCAGTACCGCGCCTGGCAACAGGGCATGGCGCGGCAGGAGCAGGAATGATGAGCATGGACAGGCAGCGCAGTCTGCAGGAATTCGTGTGGCAGGAAAACGCCTTGCTGGACCAGGGGCGATTTGACGAGTGGTACGAGCTGTTTGCGCCGGACGGCCTGTACTGGATTCCCGGCGAATCAGGCCAGCAAAGCCCGCAGGGCCGCATGTGCATCGCCCTGGAAAACCGCATGTTGATGCGTCTGCGTATCGACAGGCTGTCGCATCACCGCGCTTTTTCGCTGCAGCCGGGCGTGCGGGGCCTGCGCGTGATCCAGTCTCCCCGGCTCCAGTCGGAGCAGCCGGACGGGCAGGGCTGCTACACGGTCCGCACCAATCTGATCTATTCGGAGTTCCAGAAGCAGAGGACCGAGGTGCTGCCTGCCACGGCTTCGTACCGGTTGCGCGAACGCGGGCAGGGCTGGGAGATCGTGGAAAAGCGCGTGGACCTGCTGAGCGTGGATGGCTACCTGCCCACCATCCAGTTGTTCATCTAGGCCTGCCATGGACGCATCGGTTTCCTATCGCAGCCTGCCCTGCGCGGACATGGACGACACCCTGGCCTATCGCCTGCTGACGTCCCTGGTCGTGCCGCGCCCCATTGCCTGGGTCTGCACGCTGGAGGCGTCGGGCAGCGTGAACCTGGCGCCGTTCAGCTCGTTCAACTACGTGGCCCATAGTCCGCCCATGCTGGCCATCAACATCAATCGCACCGAGCAGGGCGGCCTGAAGGACACGGCCCGCAATCTGCAAGCCAATGGCGAATGCGTGGTGCAGCTATGCCGACAGTCGGATCTGGCGGCGGTGCACGCCAGCGCCGCCGAGCGTCCGCCGGGTCACAGCGAGGCCCTGGAGCTGGGGCTGGCCCTGTCGCCCGGTCAACACGTGCGCGTGCCACGCCTGGACGGAGCGGCGGTGCAGATGGAGTGCCGCCTGGACCAGGTGGTCGACCTGGGCCGGGGCATCAATCAGCTGCATATCCTGGAGGTGCTGGCCTTCCACGTGGACCAAGCCCTGCTGGATGCCGATGGCCGGGTGGACATGCAGGCCTACCGGCCCCTGGCCCGGCTGGCGGGTCCGTATTACGCCGTGCCGGGGGAGATTTTACGGCCTTGACCTGACTTGGTTGGTTAAAGCGGCCGTGCATGGATTCAACTCTCTGAGATGCGATGGTTCCATGTATATGGGGTGGTCGATACAGCGGTCGTTGTGAGCCGTTCAAGGCTTTAGAAGGGCAAGCCGTCAGCCCAGGCTGCCCCTCTAAAGCCTTGAACGGCGTGTTCACATGGAGCCGCTCTGCTGTCGAACAGCCTATTTGTTTCATTGGCCGGTTCGTTTGACGGATGCTTGTGACGGTGCAAAAAAAGACCGCCTCGTGGGCGGTCTTTTTACTACTGAGCAAGGCGCAGAATTTAATAAACACCTTGATGATGCATCGCGGTGGCCACTTTGACGAAGCCGGCGATATTGGCGCCATTGACGTAGTTGACGAAATCGCTTTCTTGACCATAGTTCACGCAATTCTCGTGGATGTCGCGCATAATGGAGTGCAGCTTGGTGTCGACTTGTTCGCGGGTCCAGTTCAGACGCTGGGCGTTCTGGCTCATTTCCAGGCCGGAGACGGCTACGCCGCCGGCATTGCTGGCTTTGCCGGGAGCATACAGGATCTTGGCATGGATGAAGGCATCCACCGCCTCGAGGGTGCTGGGCATGTTGGCGCCTTCGGCCACGCAGCGCACGCCGTTCTTGACCAGGGTCTCGGCGTCGGCGCGATCCAGTTCGTTCTGGGTGGCGCAGGGCAGGGCGACGTCGACCGGCACGTGCCATGGGCGCTTGCCTTCTTCGTAGCGCAGGCCCAGCTGGTCGGCGTATTCCTTCACGCGGCCGCGCTGGCCGTTCTTGACGTGCATCAGGACAGCCAGTTTTTCAGGCGTGAAGCCGTCCAGGTCCACCACGCAGCCATGGGAGTCGGACACGGTCACGACCTTGGCGCCCAGGTGCATGCACTTCTCGATGGCGTATTGAGCCACGTTGCCGGAGCCGGAAACGGATACGGTCAGGCCTTCGATGGACTGGCCCTTGCGCTTGAGCATTTCTTCGGCGAAATACACCGTGCCGTAGCCCGTGGCTTCGGGACGGATCAGGCTGCCGCCGAAGGTCAGGTCCTTGCCGGTGAACACGCAGGCAGCGCTGTTGGACAGCTTTTTCATCATGCCGGCCATGAAGCCCACTTCGCGCGCGCCCACGCCGATGTCGCCCGCGGGCACGTCGGTGTCAGGACCCAGGTGACGGTACAGTTCGGTGATCAGAGCCTGGCAGAAGCGCATCACTTCGCCGTCGGACTTGCCCTTGGGATCGAAGTCGGAGCCGCCTTTGCCGCCGCCCATGGGTAGGGTGGTCAGGGCGTTCTTGAAGGTCTGCTCGAAGGCCAGGAACTTCAGGATGGACAGATTCACCGAGGGGTGGAAGCGCATGCCGCCCTTGAAGGGACCGATGGCGTTGTTGTGCTGGATACGGAAGCCGCGATTGACCTGGACCTGGCCGCGGTCGTCCACCCAGGAGATGCGGAACTGGATGGCGCGTTCAGGTTCGACCAGGCGCTCGAGCAGGCCGTGATCGGCGTACTGGGGGTTCTTCTCGATGAAGGGCCACAGGCTGGTCATGACTTCGCGTACGGCCTGCATGAATTCAGGCTGATGCGGGTCACGGGCTTGGACCTTGGCGAGGAACTGTTCTAATGAGATAAGTTTCATTGCAAGCGAACTCTGTTTGCAAGACTGAGGGTTGGATTAGAACTCAGCAGATTGAAAGATAGGGTGCACGGGAATGCACCAAGGTCATACGTCCATCGCAAGCAAGCCTCTCGGATGGAGAGGCTTGCGGATGTTCGATTTACTTCTTCATCATGTCGAAGAATTCGGAGTTGGTCTTTGTAGCCCGGATCTTGTCCAGGATAAATTCCATGGCTTCGATTTCATCCATGCCGTGGATGAATTTGCGTAGCACCCAGACCTTTTGTAGAAGGTCCGGCTTGATCAGCAGTTCTTCGCGACGGGTACCTGATTTGTTCAGGTTGATGGCAGGGTAAATGCGTTTTTCGGCCAGGCGACGCTCCAGATGGATTTCGGAGTTGCCGGTGCCTTTGAATTCTTCGTAGATGACTTCATCCATGCGGCTGCCGGTTTCGATCAGCGCGGTGCCGATGATGGTCAGGGAGCCGCCTTCTTCCAGGTTGCGGGCCGCGCCGAAGAAGCGCTTGGGCCGCTGCAGGGCGTTGGCGTCCACGCCGCCGGTCAGGACCTTGCCGGAGGCGGGCACCACGGTGTTGTAAGCGCGGGCCAGGCGGGTGATGGAGTCCAGCAGGATCACCACGTCCTTTTTCAGTTCGACCAGGCGCTTGGCTTTTTCGATGACCATCTCGGCCACCTGGACGTGGCGCGTGGCCGGCTCGTCGAAGGTGGAGGCCACCACTTCGCCGCGCACGGTGCGCTGCATCTCGGTCACTTCCTCGGGGCGCTCGTCCACCAGCAGGACGATCATGGTTGCCTCGGGGTAGTTGGTGGTGATGGCGTGGGCCATGTGCTGCATCATCACCGTCTTGCCCGACTTGGGGCTGGCCACGATCAGGGCGCGCTGGCCCTTGCCGATGGGGGCGAAGATGTCCAGGATGCGGCCGGTGATGTTCTCCTCGCTCTTGATGTCGCGCTCCAGGCGCATGGGCTGGTCCGGATGCAGCGGCGTGAGGTTCTCAAACATGATGCGATGCTTGATGGCCTCGGGCTGCATGCCGTTGACCTTGTCCACCTTGACCAGCGCGAAGTAGCGCTCGCCGTCCTTGGGCGTGCGCACCTCGCCTTCGATGGAGTCGCCGGTGTGCAGGTTGAAGCGGCGGATCTGCGACGGGGAGATGTAGATGTCGTCCGTGCTGGCCAGGTAGGAGGTCTCCGG
Source organism: Pseudomonadota bacterium (assembly GCA_023425645.1). Classification (GTDB taxonomy): domain Bacteria; phylum Pseudomonadota; class Gammaproteobacteria; order Burkholderiales; family Burkholderiaceae_B; genus Alcaligenes. The sequence continues at coordinate 210,871 of JAFACG010000009.1, forward strand.
CGAACGCAGGAAGCCGAAACCGTCCGGCAATACTTCCAGCACCCCGTCTCCGAAAATCTGCTCGCCTTTCTTGGCGTGCTTTTTCATGATGGCGAACATGAGCTCTTGCTTGCGCAAGCGGTTCGCGTTGTCGATTTCCAGAGTGGCAGCCATTTCTAGCAGCTGCGAGACGTGCAGAGCTTTTAATTCGTTGAGGTGCATGAGAGGGGAAGGGATTTCAGCAGCAGACCGCGGGCCAGCGGCGGGCCCGCGTGCGGTTAATCAGAAGGATTACAGGGAGCTGTCGAGAAACGCGCTGAGTTGCGACTTGGAAAGTGCCCCGACTTTGGTTTCGGCCACTTTGCCGTCTTTGAACAGCATGAGCGTGGGAATTCCGCGAATACCGAATTTTGCGGGGGTATCGGGATTTTCATCGACATTGAGCTTGGCAATGATAACACGGCCTTTGTACTGTTCGGCAGCGTCGTCCAGCAGGGGGGCGATCATTTTGCAGGGACCGCACCAGGCGGCCCAGTAGTCGACCAGAACGGGCAGTTCTGCTTTGAGGACGTCGTTCTCGAAGGAGGCGTCCGTTACATGTTTGATGGAATCGCTCATGGCAAGATACAAAAAAGAAGAAAGGATGACCAAAAACTATACGTGTGGCGAGGCCTGAGCACAATGTATTCTACGGTGAATTGCGACGCTCTTGTTGCCAATTTTTGACAGGATGGCATTGCTCTTTGCCGATAATGGCCCGGCAGCGGCGGGGCGCGCGCCGACAAAGCGTTTCCCCCCTGGCCCATCCCCCCGTAAAATACCGTTTTTCTGATCGATCTTCCGGGAATCAAGTTGTCTACCACACGCTACGACGAATCCTCCATCCGGGTGCTCAAGGGGCTGGAACCGGTCCGCCAGCGCCCGGGCATGTACACCCGAACCGACAATCCCCTGCACATCCTGCAGGAAGTCATCGACAACGCGGCCGACGAGGCATTGGCCGGTTTCGCCCGCACCCTGACGGTCACGGTGCTGGAGGACGGCGGCATCGAGGTCGAGGACGACGGGCGCGGCATTCCGGTCGGCCTGCATCCGGACGAGCAGGCGCCGGTGGTGGAGTTGGTCTTCACCCGCCTGCACGCCGGCGGCAAGTTCGACAAGGCCGACGGCGGCGCCTATGCCTTCTCGGGCGGCCTGCACGGGGTGGGGGTGTCGGTCACCAACGCGCTCTCGCGCCGTCTGGAAGTGCTGGTCTGGCGCGACGCCCAGGCGCATGAAATCATTTTCTCTGGCGGCGAGGTCGAACGGCCCCTGACCGTGGTGGGCTCCGTGGGCAAGCGAAAATCAGGCACGCGCGTGCGCATCTGGCCCGATCCCCAGTATTTCGATTCCGCACAGATCCCCATGGGCCAGCTTGCGCACATCCTGCGCAGCAAGGCTGTGCTGCTGGGCGGGGTCACCGTGCAGCTGGTCAACCAGAAAACCGGCCAGCAGCAGCAATGGTGCTACCAGGACGGCCTGCGCGGCTACCTGCAGGAGGAGCTGGGCGATACCGAATTGCTGGTGCCCCTGTTCGAAGGCCGCCAGTACGCGCCCCAGGACGACGACAATTTCTCGCCGGGCGAGGGGGCGCACTGGGTGGTGACCTGGACGCTGGACGGCAACATCGTGCGCGAATCCTACGTCAACCTGATTCCCACCAGTGCCGGGGGCACGCATGAAGCGGGCCTGCGCGACGGCCTCTATCAGGCTGTGCGCAGCTTCGCCGAACTGCACAGCCTGATCCCCAAGGGCGTGAAGCTGCTGCCCGAGGACGTGTTCGCCCGCGCCAGTTTCGTATTGTCGGCCAAAGTGCTCGATCCCCAGTTCCAGGGGCAGATCAAGGAAAAACTGAACAGCCGGGATGCGGTGCGCCTGGTGGGCGGCTATGTGCGCAACGCCCTGGAGCTGCACTTGCACGCCCACGTGGACCAGGGCCGCAAGCTGGCCGAGGTGGCCATACGCCAGGCCCAGGCGCGCACCCGCTCGGCCCAGAAAGTGGAAAAGCGCAAGAGCTCGGGGGTGGCGGTGCTGCCCGGCAAGCTCACCGATTGCGAATCGCACGACCTGGAGCGCTCCGAACTCTTCCTGGTGGAGGGCGATTCGGCCGGCGGCTCGGCCAAGATGGGCCGGGACAAGGAATTCCAGGCCATCCTGCCGCTGCGCGGCAAGGTGCTCAATGCCTGGGAAGTGGAGCGCGACCGCCTGTTCGCCAACCAGGAGATCCACGACATTTCGGTCGCGATCGGCGTGGACCCGCACGATGCGGATTCCGATCCGGACCTCTCGGGCCTGCGCTACGGCCGCATCTGCATCCTGTCGGATGCCGACGTGGACGGCTCCCACATCCAGGTGCTGCTGCTGACTCTGTTCTACCGCCATTTCCCCAAGCTGATCGAGGCCGGCCACGTCTACGTGGCGCGTCCGCCGCTGTTCCGCGTGGACGTGCCCGCGGCCGGCAAGCGCGCCGCCCGCAAGATCTACTGCCTGGACCAGGGTGAACTGGACGCCACCCTGGAGAAGCTGCGCAACGAGGCGATCCGCGTGGAGTCGCTGAGCATCAGCCGCTTCAAGGGCCTGGGCGAGATGAGCGCCGAACAGCTCTGGGACACCACCATGAATCCGGACACCCGCCGCCTGCTGCCGGTCAGCTGGGGCGCGGACGGGCTGCCGGGCACGCAGGCCATGTTCACCATGCTGATGGGCAAGGGCGAGGCGTCCCAGCGGCGCGCCTGGCTGGAAGAAAAAGGCAATCTGGCCGAAATTGATGTTTGAGCCGGGGCAAAGAGTTATTTATGGAAAGCAATCAATTGGATTTTGAGCCGGCGGGATCGGACGATCACATCACGCTGGCCACGTATGCCGAGCAGGCCTACCTGGATTACGCCGTATCGGTGGTGCGCGGCCGCGCGCTGCCCGACCTGACCGACGGGCAAAAACCCGTGCAGCGCCGCATCCTGTACGCCATGGACGCCATGGGGCTGGGCCCGAACGCCAAGCCCGTGAAGTCCGCCCGCGTGGTCGGGGACGTGCTGGGCAAGTACCACCCTCACGGCGACCAGGCCGCCTATGACGCCATGGTGCGCATGGCGCAGGACTTCGTGCTGCGCTACCCGCTGGTGGATGGCCAGGGCAACTTCGGCTCGCGCGACGGCGACAATGCCGCCGCCATGCGTTACACGGAAGCGCGCCTGACCCCGTTTTCGCGCCTGCTGCTGGACGAGCTGGACGAGGGCACGGTGGATTTCGTGCCCAACTACGACGGCAGCCAGAAAGAGCCCGTGGCGCTGCCCGCGCGCCTGCCCATCATGCTGTTGAACGGCGCCTCGGGCATCGCCGTGGGTATGGCCACCGAGATTCCCTCGCATAATCTGCGCGAGATCGCCCAGGCCTGCGTGGCCCTGCTGCGCGATCCCAAGCTCAGCGACCAGGACCTGTACCAGCTGGTGCCGGGGCCCGACTTCGCCGGGGGCGGCCAGATCATCTCGCCGGCCTCGGACATCGCGGCCATCTATACGCAAGGCCGCGGCACGGTCAAGGCGCGCGCCCGCTGGGTCTTCGAGGACCTGGCGCGCGGCCAGTGGCAGCTGGTGGTCACCGAACTGCCCCCGGGCACCTCGGCCCAGAGGATCCTCGAGGAAATCGAGGAGCGCACCAATCCCAAGGTCAAGAACGGCAAGAAATCGCTGACGGCCGAACAGCAGCAGACCAAGGCCCTGATGCTCAACCTGCTGGATACGGTGCGCGATGAATCAGGCAAGCAGGCTGCGGTGCGCCTGGTGTTCGAACCCAAGTCGCGCACCATCGATCGTGACGAATTCGTCAATACGCTGCTGGCCCAGACCAGCCTGGAAGGCAGCGTGTCCATCAACCTGGTGTGCATCGACGTGGACGGCCGGCCCGGCCAGCGCTCCTTGCGCCAGATCCTGGGCAACTGGCTGGAGTTCCGCCGGCTGACCATGGAGCGCCGCACGCGTTTCCGCCTGGACAAGGTCTCCGACCGCATCCATGTGCTGGAAGGGCGCATGGTGGTCTATCTGAACGTGGACGAGGTCATCCAGACCATACGCGAATCCGACGAACCGCGCGCCGCGCTGATGGAGCGCTTCGAGCTGAGCGAGCGCCAGGCGGACGACATCCTGGAGATGCGCCTGCGCCAGCTGGCCCGCCTGGAAGGATTCAAGATCGAAAAGGAATTGGATGAGCGCCGCAAGGAGCAGGCCGGCCTGCAGGAACTGTTGGACAATCCCAAGGCCTTCAAGCGCCTGATGATCCGCGAGATCGAAGCCGACGCCAAGACCTACGGCGACGAGCGCCGCACCCTGATCGAGGCGGCCGAGCGGGCCGTGCTGGAGACCAAGGTGGTGGACGAGCCCGTCACCGTCATCATCTCCCACAAGGGCTGGCTGCGCTGCCGCCAGGGGCACGGGCACGATGCCTCCCAGTTCACCTTCAAGACCGGCGACAGGCTGTACGACGCCCTGGAATGCCGCAGCACCACGGACCTGGTGGCCCTGGGGCGCGACGGCCGGGTCTATACTGTGCCGGTCTCCAGCCTGCCGTCGGCGCGCGGCGACGGCCAGCCCATCACCTCCATGATCGAGGTCAGCCCGGCGGCGCCGATCGAGCACATGATGGCCGCGCCCGGCGACCAGCGCTACGTGCTGGCGGCCTCGGACGGCTATGGCTTCATCGCCAGCCACGCGGACATGAATACCCGTCAGCGGGCCGGCAAGCAGTTCGTCACCGTCGAGGCGGGCAAGTCGCTGCTCAAGCCGCTCGCCTTGCGGCCGGACGATCAGTACGTGGGCCTGCTCAGCGCCAAGGGCCGCTTCCTGGTGGTGGACATCAATGAACTGAAAGTGCTGGAGAAGGGCGGCCGCGGCACCATCCTGATGGGCCTGGACGAGGGAGACAGCCTGGTGCAATGGGTGGCCGTCGGCGAGGACGGCCTGGCCGTGTCGGGCATCTATCGCAAGCGCGAGTCCACCGTGCACATGGACCTGGACGCCCTGGCCGAATACCTGGGCAAGCGGGCCCGCAAAGGCAAGCAGCTGGGCGTCAAGCTCAGCGATCCTGTGCTTCACCGTCCGCAGGTACAGTAAGGTTTTGCCGCCGGGCCGTCGGAATGCCGCATCACCCAAGGCAAAAGCGCCCCCTCGGGGGCAGCAAGCCGAAGGCGCAGCGTGGGGGTGTTTTTTTGCCGCCAGCCGAGGCTGTGTGCCCCGGCCGGCTTGCTTCTTTTTTTCGAGTATTGGATATGAGTTTCAAGATCACGGTACAGCCCAGTGGGCACAGTTTCGAGGTCCAGCCCGGGCAATCCGTGCTGGATGGCGCCCTGAACGCGGGCATCGTCCTGCCGTACAGCTGCCGCAACGGCACCTGTTCGTCCTGCAAGGGCAAAGTGCTGGAGGGCGACTACGATGCCGGCCGCGCACCCGAGCAACTGCTCAGCGACGAGGACCGGGCGGCGGGCTATACCCTGTTCTGCCAGGCCAAGCCGGCCACGGACATGGTGATCGAATCGCACGAGATCCGCATGGCTTCGGACATCCAGATCCGCAAGATGCCTTCGCGCGTGGCCGGGCTGGAGAAGGTGCGCGAGGACGTCATGATCGTGCGCCTGCAGATGCCGACCTCCGAGCCTTTCCGCTACTACCCCGGCCAATACCTGGAATTCATCCTGAAGGACGGCAGCCGCCGCAGCTATTCCATGGCCACGCCGCCGCGCGAGGACAACCAGGTTGAGCTGCACATCCGCCACATGCCCGGCGGGCTGTTCACCGACCACGTCTTCGGCGCCGGCGCCACGGCCATGAAAGAGCGCGAGATCCTGCGCGTGGAAGCGCCGCTGGGCTCTTTCTTCCTGCGCGAGGACAGCGATGCGCCCATGGTGTTCCTGGCCAGCGGCACCGGTTTCGCCCCCATCAAGGCCCTGATCGAGCGCCTGCGCCAGACGGGCAGCCGGCGCGAGATCGCCTTGTACTGGGGCGGTCGTCGTCCGGGCGACCTCTATCAGTCCGAGCTGGCCGAGCAGTGGGCGGCGGACATGCCCAACCTGCGCTACATCCCCGTGGTGTCGGATGCCAGGCCCGAAGACGGCTGGACCGGGCGCACGGGCTTTGTGCACATGGCCGTGCTGCAGGACCTGCCCGACCTGTCGGGCTGGCAGGTGTATGCCTGCGGCGCTCCGGCCATGGTCGAGAGCGCGCGCCGCGACTTCGTCGAGCAGGCCGGCCTGAATCCGGACGCCTATTTCGCGGACGCCTTCACCTCTTTGGCCGACGTCAAGTAAGCGACGCCGACTTCCACGCAGAAACGGATAGTAGACATGAAAGTAGCAGTACTGGGCAGCGGCATCATCGGAATTTCGACGGCATGGTGGTTGAGCCAGGACGGGCACGAGGTCGTGGTGGTGGACAGGCGCAACGGGCCGGCCCAGGAAACGTCCCGTGCCAATGGCGGGCAGATATCGGTCTCCTACGCCGAGCCCTGGGCCAATCCGCAGATGCCGCTGAAGCTGCTCAAGTGGCTGCTGGATGACAATGCGCCGCTGCTGTTCCGGCCGCGCCTGGACATGCGCCAGTGGCGCTGGTGCCTGGCGTTCCTGCGGGAATGCCTGCCTTCGCGGCTGGCGCCCAATGTGCGCGCCCTGGTGGGTCTGGCCGAGTACAGCCGCCGCACGCTCAAGCAGATGCGGCCTTCGCTGGACTTCGATTATCGCCATCAGGAAAAAGGCATCATCACCTTCTACCGCGACGCCGCCAGCCTGGACGATTCCCTGCAGATGGCGGACCTGATGCGCGACATGGGCGTGGATCGGCGCGTGATGAGCGTGGACGAACTGGTGCAGGTCGAGCCCGCGTTAGCGGCGGCGCGCCATCTGATCGTGGGCGGGGACTACACCAAGGACGATGAGTCCGGGGACGCCAATCAGTTCGCCTGCGGCCTGGCGGCCATGGCCGAAAAGGCGGGCGTGCAGTTCCGCTTCTCCACCCTGATCAACCGCCTGCAGACCGAGCAGGGCAAGGTGAGCGGGGTGGAGATCATCGCGCCCGACGGCAGCTTCGAATCCTTGCAGGCCGACGCCTTCGTGGTCGCCATGGGCAGTTTCAGCCCCGAATTGCTCGAGCCCCTGGGCATTGCATGCCCGGTCTATCCGGCCAAGGGTTATTCGGTCACCATCCCGGTGCTCGTGCCCGAGGCCGTGCCTACGGTCAGCCTGACCGACAAGGACCAGAAGATCGTCTATTCGCGCCTGGGCGACAGCTTGCGCATGGCCGGCACGGCCGAGCTTTCGGGCTACTCCCGCAGCTTGAACACAAAGCGTTGCACATCCATGCTGGCGCAAGTGGCGGAATTGTTCCCAAGCGCCCTGGATTTTGATAATGTTCATTTCTGGTCGGGACTGCGTCCCGCCACGCCTTCAAATGTTCCGCTGATCGGCCGCACCCGTATATCGAACCTGTATCTGAATACCGGGCACGGCACGTTGGGATGGACGATGGGGGTCGGCTCCGGCCGGGCCCTGGCCGACCTGATGGGCGGCCGTCAGCCCGAACCCGAATTTCCTTTTTTACGCTAAAGGATTTATGAAGAATCTACGCGGATTAGCGCTGAAGCGGTGCGTGCAGGCACTGGCGACGGCGGCGTGCGGCTCCGCCGCGCTTTTGTATGGTTCCGCTGCCCTGGCTGCGGTGGACATCCAGGTCTGGACTTCCCTGAACCCCCACAACCAGGCCGAATTCGAGAAACTGGTCAGAGATTTCAATCGCAGCCAGAAGGACGTCAAAGTCGAGGTCAAGGCGCACGACTCGGATGCCGCCCTGGACCAGGCCCTGCAGGCCGCATCCGGCGCGCAACTGCCCAATCTGGTTCAGCTGGGCGAGATGTCTGGCCTGGACGAAGTGGCGGACCGCTCCTACATCCTGCCCATGCATACGCTGCTCGCCAAGGAGAACCTGGGCAACGTGTCCTGGTTCCTGGCCTCCAACTCCTTCGTGCGCAACGGCCGCGGCCAGTTGCAGGGCTTCCCCTACATGGCGGAGATCCCCGTCATGTACTACAACCTGGACGCCTTCCAGAAAGCCAAGCTGGAACCGGCCGTTCCAAGCCGCGTCTGGCTGGACCTGCAAGGCCAGCTGGTGCAGCTGGCCAACAACGGCTCGCGCCGCTGCCCCCTGACGTCCGACCAGTCCGTCTCCATCAACCTGGAGAATCTGGCGGCGGTGAACAACCAGATCTATGGCCTGGCCCCCGGGCCCAAGGTCAAGGGCAAGGTGGGCTTCGATTTCGACGTCCTGTACATCCGCCACCTGTCCATGATGGTCAGCTGGGTCAAGTCCGAGCTGATGGTCAAGCCCGACATGCTGCCTCAGTCGCCCCAGCGTTTCGCCAAGGGCGAGTGCGCCGTCATGTTCTCGAATTCGGGACATATCGGCGAATACAGCGCCACTCGCGGCCTGAAGTACGCGGTGACCGGCCTGCCTTACTACCCTGAAGTCACCCAGACTCCCGGCAAGCCTTTCGTGACCGGCTCGGCCCTGTGGGCGACCAAGGGGCATCCGGCCGACCAGAACCAGGCCGCCGCGCGTTTCGTCAGCTGGCTGGCCCAGCCCGAGAACGCTGCACGCTGGTACCAGCAGACCGGCTTCCTGCCCGTCAGCCGCGAGGCCTTCAACGCCACCGGCAGCGACTACTACAGCGGCAAGGGCGACTGGCAGCACCTGGTGGGCGCCTACGGCAGCGGCTCCTCGGGCACCGCCAAAGGCAATTTCCGCAATTACCGCCAGATTCGCACCGTGTTCAACCAGAGCCTGGAAAGCGCCCTGGACGGCAAGCAGCCGGCCATGACGGCGCTGCGCACGGCCGCCACCGAAGCCAATCGTCTGGTGGCCCAGAAAGGACGCTGATTCATCCATTCGTACAAGCCGATCTGGCGCTGGGCCCAGGCCTGACCGAAGATGAGCTCCATGCCCCACAAGGGGTATGGAGCTTTTTCTTTGGATGTGCGCCATGCTGTCTTTTCTTCGGCTTGCCTGTGCCTGCCTGATCCTTCCCGGCCTGTCCGCCTGTCTGGCCGGACAGGGCCCGGGCGCATTTGCGCCCGAACCCGAGGCGCAGGCCTTTAATTTCGACTGGAGCCTGTCGGGCGAACCCCGTGTCGGTCCCTTGCAGGTCTTCGACAATGGCGTGCGCACCTGGTTGCACTTCGCGCCGGGCCAGATTGTGCCGGCCGTGTTCGGGCGACGCGCGGGGCGGGAGCAGGCGCTGGTCCTGACGCCCGTGGGCCAGTTTCACCTTTCCCAGGGCGTATGGCCGGAACTGCTGTTTCGCGCCGGCCACGGGCAGGCGCGGGCCAGCCGGCACGCGGATCGGCCCGCCGGCGAGCCGCCGCCATCCACGCTTGCCGCAGCGCCGGGGGCTGCGGTCCAGCCTGCCGCACCGTTGGTCGTCCGGGCCGCCGCTGCATTGCAGGAGCAGCCGGCTGTGCCGGCTGCGGTCCCGGCGCTTTCGCCTTCCTACGATATCCGCCCGGAGGACCAGACGCTGCGCCAGGCGCTGGCGCGCTGGGCCGGGCTGGCGGGCTGGGTGTTCCAGCCGGACCACTGGGACCTGGATGTGGATCTGCCGGTCAGCGCGCCGGCCCGCTTCCAGGGGGACTTCAAAACCGCGGTGCAGCAGTTGCTGCATGGCACCGAGCTGACCGCCTATCCGGCGCAGCCGTGCTTCTATTCCAATCAGGTTCTGCGCGTGGTGGCCTGGTCGCAGGCATGCGACCGCAGCCTGGCGTCCGGAGAGCGCTCATGAAGTCCTGGTTCATACTTGTCGCCGGTCTGCTCGCAGGATGCAGCCTGGCGCAGCAAGGCAGGGAGGTGGGCCGGCGCCATCAGGCGGCGCAGGAGCAGGTTCAGCAGCACCAGGAGCGTTTCCGGGAGGGCAATGACGCCGAGCAGCGGCGCCGCCGGCAGTCGGTGGACAGACCCTGGGTGGCCGGTTCCGCCGTTCCGCTGGGGCGGGACAAATCGCTGCCCACAGTGTTGCGCGCCGCCCGCAAGGTCACCTTGGCGCTGGCCGAACCGTTGCCTGGCCTGGATCAACTGGCCCAGCGCATCGCCCACTTGTCGGGCCTGCCGGTCTTCGTCAGTCCGGAAGCGCTTCTGCCCGCCGCCGATTTCCTGCCGCGCCTGGCCGGCGCCGTGCCGGCGGCGGATCGCACCCACACGGAGCGGGGCCGCCTGCATCTGGAACAGCGCACGCTTGCGGATCTGCTGGATCATCTCTGCGCGGCCTATGGCGTCAACTGGCGCTATCGCCAGGGGCGGATCGAGTTTTTCCGCACCGAAACCCGTCATTTCCAATTGCGGATCCTGCAACAGGACCTGGATGCCCAGGCCGGCATCGGCGGTTCGGGGCAAGCTGGGGAGGCCTGGCAGACACGCTTGTCCGCCGCGCCCGTTTCCCTGATGGAATCCCTGCGGCTGAGGGTGGAGGCCTTTCTGTCGCGCGCCGGAACGGTTGCGGCGGCGCCCGGCCCTAGCTCTTTGCTGGTGGTCACCGATACGCCCGAACGGCTGGAGGCGGTGGGCCGGTATCTGGACCTGGAGAATCGGCAGCTGGCGCGCCGGGTGCGCCTGGTATTCGAGGAAATCAGCCTGTCCTTGTCTGACCAGCAGCAGATGGCGCTGGACTGGAACCTCCTGTTTCAGAAGGCCGGGCTGGCGTGGGGCCTGGGCAGCCCCGGGGAGACCCTGTCCGCTGCCGTCACTCTCCAGGGGCGCAGCGAGCGCGGCGCCTGGGCGGGCACCGAGGGATTCCTCCAGGCCCTGGCCGAACAGGCCAGGGTGGTCCGGCGTCAGAGCTTCCCCATCTTCGCCTTGAACCGGCGTCCCGCCAGTCATTCCCTGCGCACGCGCTTCACGTACGTGGACAAGGTGGAGGCCGCGGCCTTGTCCGCCGGAGCGCAATTGTCGCTGCCCGCGGTCAGCGTCAGCCAGAAGGAAGAGGCCGTGGGCGCCATGCTCACCGTGGTGCCGGACATCCAGGACGACGGGCGCATCCTCCTGACCATCGCCTACGACAGCACGGTCGCCCAGCCGCTGCGCACGCTCAGCTTCGGCGACCGCAGCCATCCCTTGCAGTTGCAGCAGGTCACCATAGACGGCAACAGCCTGATGCAGCAGGTGTCGGTGCTGCCGGGCCAGACCTGGCTGATCGCCGGGCACGATCGCGTCCTGGACCAGGATGAACAGACCCGCGCCGGCCCGGACCTGCCCTGGCTGCTGGGCGGCAGCCGGCAGGTGCGCAGCCAGACCGTGCGCACTCTGCTGCTGCTGACGGCGTATCTGGAGGAGGGGAGCTGACATGACCCGCCACGAACCGCTTGTCGATTATTGTTTCGGCCTGCATTGGTTCGCCCTGGTCGACGGTCCCTCGGGCCCGGGCCTGCGGCGCCTGTTGCGCAGCCATCCTCGCGCCTGGTATTGCCTGGCCGGCGGAGATCTGCTGGCCGCGGGCCTGGCCGACGAAGCCTGCCTGCGTGATTCCGCCGGGCTGGCGTCCGTGCGCGAGGCCAGCCCGGCCGCAAACGGTCGCCGCGCCGTGTCGTTCTACTCGGCCGCCGCCTGCGTGGCCGGCCAGCATCCGGACGGCTGCGTGCTGGCGCTGTGGCGTCTTGAACAGGGGCGTTTCTGGCTGATGGCGGCCCACGACGGCGCCGTCATCGGCGGCACCGATTGCCTGTTCGACGATCCGGCGCAGGCCCATGCCGTGCATGCGGAAATGAAGCGGCGTTTTTCCGGACTGCGGGAACTGCCGCAGCCCGAAGACCTGCGGGCGCACCTGGAGCAGGGCAGACAGGAATCCTGTCGCCTGCATGCCGGAGCGGGTCCACGCTCGCGCCGGTTCGTTGTTCTGTTGGGGCCGGTGCTTGCGTTGGTCCTGATCGTTGCCGGCTGGATTCTGGGGCAGCAACGGCCTGCCGTTCAGGCGGCCGCGGCCGATCTCGACGGGCTCATGCAGGACTTTCGGCAACGGCACTGGCTGCCGGGCGTCGCGGGCTTCCAGTCTTTGCTGGGGCTTCTGGAGCGTCTTCCTTATCAGGCGGCGGGCTGGCGGCTCCAGCAGGCCGATTGCCTGCCGAACGATGGTTCCTGGCAATGCGCGGCGCTGTATGCGCGTCACGATCCGCAGGCAAGCAATCAGGGTCTGGAGCAGATTCTCGGTCCTCGGGCGGACCTGCAGTTCCTGGACCTGGACCGCGCCCGCCTGCGCGTGGCGGCAAGGCATCATGGCCAGCCTCTGGATTCGGCCCGCCTGCGGGGGCAGCGACAGAACGAACGCGACCTGTTCAGCGCACTGCAGGCCGTGCAGGGCGCCTTCGGGCAGATGTCGATAGGGCCGCCGCAGGCGCTGGACCTTGATCCCGGCGCTGCGCATGTGGAACATGCGCCGGGCGTGCAGCGCCGGCCCTGGCGCAGCCAGTCGCCCTTGCGCTCGGCGTATTTGTTATTGCCGCAGGCGCAGGTCCTGCGCTGGGAAAAAATCACGCTTCATGTGGCGGAGCAGGCGATTGCCTCGCTGGCTAGCAGCGTGTTGACCCTGAACCTGGAGGGCTATGTCTATGAGCGGGCCGACGAGGCGTCTTCTGATTCTGCGCAGGTGCTCGGCTATGATCTGGCTCCTGCCCATGCTGTGGCCTCCCCAGGCTCAGTCCGACACGGCGCTGCTGATCACGGTCCATGAACTGTTGCGCATGGACGCCGAGCGCGCCCGGCAGAATGTCTCGCCCCGCTCCTGCCCAGGGGATGCGTCCGTGACCAGCCAGGGGCGATCAGTAGACGGCGGCATCGAACTCAAAGCCATCTATGGCCGCGACAAGCAATTGCTGGCCGAGGTCCGGCTGGGCGAGCGTTCCCTGGTTTACCAGCAAGGCCAGCCCTGGCCCATAGGCCGGCACCGCGACCGAAGCATGCGGCTGCATTCCTTGAACAGCCGTTGTATCGAACTTCAGGAAGGAGACCAAAAGCATGAGCTTTGCCTGGAACCTTGAACATCACGGCCGCGGCGCGGGCCGGCATCCCTGGCGGGCGTTCGGCAGGCGCCGGCGCGAACAGGCCGACCCCGGCGCTGACTTGGCCGACGGGAATGCGCACCGCGGGCCGGGCGCGGCCCGGCTTGCGGAGGCCATTGCCAGTCTGTCCAGCCTTGAAGCGCTTCATGAAGCCTGTGCGCCCCAGCGCAGCCTGGCGGCGGAGCTGGGCGTGGAGCATCTGGCTGCCCGTCTGGCGCCCATCGTGACCGGGGACGGCGCCGCGGTGATCCTGGCCGTGGACGATATGGCGGCCTCGGACCAGGCGCAGGCATTGCTGGCCTTGCTGCGCGAACGCGGCTACCTGCTGGCCGATCCTCCCATGTATAAGGTCAGCGAGGCGCTGTTGCTGGCATTGCGCCGCGACGGCGTCCGGTTTCGTCAGAGCCTGCCGGCGCGTACGGACCGCAATGAGCTCGAGCAGCTTTTTCTGCGCCTGTTGCGCTGGGCGCTGGAGCAAGGCGCCAGCGACATCCATGTGCGTTTGCGCGAAGATCGCGCATGCTCCGATGTGCACTTCACCCTGGCGGGCCGCCAGGTGTGCCCCGACGCCTTCCAGGCGCTGGACACCCGCTTGCTGACGGACATGCTGGCACTGGTCTGGATGGATGCGCAGGGCGGCAATGGGGCCGTCTTCGATCCGGGTCAGGAGCAGCAGGCCAGCCTGCGCAGGCAGGTCGGGGGCCGCAGCGTCGCCTTGCGCTGGGCTTCCATGGCGGCCCTGCATGGCCCGGCCGTCTGTCTGAGGCTCCTGTCCACGCCCCAGGACAGCCCGCTGCCGGTGCTCGAGGAACTGGGCTATCTGCCCGAACAGGTGGCGCAGTTCAATCGCGTCATGGCCTGCGAGGGCGGGGCCATCCTGTTTGCCGGAACCGTCGGTTCGGGCAAATCCACGTCTCTGGCGGCGTTGGTGCGCAGCGTGCCGGCCACGCGCAAGATCATCACCCTCGAAGATCCGGTGGAGTACCTGATCCCCAACGCGATCCAGAGCTCGCTCAGCCGCAGCCTGGACCAGGACGCGCATTCGGTCTTTGCCAGCAAGCTGCGCGCCCTGAAGCGTTCAGCCATGCAGGATGTCCTGCTGGGGGAGATACGCGACCGGGAGACGGGGCAGGCTTTCATGGATCTGGCGTCCTCGGGCGTCAGCGTCTACAGCTCCGTGCATGCCGCCGGGGCCGAGCAGATCCCGGAACGTCTGGCCTCGAGCTTCATCGGGGTGCCCAGAGAGTTTCTGGCCATGCCGGGCATGCTCAAGCTGCTGGTCTATCAAGCCCTGCTGCCGCTCCTGTGCCCGGGGTGCGCGCTGGACGGTCCGCCGAACGATGCGGCGCACGCCAGCCTTGAGGCGCTGCGGGGCTGCGAAACCGGCTCCATGGATGGGCTGCTCTGGCGCAACAAGGCGGGATGCGCGCAATGCACGGGATCGCGCCTGCCCGAGCATTACGGCTATCAGGGCCGTACCGTGGTGGCGGAGTTGCTGGAGCCGGACCTCTTGCCTCAAGCGCACGAGCGCATGCGTCGGGGCCTGCCTTTGCGCGCACCAGGCCCAGGCTTGCCCGCCGTGCTCCATTCCGCATTGCGCCAGGCGTACAGGGGCAGGCTGGACCTGCGCGACATCGAAGTCCGCTTCGGCGCTTTTGAAACCTGGCGCTTGCGCCTGAAGGCCCGTCGCCATCGCGCGGCCGGGGTCCAGGAGCTGCTTCAATGAATGAATTGACGAGCAGCCGGCTTGTCCAGGCCTGGCGCGCCTGCCGCCTCCGGCTCGATCAATGGCGTTTCATCCGGCGGCGCGAGGCTTATTTCCAGTACTTGCTCGGGGTCCTGCAGGCGGAGCAGGGCCGTCGCACCCTGCACTCCCTGTTTGTGCAAGACAGCCTGCGCTACGGCGCAAGACATCATCGCGGCCGCCTGAGCCGGCATTGGCAGGCTGTGTACCGGCGCAGCGGCGGGGACTTGCAGGCGGTCTGGGCGGATTGCTTGCGGCCGGATGAACTTCTGGTGTTGCGCACCGCACAGGCTGCAGGCCGGGTGCAGGACGGTCTTGCCGCCTTGAGTTCCTACCTGTCTCTGGTCGGCTGGGCGCGCGGGCAGGTTCTGCAACTGCTATGGCCCGCCGTCATGGCGGTGCTCCTGGCGGTTTTCCTGCTGGCCTGCATTCCCTGGCTGACAGTTCCGGCCCTGCAGCAGGCCTTCATGGACCTGCCTTCCGAGTTTCTCGGAGCGCGCACGGCAAGCCTGTACGCCTGGGCGCAGCGCCTGCGCACGGCGGCGCCATGGGCCGCCGTGCAGGCCGTGGCGGGTGCGGCGGGCCTTCGGCTCGTGTTGAAGAACCGCAGTCACGGACTGCGGCGCGCGATGGATCGCGTGGGTCCCGGCCTGGTCTTGCGCCGTCTGGCGGCCCTGCGCTTCTTGTCCTTGCTGGCGGTGCTCCTGCAGCCGGGCGCCGGCGCAAGCCTGCCTTTGCGCGCGGCAATCCAGCTCCTGGCCGTGGGCAGCGGCGACTGGATGCGCTGGCACCTGGACCTGATGCTGCGCCGTATCGCGGCAGGGCATCGGGACGAGGCTGTTTTCGACACCGGCCTGCTGGATCGAGAGCTGCTCTGGTTCCTTTCCGACATGATCCGCGCTCACGGCATGGAACGCGCCCTGTCGCTATGTGCGCGCCAGGCCAGCGATACCCTGCGTTCGAGCCTGCCCCGGCAAGCCTTGGCGCTGCGCTGGTTCTGCCTGCTGGCCGCGGTCCTCTTCGGACTCTGGCTGCTGGCTTGGCACTATGCCGTGCTGGACGAGCTGCGCCGTTCCTTGATGCTGTTCTTCAGTTCCTCTTCCTTGCTTTCCTGAATTCCGGAGGTTCCATGTCTTCGTATCCTCGTTCGATGCCTGTTCAGCGCCAACGCGGTTTTTCCTTGCTGGAGGTGTCGGTGGTGACCGCCATCATTTTGCTGGTGGCCATTCTGGCTGTGCCGGCCATCGGTTCCTACCTGATCGAAAGCCGCGTGCCCAAGGTGGGGGAAGAGCTCAGCCGCTTCATCGTGCAGACGCAGGTCCATGCCCCCTATGAAGGCGGCGCGCCTTATGCGGGCATGAGCACGGCGGCCCTGGCGCGGCAGATTCAGCCCGGTTCCGCCTTGACGGTGTCGGCCAATCGCCAGCAGGTGCTGCACGGCCTGGGCAGCGGCGGACAGGTCAGCCTCGAGACGCGGGAGTCGGGCTCGGCCTTCGCCGTGACGCTGGACAAGGTCAATCATGCCGCCTGCCCGGCATTGCTGTCCATGATGCAGCGGCTGGCGGCGGGCATGAGCATACAGGCGGGCGGCGCTCTCAAGGAGGTCAAGTCCGCCACCCTGGCCTACAACGCCCTGGCCGCCCAGGCCAATTGCACGCACGGGGACAGCAATACCTTCGTACTGGTGGTGCGCTGAACATGCGGCTCCAGAGCGGACAGGCCCTGCTGGAACTGCTGCTGACGCTGGCCATCAGCGCACTGGTCTCCGTCTGGGCGGTGCAGCGATGGCAAGCGCATCTGCAGGAGCAGCAATTGCAGAACTGGGCCGGCTGGCTGTTGGAGGTCAGGCAGGGCGTGCAGCGCTACATGGATGCGCATGCAAGCGAGCTGCTGGCCGGCGCGGCGGCGTTGCCGGGATACGCGGACCCCTGGAGCCCCGGCTTGGCGGAGCTCGCGGCGCAAGGGTGGCTGCCCAGGGGGCTGTCGTCGATGCCGCTCAATTGGCCCGGATTGCAGATCCAGTTGACGCCCCAAGGAGGATGCCCCGGCGCATGCCGGCTGGACGCCTTGCTGCTTCTGTTCGCCAGCCAGGACTGGGCGCATCGGCCTGCCGCGCTCGGACAATGGCTGCTGGAGACGCGCGGCTACGGCCTGGTCGTCCATCCCGACCGGTCGACCCGCCTGCAAGGACCGGCCGGCGATTGGCCCAACCCCTTGTCCGGCACGCAGCCCTGGCCGGCGGGCACGATGGCGGTGCTGGCTTCTGGAGGCCGTGATGCGGGCCTGGCAGGGAAGGACATGAGTTCCTACCTGCGTTTGCGTGATGAACGGGATCCGGACTTCCAGGCAAACCTGAGCGCCCGCGGCCAGGTGCAGGCGCATGGCAATCTGCAGACGCAGGGCGCCCTGGTCCTGGGGGGAAGCGCGTATACCTATTCCGCCTGTTCCCAGGAGGCCGCCATCGTGCGGCGCATCGAATCGCCGGGCCTTCTGACCTGCCGGCAGGGCTATTGGCGGCCCTTGGCTTCGGCTGGAGGCGGGGCGTTCATGACTCATTCCCATACGCCTTGTCCAGCCCAGCACGCCCAGGTGCAGGTCAATCCCATGACGGGGCAGTGCAGCTGCCCGAGCGGCTACCTGCCTTTGCGCATCGCCGAATACACGGTGGCCTCGGGCGTGACGCGCTCCTACCTGTGCGTGGACTGAGCGCGGGCAAGAAAAAACCCGGCATGGTTCCCATGCCGGGTTCTGGCGAGTGCGGCGCCGCGCGTTTGCGCTGCCGCGGCCGTGCAGGACGGTTTAGTCGGCCTTGCCGCTCCAGGCGGCGATGTCAGCCCGTTCTTCTTCGGTCATCTGGGTCATGTTGCCCAGCGGCATGTAGTGGGAGCCCACCACGTTCTTGACCTGTGCCGCGTGCAGCAGTGTGTTTTCCTTGGTGTCCAGCAGCATGCCGGCAGGAGCCGAAGGGAAACCGAACTGTGCGCTTGGCTTGGCGGCGTGACACTGGATACAGCGGGCGTCCATGATTTCCTGGACTCGCGCCAGGCTGATCTTGGAAGCCGAGTCATCCGCGGACACGGCAGCGTTCTGGGCCGTGGCCTTCACGCTGGCAGGAGCAGCCACCCAGCCCACGATCAGCAGCAGGATGACGCCGGCGACGGGGTAGGCCAGGTTGTTGGTGCCTGCGTGCAGCAGCACGAAGTACTGGCGGATCAGGGCGCCGGCGAAGATGAACAGCACCATGATGATCCACGCATTGGGATGGTTGTACGTGAACGAATAATGGTTGCTCAGCATCAGCAGCACGACGGGCAGCGTGAAGTAGGTGTTGTGCACCGAACGCTGCTTGCCGCGCTTGCCGTCCAGGGGGTTGGGAGCCTGGCCGGCCTTCAGGGCCTTGACCATGCGGCGCTGGCCGGGAATGATCCAGAAGAACACGTTGGCCGACATGCTGGTGGCCATGACGGCGCCGGTCAGCAGGAAGGCGGCGCGGCCCGAGAAGATGTGCGCGCTCAGGTAGGCGACG
Organism: Pseudomonadota bacterium; assembly: GCA_023425645.1. Classification (GTDB taxonomy): domain Bacteria; phylum Pseudomonadota; class Gammaproteobacteria; order Burkholderiales; family Burkholderiaceae_B; genus Alcaligenes. The sequence goes on from JAFACG010000009.1 coordinate 229,231, forward strand.
GCCACCATCATGATGGCCACGGCAACGCTCAGGATGCCGTCGCGTTCCATGTTGGGGCTGATGATGCGGCACAGGCCGTTGTACACGACCCAGCCCAGCACCAGGAAGGCGATGGCCACGACGTTGGCCTGGGTGCCCGTCATCTGGGCAGCCCATTCCCAGGGGCTGTTGGGATTGACCAGGTAGAACTCGGGCTTGGTCAGGTACAGCAGGGCGAACAGGCCGAAGCCCGACAGCCAGGTGGTGTAGGACTTCCAGAACGACCAGTGCAGATCGTCGGGCAGTTCGGCCGGATTGGTCAGGTATTTCTGGTTGTGGTAGAAGCCGCCGCCGTGGACGGCCCACATTTCACCGAACACACCCCGTTTCTTGCTTTCCTCGCCTTTCGGAGGCTTGAGGCTGTTGTCCAGCATCACGAAGTAGATGGATTCGCCGATCCAGGCGACAGCGGCAATCACGTGCAGCCAGCGCAGCAGCAGGTTGCCATATTCAAGTAAATACGCGTGCATAGAAGTCTCGTATCGTTTGTTGACTGGTTATGAGATCGAAAGAAGCTGTTCAGATAACCGATCAACTGCCGCGATACGTGGACCAGGACCAGGGAGTCACGACCAGGGGGACGTGGTAGTTGGCGTTGGCGTCGGCGATGCCGAAGCGGATGCCGACCTGGTCGACGAAGCGAGGCTCGGGCAGGGTGCTGCCGTTGGCTGCGAAGTAGTCGCCGGCGTGGAATACCAGCTCGAATACGCCGGTTGCCATGGAATCGCCCTGCAGCAGGGGTTCGTCGCAGCGGCCGTCGCTGTTGGTGGCTGTGGTCTTGATCAGAGTGCGCTGGTTGCCCTGGATGGAATAGAGGTCGACGCGCACGCCTTGTGCAGGACGACCTTGAGTCGTGTCAAGCACATGGGTAGAGAGCTTTCCCATAAGTGTCTCCGGTTTATGGTGATCAAAAAAGGTCCAGCGAGCCCAGTTTTGAGAACCGGCCGGGGGCCAGCGGTGCAAGGATCAGTGCGCTGGGTTGAGGCCCCAAAATCGTCGCTCCGGTTGAGGTTCCGGATTGTCGACAATTTGTGTTGACGATTTTGTAGGGATGCCGAATAATTGTCAAGAGTTAATAACGAGAATTTTTATGCTTCAGATTAGGCGGCACGAGGGCGATTCGTCCGACGTCCAGGCGCCCAGCGCCTCGTCTCTGCTGGAAGGCGGCATGGCGGACAACGAGACCGGGCGTGTATACAGCCAGATTTTCGATGCCGTGGTGGACCGGCGGCTGCTGCCCGGCGCCAAGCTGACCGAAGCGACCCTGTGCACCATCTTCGACTGCTCGCGCGCCACGGTGCGCGCCGCGCTCTCGGCCCTGGCCCACGACAAGATCGTGGTCATCGAGCCCAATCGCGGCGCGTTCGTGTGGAAGCCCACCGCCAAGGAAACGCAGGATGTGTTCGAGCTGCGGCGCGACCTGGAGGAGCTGATCCTGCGCAAGCTGCTGGCCCTGCCGGATCTGCCTGCGCACCTGGAAGGGCTGTATGACATGGTCGCGCGCGAACAGCAGGCCTTCGAGCAGGGCGACCGCATCAGCTGGCTGCGCCTGTCCAATGCCTTTCACGTGGTGCTGGCGCGCTGCGCCGGCAACCACGAACTGACCGAACTGATGCACACCTTGTGCGCCCGGACCACGCTGATCATCGCCTACCACGATACGCCGGGCGAGAAGGCATGCTCCTTCTACGAGCACAAGGAAATTCTCGACCGATTGAGTCAGGGCGACGCCGAAGGCGCGCTCCGGGCCATGCAACACCACTTGAGTGATTGTGAACACCGCATGAGCGAGGCCAACGACGGCAAGCCTGCCGATCCCTGGCTCGCATTCAGCGTGAAACGCTAACAGGAGACGTAATGTCACTATGCAAGTCCTACCCCCGTGACCTCATTGGTTACGGCAAGAATGTGCCTCACGCCAACTGGCCCGGCCAGGCGCGCGTCGCTGTCCAGTTCGTGCTGAACTACGAGGAAGGCGGCGAGAACTGCGTGCTGCACGGCGACCCCGGTTCGGAGCAGTTCCTGTCCGAGATCATCGGCGCGGCCGCCTACCCGGACCGCCACCTGTCGATGGAATCCATCTACGAGTACGGCTCGCGCGCCGGCGTCTGGCGCATCCTGAACGAATTCGAGAAGCGCGGCCTGCCGCTGACCATCTTCGGCGTTGGCATGGCGCTGGAGCGCCATCCAGAGCTGGCCAAGGAATTCGTGCGCCTGGGCCACGAGATCGCCTGCCATGGCTACCGCTGGATCCACTACCAGAACGTCTCCGAAGAGGTCGAGCGCGAGCACATGCGCCAGTGCGTGGAAGTGCTGACCAAGATCCTGGGCCACCATCCCGAAGGCTGGTATACCGGCCGCGACAGCCCCAATACGCTGCGCCTGGTGGCCGAAGAGGGCGGCTTCCTGTATGACTCCGACTACTACGGCGACGACCTGCCTTTCTGGACCGAAGTGGAGCTCAAGGACGGTACGATCAAGCCGCAGCTGATGGTGCCCTACACCCTGGACTCCAACGACATGCGCTTTGCCGCCCCCCAGGGCTTCAACACCGGCGATCATTTCTTCAACTACCTGAAGGATGCGTTCGACGTGCTGTACGAGGAGGGCGAAACGGCTCCCAAGATGCTGTCCGTCGGCCTGCATTGCCGCCTGATCGGCCGTCCCGGCCGCTTCAAGGCCCTGCAGCGCTTCCTGGACCACATTCAGAAGCACGAGCGCGTGTGGATCTGCCGTCGCGTGGACATCGCCCGCCACTGGGTCGAGCACCACCCCTACCAGCCGTCCAAGTAAGACGCCGGGCCGCGCCGGCCTTCAGGCCCCGCGCAGGCGGCAAGACGGCCCCGGCCTTGCGGCCGGGGCCTTTCATTCCGGTCACAGGACCGGAATTGTTGTTTATGGCTGCTGAAAACAGTACTATTTGACGCTTGCGCGGCCTTGCTCCGCGCAGGGCTTGTGCTGCTTGCCGGGCCTGTCGGTGTTGTGCGGTCGCACCGCGCGCATGGGCCGCAAGGCCGGTCGTCTTTATAATAAGCTTTACTTTTTCATCGTGTTTCATGTAATGAAAACATCCGAAATCCGTCAGAAATTCCTATCGTTCTTTGAATCCAAGGGGCATCACATCGTTCCTTCGGCGCCTCTGGTCCCAGGCAATGATCCCACCTTGCTGTTCACGAACGCCGGCATGGTGCAGTTCAAGGATGTTTTCACTGGCAAGGAAACCCGTCCCTACCATCGCGCGACCAGCTCCCAGCGCTGCGTGCGCGCCGGCGGCAAGCACAATGACCTGGAAAACGTGGGCTACACCGCCCGGCACCACACGTTTTTCGAAATGCTGGGCAACTTCAGCTTCGGCGACTACTTCAAGCAGGACGCCATCCGCTATGCCTGGGAGCTGCTGACCACGGTCTACCACCTGCCCGCCGAAAAGCTCTGGGTCACGGTCTACCAGGAAGACGACGAAGCCTACGACATCTGGGCCAAGGAAGTCGGCGTGCCGCGCGAGCGCATCATCCGCATCGGCGACAAGAATGGCGTGCGCTACAACTCGGACAATTTCTGGCAGATGGCCGACACTGGCCCCTGCGGTCCTTGTTCGGAAATCTTCTACGATCACGGCCCCGAGGTCTGGGGCGGCCCTCCCGGTTCGCCCGAGGAAGACGGCGACCGCTACATCGAGATCTGGAACCTGGTGTTCATGCAGTTCGACCGCTCCGCGGACGGCACCATGACGCCGCTGCCCAAGCCCTGCGTGGACACGGGCATGGGGCTGGAACGCATCTCGGCCGTGCTGCAGCACGTGCACTCCAACTACGAGATCGACCTGTTCCAGGCCCTGATCAAGGCCGCCGCCCGCGAGACCGGCGCCCAGGATCTGGAAAACAACTCCCTCAAGGTCATCGCCGATCACATCCGCGCCTGCAGCTTCCTGATCCTGGACGGCGTCATTCCCAGCAATGAAGGCCGCGGCTACGTGCTGCGCCGCATCATCCGCCGCGCCCTGCGCCACGGACACAAGCTGGGCCAGAAAGGGCTGTTCTTCCATCGCCTGGTCAAGGACCTGGGCGAGCAGATGGGGCAGGCCTATCCTGAACTGCTGAACCAGCGCGAGCGCATCGAGCAGGTGCTGCGCCAGGAAGAAGAGCGCTTCAGCGAAACGCTGGAAAACGGCATGCGCATCCTGGAAGGCGCGCTGGCGGCGCTGCCCGCCAAGGGCAGGCTGGACGGCCAGACCCTGTTCACCCTATACGATACCTATGGTTTCCCGGTGGACCTGACGGCCGACATCTGCCGCGAGCGCGACGTGGATGTGGACCTGGAAGGCTTCGAGGCCGCCATGGAGAATCAGCGCAAGATGGCGCGCGCCTCCGGCAAGTTCAAGGCGGCAGAAGGCCTGAGCTATTCGGGCGTGGAAACCCGTTTCGAAGGCTACGAGACCCTGGCCGGCAGCGGCACCGTCACGGCGCTGTACGTGGACGGCACGGCCGTTCCGTCCGTGGCCCAGGGCCAGCAGGCCGTGGTCGTTCTGGACGCCACGCCGTTCTACGCTGAATCCGGCGGCCAGGTCGGCGACGCCGGCGTACTGTCGGCCGATGGAACTATCTTCGAGGTGCAGGACACCCAGAAGATCGCCGGGCAGGTGTTCGGCCATCAGGGCGTGCTTGCCAGCGGCTCGCTGTCCGTGGGCGACACCGTCCAGGCGCAGGTATACACGGCGCGGCGCGCGCGCATCGTGCGCAATCACTCGGCCACCCACCTGATGCACAAGGCCTTGCGCGAAGTGCTGGGCGGACACGTCCAGCAGCGCGGTTCGCTGGTGGACGCCGACAAGACCCGTTTCGACTTCGCCCATGATTCGGCCATGACGGCCGAGCAGATCGCCCAGGTCGAAGCCATCGTCAATGCCGAAGTGCTGGCCAACAAGGACGTGCAGGCGCGCCTCATGTCCTTCGACGACGCCGTCAGCGGCGGCGCCATGGCCTTGTTCGGCGAGAAATACGGCGACGAGGTGCGCGTGCTGGACATCGGCTTTTCGCGCGAGCTGTGCGGCGGCACGCACGTGGCCCGCACCGGCGACATCGGCTTGTTCAAGATCGTGTCCGAAGGCGGCGTGGCCGCCGGCGTGCGCCGCGTCGAAGCCATCACCGGCGACAATGCCTTGCATTGGGTCCAGGACCAGCAGCGCCTGCTGAACGAGGCGGCCGCCAGCCTGCGCACCCAGCCTGACGGGCTGGTGGGCCGGATTGCCGCCCTGCAGGGCCAGATCAAGGAACTGGAGCGCGAACGCGAACAATTGCAATCCAAGCTGGCTTCGGCGGCCGGACAGGATCTCGTGTCGCAGGCTGTGGCCTTGAACGACAGCAGCCGCCTGCTCGTGGCCACGCTGACCGGCGTGGATCCCAAGGCGCTGCGCGGCATGGCCGACCAGCTCAAGGACAAGCTCAAGTCCGCCGTGCTGCTGCTGTCGGTCGTGGCCGACGGCAAGGTCAGCCTGGTCGGCGGCGTCACGCCCGACCTGGCCGGCAAGGTCAAGGCAGGCGATCTGGTGGGCTTCGTGGCCGGCCAGATCGGCGGCAAGGGCGGCGGCCGTCCCGACATGGCCATGGGCGGAGGCACGGATGCGGCGGCTCTGCCGGCCGCCAACGCCTCGGTTCAGGCCTGGGTGCAGGAAAAGCTGGGCGCGTGATGACCGAGACAGTCAACGCCAGCCTGCCGGCCTTCGACCTCGAGGTGGACGCCTCGGGGCTGAAGTGCCCGCTGCCCATATTGCGCGCCAAGAAGGCCTTGGCGCAGATCGAATCCGGGCAGGTGCTGCTGGTCATCACGACCGACCAGCACGCCGTCCAGGACTTTCAGGCGTTCAGCCGGCAAACGGGCAACGAGCTGTTGGCCCAACAGGCGGACGCCGAAAAAACTCTGCATTTTTTACGCCGCCGTTGAGCCGGGGGCGCTAAAATAATGCTTTGTATGTTGCGTTTTTAGGACTTAAGCCGGTATTTGGGCGCGCCATTTTTGGCATGCGGCCGGAAAAGTGCTAGAATTTTTTGTTTACCGTTTACCTTACACAATAAAGGGATTATCAATGGTGGTAATTCGCTTGGCCCGTGGTGGCTCCAAAAAGCGTCCTTTTTACAACGTTGTAGCCGCCGAGGCGCGTGATCGCCGTGATGGTCGCTTCATCGAGCGCCTGGGTTTCTACAACCCCGTCGCTGGCGAAGGCCAGGAAAACCTGCGTCTGCAACTGGACCGCGTTAAGCACTTCACCGACAACGGTGCTCAGGTTTCGCCCGCCGTGGCTCGCCTGGTCAAAGAATACTCGGCCAAGGTCGCTTCGGCAGCCTAAGCTGAATCGCCGGTTTTTTTTGCAGCGTACCGGTCCGTGAAACAGGCAGCCGCTCCCGACGATCTCGTCGAGCTTGGACGCATTGTTTCCGCCTATGGGGTGCGCGGCTGGGTCAAGGTCCAGCCGCATTCCATGCAGACCAAGGCGCTGCTCAATGCCAAAACCTGGTGGTTGAAAACGCCCCGGCCTGGAAACCAGGCGGGCGTTTTTGCGTCTGTGCCGTTCCGAAACGTCGTGGCTGCGCGCCAGCACGGCGCCACCATCGTCGCCCAATTCGAGGGCATGGACGACCGGGATCTGGCCCAGGCCATGAAAGGGCAGACCGTCTGGGTCTCCCGCGCCGCCTTTCCCACGGCGGACGATGACGAATACTATTGGGTCGACCTGATCGGCTGCCGACTCCTGGGCGAGCAGGACGGGCAGGCCCAGCCCATCGGCGAAGTCGTCGAGGTCCTGGACAATGGCGCGCACGCCATTCTGGTGGTGCATCGCGGCTCCTGGAGCCAGGATGGCGTTTTCGCGCCCGAACTGGACGACAAGGGCCGGCGTCTCGAAGAGCTGGTGCCTTTCGTGCAGGCCATCGTGCATACGGTGGATCTGCAGGGCCGTCAGCTGCACAGCCATTGGTCGGCGTAAGATCGGCGCAGGCCGTGCGCTCTTCCCGTTTTTTTTCTAGCCCAGACCCATGCGTTTTGATGCTCTGACCCTGTTTCCGGATATGTTCAATCTGGTCAGCGAATCCGGAGTGACCGGGCGCGCCCACAAACAGGGCATCTGGCAGATGCGCACCTGGAATCCCCGCGACTACACCGCGGACGTGCATCGCACCGTCGATGATCGTCCGTATGGCGGCGGTCCGGGCATGGTCATGCTGGCTGATCCGCTGAACGATGCGCTGGATCAGGCCTTGGCAGACCGCGGCGATGCTCCCGCGGTCGTTCTGCTCAGTCCCGCGGGCCGGCGTTTTGACCAGTCCCTCGCGCAGGAACTGGCCCAGGGGCCGGGTGCGGTGCTGGTCTGCGGCCGCTACGAAGGGATAGACCAGCGCTTCATCGACGAACGCGTCACCCTGGAACTGTCCCTGGGCGATTTCGTGCTCTCGGGCGGGGAAATTGCATCCCTGGCCATCATCGACAGCGTGGTGCGCCTGCTTCCCGGCGTGCTGAACGATGCCGACTCCGCGCGCCAGGATTCTTTCCATGCCGCCAACAGCGGCTTGCTGGACAGTCCGCATTACACCCGCCCTGAGGTCTATCGGGGACAGGCCGTGCCCGATGTCTTGATGTCCGGGCATCATGGCCGCATCCAGGCATGGCGGCGCGAACAGTCCCTGCGCCTGACGGCGCTGCGTCGCCCCGATCTTATTGAGCAGGCCCGTTTGCGCGGCGAGCTCAGCAAGGCGGATGAACGCTTTCTGGCCGCCTTGGCGGAATCGGATTCCCAGAACGGGCGCTGATCGTCCGCAGGCGGGCCGGGCCGGTCTTGTCCCCAAGTCATCTATGAAAAGCTTCTTCACCTCGCGCCGGCTGATGCCTGTCCGCCGCTCTCCGAAAAGGTTTTCTTGTCTTGTCGCGGCCTCGCCATAAAAAAGGCCCTGCATCATGCAGGGCCTTTTCCTTGTCAGGGCCGCATCAGCCCAGGCGGGCGTACTGCTGCTGGACCTTGGACAGGGTTTCGCTGAATTGGGCGACCCGCTGGCGTTCCTGCTCGACCACGGCGGCCGGGGCTCGTTCCACGAAGCTGGCGTTGCCCAGCTTGCCTTCGGCCTTGCGGATCTCGCCCTGCAGGCGTTCGATCTCCTTGGTGAGGCGAGCGCGCTCCGCTTCCACGTCGATCTCCACGTGCAGCATCAGCTGGGCCGCGCCCACCACCTGCACCGGTGCGCCGGCCTCCGCGGGCAGGTGGTCCACGATCTGCACGCTTTCCAGCTTGCCCAGCGCGGCCAGGTAGGGGCTGTTGGCGCGCAGGGTGGCGGCATCGCCCTGGGCGATCAGCGGCACGCGCTGGGCGGGCGAGATGTTCATCTCGCCCCGCAGGGCGCGAATGGCGTCCACCTGGGCCTTGAGCTCGGCCACCTGGGCTTCGGCCTGTTCATCGATGGCGGCGGCGTTGGCCACGGGGTAGGGCTGCACGGACAGGCTGGCGGTTTCGCCTTCGGCGCGCTTGCCGGCCACCACGGACACTTTTTGCCAGAGCTCTTCGGTGATGAAGGGGATGATGGGGTGCGCCAGGCGCAGCACCACTTCCAGCACGCGGATCAGGGTACGGCGCGTGCCCAGCTGCTGGGCGGGCGTGCCCTGCTGGATCTGGGTCTTGGCCAGCTCCAGGTACCAGTCGCAGTATTCGTCCCACACGAAGTGGTAGATGGCGTTGGCGATATTGTCGAAGCGGTAGTCGGCAAAGCCGCGTTCGGCGTCCTGCTCCAGGCGCTGCAGCAGGCTGACGATCCAGCGGTCTGCAAAGGACAGCTCGGCCGGCGCGTCCTGCTGCAGGTCGTGGCCTTCGGTATTCATCAGCACGAAGCGCGTGGCGTTCCACAGCTTGTTGCAGAAGTTGCGGTAGCCTTCGCAGCGCTTCATGTCGAAGTTGATGTTGCGGCCCAGGGTGGCGTAGGCGGCCATGGTGAAACGCAGCGCGTCCGTGCCGAAGGCGGGGATGCCGTCCGGGTAGTCCTTCCTGGTGCGCTTGGCGATGCTTTCGGCCTGCTTGGGGTTCATCAGCCCGAAGGTGCGCTTGTGCAGCAGGTCTTCCAGGCTGATGCCGTCGATCAGGTCCACGGGGTCGATGGTGTTGCCCTTGGACTTGCTCATCTTCTTGCCTTCCATGTCGCACACCAGGCCGTGCACGTACACGGTGCGGAAGGGCACCTGGCCGGTCAGGTGCATGCTCATCATGACCATGCGCGCGACCCAGAAGAAGATGATGTCAAAGCCGGTGACCAGCACGCTGGAAGGCAGGTAGCGGGCCAGGTCCGGGGTCTGTTCGGGCCAGCCCAGGTCGGTGAAGGGCACCAGGGCCGAGGAGAACCAGGTGTCCAGCACGTCCTCGTCGCGGCGCAACGGGCCGTGCACGCCGGCGGCGCGGGCCTGGGCCAGCGCGTCTTCCTCGCTGCGGGCCACGAAGAGGCGGCCGTCTTCCGAGTACCAGGCCGGGATCTGGTGGCCCCACCACAGCTGGCGGGAAATGCACCAGTCCTGGATGTTGTTGAGCCACTGGTTGTAGGTGTTGGCCCAGTTGTCGGGATAGAAGCGCACGCGGCCGTCGGCGACCACCTCCAGCGCCACTTCGGTGATGCTTTTGCCCGGATGCAGCGAGTCGGCCGGGGCGGGCTTGCTCATGGCCACGAACCACTGGTCGGTCAGCATGGGCTCGATGACGGTATTGGTGCGGTCGCCGCGCGGCACCATCAGCTTGTGCGGCTTGACGGCCTGCAGCAGGCCCAGGGCGTCCAGGTCGGCCACGATCTGCTTGCGGGCGGCGAAGCGCTCCATGCCCTGATAGGCGGCGGGGGCGGTGTCGGCGATGCGGGCGTCCAGCGTCAGGATGCTGATCATCTCCAGCTGGTGGCGCTGGCCCACGGCATAGTCGTTGAAGTCGTGGGCGGGCGTGACCTTGACCACGCCGGTGCCGAATTCGCGGTCCACATAGTCGTCGGCAATGATGGGGATCTCGCGGTTGACCAGGGGCAGGGTGACGGTCTGGCCGATCAGGGCGGCGTAGCGCTCGTCCTCCGGGTGCACCATGACGGCCACGTCGCCCAGCATGGTCTCGGGGCGCGTGGTGGCCACCACCAGGTGGGTCAGCCCGCCCTGGGGCTGGGTCAGCGGATAGCGGATCTCCCACATGTGGCCGTCTTCTTCCTCGCTGACCACTTCCAGGTCGGAGACGGCGGTGCCCAGCACCGGGTCCCAGTTCACGAGGCGCTTGCCGCGATAGATCAGGCCCTGTTCAAACAGGCGCACGAAGGTTTCCACCACGCCGCGCGACAGATTGTCGTCCATGGTGAAATATTCGCGGTCCCAGTCGCAGGAGGCGCCCAGGCGGCGGAACTGGCCGGTGATGGTGCTGCCCGACTTCTCCTTCCATTCCCAGACTTTCTCCAGGAATTTTTCGCGGCCCAGCTCGTGGCGGCTGATGTTCTGCGCATCCAGCTGGCGCTCGACCACGATCTGCGTGGCGATGCCGGCGTGGTCGGTGCCGGGGATGTAGACGGTATCGTCGCCTTTCATGCGGTGGTAGCGGGTCAGACCATCCATGATGGTCTGGTTGAAGGCGTGTCCCATGTGCAGCGTACCGGTGACGTTGGGCGGCGGCGACTGGATGACGAAGGGCTCGGCCTGGCGGCCGGCCTGCGGCTGGACGTGCTGGCCGCCCTTGAAATGGCCGCCTTGCTCCCAGCGTGCATACCAGCGCGATTCGATTTCCTGGGGTTCAAAGCTCTTGGATAACTGGTCGTCGGAGGTCGTTGCGGATGAGTTGGTCATGGTGATGCTGTCTGTCTTGTGCGCGCGTGCGGTGCGTAGGCCGCTTGCTTCCTGGGCAAAATTCGAATTCAAAACGCACTATTTTAAGATGTAGCCGTGCGTCTTTGGCGTGGTAAAATGCCGGGTTGCCGTAAATACGACGAAAGTGCTTGTTTTCATTCGGGAAATTGGCGCGACCCGTCGGATGTGCATTTTGCTTTACGCAGCAAAGACTACACTATATTGTTCTTATTTGGATTTTCACATGGCTATTGAACGCACTCTGTCCATCATCAAGCCCGACGCCGTCGCCAAAAACGTAGTCGGCCAGATCATCTCCCGCTTCGAAGGTGCCGGCCTGAAGGTCATCGCCGGCCGCATGGTCCACCTGTCCCGCGGCGAAGCCGAGCGCTTCTACGCCGTGCACGCCGCCCGTCCTTTCTTCAAGGATCTGGTGGACTTCATGGTATCCGGCCCCGTGTTCGTGCAGGTCCTGGAAGGCGAAGGCGCCATTGCCAAGAACCGCGAACTGATGGGCGCAACCGACCCCAAGAAGGCCGAACCCGGCACCATCCGCGCCGACTTCGCCGACAGCATCGACGCCAACGCCGTGCACGGTTCCGACGCCCCGGAAACGGCCGCCGTCGAAATCGCCTTCTTCTTCCCCGAGTGCAACGTCTACAGCCGTTAATCCGGTCGCCCGCGTTTTACTCAAACAGTTTCAGCCATGTCATCGCTCGAACCAATCAATCTCCTGGGCATGGGCCCGGAGCAACTCATTGATCTCGTCGCCCAGTGGGGAGGCAAGCCCTTTCGCGCGCGGCAGCTGCAGCGCTGGATACACCAGCGCCAGCAGGACGATTTCGGGCAGATGACGGACCTGGCGCGCGAGTTCCGCGAACAGCTGACGGCGCATTGCGTCGTCAGCGCGCCCAGCATGTCCCACGAACACCTGTCCGCCGACGGCACGCGCAAGTGGCTGTTCGACGTCGGCGGCGACAACGCCGTGGAAGCGGTCTTCATTCCCGAGGACGACCGCGGCACCCTGTGCATCTCCAGCCAGGCCGGCTGCACCGTGGCCTGCCCGTTCTGCTCCACCGGCTACCAGGGCTTCAACCGCAACCTGACCACCGCCGAGATCATCGGCCAGTTATGGTATGCACGCCGCGCGCTGCTGGACGCGCCCGAGACGGCCCGCATCGGCGAAGGCGCCGGCGAGAACTCCCGCGTCATCAGCAATGTGGTGATGATGGGCATGGGCGAGCCGCTGCTCAACTACGACCAGGTGCTGGGCGCTCTGCGCCTGATGCTGGACGACAATGCCTACGGCTTGTCGCGCCGCCGCGTCACGGTCTCCACCTCCGGGGTGGTGCCCATGATGGACCGGCTGGCGCGCGATTGCCCCGTGGCTCTGGCGGTATCGCTGCATGCGCCCAACGACGCGCTGCGCGACCGGCTGGTGCCGCTCAACAAGAAGTATCCGCTGGCAGAACTCCTGGCGGCCTGCAACCGCTACCTGGAGCACGCTCCGCGTGACTTCATCACTTTCGAATACATCATGCTGGACGGCATCAACGACACCGACCAGCATGCCCGGGAGCTGCTGGACATTGCGCGCGAGGTGCGCTGCAAGTTCAACCTGATCCCCTTCAATCCCTTTCCGCAATCCGGACTGAAGCGCTCCACCCATGCGCGGGTCAAGCAATGCGCCCAGATGCTGATGGACGGCGGAGTCGTGACCACGGTGCGCAAGACGCGCGGCGACGACATCGCCGCGGCCTGCGGCCAGTTGGCGGGCGATATCCGCGACCGCACCCGCATCGAGCAGCGCCTGCCGGATCGCGCGGTCATTCAAATCAAACAGGAACGTGCATGAGCGATAACCTGTCCTCCTCCAGCCAGTCTCCATCGTCGCCGGCCGCGGCGGGCGTGGGCCCCGCCTTGCGCGAATTGCGCGAGGCCCGGTCCTATTCCCTGGCCGATGTATCCGGGCGCCTGAAGTTCTCGGTCCGCCAGCTCGAAGCGCTGGAAGCCGAGGAATGGGACCAGCTGCCCGGCGGACAGTCCTTGCGCGGCATGGTCCGCAACTACGCCCGGTTCCTGGACGCCGACGTCGCCGCCTTGCTGACCATGCTGGAGAGCCAGGTCAGCGGCGTGGGCGCGCCCAAGCCCGTGCCGCGCAGCACGCCGGGCGGCGGGCTGGCGGGCGCCGACCTGTCCCTGTACACCGAATCCCGCTCCGGTTTTTCCTGGGGCTGGCTGCTGATCATCGTGCTGTTCTTGCTGGTCGCCGGCTTCTACGCCATCGATCGGGGCTGGGTCCCCGATTCCTGGCTTGTCTTCGACTGGCTCAAAGGTCTGAAGTCATGACAAACGAAACCCTTGTTCCATCGTCCTGCCAGCCCCTGCCCGTGGGCGCCCAGCCCAAGCGGGTCACCCGCGGCGTGGACGTGCGCTGGGGAGACCACGTGGTCCATCTGGGCGGTTCGGCCCCGGTCGTCGTGCAGTCCATGACCAACACCGATACGGTCGACGCCATCGCCACCGCGATCCAGGTCAAGGAGCTGGCGCGCGCCGGCTCGGAGCTGGTGCGCATCACCGTCAACACGCCGGAGGCGGCCCGCGAGGTGCCGGCCATCCGCGAACAGCTGGACCGCATGGGCGTGAACGTGCCGCTGGTGGGCGATTTCCACTACAACGGCCACAAGCTGCTGACGGACTACCCCGAGTGCGCCCAGGCGCTGTCCAAGTACCGCATCAATCCCGGCAATATGGGCGGCGGCAAGCGGCGCGACGACAATTTCGCCAAGATGATCGAGGTGGCCTGCCGCTACGACAAGCCCGTGCGCATCGGCGTGAACTGGGGCAGCCTGGACCACGAATTGATGGCGCGCATGATGGACGAGAACAATGCGCGCGCCCACCCCTGGACGGCGCAGGCCGTCATGCGCGACGCCCTGGTGGTGTCGGCCATCAGCAATGCGCGCCGCGCGGAGGAGCTCGGCCTGTCCGGCAACCGCATCGTGCTGTCCTGCAAGGTCAGCCACGTACAGGACCTCATCACCGTCTACCAGGACCTGTCGGCCCGCTGCGATTACGCGCTGCACCTGGGACTGACCGAAGCCGGCATGGGCAGCAAGGGCATCGTGGCCTCCACGGCCGCGCTGGCCGTGCTGCTGCAGCAGGGCATAGGCGACACCATCCGCATCTCGCTCACCCCCGAGCCGGGCGGCGACCGCGCCCGCGAAGTCGTGGTCGCACAGGAGATCCTGCAGACCATGGGCCTGCGCGCCTTCACTCCCATGGTGGTGGCCTGTCCGGGCTGCGGGCGCACCAGCAGCACGGTGTTCCAGGAGCTGGCCAACGACATCCAGAGCTATCTGCGCGACCAGATGCCGGTCTGGAAGGACTTGTATCCCGGCGTGGAAACCATGAACGTCGCCGTGATGGGCTGCGTGGTCAACGGCCCGGGCGAAAGCCGCCATGCCGACATCGGCATCAGCCTGCCCGGTACCGGGGAGGTTCCCTCGGCGCCCGTCTACGTGGACGGCGAGCGTGTCGTGACCCTGAAGGGTGATACTATCGCTCAGGAATTCCAGGCCATCGTGCAGAATTACGTCGAACGCCGCTACGGCAAGGCGTCGGCGGCTTGATCAACAGACCTGTCATCCAGACGGCGGGCAAACCACTAGAACTATGACGCAGCAGTTTCAGAAGCTCCGCGCCCTGACGGGCATGAAAGACACCTTGCCGGGCGAAAGCGCCCAATGGGAGGCCCTGGAGGGCCTGGTGCGCGACTGGCTGGCCAGTTACGGCTACCGCAACATGCGCACCCCCGTGCTCGAACACACCCAGCTCTTTGCCCGCGGCATCGGCGAAGTCACCGACATCGTCGAGAAGGAAATGTACTCCTTCACCGATTCGCTCAATGGCGACAAGCTCACCATGCGGCCCGAGTTCACCGCCGGCATGGTGCGCGCCACCATCGAGCACAACCTGCTCTACGATCGTCCGCACCGGGTCTACGCGCTCGGTCCCGTGTTCCGCCATGAGCGCCCGCAACGCGGCCGCTACCGCCAGTTCCACCAGATCGACGTCGAGGCCCTGGGCCTGCCCGGACCGGACGTCGATGCGGAGCTGATCGTCATGCTGGCCCGCCTGTGGAAGAGGCTCGGCCTGAGCGACATCCGCCTGGAACTCAACTCCCTGGGCCAGGCCCAGGAGCGCGCCGCGCACCGCGCCGCCCTGATCCAGCACCTGGAAGCCCACGTGGACGTGCTGGACGAGGAAGCCCGCCGCCGCATGCACACCAATCCGCTGCGCGTGCTGGACACCAAGAATCCGGCCATGCAGGACATGGCCAATTCGGCCCCGCGCCTGTTCGACTTCCTGGGCGAGGAGTCGCGCGCCCACTTCCAGGGCGTGTGCGATCGCCTGGACGACGCCGGCATCGCCTACACCCTGAATCCGCGCCTGGTGCGCGGCCTGGACTACTACAACCTGACCGTCTTCGAATGGGTCACGGACCGCCTGGGCGCCCAGGGTACGGTCTGCGGCGGCGGCCGCTACGACGGCCTGATCGAGCTGATGGGCGGCAAGCCGGCCCCGGCCGTGGGCTTTGCCATCGGCATGGAGCGCCTGCTGGACCTGTGCTCGCAGGACGGCGAGCAGCAGGCCGCGCCCGAGTGCCAGGTCTATATGGTGCACCAGGGCGAGGCGGCCCAGCGCAAGGCGGCCCTGCTGGCCGAGTCGCTGCGCGACGCCGGCCTGGACGTCATCGTGCACGCCGGTTCGTCCGGCTTCAAGTCGCAGTTCAAGCGCGCGGACGCCAGCGGCGCCCAGGTCGCGGTCATTCTGGGCGAGGAAGAGCTCCAGAAAGGGCAGGCCAGCGTGAAGTGGCTGCGCGCCCAGGACAACGCCGAGCAGCAGCAGTCCGTGGATTTCACTGAACTCGCCAACGTTTTGTCAGCAAGGATTTGAGCATGGCCTACGATCTCGAAGAACAGGAAAAACTGGATGCCATGCGGGCATGGTGGGACCGCTGGGGCACGCTGTGCATCGTGGCGGCCTTCGTGCTGGTCGCGGCTGTCGCCGGCTGGCGCGGCTGGCAGTGGTACCAGGGTCACCAGGCCGGCCAGGCCATGGGCTACTTCGAAGCGCTCGAGAGCGCCGCGGCCCAGCAGGGCGAAGAGTCTGACGCCCGCATCAAGGCGGCCAGCAGCACCTTGCGCACCGACTTCGCCAAGTCGGCCTATACCTCCCGCGGCGTGCTGGTCGCGGCCCAGGCCCTGCAGCAGCGCGGCGACCTGGACGGCGCGCGTGAACAGCTCGAATGGCTGGTGAAGGCCGATCACGACAAGCCCATGACCCCGCTGGCGCGCCTGCGCCTGGCCGGCGTGCTGCTGGAGCAGAAAAAATATGACGAAGCCCTGGCCCAGCTGAACAATCCGCCGGCCAGCTTCGCCGGCCTGTTCGCCGACCGCAAGGGCGACATCCTGGCCGCACAGGGCCAGAACGAGCAGGCCCGCCAGGCCTGGACCCAGGCCGTGGAACTGCTCAAGAACGATCCCATCTCGCAGGTCGTGCAGATCAAGCTCGACGCACTGGCAGGAGCCTAAACGATGTCCGTCCAATCTCTTCGCAACCCCAAGCAATCCGCCTCGCGCGCGTTTCGCGCCCTGCGCCTGAGCGCGCTGGCGCTGGGCCTGGCGGCCGTGGCCGGCTGCTCCATGTTCTCCAGCACGGACCCGCGCTTCGAGCCGGCCCCCCTGACCGAATACGCGCCCGGCATTTCGGCCTCCATCGCCTGGAGCACCTCCATCGGCAGCGGCGCCGATTCCGGCTTCGCGCCCCAGGTCGTGGGTTCGGACGTCTACGCGGCGACCGTCTCCGGCCAGGTCAGCAAGGTGGACCTGGACAGCGGCCGCGTCATGTGGACGGCCAATGCCGGCAAGAAGCTCACGGCAGGCGCGGGCTCGGACGGCAATGTCACGGCCGTGGCTTCGGTCGACGGCAATGTGATCGCTTTCGACGACACCGGCAAGGAACTGTGGCGCAGCCGCTCGAGCAGCGCCGTCAATGTGCCGCCCGCGGTAGGCGCCGGCGTGGTGGTGGTGCGCACCAGCGACTATCGCCTGCAGGCCTTCGACGCCAGCACCGGCGATGTCCGCTGGAGCATCCAGCGCCCGGGACCCGCGCTGTCGCTCAAGACCAGCATGCAGATGCGCATCCTCGACGGCCTGCTGCTGGCCGGCATGCCCAATGGCCGCCTGATGGCCGTCAACGCGGCCAACGGCGCGCTGGTCTGGGAAGGCAGCATCTCGGTGTCGCGCGGCGCCACCGACCTGGAGCGCATCAACGACGTGGTTGGCGCGCCGCAGGTCGTGGATCCGCTGCTGTGCGGCGCCACCTATCAGGGCCGCGTGGCCTGCTTTGACGTTTCCCAGGGCGGCCGCCTGGTCTGGGACCGTGATTTCTCCGCCGGCACGGGCGTGGCCTCGGACAATCACATGATTTATGCGGCCAATGGCCGCGACAAGCTGGAAGCCTTCGCGCTGGCGGACGGTCAGACGATCTGGATGCAGGACGCCCTGCGCAACCGGGGTCTGGCGCCGCTGGCCGTGGTGCCCCAGGCGCTGGCCGCCGGTGACCGCGAAGGCTATGTGCATTTCCTGTCCCGTGTGGACGGCACCCTGCTTGGACGCGTCAGTGTCGGCGGCGGCGCCATCGTCTCGCCCCTGGTGGGCACGACGCGCGGCGTGCTCGTCCAGACTGGCAACGGTAATCTGGTTTTGGTTGGTATCAATTGAAAAGCGTTTCCTTTAAACCCGTCGTCGCCCTGGTCGGCCGGGCCAATGTGGGCAAGTCCACCCTGTTCAACCGCCTGACCCGTTCGCGGGCGGCGCTGGTGGCCAACTTTCCCGGCCTGACCCGCGACCGCCACTACGGCGAAGGCCGGGTCGGCAGCCGTCCCTACATCGTCGTGGATACCGGCGGCTTCGAGCCCGTGGCCAAGACGGGCATGCTGCTGGAGATGGCGCGCCAGACCCAGCAGGCCATCGCCGAGGCGGACGTGGTCGTGTTCCTGGTCGATGCCCGCGAAGGCCTCAACGCCCTGGACCTGGAGATCGCGCAGCTGCTGCGCAAGCTGGGCCAGAAGGTGCTGCTGGCGGTCAACAAGGCCGAAGGCATGCGCCACGGCGCCGGCGGAGTCGAGTTCCATGAACTGGGACTGGGCGAACCCTATCTGATCTCCGCTTCCCATGGCGACGGTGTCGAGGAGCTGATCAACCTGGCGCTGGAGAAGGTGCCCGCGCCGCCGTCCGAGGACGAGCAGGACGAGGGCGAGTTCCAGCACCGGATCAAGCTGGCCATCGTGGGCCGCCCGAACGTGGGCAAGTCCACGCTCATCAACACCCTGATGGGCGAAGAGCGGGTCATCGCCTTCGACCAGCCGGGCACCACGCGCGACGCCATCGAGATCGAATTCGAGCGCAACGGCGTGCAGTACACCCTGATCGACACCGCAGGCCTGCGCAAGCGCGGCAAGGTGTTCGAGGCGGTGGAAAAGTTTTCCGTCATCAAGACGCTGCAGGCCATCGAGGCCTGCAACGTGGTGCTGCTCATGATCGATGCGCACACCGAGATCTCCGACCAGGACGCCAGCATCGCCGGCTTCGTGGTCGAGACGGGCAGGGCCCTGGTGGTGGGCATCAACAAGTGGGACGGCCTGGACGAATATCAGCGCGAATGGATCAAGCGTGAATTCGACCGCAAGCTGCGTTTCCTGAACTTCGCCAAGATGCACACGCTGTCGGCCTTGAAAGGGCAAGGCATCAATCCCTTGCTCAAGTCGGTCAACGCCGCGCACGCCGCCGCCTTCGCCAAGCTGTCCACGCCCAAGCTCACCCGCGTGCTGCAGGAAGCGGTGGAACAACAACAGCCGCCGCGCAAAGGCATCTTCCGGCCCAAGATGCGGTATGCTCACCAAGGCGGCATGAATCCTCCCATCGTGGTCATCCACGGCAACGCCCTGGACGCCATTTCGGACTCCTATCGCCGCTATCTGGAAACGCGCTTTCGCGAGGCCTTCAACCTGGAGGGCACGCCCCTGCGCATCGAATTCAAGTCGTCTAAAAACCCTTACCTGAAGGAAGCGTGATGAGCCGTTTGTGGAGCGACCATGTAGCAGAGCTGTCGCCATATGTTCCGGGAGAACAAGCCAAGCTGGACAAGCTCTTGAAACTGAACACAAACGAACATCCTTTCGGTCCTTCGCCGCGTGTGCTGGAGGCCATCCGCCAGGCGGCCACGGACGATCTGCGCCTCTATCCTTCCTACAGCGCCCAGGAGCTGCGCGAGGCCGTCGCCCAGGTGCACGGCGTGCAGCCGGCCAACGTGTTCCTTGGCAACGGTTCGGACGAGGTGCTGGCCCATGTGTTCAGCGCCTTGTTCATGCGCGGCGTGCGGCCGGTGCTGCTGCCCGACGTCACCTACAGCTTCTACACCACCTACTGTTCCTACTTCGGCGTGCCCGCCGACGTGGTTCCGCTGCGCGAGGACTTCACGCTGGACGTGCAGGACTACGTGCGCGAACGCACGCTGAAGCCGGCCGGCATCATCTTCGCCAATCCCAACGCGCCCACCGGCATTGCACTGGGCCTGGACAAGGTCGAAGCCATCCTGGCGGCGAACCCCGACACGGCGGTCGTGGTGGACGAGGCCTATGTGGACTTCGGCGGCGAATCGGCCGTCGGGCTGCTGGCGCGCTACGACAACCTGGTCGTGATCCGGACCATGTCCAAGTCGCGCGCCCTGGCGGGGCTGCGCGTGGGCTATGCGCTGGCCAGCGCCGACGTGATCCAGGCCCTGGAGCGGGTCAAGGACAGTTTCAACTCCTATCCGCTGGACACGCTGGCCCAGGCCGGCGCGCTGGCCTCGCTGCGCGACCCCGATTATTTCCAGCGTCAGTGCCAGGCCGTGATCGACGCGCGCGAGCAGTTGCGCGGCGAACTGGAGCAGATGGGCTTTCAGGTGCTGCCGTCCAAGACCAATTTCCTGATGGCCACTCATCCGGCCCATCCGGCATCCGGTATACAGCAAGCCTTGCGCGAACAGGGCATACTGGTGCGGCATTTCCGCCAGCCGCGCATCGATCAGTATCTGCGCATCACGGTGGGATCGCCCGAGCAGTGCGCCCGGCTTTGCGCAAGTTTGCGTCAAATCCTGGAGCAGGGCGTAAAATAATCATCCACCACATCAAAATGTCCAGCAGGGCAGGTGCGGATTCAGGGAAAACCCGGTAAAGTATCAGCATCCGCTTCCACTCTGGAATAACAACATAACTGGAGCCTCACCAATGAGCAACAAAGGGCAAATACTACAAGACCCGTTTCTGAACGCGCTGCGCAAGGAGCATATCCCCGTCTCGATTTACCTGGTCAACGGCATCAAGCTGCAGGGCCAGATCGAATCCTTCGACCAGTATGTGGTGCTGCTTCGCAATACGGTCACCCAAATGGTGTACAAGCACGCGATCTCCACCGTCGTTCCCGCTCGTCCCGTCACCCTGGCTGCGGATGATCAGGCTGAATAAATCCGTCCCTCATCCTTCGCACCCTGAATTACCCGTCTTGCGGCCTCCGCAGACGGGTCTTTCTTTCTGGAGCGTCCCATGAAAGCCCTTGTCATCAGCGTCGACATGGGGGAGCTGGACTTCCAGGCGCATTCCGAAGAATTCGTCATGCTGTCCGAAGGCGCCGGCGCCGATATCGTCGAGATGCTGATCGTGCGCCGCGCCCGGCCCGATCCCGCCTATTTCATCGGCACCGGCAAACTGGACGAGGCCGTGGCCCTGGCCAAGGCGGCCGGCGCCCAGGTCATCCTCTTCGACCAGGCCCTCACCCCCGCCCAGCAGCGCAACCTGGAGCGCAAGTTCGAACTGCGCGTCGTGGATCGCGTCGCCCTCATCCTGGACATCTTCGCCTTGCGCGCGCAAAGCCATGAAGGCAAGCTGCAGGTCGAGCTGGCCCAGCTGCAGCATCTGTCCTCGCGCCTGACGCGCATGTGGACCCACCTGGAGCGTCAGCGCGGCGGCATAGGCATGCGCGGCCCCGGCGAATCCCAGCTCGAGATGGACCGCCGCATGATCGGCGCCAAGGTGCGCACCCTGCGCGAACGCCTGGCCAGGGTCCAGCGGCAACGCAGCACGCAGCGGCGCGCCCGCTCGCGCGGCGATACGCTGTCGGTCTCGCTGGTGGGCTATACCAACGCCGGCAAGTCCACGCTGTTCAACGCCCTGACCCGCGCCCAGGCCTATGCGGCCGACCAGCTGTTCGCCACGCTGGACACCACAACCCGGCGCGTCTGGATCGAAGGGGCGGGGCAGGTGGTCATCTCCGACACCGTCGGCTTCATACGCGACCTGCCGCCCACCCTGATCGCGGCCTTCCGCGCCACGCTGGAGGAAACCGTGCACGCCGACCTGCTGCTGCACGTCGTGGATGCGGCCAGTCCGCAGCGTGACGAGCAGATAGCCGAAGTGCACAAGGTGCTGGAGGACATCGGCGCGCATGAAATCCCGCGCATCCTGGTCTACAACAAAATCGACCAGGCGGGCTACGAGCCGCGGGTGGAGCGGGATGAACATGGTACTATTGCCCGAGTCTTTGTTAGCGCTCTCGAGCGCATCGGATTGGATGGATTGCGTACGGCAATCGTCGAATCAGGTCACTTCGCGGAAAACAATGCGTCTGAACAATAAAATATTCAATCTCAATGATCCCGGTTGGGGGCGAGACAACGGCAAGAATGGTTCCGAGCCGCCTCGCCGCCCCGAGAAACAAGATGGCCCGCCTGATCTCGACGAGGTATGGCGCGATTTCAACAACCGCCTGGGTTCCATGTTCGGACGCAAGGGACGCCGCTCCCCTCCGGGCGGCATGCCGCCCGGCGCCGGCGGCCCTTCCATGCCCAAGGGCTCGCCCAAGCTGCTGGTCATCGGCGGCGTGGTGGTCGTGGGCCTGTGGCTGGCCAGCGGCTTCACCATCGTCCAGGAAGGGCAGGTGGCCGTGGTCACGCGTTTCGGCGAATACACCAAGACGCTGAATCCCGGCCTGCAATGGCGCTGGCCCAATCCCATCGAAGACCACCAGACCGTCAACATCTCCCAGCTGCGCACGTTCGAAGTCGGCTATCGCGGCAACGCCCGCAACAAGGTGCTGCCTGAATCGCTCATGCTGACCACGGACGAGAACATCGTGGACATGCAGTATGTGGTTCAGTACCGCCTGCTGCCCAACGGCGCGCCGGACTACCTGTTCAACACCAACAATCCCGACGAGGCCGTGCGCCAGGCCGCCGAGACCGCCATGCGCGAGATCGTGGGCAAGCAACCCATGGATTCGGTGCTGTATTCGGGCCGTACGCAGATCGCCGCCGATGTGCAGCAACTGGCCCAGTCCATCCTGGACCGTTATCGCACCGGCATCCAGATCAGCACGGTGGCCATCCAGAACGTGCAGCCTCCCGAGCAGGTGCAGGCCGCCTTCGACGACGCCGTCAAGGCCGGCCAGGACCGCGAGCGCCAGATCAACGAAGGCCAGGCCTACGCCAACAAGGTCCTGCCCGAGGCGGCCGGCCAGGTTGCCCGCATGCTGCAGGAATCCGAGGGCTACAAGGCCCGCGTCGTGGGCGATGCCAAGGGCGACACCGCGCGCTTTGCCAGCGTGGAGGCGGAATACGTGAAGGCGCCCGGCGTCACGCGCGACCGTCTGTACCTGTCCACGGTCCAGGAAATCCTGGAGCGCACCAGCAAGGTGCTGGTCGACACCCGCAGCGACAACAACATGATCTACCTGCCTTTGGACAAGATCGTGCGTCAGGTGGGCAGCCAGCCCGGCGTGGAGCCTTCCACTCCGGCCGCGGCGGCCGCGGCTTCCCAGAGCCAGCCCAGCCGTCCGGCTCCGGCGGCGCCGCCCAAGGCGCCGGCGGTCAGCAATCCGGCCGGCATGGACACTTCGCTGGGTTCGCTGGTCAGCCCCTATTCCCCATACGCACGCTAGGAGAGCATGATGCAACGTTTATTTCCTGCTCTGGTGGCCCTGGCGGTGATCATCGGTCTGCTGCTGTCGTCCGTGTTCATCGTGCGTGAGCGCGATGCGGCGCTGGTCTTCGCCCTGGGCGAAGTGCGCGGCACCATCACCAGCCCCGGCCTCTATTTCAAATTGCCCCCGCCGTTCGAGAACGTGGTCTTCCTGGACAAGCGCCTGCAGACCATCGAGACCAAGGATCCGGAACGCATCCAGACTGCGGAGAAGAAGAACCTGCTGATCGACTCCTATGTCAAGTGGCGCATTTCCGACCCGCGCCAGTTCTACGTGACCTTCGGCGCCAGCGACCGCGGCGCGGTCGAGCGTCTGCAGGCCCAGATCCGCGACGCCTTGAACGCCTCGGTCAACGTGCGCACCGTCAAGGAAGTGGTTTCCACGCAACGCGACGCCATCATGCGCGAAGTGCTGACGGCCGTGGAAGCCCGCGCCCGTCCGCTGGGCGTGGAAGTGGTGGACGTGCGCCTGCGCCGCATCGACTTCGCGCCGGAGATTTCCGAATCCGTGTACCGGCGCATGGAAGCCGAGCGCACTCAGGAAGCCAACCGCCTGCGCGCCACCGGCGCGGCCGAAAGCGAACGCATCCGCGCCGAGGCCGAGCGCCAGCGCGAGGAACTGCTGGCCGACGCCTATGCCCAGGCCCAGAAGATCCGCGGCGAGGGTGACGGACAAGCCGCTTCCATCTACGCCCAGGCCTACGGCAAGAACCCCGAGTTCTACCGCTTCTACCGCAGCCTCGAGGCCTATCGCGGCGCCTTCGGCAAACAGAGCGACACGCTGGTCATCAGCCCCGATTCGGACTTCTTCAATTACTGGAGCAAGCCGAACGAGCCGGCCCCGGCGGGACGCTGATCCGCGCCAGGAACCTTCAGGGCCGCCGGGTGTTCCCCCGGCGGCCCTGATCGTTTATACTACCGTGTAAGTTACTAACACCACTTCGCAGGCGACTTGGGCGGCTTACAAGCCCCAAGTCGCTTTTTGTTTGGCTGGAACTTTCGTCTATCAAGTAGTCCGAGGCATTCGTATGTCCAATTGGTTGTTGCCAGAGAGCCTGGCCGATATCCTGCCCGCCGAGGCGCGCCGCATCGAAGAGCTGCGCCGCAATCTGCTGGACTTGTATCGCACCTACGGTTTCGAGCTGGTCGCCCCTCCGCTGGTGGAATACCTGGAGTCCCTGCAGGCCGTGTCCGGCACGGACCTGAACCTGCGCACCAGCAAGGTCGTGGACCAGATTTCGGGCCGCACCATGGGTGTGCGCGCCGACATGACCCCGCAGGTGGCGCGCATCGACGCCCACCTGCTCAACCGTGAAGGCGTCACGCGCCTGTGCTATTGCGGTTCGGTGCTGCACGCTCGCCCGGCCGGCCTGCTGTCCGACCGCGAGCTGCTGCAGATCGGCGCCGAGGTCTTCGGTCACGCGGGCGTGGAATCCGACCTGGAAGTGATTCAACTGGCGCTGGCCAGCGTGGGCCGGGCAGGGGTGCACCATCCCCGCCTGGACCTGAACTATCCCGGCCTGGGGCGCTTCCTGATCGAACGCGACCCCGTGCTCAAGCCGCGCGCCGCCGAAGTCTGCGATCTGCTCAATGCCAAGGACGTTTCGGGCATCCATGCCCTGGGCCGCGAGTCCGGCTGCCTGCCCGAGACCACGCGCTACCTGCTGGCCCTGACCTCGCTGTACGGCGACGCCGACGTGCTGGAGCGCGCCCGCGGCCTGCTGCCGGACGCGCCTGAAGTGCGCGAGGCGCTGGGCAGCCTGCGCACCCTGATCGACGCCTTGCCCGGCCACGAGATCACCGTGGACCTGGCGGACATCGGCAGCGGCTACGGCTATCATTCCGGCCTGGTGTTCTCGGTCTATGCGGAAGGCTGGCACGACGCGCTGGTGCGCGGCGGCCGCTTCGACGGCATCGGCCGGCTGTATGGGCGGGCGCGTCCCGCCACCGGCTTCAGTCTGGACTTGCGCAAGCTGTCCGCCGGCCTGCCGCCGGCGCAGGCCGCGCGCGCCGTCCGGGCGCCATGGGGTAATCAGCCCGACCTGATTGAGGCGCTCAAGCGCTTGCGCCAGAGCGGCGAAATCGTCATCCAGATGTTGCCCGGTCAGGAGCCCAGCCTGGATGAATTCGTGATCGACCGCGAGCTCGTTTTGCTGGACGGTCAATGGCAGCTTAGGGCGCTGTAAGCCGGGCGGCTTGCTGCGCAGGTGATTGTTCTCGGTCCGGCACGGTGCCGGCCTCCTTTAATTCTGATACTAGACATGAGCAAAAACATTGTGGTGATCGGCACCCAGTGGGGTGACGAAGGCAAAGGCAAGATCGTCGACTGGCTGGCCGAATCCGCGCACGGCGTGGTCCGCTTCCAGGGCGGCCACAACGCCGGCCATACGCTGTGGATCAACGGCAAGAAAACCATTCTGCGCCTGATTCCCTCGGGCATCATGCACGCGCACGTCACCTGCTACATCGGCAATGGCGTGGTGCTCTCGCCCGAAGCCCTGCTGACCGAGATCGGCGAACTGGAAGCGGCCGGCCTGGATGTGCGCTCGCGCCTGCAGATCTCCCCCGCCTGCCCGCTGATCCTGCCCTACCACATCGCCGTGGACCAGGCCCGCGAAAAGCGCAAGGGCGACGGCAAGATCGGCACCACGGGCCGCGGCATCGGCCCGGCCTACGAGGACAAGGTGGCGCGCCGCGCGCTGCGCGTGCAGGACCTTTACGACCCGGCCATCTTCGACGAAAAACTGGCCGAAGTCCTGGACTACCACAACTTCGTGCTGACCCAGTACCTGGGCGCCGAACCCGTCTCCGCCCAGCAGGTGCGCGATCTGGCCATGGCGCATGCCGAGCAGCTCGCTCCCATGGTGGCGGACGTCTCCAACAATCTGTACCTGGCCAAGAAGGCCGGCCAGAAATTGCTGTTCGAAGGCGCGCAGGGCGCGCTGCTGGACATCGACCACGGCACCTACCCCTTCGTCACCAGCAGCAACTGCCTGTCGGGCGCTGCGTCCGCCGGCGCCGGCGTGGGGCCGCAGGAGCTGAGCTACGTGCTGGGCATCGCCAAGTCCTACACCACGCGCGTGGGCTCGGGCCCGTTCCCGACCGAACTGCTGGACGACACCGGCATGCGCCTGGCCACCGTCGGCAAGGAATTCGGGTCGGTCACGGGCCGTCCCCGCCGCTGCGGCTGGTTCGACGGCGCGGCCATGAAGCGCTCGGTCATGATCAACGGCATTTCCGGCCTGTGCATCACCAAGCTGGACGTGCTGGACGGCGTGGAACAGATCAAGATAGGCGTGGGCTACCGCTACAAGGGCGAGTTCCTGGACGTGCTGCCCTACGGTGCGCATGCCGTGGCCGAAGCCGAGCCCGTCCTGGAGGAGATGCCCGGCTGGACCGAGTCCACCGTGGGCGTGACCGACTACGACAAGCTGCCCATCAATGCGCGCCGCTACCTGGAGCGCATCGCCGAGATCTGCGACGTGCCGATCGACATGGTCTCCACCGGCCCCGATCGCAATGAGACCATCGTGCTGCGCGATCCGTTCACCAAATAAGCGCATTCTCGCGGTATAATGCCTTGCACCGTTGTACGGTGCGTACAAAGCGGCCCTTGGGCCGCTTTGTCGTTCTGGACGCTGCGCCGCCTGCCCAGACTCTCCTTGCAGGTGTTAGACGCGCAGCCATTGCATCTATACCTGGAATACATATGAGTCTGCCCCCAAATACCGATACTGATGAGTGGGTTTCCTGGGACCAGTACAATCGCCTGATCGAGCGATTGGCCCTGAGCATTCACGAGTCCGGCTGGAAATTCGACAAAATCGTCTGCCTGGCTCGGGGCGGGATGCGAGTGGGGGATGTCATATCGCGCATTTACGACGTGCCCCTGGGCATCCTGGCCACCAGCAGCTATCGCGAGGCGGCCGGCACGCAGCAGGGCGATCTGGACATCGCGCAGTACATCACCATCACGCGCGGCACGCTGGACGGCAATGTCCTGCTGGTCGACGACATGGTCGATACGGGCAAGACCTTCATGCGCGTGCGCGATCACCTGCGCTCGCAATTTCCCGCCATCACCGAACTGAAAACGGCGGTTTTGTGGTGGAAAGGCCACGCCCATGTGGAACCGGACTACTATGTGGCCAAATTGCCGACAAATCCCTGGATTCACCAGCCCTTTGAGGACTACGATAGCATTCGTCCTCATCAACTCGAGGCTTGGATCCGCAAGGGTATCAGCCAGGCCTGAGTCCACGACCACACGTCCTTGCGCAAACCTCGCCGTATCCGGCCGGGGCGGCCCAGGGGCCAGATTGATGTGGCGCTGCAAGCGCCCCTGCATCGTGGCGAAGGACTCCGGCCAAAGGCCCGGGTCCTTCAATCCAGACATCCGGTGGATAGCCCATTGACACGTTGCTTGGCCGTGGCCGGCAATCGTGCTATGATTTTGGGCTATCTGTTTACGCTAACCCTTTAATTTACAAGGCTAGGGATTACATGCCTATTGTTCGCCTGAAAGAAAACGAGCCTTTCGAGGTTGCCCTGCGTCGCTTTAAGCGCACGATCGAAAAAACCGGTCTGCTGACCGAACTGCGTTCGCGTGAATTCTACGAAAAACCAACGGCCGAGCGTAAGCGCAAGCACGCTGCCGCCGTGAAGCGTCACTACAAACGCATCCGTAGCCAGCAGCTGCCTCCACGCTTGTATTGATCCCTGAATCTTTTGTTCAGGAACTGCTCGCCCGTGTCGATGTCGTCGATGTCGTCGGGCGATATGTGCAGTTGCGCAAAGGCGGGGCCAACTTGCTTGGCCTATGCCCTTTTCACAACGAGAAATCTCCCTCCTTCACGGTCAGTCCCACCAAGCAGTTCTATCATTGCTTCGGTTGCGGAGCCCATGGGTCAGCCATATCGTTCCTGATGGAGCATACGGGGGCCTCGTTCCCCGAGGCAGTGCGCAGCCTGGCCGCCACTGTCGGCATGACCGTACCCGAAGCGCAGCGCTCCCCGCGCCAGCGCGCCGCCGATGCCCGCCGCAAGGACGAGCTGACGCGCCAACATCATATCCTCGAAGCCGCCCAGGCGCATTACCTGCGCCAGCTCAAGCAATCGCCCATCGCCATCGACTACCTCAAGCGCCGAGGCCTGGACGGAGAGACCGCAGCGCGTTTCGGGCTGGGCTGGACGGGGACGGAGCGCCG
Source organism: Pseudomonadota bacterium (assembly GCA_023425645.1). Classification (GTDB taxonomy): domain Bacteria; phylum Pseudomonadota; class Gammaproteobacteria; order Burkholderiales; family Burkholderiaceae_B; genus Alcaligenes. Next base: position 257,385 of record JAFACG010000009.1, read on the forward strand.
GGGCCTGGCCGCGGTCTTTCCGCAATACGAAGACAATCAGCTGGTCGAGTCCGGCCTGGTGATCGAGTCCGAGGACGGACGGCGCTATGACCGCTTCCGTTCGCGGATCATGTTTCCGATCCGCAACGCCAAGGGCAACATCATCGGCTTTGGCGGCCGCCTGATCGAAAAAGGCGAACCCAAATACCTGAATTCGCCGGAAACCACGCTGTTCTCCAAGGGCCACGAACTCTACGGCCTATGGGAAGGGCGCCAGGGCATACGCAAGGAAGGCTTTGTCCTGATCGTGGAAGGCTATATGGACGTGGTGGCGCTGTCCCAGCACGGACTGCAAAACGCGGTGGCCACGCTGGGCACGGCCACGACCGAGCACCACATCACCAAGCTGATGCGCGCCAGCGACCGGCTGGTGTTCTGCTTCGACGGCGATGCGGCCGGTCGCAAGGCCGCGTGGCGCGCGCTCAACACCTGCCTGCCGCTGGTGCGCGACGACGTCTCCATCCGCTTCATGTTCCTGCCGGACAAGCATGATCCGGATTCCTACGTGCGCGAGCACGGCGCGCAGGCCTTTCGCGACCAGGCCCAGGAAGCCTATGCCTTGTCGCGTTTCTTCCTGGACGAGCTGGCCTCGCGCCATCGCATGGACGAGGCCGAAGGGCGCGCCGCCTGCGTGCACGAGGCCCTGCCCATGCTGCTGGAGCTGGCCGACAGCACGCTCAAGGTCCAGATCCAGCACGAATTCGCCCGCATGGTGCTGCTGACTCCCGACGAGCTGGCGCAGCGGCTCAGCACGGTGGAGCCGCCGCGCCGGCCGGCGGCGGACAGGCCGCCGGCGCAGGACGGCCTGGTGGCCCGCCCGCCGGTGGCCTCCGAGCCTCCGTCGGCGCAGGCGGGGCCGGCGCCGTTCGACGACGGTTTCGAAGGCTTCGATGCCTCCTTCGCGGACAGCGTGCCCATGGAGCACTGGCAGGAGCCGCAGGGCTGGCAGGAAGCGCCGGCGCAGCCGCGCGAGCGCGGCGCCTGGCGCGGCGATCGCAAGGGCAAGTCGCGCCAGGGCGCGGCGCCCGTCATGGGCAGCCGGGCCGTCACGCCCATGGCCAAGCGCCTGCTGCGCCTGTTGATCGCCCATCCGGCGCTGGTGGGCAGCCTGGGGGACCAGCAGCTTGAAATCCTTGCCCAGAGTCCCCATCTGCGTCTTGTACAGGAGTTGATCGCCCTGACCAACATCAGCGCCGCGCGGCACGCCGGCGCCTTGCTGGAGGCGGTGGATCCGGATTCGGACCTGGCCCCTGTGCTGCAGTCCCTGGCCACGGAACTGCTGGGCGAGGACGAATTGCCCGACCCGCAGGGGGAGTGGCGCGACGCCTTGCATCGGATCGAGCTGGATGCGATCAAGGCCGAGCAGTCTTCCCTGGTGGAAACGGGCCTGCGCGAGCCCGAGCAACGTCAGCGTTATCAAGAGTTGACACGCCGCATTGCTTTGTTGAATGCTGCTTATACTCGGCAAGTGAAGTAAAATATTAGGTTTATGTGTTGTGTTTGCATCCGGCCAGGATTTCGTGTCCTGGCGCGCGGGCAAATGCGGCGGGCAGCGGGTTGCGAACCACATCATGCCTTGAGCCGATGAGCCAGGGATTAAATCACGCAGGGTTCGCTTGCGCGGCACGCCCAGGAGCCGGCTGGATGGGGGCGCACGCATCATCAGGTTCTGGCCTGTACGACTCGGTGGCTACATATTGGTACCACAGGGGTAATTGGCGTCTATGGAAGAAATTATGACTCAAACGACTGGTAAAACCTCGGCGACGGTCTCTCGGTCTGGCAAGAAAACCCTGGCCGCGACGGCAAAATCAGGGTCCTCGAGCTCGGTAGACCTCGATGATTTCCTCGAGGATGGGGAACCAGGTGCAGCGCCTGCCAGGAAGGCGGCCAAGAAGGCCGCCGCCAAGAAAACCGTAGCCAAGAAAGCCGCCGCCAAGAAGACGGCGGCCAAGGCCGCCGGCGGCGGCCGTCGCGGGCGTCCCGCCAAGAACGCCAACAACGACGGCATCGATTTCGTCGACGACGACGACATGGGCGACGAAGAGGTCATCCCCGAACTCAAGCCGGCGGCCAAGCGCGGCGCCAAGCGCGCCAAGGCCGAAAAAGACGTGTTCGGCGTGCGCGGCCAGCTGAGCCCCGAAGAGCAGGAAGCCCGCCGCAACCGCCTCAAGGCCCTGATCAAGCTGGGCAAGGACCGCGGCTACCTGACCTACGGCGAGATCAACGACCATCTGCCCGACGACCTGGTGGACGTCGAGGCCATCGACGGCATCATCGGCACGTTCAGTGACATGGGCATCTCGGTCTACGACCAGGCGCCCGACGCCGACACCCTGCTCATGAGCGACAACGCGCCCATGGCCTCCAGCGACGACGACGTCGAGGACGAGGCCGAGGCCGCGCTGACCACCGTGGATTCGGATTTCGGCCGCACCACCGACCCCGTGCGCATGTACATGCGTGAAATGGGCTCGGTCGAGCTGCTGACCCGCGAAGGCGAGATCGAGATCGCCAAGCGCATCGAGGACGGCCTCAAGCACATGGTCATGGCGATCGCCGCCTGCCCGACGACGGTCAACGAGATCCTGACCTACGTGCAGCGCGTGCGCGAAGGCGTGATCCAGATCGACGAGGTCGTGGACGGACTGGTGGACGACGAGGGCGAAGAGTACGCGGGCTCGGGCGTGTCCGCCGAGGACGAGGACGAAGGTCCGGCCGGCGGCATGAGCAGCAAGCAGATCGAATACCTGCGCAACAAGTCGCTCAAGAAGTTCGACATCATCGGCGAATGGTTCGACAAGATGCGCGTCGCATTCGAGACCGAAGGCTACAAGAGCCCCGGCTACGTGCAGGCCCAGGAAACCATCCTGAACGAATTCATGGGCATCCGCTTCACCGCCAAGATGGTGGAGAAGCTGGCCGACACCATGCGCGAGCAGGTGGCGGTGGTGCGCCAGCACGAGCGCGAGATCCTGAACATCTGTGTGGAACGCGCCGACATGCCGCGCGCCCACTTCATCAAGGCCTTCCCCGGCAACGAGACCAACCTGAACTGGGTGGTGGACGAGGTCAATGCAGGCCATCCCTACAGCGCCATCCTGGAGCGTCACATCCCCGCGATCCAGGAGATCCAGCAGAAGCTGATCGACCTGCAGACCAGCGTGGTGCTGCCTCTGAAGGACCTGAAGGAAGTCAACAAGCGCATGACCACCGGCGAGGCCAAGGCCCGCAAGGCCAAGCGCGAAATGACCGAGGCCAACCTGCGTCTGGTGATCTCCATCGCCAAGAAGTACACGAACCGCGGCCTGCAGTTCCTGGACCTGATCCAGGAAGGCAACATCGGCCTGATGAAGGCCGTGGACAAGTTCGAGTACCGTCGCGGCTACAAGTTCTCGACCTACGCCACCTGGTGGATCCGCCAGGCCATCACGCGCTCCATCGCGGACCAGGCCCGCACGATCCGCATCCCGGTGCACATGATCGAGACCATCAACAAGATGAACCGGATCAACCGCCAGATCCTGCAGGAAACCGGCGTCGAGCCCGATCCCGCCACCCTGGCCCTGAAGATGGACATGCCCGAGGACAAGGTTCGCAAGATCCTGAAGATCGCCAAGGAGCCCATCTCCATGGAAACGCCGATCGGCGACGACGACGATTCCCATCTGGGCGATTTCATCGAGGACAACAACACGGTGTCGCCCTCGGATTCGGCCCTGCATGGCTCCATGCGTGAAGTGGTGAAGGATGTGCTGGATTCCCTGACGCCTCGCGAAGCCAAGGTGCTGCGCATGCGTTTCGGCATCGAGATGAGCACGGACCAGACCCTGGAGGAAGTGGGCAAGCAGTTTGACGTCACGCGCGAGCGTATCCGTCAAATAGAAGCCAAGGCCCTGCGCAAGCTGCGTCATCCCAGCCGCGCGGACAAGCTCAAGAGCTTCCTGGAAAGCCAGTAATCCGATTGCTGGCCCAGCCCTGAAAACCCGGCCCTGGCGGCCGGGTTTTTTCATGGCCGCCCGCAGGAGGCGGGTGCCGACAAGGCGGACCTGGCGGGCCCTTCAACAAGGGCGTTGCATGGATTTCACGTTCCGCATGGTATGTTGCAAGGTACTTTTCGACGCCCGGGCGCGCCTGCGCGAGCAGGTGAAAGTCCCGGAGCGCGGTCATGAACACATTACGAAAAATTCACTGGCTGGGAGCCGGACGCCATGCTACAACGGGCGCATCTTCCGCCAGGACCTGCCGCTGCTCTGGCTCACCCAGCCAGGGGCCGGCCGGTCGCTTTTCGCATTTCAGACATGAAGCCACCCATTTCCGAACATCAGGAGCCGAGAGCATGATCGCGACCAGCTCCGTCACGCATCGCATCCAGTGGGCCATGAGCCTGTCCCTGACGGTCATGGTGCTGGTATTGGGAGCCGGTTCCTATCTGGCGTTCGGCTACCTGAAGGACAATGTGCTGGGCGAGCAGCTCGAGGACGTGGCCGAGCAGGTGGGCTCCATGAATCCCACACGCAGCGGCGCTCTGGCGCTAGACCAGCCGCACACGCACCTGGCGTGGTTCATGGTCGGTCCGCAAGCGGGGCAGGGAAGCGTGCCATCCGAATTCGCCGCCTTGCCGGCGGGTGACCACGAGGCGAGCTGGCGCCAGCAGCAATGGCGGGTGCGCGTGACGGACCGCTCCGACGGACGCGTGATCATGGCTGTCAATTCCGAATCCTTCCGTCAGCGCCAGACCGAGTTCGGCCTGTTGATCCTGGCCTGCATGACGTTTTGCCTGTTGATGGTGTGGGTGACCGCCGGGCATCTGGCCGCGCTGGCTTCCGGGCCCATCATCCGACTGGTGCAGATGCTGAGCCAGCGCAGCGGCGGGCAGCACCAGTATCAGGTGGCCAACGACAATGAAATGGGGCGCCTGCTCAGCGCCTTCAATGTGATGCAAAGCCGCCTGGAAGAAGAGCTCTACGAAGAGCGGGAAATGGCCCTGAACCTGGGGCACGAGCTGAATACGGCGCTGTGCGCCATCCGCAGCGAAGCGGAGATGTTGCTGCTCACGGGGCAGGAGGGCGGCCAGGCCCGCCTGGAAAACATCATCCGCCAGGCCGACATCGCCGCCGCGGGCCTGCAGAGCGCCCAGAACCTGGCTTCGATCGGCAGCTCCCACAAACAGTGGTGCTGGCTGGCGCGTTACGTGGACGACGCCTGGCATTCCCTGGCGGCCCGGGCGGACAAGGGCCTGCCGCATTTCCGCAACGAGGTGCCTGAGCAGATGCAGCTCAGCCTGGATCCGTCGGCCCTGCTGGTGGTGATGCGCAATCTCCTGCAGAACGTGGTCGATCACGCCCAGGCGACGGAGGTGGTGGTCAGCTCGCCCGGGCCCGGCACGCTGCTGTTCCGGGACAATGGCCAGGGCATCCCCGCAGAGCGGCTCGAGCGCCTGTTCGAGCGCCATTACCACCAGGGCGGCCGGTCTTCTCCGCAGACCGGCCGGCGCGGCCTGGGTCTGGATATCGTGCGCCAGATCTGCCTCTACCATGGCTGGACCCTGCAGGTGCAGTCCGATACCCAGGGAGCGCAGCGCGGCACCCGCTTCTACCTCGAACTGGACTGAATCGCGGCTTGGGAAGTCATTCGACGCGATTTTTACGCTGCCGCCGCTACAGTGCCCCTGTCTGCGACGAATCAGTTCCGGTTCGCCGCCAACAATGGCGAGATCACATCATGTCCGGCACTCCCTCTCTGGTGCAACGCAATTCCTTGTTCTATCTGCTCACCCAGGTGGTGGGCATTACCCTGCTGCTGGCCTGGCTGGCGAGCCTGGCGCAACAGTGGACTCCGGTCAATCCTTTGCTGGCCATGGCCAACCGTCCCGCTCATGTCGCCCATGAAATGAAAGAAGTGCAATGGATTCTGATGGCGTTGATGGTGGCGGGCGCTCTGTTGTTGTCATTCTGGCAGGCGCATCGCCTGGGACGCCAGGCCGGCCTGCCGGTCAGGCCCGCCTTGATGTGCGGGGCCGCATTGTTTCTGGGAGGACCGCTGCTGGCGGCCTTGTTGCAGTCGGAGGTCGTGCGGGCCTGGCTGGACCTGGCGCTTGGCTGGGCGCCCCTGGCGCGTTCGCTCGTACAAGTGGACGCTTGTGTAGCCGTGGGCGCCGGACTGGTATACCTGTATTTTGTCGGCTGGGCGCTGAACCTGCCCCGCTTGCGCTGGACGGGCCTGCTGGCTGGATTGCTGTGCGCCGTGGTGCTGGGCGTGCTGGAGCCGGAGCAGGGGCGTGTCAATCTGGTCCAGGTGTTCAGTTCCCTGATGGTGGTGTGGCTGTTGTGCAGCTTGGTTTTCTACCCTCTGATCGTGGCGCCGCGACGGTGGTCCGATGCGCATGCCGGTCACAGCACCCTGGAGCAGGCCTGGGAACATCTGGCTGTCATCCAGGTGCGTCGGCGCCGCACCCTGGGCGTATTCGGCGTCTTGCTGGCCGCGCTGCTGCCGTTCTTTTCGTCCGCATGGTCGGCGGACTCGCTGGTGTTCCAGTTCACGCGCATGGCCGGCCTGGCCCTGGTCCTGGCGGCGGTATTGGGCCGCTGCTGGTGCATGCTCTATCTGGGCGGGCACAAGGGGGCGAGCCTGATCACCCAGGGGCCTTATTCCGTCAGCCGCAACCCCCTGTATGGATTCTCCCTGTGCGCCGTGGCCGGCATGGGCGCGCTCTCGGGCAGCCTTCTTCTGGGCCCCGTCATGGCCCTGTTCGTGTACGCTGTGTTCAACAACGTCATCGATGAAGAAGAGATATTGCTGCAGCGCGTATTCGGCTCGGCCTACGAGGACTACTGCCGGCGCGTGCCGCGTCTCGGACCGCGCCTGTCCCTGTGGCGCAGCCCGGACGAGCTGCAGGTGTCGGTCAGCGGGCTGGCCCGTACCTTGCGGGACGCTTTGCCGTATTTCCTGATCTGGCCGATCTTCGAACTGGCGCAGCGGGCCCAGGTCCATGGCTGGGTGCCTGTTCTGCTGCATTTGCCTTGATGAGCCCGTCCGGCGCCGGCCAGAATGGCCGAGCCCACCCTTGTGGAACATTTTTTGTCATGCGTGTACTCATAGTTGAAAACGATACGACCATTGCCGAGAACCTTTACACTTACCTGGAGCTGAAGGGCTTTGTGGTGGATGCCGCCTACGACGGCAACGGCGCGCTCGGCCTGCTGCAGGAGCTGGACTTCGACGCCATGGTGCTGGACCTGGGACTGCCGGGGCTGGACGGCTTCGGTGTGCTGCAGGCCTTGCGCAAGTCCGGCAGGGCGCCCATCCCCATCCTGGTGCTGACCGCGCGCAGCCAGCTGGAAAGCAAACTGACCGCGTTCGACCTGGGCGCGGACGATTATCTGGTCAAACCCTTTGCCCTGGCGGAAGTGGAAGCGCGCCTGCGGGCCTTGTTGCGGCGCGGCCCGCCTCAGGTCCAGCATGGCTCCTTGCGCTGGGGCGTGCTGGAATACAATCTGGACACGGCGTTGGTGAGCGTGGCCGGGCAGGACCTGCACCTGAGCTTCAAGACCCGCCAGGTCCTGGAGGCGCTGCTGCGCGAACCGGGCGCCATCGTCACGCGGCGCGCGCTGGAAAAGACGCTCTGGCCGGAAGGCGCGCCGTCTCCCGAAGCCCTGCGCAGCCAGATCCATCTGCTGCGCCGCGCCTTGACCGAGGCCGGCGCCGGCAATATCGAAACGCTTCCCGGCCTGGGCTGGCGGCTGGAAAAGGAAAACGAGGATGTTCAGGGGGCTGAGAAGGCCTAGATTCATGAGCACGCTGACGCAGCGGGTGTCCTGGGCGCTGACGCTGATCGCGGCAGCGCTGGTCCTCGTCGTGGGCGGCCTGGCCTACGCCGCCTTCGACCGCATGGAGGACGAGATGGTCAACACCATGCTGCTGTCCTATGCGCGCAATCCGGCCCTGCTGCCCGACAACGCCTATGATCGCAGCGAGGCGCTGGGCTCCGAGCTGGACAGCTACTGGTTTGCGCAGGGCCAGCCGCTGACCGGGCTGCCGGCCTTTGCGCAGGTCGACGAGCCCGGCCTGCATGAATTCGAAAAAGGCGAGGACACCTGGCATGTGCTGCGCCAGGACAGCGCCCAGGGCCGCCTGTACCTGGTGTACCGGGCAACCCCGCACGAGCAGCGCGTCCGGCAGTTCGGCCTGACTCTGGCGCTGATCGGCGCGATGGCCATCTTGCTGGTGTTTCTTTTTTCGCGTCGGGTGGCCCGTCGGGCCGTGGCGCCCATGCAGATTCTGTCGCGGCATCTGGAGAACTGGGCGCCGGGCAGATCGGGCCTGCCTGAACGCCAGGACGATGAGGCGGGGCGCTTGATACGGGCTTTCAACCGCATGCAGGAACAGGTCGAGGAGCTGCTGACCCACGAACGCGAATTTGCGGCCAATCTGGGTCATGAGCTGCGCACCGGCCTGGCGGCCATCCGCAGCGATTGCGAACTGTTGCTGTTGCAATTGCCCGAGGGGCTTGCCCAGCAGCGCCTGCAGCGCATGATGGTCCAGGCCGACGCGGTCTGTGCCAGCCTGGACGCGGCCGAGAGCCTGGCCTATACGGCGGCGCGGCATTTGCGCGAGATCCAGGTGAGCGAGCTGGCCGAACAGACCTGGCAGGCGGTGGCCTTGCTGGATGCGGGCAGCGAACAGGTCCGCTGGAGCAACCGCATTCCCGATACCGTGCGTCGGCAGGTTGACGCCTACGCCTTGTCTATGCTCCTGCGCATCCTGATGCGCAACGCCGTCGATCACGCTGCGCCGTGCGGATTATGGGTCGCCTGGAAGGAGCCTGCGGTGCTGGAAGTGGGGGATGACGGTCCGGGCATCGCCGTCCAGGATCAGGCGCTGATCTTCGAGCGGCACTTCAGCCGCGGCCGGCAGTTGCCCCACGGCTCGCGTGAACAGGGGCATAGGGGAATAGGCCTGGCTCTTGCGCGCCAGCTGGCGCTGGCGCAGGGCTGGAGCCTGACGGTGCAGCCCGGCCCGCGGGGCGCGGGCTGCGTATTCAGGCTGGATCTGGATCCCGCCTAGGCGTCGCGCTGGTGCACCCGGCGGCCGGCGCTGTAGGTGGCGCTGATGCAGCGGTCGTCGCCCAGCATGGCCAGGACGAACAATTGCTCCTCCAGGGAGTCCAGCAGGGAGCTGCGGCGCGCGATCAGCGGTGTGCACTGAGGATCGAGCACGATGAAATCCGCTTCCGCGCCGGGCGCCAGGGTGCCGATCTGCCCTTGCATGTCCAGGGCGCGCGCGGTGCCTTCGGTAGCCAGGTAGAACATGGTGGCCGCCGTCAGGTGCCAGCCGCCCAGACGGGCGACCTTGTGGGCTTCATTCATGGTGCGCAGCATGGAGAAGGACGTGCCGCCGCCCACGTCGGTAGCCAGCGTGTGCAGCACGCCGCTCTGGCGCATGGCTACGAAATCGAACACCCCGCTGGACAGGAACAGGTTGGACGTGGGGCAGTGGGCCGCCACGCTGCCGGTCTCGTGCAGGCGGGCGCGGTCCTGCTCATCCAGCCAGATGCTGTGGCCGTACACGGCGCGCGGGCGCAGCAGGCCGAAGCTGTCGTACACATCCAGGTAGCTGCGGCTCTTGGGGAAGAGCTCGCTGACCCATTTTACTTCGTCCTTGTTTTCCGCCACGTGCGTCTGCACGAAGACGTCCGGGTAGGCGCGCGCCAGCTCGCCGCAGGCGGCCAGCTGTTCGGGCGTGGAGGTGGGGGCGAAGCGCGGCGTCAGCGCGTACATCTGGCGGCCTTTGCCATGCCAGCGGCGGAGCAGGTCTTCGGATTCGCGCGCGCCCGATTCGGCCGTGTCCCGCAGGTATTCGGGGCAATTGCGATCCATCATGACCTTGCCGGCGATCATGCGCAGGTTGCGGCGGTGGCTTTCTTCGAAAAAGGCATCCACGGATTCGGGGTGGACGCTGCCGTAGACCAGGGCGGTGGTGGTGCCGTTGCGCAGCAGCTCGTCCAGGAATACGCCGGCCACTTCATCGGCGTGGCTCTTGTCTTCAAAGCGCCTTTCGGTGGGGAAGGTGTAGTTCTCCAGCCAGGGCAGCAGGCCGGGCGAGGGCGAAGCAATCATGTCGGTCTGCGGGAAATGCAGGTGCGTGTCGATCAGGCCGGGCATGATCAGCTTGCCGCGCAGATCGACCAGGCGCACTTCGGCGGGCAGCGAGTCCGCCAAGCGGGCGTAGTCGCCGCAAGCCTCGATCCGCCCCTGGGCATTGACCAGCAGCAGGCCGTCGCTGTAGTAGCGCATGGCCTCGGAGGGATCCTCCAGGCAGGCGGGATCGGCCACAAAGTACAGCAGTTGCGCGCGGTAGGCACAGGCGGTCGTATCGTGGTTCGTCATTTTTATCCTCGAAAGCAGAATAAGGGGGATCAGCGGCTCAGCTGGCCCAGGCGGTAGGCATAGCCCAGCAGTTCGGCGGCGACCGCCACGGCGATCACGGAGGGAGCCTTGCCGGTGATGTCGGGCACGCCGATGGGGCAGACCAGTTCCTGCACGCGGGCGCTGGGCAGGCCGCGCTGTTGCAGGCGCCGCTCGAACTGGCGGCGCTTGGTCATGGAGCCGATCAGGCCCACGTAGGCGGTATCCAGGCGGCGCAGGATCTTCTGGCACAGCTCCAGGTCCAGCGCGTGGCTGTGCGTCATCACCAGGAAGTAGCTGTTGGGCGGCGCCTGTTCGATCAGGGCGTCCGGGATGTCCGTGGCCTCGATGCTGACATTGTCCGGCACGCTGGCCGGGAAGGCGTCTTCGCGCTCATCGATCCAGAGCACGCGGCAGGGCAGGGTGCCCAGTATCTGAACCAGGGCTTCGCCCACGTGGCCGGCGCCAAACAGCAGGATGGTCATGGGTGCGGGAGGCAGGTCTTCCTGCCACAGCCCCTGGTCGTCCTGGCGCTCGAGCCGCGATCCGGCGCAGGAGTCCGGACGGACCTGCACGCGCCGTTGTCCGGCAGGCAGCAGATGCGACAGGCGGCTGGCAGGCTGGCCCGCACGCAAGGCCGCGTCCAGCGCTTCGATCCAGTCCAGGTCGGCCGGTTCCAGAATTTCGTGCAGCAGCGTGACCACGCCGCCGCAGCATTGACCCAGGCTAGGACCCAGCGGCAGGCGGCTCAGGAACCAGGCTGGCGCGTCGTCCTGGGCCAGCAAGGCCCGGGCCTGTTCGCCGGCCACCCATTCCAGGTGGCCGCCGCCTATGGTCAGCCATTGTCCATCCTGGCTGAACAGCATGGCGGTGCCGGCCGTGCGCGGCGTGGAGCCCTTGGCCTCGGCCACCGAGCACAGCACCAGCCGTTCGCCGGCCCGCAAGCGGGCCAGCGCGACAGAAGGCCAGTTCGTCATTGCGCGCGACGCAATCCAGTGACCGCCCGCAGGATGGCCTCGGGCGTGGCTGGCGCGTTCAGCTCCGGTTCGCGGCGATAGTCGGCCACGCTGGCCACGGCGTCGCGGATGGCGTTGAACACGCTGAAGGGCAGCAGCAGGGGCGGCTCGCCCACCGCCTTGGAGCGGTGGATGGAGTCCATGGCGTTGCGGTTCTGGAACAACTGCACGCGGAAGTCCGTAGGACAGTCGCTGATGGCCGGGATCTTGTAGGTGGACGGCGCATGCGTGGTCAGCTTGCCCTGGGCGTTCCAGACCAGTTCTTCACTGGTCAGCCAGCCCATGCCCTGGATGAAGGCGCCTTCGACCTGGCCGATGTCCAGGGCCGGATTGATGGACTGGCCCACGTCGTGCAGCACGTCGGCGCGCAGCAGGCGGGATTCGCCCGTCAGCGTGTCGATGATGACTTCGGCCACGGCCGCACCGTAGGAGAAGTAGTAGAAGGGATGGCCCTTCATGCGCTTGGAGTCCCAGTGCAGTCCGGGCGTGGCGTAGAAGCCGTCCGACCAGAGCTGGACGCGCGCCTGATAGGCTTTCTCGACCAGTTCGAAGAAGGGCAGGGTCTGCCCGGCCACATGCACCAGGCCGTTTGCCAGGCGAACCTGGTCCTGATCCACGCCGAAGGCCTGGGCGGCCACGTCCACCAGGCGCCGGCGGATCTGGGCCGCGGCGTCCTGGGCCGCCTTGCCGTTCAGGTCGGTGCCGGTGGAGGCGGCCGTGGCCGAGGTGTTGGCCACCTTGCTCGTGTCGGTGGCGGTGACGCGCACCTGGTCCAGGTTCAGTCCCAGTTCATGCGCCACGACCTGGGCCACCTTGGTATTCAAGCCCTGGCCCATTTCGGTGCCGCCGTGGTTGACCAGCACCGTGCCGTCCCGGTAGACGTGCACCAGCGCGCCGGCCTGGTTGAAGGCGGGGACGTTGAAGGAGATGCCGAACTTGACGGGCGTGAGGGCCAGGCCCTTCTTCAGCACGGGGCTGGCGGCATTGAAGGCCTGTACCTGACGGCGGCGTTCGCGGTAGTCGCTGCTGGCCTCCAGCTCGGCCACCAGTTCATGGATCACGTTGTCTTCGACGACCTGATCGTAAGGAGTGACGTTGCGCTCGTTCTTGCCGTAGAAGTTCAGCCGGCGCACGTCCAGCGGATCCTTGCCCAGACGGCGTGCGATGGCGTCCAGGGCGACTTCCATCATCAGCGCGCCCTGCGGGCCGCCGAAGCCGCGAAAGGCCGTGTTGGACTGGGTGTTGGTGCGGCCGCACAGGGCGCTCATCTCCACGTCCGACAGATAGTAGGCGTTGTCGAAGTGGCAGATGGCGCGCGTGGCCACCGGGCCGGACAGGTCGGCCGAGAAGCCGGCATTGGCGGTCATGTCCAGGCGTGCGCCCAGCAGGCGGCCCTCGTCGTCGTAGCCGATGTCGTATTCGTAGTAGAAGCCGTGGCGCTTGCCGGTGATCATGAAGTCGTCGTCGCGGTCCAGGCGCAGCTTGACCGGACGCTGCAGGCGCACCGCACAGATGCTGGACAGGCAGGCATACAGGGCCGACTGGGATTCCTTGCCGCCGAAGCCTCCGCCCATGCGCCGGCATTCCACCTGGACCTTGTGCGCGCCCACGCCCAGCGCATGGGCGATGAGCTGCTGCATCTCGGAGGGGTGCTGGGTGGAGCACCAGACGTGCACGGCGCCGTACTCTTTGGGCACGGCATAGGAGATCTGGCCTTCCAGGTAGAACTGTTCCTGACCGTTGCACTGGAACGTGCCCTTGAGGCGGTGGGGCGCGGATTGCAGCGCGCGCTCGGCATCGCCCTGGCTCAGGTGCATGGGCGGCAGCACGCCGGCCTGCGCCTGCTTGGCCTGCTGGGGCGTCAGGATGGCGGGCAGTTCTTCATACTCCACCTGGCCCAGGCGCGCGGCGCGGCGCGCCTGGTCGTGCGAGGCGGCGACCACGGCATAGATGGGCTGGCCCACGTAGTGCACCACGCCGTCGGCCAGAATGGGGTCGTCGTGGATGATGGGGCCGCAATTGTTCTCGGCCGGGATGTCCGCCACGGTCAGCACGGCGATGACGCCCGGCGCCTGGCGCACGGCGTCCAGGTTCACGTTCAGCAGTCGCGCATGGGCTTTCTGGGACAGGCCCAGGGCCACGTGCACGGTGCCCTGCAGCTCAGGGATGTCGTCCGTATAGGTGGCTGCGCCGGTCACGTGCAGGTCGGCCGACTCGTGCAGGAAAGACACGCCCACGCGCTCGGGGGCGCTGCTGTTCATCAGTTCGCTGGATTCGATTTTCATGGTTGTGCCTCCAGGCTGGCCTGCGCCCGGGTGAAGACATTCAGTTGCGCCGCGCTCAGAGCGTTTTCGGGACGGGTTTCCAGGAAGAAGCGGTACAGCAGGTTGGCGGCGGCCTGGCTGCGGTACTCGCTGCTGGCGCGCATGTCGCTCAGCGGCTGGTAATCCTGTTCCAGGGCCTGCATGGCGGCCTGTACCCGGGCTTCGTCCCAGTCCTGGCCCTGCAGCGCCTGTTCGGCCAGGGCGGCCCGCTTGGGCGTGGCGGCCATGCCGCCGAAGGCGATGCGCGCACTGCGCACGCGACCGCCGTCCAGCTCGATGGCGAAGGCGGCGCAGACGGCGGAGATGTCCTGGTCAAAGCGCTTGGACAGCTTGTAGGTGCGGAACTGCCAGCCGGACTTGTCGCGCGGCACCAGCAGGCCCTGCACGAATTCGCCCGGTTCCATGGCGGTCTTCTGGTAGGCCAGATACAGATCTTCCAGCGGCAGCATGCGCACCCGCTCGCCCTTGCGCAGCACCACGCGGGTGCGCAGCGCGATCAGGGCGGGCATGGAGTCGCCGATGGGCGATCCGTTGGCCACGTTGCCGCCCAGGGTGCCCGCATTGCGGATGGGGAAGGAGGCAAAGCGCTGGCGCAGCTCGGTCAGTTCGGGATGGTCCTTGACCAGGGCGTCGAAAGCGTCGTTCAGCAGCACGCCGGCGCCGATGTACAGGTCATTGTCGGCGGTGGGCGCCAGTTCGCGCAGCTCGGCCACGCGTCCGATGTAGATCAGGTGGGGCAGGTCGCGGAACTGCTTGGTGACCCACAGGCCTATGTCGGTGCTGCCGGCCAGGATGCGCGCTTCGGGGTATTGCTCGCGCAGCCGCGCAAGTTCATCCAGGGTGCGCGGCGCATGGAAGGTCTGGCCCTGGTACTGGTAGGCCAGCATGCCGTCGGACTGGATGGCCTGCAGCTGCTTCTCCACGGCGGCGCGGTCGAATTGCGCGGCCGGGTAGCGGTGCATGGCCTGGGCGGCGTCGATGATGGGGCGGTAGCCGGTGCAGCGGCACAGATTGCCCGAGAGCACGTCGTCGATCTGTTCGCGCGAGGGCGGGGGGGCGTCATGCGGGTGCGACAGGTACAGGCCCCACAGGGACATGATGAAGCCGGGCGTGCAAAAGCCGCACTGGGCCCCGTGCAGGTCCACCATGGCCTGTTGCACCGGATGCAGGCTGCCGTCGTCCTGGCGCAGGTCTTCCACGGTGTACAGCACCTTGCCGTCCAGGGTGGGCAGCAACTGGATACAGGCGTTCACGGCGCGCAGCTGCAGGCGGCCGTCGCCGCCCAGTTCGCCGACCATGACCGTGCAGGCGCCGCAGTCGCCTTCAGCGCATCCTTCCTTGGTGCCGGTGCAGTGCAGGTCCTCGCGTATATACTGTAAAACGGTTCGCGTCGCGGGGGCCTGGGTCACTTCCTGCACCTGACCGCGATAAATAAAACGAATGGGTCTTGTCTCCATGGTCTCACTCGGCTGGTTTCTTACCTGCCCAAGATAGCATTAGCCCTGGGCTCGGACATTTGCTTGGGATGATGTTCACTATTTTTGCCCATGCCTGTCCAGTCGCATCTACCATGACGGCGGAGGACACTACATACGCCATGCCAAAACTACGAGAACAATTGGATATTCATCTACTCAAGGTCTTGCAGTCGCTGCTCAAGGAACACAGCGTTTCGCGCACCGCCATCCGCCTGGGCATGTCCCAGCCGGCCGTGAGCAACGCCTTGCGGCGGCTGCGGGAAATCACGGGCGACGCCATACTGCTGCGCGGCAAGAAAGGCATGGTGCCCACCGAGCGCGGCCAGGAGCTGCTGCGCAACGCCACCGAGGCCCTGCAGGCCATCGAGCGCATCTCCACCGCCGCCGAGCCGCATGACCCGGCGCTGTCCACGCGCGTGTTCAATCTGGGGGCGCCGGACTACCTGGACGGCTCCTTCATTCCCGACATCGCCGAGCGCGTGCGCCGCCAGGCGCCGCAGGCCCGGCTGGTGGTGCACCCCATCAGCCCGGACCTGGACTACGTGCAGGCCCTGGAGGAAGGAGAACTGGACGTGGTCATCGGCAACTGGCTGGAGCCGCCCGAGAAGCTGCATCTGTCGCGCCTGTTCGACGACGAAGTGGTGTGCATGCTCGGTCGCCAGCATCCGCTGGCCCAGCGCGGGCTTTCCCTGCAGCACTACCTGGAGATGCCCCACCTGGCGCCGTCCGTGCACGTGTCCGAGAAGCAGGGGTTCATCGACGGCTGCCTGGCCGAGCAGGGCATCAGCCGCGTGGTGCAGATGGTGGTGCCGTACTTCGGCCTGGTGCCGGGCATACTGTGCCGCACCGACATGGTTTTCACCACCAACCGGCAATTCGCGGAGTATTATGCGCGTCTGCTGCCCATCGCCGTGCTGCCCTGTCCGGTGAGCTTCCCGGCCATGCGTTTCTACCAGCTCTGGCATCCGCGCACGCATCATGCCGCCGAACTGCTCTGGTTCCGGCGCTGCATCGCGGAGGCCGCCAACCGGCTGGGCGGGACATTGATTCCGAACGGCGCGGGAGAGCTGACGAAATGAAACACTACATCGATCTGAATTGCGACATGGGCGAGAGCTTCGGCGCCTGGACCATGGGGCATGACCAGGACGTCATGCCCTGGGTGTCGTCCGTGAACATCGCCTGCGGCTTTCATGCCGGCGATCCGGCCACCATGCGCCGCACCGTGGCGCTGGCGCTGGAGCACGGCGTGCGCGTGGGCGCCCACCCGGGCTTGCCCGACTTGGCCGGCTTCGGCCGCCGGGTCATGGCCGTGACGCCGCAGGATGCCTACGACCTGGTCGTGGTGCAGGTGGGGGCGCTGGCCGCCGTGGCGCGTTCGCAGGGCGGCTCCCTGCATCATGTAAAGGCGCACGGCGCCCTGTACAACATGGCGGCGCGCGATCCCGCCCTGGCGCAGGCGGTCGCCCGCGCCGTGGCGGACGTGGACCCCGGCCTGGTGCTCTATGCGCTGGCCGGCAGCGTGCAGGTGCAGGCGGGCCTGGACGCCGGCCTGGCCGTGGCTCAGGAAGTGTTCGCCGACCGCAGCTACCAGCCCGACGGCAGCCTCACGCCGCGCCAGCAGCCGGGCGCCATGATCACCGATGCGGAGCAGTCCGTGCGGCAGGTGCTGCAGATGGTGGAACAGGGCCAGGTCACCTGCCTGTCGGGCGAGCTCGTCGAGCTCAAGGCCGATACCCTGTGCCTGCATGGCGACCAGCCGGATGCGGCCGATTTCGCGCGCCGCCTGCATGCCGCCTTCCAGGAGCGCGGCATAGGCGTGCAGGCGGTCTGATCAGTCCTTGTGCTCGGGCAGGTTCTTGCGCGCGGTGTCGGTGCTGGCCAGTTCCTCCAGCTCTTTTTCGGTCATGCTGTCGTACATCTCGCGGGCGGCGCCCTTCAGGCTGGATGGGCTGGTCTCGCCGCGCTTGGCCGCCAAGGCTGCGCCGGCGGCCTTCTGCTGGGCTTGGGATTGGGCGGGCATGAGCGTCCTCCTTGTCGAACAGTTCAGGCAGTGTGGACAGCATGCCAAGAAGCGCCGCGCCGCGGGCAAGCAATTGTGAGCGTTGTTTGCCGTGTTTGGCCCTGTTCGCGCAGGGCCAGGATCAGGCCGGCTTGCGTTTTTGAATCAAGTAGATGGCCATGCCGAACACCAGGCCCCAGAAGGCGCTGCCTATGTTCAGCAGGCTCATGCCCGAGGCCGTCGTCAGGAAAGTGACCAGGGCGGCATCGCGCGTATCGGGCGCCTCCAGCGCCATATGGATGCTGTTGCCTATGGTGCCCAGCAGCGCCAGGCCGGCGATGGCCGCGATCAGTTCTGTCGGAAAGGCGGCGAACAGGCTGACCACCGTGGCCCCGAAGATTCCCCCCGCAAAATAGAAGAGCCCGGCCCAGACGCTGGCCCGGTAGCGCTGGCGCGGATCGGGGTCCACCTCGGGGGTCATGCACAGGGCCGCGCTGATGGCCGCCAGATTGTAGGCGTAGCCGCCGAAGGGCCCCAGGATCAGGCCCATGATGCCGGTCCAGCTGATGACGGTGGAGTTGGGCGCGTCATAGTTGTGCGCCTTGAGCACGGCCACGCCGGGCACGTTCTGCGAGCTCATGGTGACGATGAAGAAGGGGATGCCCACGCCCAGCAGCGCGGTCCAGGAGAATTCGGGCCAGGTGAACACGGGCGTGGCCGGCGTCCAGCTCAGCACCTCCACCTTCAGCAGCCCTTGCAGGGCGGCGATCAGCACCCCGCACAGCAGAGCCAGGGGAACCGCATAGCGGGCGAACCACTGGCGAGCCAACAGGAACATGGCGAACATGGCGATGCACATCAGCCATTGGGTCTGCATGGCGCCGAACAGGTCCAGGCCGAAGCGCAGCAGGATGCCGCCCAGCATGGCGCCCGCTATGCTGCGCGGCATGTACTGCATCAGTTTCTGGAAACTGCCGGTCAGGCCGCACAGCGTGGTCAGCAGCGAGGAGAACAGGAATATGCCGATGGCCTGCGACATGGGCAGGCCGACCAGCCCGGTGGCCAGCAGGGCGGCGCCGGGCGTGGACCAGGCCGTCAGGATGGGGATCTTGTAGCGCAGCGACAGGCCGCAGGACAGAAAGCCCAGGCCTATGCCGATGGCCCACATCCAGGAGCCCAGCTCCTCGGTGCTGGCGCCGGCGGCCTGGGCGGCCTGGAACACGATGGCGGCCGAGCTGGTGTAGCCGACCAGCACGGCGATCAGGCCGGCGGACATGTGGGAGATCTGGAACCAGCTCAGCAGGCGGTGCAGGGGGGGCAGGCTGGAGGAGGGGGTGGAGGACATGGAGGCGTGGATCTCAATGGTGGGTGTGCTGGCGCGACTGCGTCTGGTTCAGATACCGGCTGGGGGTCTCGCCGAGAATGGACTTGAATACGGTGATGAAGGCGCTGGTGGATTCGTAGCCCAGCTCCTGCGCCGTGCTCTTGACCGGCATGCCCGACGTCAGCTTCTGCAGCGCCAGCATCATCATCAGCTGATGGCGCCAGCGCCCGAACGTCATTCCCGTGTGTTTTAGCATATGTCGCGCCAGGGTGCGCTCGCTCATGGCCACGCGGCTGGCCCATTGCGCCATGCTGACGCGCTCGCCCGGCGCGCGCAGGATGTGGCGCGCGATGTCCTGCAGGGTGCGGTCCTCGGGCAGCGGCACATGCAGCTGACGGGTCGGCATCTCGCTCAGGGTCTCCAGCAGGACCTGGACCAGGCGATGCGTGGCGCTGTCGGGGCCGTATTCGCGCGGCCGCTCGCTCAGGTGCATGATCATCTCGCGCAGCATGGGGCTGATCTCCAGCGTGCAGCAATGGTCCGGCAGCCTGCCGGCTCCGGGCTCGATGAACAGGAAGTGGATCAGGGCGTTGGCCGCCGCATGGTTGCAGTGCCGTATGCCGCCCGGCACCCAGACGGCGCAGCCCGGCGGCACCATCCAGTAGCCTTCGTCGGCCTGGAAGGTGACGGCGCCGTGCTGGGTCATGATGAGCTGGCCCTTGCGGTGCACGTGCAGCGGCACTTCCTTGGGGCAGCCGCCGATGGCCACCTTGACGCTGAATGCGGGGCAGGCGTAGGAATCGGGATCAAAGCTCATGCGATTGTCTGTTTTGAGATATGAATTGTCATGATATCGTGATTACGTCGTACGCAAAACAAGATAGAGTGTAGGCTCTCAAAAAAACTTCCGCTGTATTTCATGTCCCGCTTTGCTTTTCCCTTTCCGTCCCGTCCCATGCTGGTATTGCTCGGCGTCCTGCTGATCGCCGCCAACCTGCGCGCCCCGGTGACCGGGATCGCCCCCTTGCTGGAGCTTATCCAGAGCGACCTGGCGCTGTCCTCCACGGCGGCCGGGCTGCTGACGGCCATGCCGCTGTTCATCTTCGCCGTGGTCTCGCTGCTGGCCGCCTCGCTGGCGCGCGCGCTGGGCCTGTTCCGCTCCCTGTTCCTGGCCGCCGCCCTGATCCTGGCCGGGGTGGCGATCCGGGTGCTGGGCGGGACCATCGCGCTGTTCATGGGCATGGCTCTGCTGGCCGTGGGCATCGCCATCGCCAATGTGCTGCTGCCGTCCCTGGTCAAGCAGCAGTTTCCGCAGCGCATCGCTTTCGTCACCTCGCTGTACGTGCTGGTGATGGGGGTGGTCGCCGCCTTCAATTCCGCCGTGGCCGTGCCTCTGGCCGATCTGGCCGGGCAGAGCTGGCGCTGGTCCTCCTCGGCCATCGGCCTGGTCGCCCTGGCCAGCGTGCTGGTCTGGTTCACCCAGCTGGGAGCGGATCGCAGCGCCGGCCAGGCCGCCGGGGCTGCCGGCAAGGCCGCAGCCTCGGTATGGCGCCTGCCGCTTGCCTGGTACATCACCTTGTACATGGGCCTGAATTCCGTGGCGTACTACATGATTGCCACCTGGCTGCCCGCCATGCTGGTGAGCCATGGGTTCGATGCGGATCGCGCCGGCCAGATCCACGGGCTGATGCAGTTGTGCTCGGCGGTGCCCGGCCTGGTGCTGCTGCCCTTGCTGAACCGCCTGAAGGACCAGCGGCCCGTGGCATTTGCGGGCGCGGCCCTGCAGACGCTGACCATGGTGGGATTCTTGATCCTGCCGTCCTGGTCCCTGCTGTGGTCGCTGCTGTTCGGCTTTGGCAGCGGCAGCGTCTTCATCGTGGCGCTGTCGCTGATCGGCCTGCGTTCCACCTCAACCTCCCAGGCGGCCTCGCTGTCGGGCATGGCGCAGTGCGTGGGCTACCTGCTGGCGGCCTGCGGGCCGCCGGCCATAGGCGGGCTGCACGACCTGTTCGGCAATTGGGGCTGGGCGCTGGGATTGTGCCTGCTCGTGACGCTGGGCATGGTGTGCGCCGGCGTGCTGGCCGCGCGGCCGGCGCCGGTCCAGAAAAAGAGCGTCTGATTTCCCGTCTTCGCGCCAGCCTCGCCGCTCACGACCAGCGCAAGCAAGGCAGAGGCGATGCGGCGCTGCGGACGCCCCCGCATTGTCGACAGAAGCCCCGGCCGACAGGCCGGAGTGCTTCACGACGTGACTGACGTTCGGGTGGCGAGCAAGGCGGCTCAGGCCCTCAGGATTGCGGGCGCTGGCGCAGCGAGACGGCATGGATGCCCAGGCCGCCCAGGGCCAGCAGGGCGCCCACCCAGGCTGTGGAGGTCCAGCCCAGGCCGGCCGAAACGGTCAGGCCTCCCAGCCAGGCGCCCAGCGCATTGGCCAGGTTGAAGGCGGAGTGATTCAAGGCGGCCGCCAGGGTCTGCGCGTCGCCGGCCACGTCCATCAGGCGGATCTGCAGCGCGGGGCCCAGGGCCACCAGGGTGCCGATCAGCAGGATGTTGAGCGGGCCCAGAATGGGGCTGTGCGCGGTCAGCATGAAGAGCAGCAGCACCGCGGCGGCCCAGATCAGCACCAGGCGGATGCTGCGGTCCAGGTGGCGGTCCGCATAGCGCGCACCCAGCAGATTGCCCAGCACCATGCCGGTTCCGAACAGGGCCAGCACCACGGGGATGGCGTGAATGGACAGGCCGGCCAGTTCCATCAGCGTGGGTTTGACATAGCTGAACACCGAGAACATGCCCCCAAAGCCTATGGCGCCTATGCCCAGAGTCAGCCAGACCTGCTTGCGCTTGAGCGCATTCAGTTCGCGCAAGGGGCTGGCCAGCTTGTTGGCCGGCATGAATGGCACGAAACGCAGAATCAGCGCCATGGTCAGCAGCGCAATGAAGCTGACGAAGGCGAAGGCGGCCTGCCAGCCCAGCCATTGCCCCAGGCTGGTGGCCAGCGGCACGCCCGCCAGGGTGGCCACGGTCAGGCCCAGCATGACGTAGGCCACCGCCTGGGCGCGCTTGTGGGCGGGCACCAGGCTGGCGGCCACCAGGGCGGCCACGCCGAAGTAGGTGCCATGGGGAAAGCCGGCCAGAAAGCGCGATACCAGCACGCTGTAATACGCAGGCGCCACGGCTGTGTACAGATTGCCGGCGGCGTAGGCGCCCATCAGGGCGATGAGCAGCCTGCGCCAGGGCCAGCGCGCGCCCAGCACCGCCAGCACAGGCGCGCCGATGACCACGCCCAGCGCATAGGCGCTGATCAGGTGGCCGGCGGTGGGAATGTCTATGCCCAGGTCCTGCGCCACATCGGGCAGCAGCCCCATGATGACGAATTCGCCCGTGCCGATGGAAAAGCCGCCCACTGCCAGAGCCAGGACGGCCAGGAACACGTGACGACGGGACAGCCGGGCGGAACCGGCGGGAGAGGGGGCGTGGGACATGATGAGAAATGCCGGAGGGGGCGCCGCTTGCGCTCGCAGGCGCGCGCTTCAGAGATAAAAACGCTATTGTCGCGCAGACCTCCCCCGCCTCTCAAGGGAAAACCCTAGGTTTTTGAAGATTGTTGTTTTCAAATATGAATATTATTTGTCCGTTTCGGTTTTGAAACCCTCGAGCAATACCACGATTTTTCGGCTTCTGCCATACCGGTTTCTGTAATCAACTTATGTGGACAATTTTTTTTCGTTTTCTATAGAATGGCGGTGTTGGGTATATATTTGTATCCGAACATTTTCCTGTGGTAGCTTTCCCCTGATTTCCTTTAAAGAAATCGGGGGTTTTTTTATTTTTGTATTATAGATGTCAATTATCAGCGAATTGACAATAACATGATCATGTACCGGCCCCGCGGAACCGGGGCGTATACTGCGCAGGGTCGCCGGGGGCGATCCGTGCATTCCTACAAGGCGTGATCCATGTTGCAGGACCCATATTTCTACCTGGCCGGCATTCCGGCCGTCTTGTTGCTGGGCATTTCCAAGGGCGGTTTCGGCGGCGGGCTGGGCGGCTTCAGCCTGCCTTTGCTGCTGTTGGTGCTGCCGCCGGTCCAGGCGGCCGCCGTGATGCTGCCTTTGTTGTGCCTGGCCGATTTCACGGGCCTGAAGGCATATTTCGGCAAATGGGACTGGGCCAATCTGCGCATCGTCCTGCCTGGCGCGCTGCTTGGCACGGCACTGGGCTGGTGGGCCTTCGACGTTTTCAAGCCGGCGCATATCCTCTTGCTGATCGGATTGATTTCCGCATCCTACGCCGTGCTGAACATAGGCCGCTCCGCCGACGCAACCAGGCGCAGGACCGGCGTCAGCCGTTTGCGTGGATGGTTCTGGTCCGGGCTTTCCGGTTTCACCAGTTTTGTTTCCCATGCAGGCGGCCCGCCCCTGCAGATTTACCTTTTGCCGCAGCGTCTGGACAAAGAAGTTTATATCGCCACCACCAATATCTTTTTTCTGCTGCTCAATTTGATAAAGCTGCCCCCGTATTACTGGCTGGGCCAGTTCAGCGCGGACAATCTCTGGCTTTGCCTGGTGCTGGCGCCCTGGGTGCCGCTGGGCGTGTACCTGGGGGTGTACTTGCAGCGCCGCGTGGACGCCAATACTTTTTATGGGCTGCTGCAGGGGTTCTTGCTGTTGACCGGCCTGTGGCTGATCTACAAGGGGCTGCAGGGATAGGCAGGACGGCGCTAGAATGGTCCTCGCGGCAGAACACAGGAGAGCACCATGAAAGTTGCATTGGGCCAGTTGGCCGTATCCAAGGATGTCCAGGAAAACCTGGCCAGTTGCCTGGGCCTGATCGAGCAGGCCACGCGTGCCGGCGCCCATCTGCTGGTGCTGCCCGAAGGCGTGCTGGCTCGCAACGTGGCCGACCCCGAACTGGTGCTCAAGGCCGCCCAACCCCTGGACGGCGACTTCGTCACGCGCCTGAGCGCGGCCACCCGCGATACGGATCTGACCGTCGTGTTCTGCATCCATACCCCGGCCGTCGAAGGCAAGGTCTGGAATACCCTGTTCGTGCTGCGCGATGGCCAGGTGCTGGCCCATTATCACAAGCTGCACCTGTACGACGCATTTTCCGTCAAGGAGTCCACCTATGTGCAGCCCGGCGAGGACATTCCGGCCCTGATCGAGGTTGCCGGCCTGAAAGTGGGCCTGATGACCTGCTACGACCTGCGTTTTCCGGAACTGGCCCGGCGCTTGAGCGTCGACGGCGCCCAGGTGCTGGTCGCACCCTCGGCATGGCTCAAGGGCCCCTTGAAGGAACATCACTGGCGCGTGCTGACCACGGCGCGCGCCCTGGAGAACACCGCCTACATGGTGGCGGTCGGCGAATGCGGCGAACGCAATATAGGCCAGAGCCTGGTCGTGGATCCGCTGGGCGTGATCGTGGCGCAGGCGGCCGAGGCGCCTGCGCTTTTGCTGGTGGAGCTGGATCGCGAACGGCTGGCCTATGCGCGGCGCATCCTGCCGGTGCTGGACAACCGGCGCTTCGCCTCGCCGCAGCTGGCCTAATTCAGGCGGCGCGCCGGAACGTCAGGTTGACGCGGAACTCGCCCCAGTCCGGATGGGGCGGTCCCGCCAGCCGGCGCACGCCGTGGTATTTCATCCTGTCCGGCCCCCACCAGATCAGCACATCGCCGTGGCGCAGCCGTATCGTGCGCACCGGGTCCGCGCGCCGCAGGCCGCCCCACAGGAACAGGGCCTCCCGGCCCAGCGACACCGACACGATGGGCTGGGTCAGGTCCCGTTCGTTGCGGTCCTGGTGCAGCGACATGCGGGCCTGGGCGTCGTAGCGATTCATCAGGCAGGTGTCTGGCTGGAAGTCCGCCAGCGCGGCGTGAGCGCAGGCTTCGCGCACCAGTTCCCGGAACAGCTCGGGCATGGGCGGCCAGGCTTGCCCGGTCAGGGGGTCGAGCGCCGTGTAGCGGTAGCCGCGATCGTCCGTTATCCAGCCCAGGCGGCCACAACTGGTCTGGGCGGCGGACATGAGCTGGCCGGAAGGCACCCGCATGTGCCGCCATGGCGACAGGGCGGTCAGCGCCTCGATTTCCTGGCGCAGCGCCCGCCCGCGCGCGGCCGCCATGCCGGGCAGGGCGATCAGGCCGGCATCCAGGCGCAAAGGCGGCTCCGGCAGGGATTCGAAGAGCGACAAGCTGGACATGGGTGATGGGAGAAACCGGGAGGATGACGGTATAGTAAACGGGATTGCCTTCATGTTCCGGTTATGTTCAAGGAGAGACGCCCATGGTGGAACTCGTCATCAATCAGCGACAGCACAGCATCGGCGCTTTCGAGGTAGGGCGCGTGCTGCCTTTTCGCCAGCGCCGCATGGTGGGCCCCTTCATTTTCTTCGACCGCATGGGACCGCAGGAACTGGCCGGGCCCATCGGGCGCGAGGCCGACGTGCGCCCGCATCCTCATATCGGCCTGTCCACCGTGACCTATCTGTTCGAAGGCACCATCACCCACAGGGACAGTCTGGGGGTGGAGCAGGACATCACGCCCGGCGCCCTGAACTGGATGACGGCCGGCTCGGGCATCAGCCATTCGGAGCGTTTTGACCAGATGCGCCAGCAGGGCGGACGCATGGACGGCATCCAGGCCTGGGTGGCGCTGCCGGAAGACAAGGAGGAGCAGGAACCGGACTTCGTCCATTATTCGGCCCAGCAACTGCCCTTGATCAGCGAAACGGGGCTGCAAGGGCGGTTGATCGCCGGCGCGGCCCTGGGGCTGACCAGTCCCGTGCATGTGGATTCGCCTCTGTTCTATATCGAGCTGCGCGCCCAGGCCGGGCAATCCGTGCCCCTGCCCGGCGGTCACGAGGAGCGCGCCATCTATATCTGCGGCGGCGGCCTGGAGGTGGCCGGCCAGCGCTACGAGGCCGGCCAGATGGTGGTGTTCGCCAAGGGCGATGCGCCGCGCATCCTGGCCTTCCAGGACAGTCACCTGATGCTGTTGGGCGGCGAGCCCCTGGGGCCGCGTCACATCTGGTGGAACTTCGTATCTTCGCACAAGGAGCGCATCGAACAGGCCAAGGATGACTGGCAGAACGGCCGCATCACGCTGCCGCCGCTGGATAACCAGGACTTCATCCCCTTGCCGGAGTATTGAACGCGGACGCTGCCGATACGCCATCCGGCGCCATAAAAAAAGGCCCTGGATCAATGCCAGGGCCGGGAAAGGCTTGCACGTCAGGACTGGTGGATTTGCCTGTGTCTGCAAGTAGCGGCAGAACGGTTTTTTAATGTGACGGCAAGCCAGGCGGAGCGGCAGGGCCGCTCACGCTCTATAAGGGGGCGATTGTACGTAGAGATGGCGCCCCGCCGGGCCAAGACCTGTCTTCGAGCAGGGCTATTGGGGCGCACGACGGTTCAGCCCGGCGCCCGCCGCGTGCCGCCTTTGCAGCCCATCAGTCGCGGGCCGGTATGTTCAGCCCGCGCTGAACGGCGGGGCGCTGCACGAAGGCCTGCAGGACCCTGGCCACATTGTCGAATTGCTCGAATTGCACCAGTTCCCTGGCTTCGTAGAAGCCGATCAGATTGCGCACCCAGGGGAACAGGGCGATGTCGACAATGGAATAGTCCCGGCCCATCATCCACTCCTTGCCCTGTAGGTGCCGGTCCATGACGCCCAGCAGGCGGCGGGACTCGGCCACATAGCGGTCGCGCGGCCGCTTGTCTTCATAGTCCTTGCCGGCGAACTTATGGAAAAAGCCCAACTGACCGAACATGGGGCCGACTCCGCCCATCTGGAACATCAGCCATTGCAAGGCCTCGTAGCGCAGGGCCGGATCTTCGGGCATCAATTGGCCCGTCTTGTCGGCCAGGTAGACCAGGATGGCGCCTGACTCGAACAGTGCCAAGGGTCGCCCGCCCGGCCCGTCCGGGTCCAGGATGGCGGGGATCTTGTTGTTCGCGCTCAGCGAAATGAATTCAGGGCTCAGCTGCTCGTTGCGCTCGAAGCTGACCAGGTGCGGTTCGTAGGGCAGGCCTGTTTCTTCCAGCATGATGGACACCTTGACGCCATTGGGCGTGGGCAGGGAGTACAGCTGCAGGCGCTCGGGATGCCGGGCGGGCCACTTGCGGGTGATGGGGAACGAGGACAGGTCTGTAGTCATGGTTTTCTTGCCGATGGCGTGAATGAGACCTGCCTATAGTAGCAAGCCTTGCTCATTGCGGCGCGGGCGCGGGACGCTGCGGGAAGGCGGACCGGCCGAACTGGCTGCCCATGCGGTTGCCCAGCGTGGCCGGGGTGGGCATGCCCAGCGAGTTGGGTGCCTGCAACACCTGCTGTTCGGACCGGGGCAGGGCGGGAGGGCGCTTGGACCCTTCGGGCGACAGGCGCTGCTGCAAGCACTCGTACGAGGGCGTGCGCTGGCCGTTGACCTCCACTTCCACACAGCTCTCCGGGCCGCGGACCGGCTCCGGGGCTTGCGCCCAGGCGCTTGCGCCGATCAGGAGCAGGCATGGCCCCGGGCTGCGCAGCAGCATGTTCATAACACCAGTTCTCATTGGTTCATACCTTGAAAAAGACCGCCGACAAAATGTTCGGGAACTTAATTAACAGAACTGAAAAATTAATCCAATAGGATGCTGGATTGTTTCCAGGCGAAATTTTCGCTTATTCATGCTGTTTTGTTGGTCTGTTCTTACTTTAACTTTCTTTTATTTCAGGAATCTGACGGCTTGCTTTTGCGGCAAACCTTGCCGTGTGAATAGCGAGGTTTGCGCAAAGACCGGCCCAACGCGGCTCTGGAAGCGCTTTCGTATCGGGGCGAAGAAGTTGCGGCCGAAAGGCCGGGGTGCTTTACCTGTACCTTGTCGAACACCGGCTTTGCTTCGTCCCGCCCGGGCAGGACGAAGGCTTTTACATCATTGGGCTTTGTCATGAATAAAAAATTGAAACGGGTGTCCATGCAGGAGCTGGACACCCGCCTGTCGAAGATCGTCGATGAGGCCCGGGACCATCCCGTGGCGGTCACGCGCTACAACGCTCCCTGGGTGTGGATCGTGTCGCACAACGTCTGGGTGGACATTGAAAAACTCAAGAGCGTGGTGCCGGAGGGCCATCCCCTGGCGGAGGTGCGCCGCCTGACCGATGCGGACATCCAGGCCAGCGCGCCATTGCTGGGCGATACAGCCGGCTCGTACGACACCTACATGCCCGCGCCGGCCATATTCCGCTGCCTGATGCTGCAAGTGCTGTTCTCGCTGGGTTCGGCCGACCGGGTCTATGACGAACTGCGCTTCAACCTGTTGTACCGCTGGTTCATCGGCATAGAGACTTTCCGCGAGCCGCTCGATAGCCGCGAACAGTTGCGTGAGCGCCTGGCCGCCATGCGGGGCCGGTCCTCGGCCCTGGACCTGCTGGGCCGTTGCCTGGAGGCCGTGCGTCAGTCCGCCCATGCGCGGGAGTTTCAGATCGACGAGCAGGCCCTGCTCGAGTGGCAGCGCCAGTTCCCCAATCCCTAAATGAATTTTTAAGTTAAAGAATTATAAAAATAAAGCAAAAATAATTCCCGATTAAAAAAAGCTCCCGAGCTTTTTTAATAAGGCGGAAGCATTGGCTTATTAAAATTTCTTTTTGTTTGGGCTGGAAACGAGATATTCCCGAAAATCGGGTCCGGCGCCGATATCGATATTCCCTTACCGAGTCTCATCCATGCAGCCTTTCAGCCGTATCAAACAGGATTCCCGCCATCCCGGCCAGGGCCGGCGTCCGCGGGCCAGGGCCCGCCTGGCGGCTGGCGCCCTGGCCCTGGCCGCCGTTCCCTGTGCGGTCCTCGTCCAGGCCGCCCAGACCGTCACCATCAATGAATACATCGTGCGCGGCAATACCGTGCTCGAAGCCCGCGACATCGAGACGGCGGTCTATCCCTTCCTGGGAGAAGGGCGCAGCCTGGCCGATATCGAGCAGGCCCGGGACGCCTTGCAGCAGGCCTACCAGCAGGCCGGCTACCAGTCGGTGTACGTGGACCTGCCCGAGCAGCAGGTGGAGGGCGGCGTCGTGATCCTGCAGGTGTCCGAGACCAAGGTGGGGCGCGTGCGCGTGGTGGGCGCCGAACACCATTCACCGCTGGCCATCCGCGACGCGGTGCCGGCGCTGCAGGAAGGGCAGGTGCCCGATTTCGACAAGGCCCAGGCGCAGCTCGCGCAGCTCAACCGGGGCGGTTCGCGCCAGGTCATGCCGCTGGTGCGCGAAGGCCGGCTGCCCGGCACCCTGGACGTGGATCTGAAGGTCGAGGACAAGAGTCCCTGGTCGGGTTCGCTGTCCTTCAACAACGACTACAGCGCCGACACGACCAAGACGCGCGCGGTGGCCACGCTCTCCCACGACAACCTGTGGCAGAAGGGCCATAGCGCTTCGCTGACCTGGTTCACGGCGCCCGAGCGGCGCGGCGACGCCAGCGTGTGGTCCGCATCCTACGGCATGCCCTTGTCGCGCAACTGGGACCTGAACCTGTCGGGCTACAAGTCCGACAGCGACATCGCCACGGTGGGCGGCACCAATGTGCTGGGCAAAGGCCATTCCTTCGGCCTGCGCCTGAGCTACTCGCCCGACTACCAGGCGCCCTGGTACCACAGTTTTTCCATGGGTCTGGATTACAAGCGTTTCAGCGAATCGATCCGCTTCGGGGGCGACAAGGACGACGTGCCCATCACCTACGTGCCCCTGTCCCTGGGCTACAGCGGCTACCGCTACACCGAGCAGTCCCAGAGCATGGTGGCCCTGGACCTGGTGGCCAGTCCGCGCAGCTTCATGGGCATAGGCAGCAACGACGACGAATTCGACTACAAGCGCTACCGCGCCAATCCCAGCTTCGCCTTGCTCAAGCTCAACGCTTCCCACACCCAGGGCCGCGACTGGCAGCTGCACGGCCGCGTAGCCGGACAGATCGCTACCGGCTCGCTGATTTCCAACGAGCAGTTCTCGGCCGGCGGCAGCGGCACGGTGCGCGGTTATCTGGCCGCCGAGCGTTCCGGCGACGACGGCTATATGGGCAGCGCCGAGCTGCGCACGCCCTCCCTGAACCGCTGGCTCGGCCCGCGCGTGAATGAATGGCGCTTCTATGCCTTCGCGGACGCCGCCCGCATCCGCCTGCAGGACCCGCTGCCCGAGCAGGAAGCGCATTTCACCCTGGCCAGCGTGGGCCTGGGCAGCCGCATTCAAGTGATGGACTGGCTGTCGGCCAACGTGGATTGGGCCTACCCGCTGCGGGACGGCGCCAATACCCGCAAACATGAACCCCGCTGGCATTTCAACGTGCGCGCCAGCTTCTAACCCTCTTCTCTCTGTATCCGGAGCATACGAATCATGCAACGCTACATCATGTTCCTGCTGGTGTTCATCGCCAGCTTTCTGCCGGCGGCCGCGCAGGCCTGGTGGCAACCCGACTGGACGTACCGCAAGCCCATTTCCATCGACGCGTCCGTCGAAGGCGCCAAGCTGCAGGAAGGCCTGGGCCGCACGCCCGTGCTGGTGCGCCTGCATACCGGCAACTTCACCTTCGACGGCGTGAACGACAACGGGTCGGACCTGCGCTTCGTGCTGGACGATGACAAGACCGTGCTCAGCCACCAGATCGAGACCTTCGATCCGCTGCTGGGCATCGCCCTGATCTGGGTGGACCTGCCTGAAATCCAGGCCGGCCAGAAACGCGACATCTGGATGTATTACGGCAATGCCGCCGCTCCCCAGGCATCCAACGGCCAGACCACCTTCGATCCCAACTACACCCTTATCTACCATTTCAACGGCGCGGCCGATGCGCCGCCGCGCGATACCACCGCGTATGGCAACCACGCCCAGACCAATGTGGCCGGCGGCTACATCGACGGCGTGGTGGGCCGCAGCGCCCAGTTCAACGGCACCGCCCCCCTGATGCTGCCCGCCAGTCCTTCGCTGGCCGTGCCGGCCGGCTCGCCGTTCAGCTTCAGCGCCTGGGTGCGCCCCGACCAGATCGTGGGCGAGCAGGCCGTCTACGCCCGCCGCGACGGCGGCAACGCCGTCCTGCTAGGCTTGAGCCAGGGCGTGCCTTTTGTCGAGATCAACGGCCAGCGCGCCCAAGCCGGCCAGGCCCTGGCAGTCGGCAGCTGGCAGCACCTGGCCATCAGCAGCGACGGCAGCCAGGTCCAGCTGCTGGTGCAGGGCCAGCCGGTCGCCTCGCTGGCCGCCGCCATGCCTGCGCTCGATTCGGCGACGGCCCTGGGCGGGGACCTGCCGGCCGCTCCCGCCGCTGCCGACGAAGGCGCGGAAGGCTCCGAAGCCGTCGCGCCCGCCGCCCGCTACGCCGCTTTCGTCGGCGCCATGGACGAGATCCGCCTGTCCAGGGTGGCGCGTCCCGCCGGCCTCTTGTATGTGGACGCCTTGTCGCAGGGATCCGAGTCGCGCCTGATCGCCTATGGCGTGGATGAGCAGCAGTCGGGCTTCGGCTTCGGCGCCCTGGGCTACCTGCTGGCGGCCGTGCCGCTGGACGCCTGGATCGTGCTGGCCGTGCTGGCCGTCATGCTGGTGCATTCCTGGATCATCATGATTTCCAAGAGCCGCCGCGCCGCCGCCCTGGAACACGGCAACAAGGTGTTCCGCGAGCGCTTCGCCCAGCTGGGCACGCAGCTGGAGGCCCTGGCCGACGCCAAGCCCGAGGCCGCCGTGCAGCAGCGCCTGGACGAATCCCCCTTGTGGAAGCTGTATGTGACCGCCGTGCGCGAAGTGCGCAAGCGCCGCACCGAAACCGGCTCCAGCCATCTGTCGCCCGCCGCCATCGAGTCGATCCGCGCCGCCATGGACTCCGTCCGGACCTACGAAAGCCAGGCCCTGGCGGCGCGCATGGGCGCGCTGTCCAACGCCATCGCCGGCGGACCCTATATAGGCCTGCTGGGCACGGTGCTGGGGATCATGGTGGTGTTCCTGGGCACGGCCATGGCCGGCGACGTGAACATCAACGCGATCGCCCCCGGCATGGCCGCCGCTTTGCTGGCCACGGCCGCCGGCCTGTTCGTAGCGATTCCCGCCCTGTTCGGCTACAACCGCATCCTGGGCCGCAACAAGGCCATCAACGCCGAGATGCGCGTATTCACGGAAGAGTTCGCCACCCGCCTGGCCGAGAGCTATGGCGGCCACGAAGGCGGCGAGCGCAAGAAGGGCGGCAAGGACCGCGCGGCGCAAACCGCCGACGGCGTGCTGGCCTCCCTGTCCACCGACGCCAGCACGGCGCAATAAGCCAGGAGTTCCATCATGTCCCGAAGCATGGTTGACGAAGACGAGGACGGCGCCGTGGACGGCATCAACATCACGCCGCTGGTCGATGTCCTGATGGTGGTGCTGGTCATGTTCATCCTGACGGCCACGGCGCAAGTGGCCGGCATCCAGGTGAACCTGCCCAAGGCCAGCTCCACGGTCTCGCTGTCCGTGTCCCAGACCAAGGCCATTTCCGTGAACGAGGCCGGCCAGGTATTCCTGGACGCCTATCCCGTCACGCTGCCGGAGCTGGAAGAGCGCCTGCGCACGGAAAAGGCCCTGAATCCGGATTTCCCCGTCATCGTGCGGGGCGACGCTGACGTCCAGTATCACCGCGTGGTCGAGGTCCTGGACCTGTTGCGGCGCCTTGAGCTGTCCCAGGTGGGACTGGTCACGGGCAAGCCCAGCTGATTTTCGTGAAGCGCTGCAATCATGACGTCAAACACACCTGACCCATTCAAGAGCTCGCCGCCGCCGGCGCCGCGCCGGAACGCCGCCCGCTACATGAAGGGCGGGGCGCTGGTGGTCGTGGCGGCCGTGCTGGGCTACTTCGTGTGGAAGTGGGCCAATGACATGGCGGGGATCAAGCGCGAGCCGCCGCAGGTCAACGCCATCATCCCTCTGCCGCCGCCCCCTCCGCCGCCGCCCGAGCCCGAGAAGCCGCCCGAGCCCGAGGAACCCAAGGAAGAGGAGGTCGTGGAGCCCGAGCCCGAACCCGAACCCACGCCGCTGGAAGAGCCCAAGCCGGCCGACGAGACTCCGCCCACCCCGGTGGACAGCACGACCGAAGCCATGCAGATGGATTCGGACGGCCAGGCTGGTTCGGACGCTTTCAACATCGCCGCTGGTTCCGGAAAAGGCATGGGCGGCTCGGGAAGCGGTCGCGCCGGCAACGCCACCTACAGCCAGTACCTGGGCTACGCGCTGCAGAAGATCCTGCGCGATGACGAGCGCACCCGCATGCTCAGCTACCGCGTGCGCGTCAACCTCTGGATGACGGACATGGGCGAGATCACCCGCGTGGAGCTGGTCGGCTCCAGCGGGGACGCCGAGGTCGACCAGGCCGTGCTGTCCGCCCTGCGCGCCGTGCCGCGCCTGGAGGAACGTCCGCCGCCATCCCTGCCCATGCCCGTGCGGGCGGCCCTGAACAGTCGCCGGCCATCCTGATGTGCCACTGCCAAATGTTTAAACGGAGTCCTGAATAATGAAACCTCAACCACATCGTCTGAGCAAGGCATTGGCCGTTGCTTTGATGTGTTCCTCGGCCGCAGTGGCAGCCCAGCCCGCCGCCGACAACGCCACGGCCAACCTGATCCGCCTGCTGGTCGAGCAGGGCGTGCTCCAGCCCGAACAGGCGGCCGCGCTGCTCAAGCAGGCACAGTCCGAGGCGGCCGCCGCGGCGGTGCGCGCCAGCGGCGCCCAGCCCGGCGACGTGCGGGTGCCGTATATTCCGCAGACCGTGCGCGACCAGATCCGCGAAGAGGTCAAGCAGGAAGTCATGGCCACGGCCAAGAGTGAAAACTGGGCCGCGCCCAATACCTTCCCCGACTGGGTTTCGCGCATCACCGTGGACGGCGATGTGCGCGTGCGCTTCGAGAACCGCGGTTTTTCCAGCGGCAACAGCCCGGAAATCAACGACTTTGCGCGTTTCAACGAACGAGGCCCATTCGAGGTCATGCGCATCGACAACGTCGGCGTGCCCGAATACACCTATCCGCCCTTGCTCAACGCCCGCAAGAGCCGCAACAACCAGCTGCGTTTCCGCGCCCGCCTGGGCGTGAAAGCGCAACTGAGCGACCAATGGAGCGCCGGCGTGCGCCTGGCCAGCGGCAGCAGCAAGAGTCCGGTGTCCACCACCGACAATTTCGGCGGCGGCTTCAGCAAGAAGGATTTCTGGCTGGACCAGGCCTGGCTGAACTACAAGCCCGCCAGCTGGGCCAGCCTGACGGCCGGCCGGGCCTCCAATCCCTTCGTGTCCACCGACATCCTGTATTCCAGCGACCTGAACTTCGACGGCGTGTCCGCCGTGTTCAGCAAGCCGCTGCCCGATTCACCCTTCACGCTGCGCGGCGCGCTGGGCGCCTTCCTGATCGAGAACACGCACAATCCGTCCCAGCTGGGCGTGGCCGACGGCGAAGGCGAGACCAAGAACAAGTGGCTGCTGGGCGCCCAGATCGGCGGCGACTGGAAGATCAATGCCGAGCAGCAGCTGGGCGCGCATGTGGCCTACTACACCTTCCAGAACATCCAGGGCAGGCTCTCCGAGCCTTGCCAGTGGTACCAGACCGTGTGCTCCACGGACTGGTCGCGTCCGGCCTTCATGCAGAAGGGCAATACGCTGTTCTACCTGCGCGATTTGATTCCGCCGCCGCCGGGCGAAGCCGGCTCGCTCTACCAGTACGTGGGCCTGGCCTCCAAGTTCAACCTGCTGGACCTGAACGTGAACTGGAAGGGGCGGGTGGGCAACGGCCTGGGCCTGATGGTGTCGGGCAACTACATCCGCAACCTGGCCTACAGCTCGTCGCGCATGGCCGATCACGTGGGCGAAGGCTTCTTCGTCAACAACGTGGACGGCGATTCGAACATCCGTTCCGGAGGCAATGCC
Organism: Pseudomonadota bacterium; assembly: GCA_023425645.1. Classification (GTDB taxonomy): domain Bacteria; phylum Pseudomonadota; class Gammaproteobacteria; order Burkholderiales; family Burkholderiaceae_B; genus Alcaligenes. The sequence goes on from JAFACG010000009.1 coordinate 291,847, forward strand.
TGGACCATTCACGCGGCCCTGGGCAAGGGCTACAGCGTGGTCGACCGCGGCGACTGGCAGGTGTTCGCCGGCTACAAGTACATCCAGCCCGATGCCGTGCCCGACGCCTACAACGACTCCACTTTCCATCTGGGCGGCACCAATGCCAAGGGCTACTACCTGGGCGCGGCCTACGCCGTCGAGAAGAACGTGGTGGGCCAGCTGCGCTGGACCAGTTCGCGCGAGATCTACGGCAGCCCGCTGTCGATCAACGTGATGCAACTTGAACTCAATGCACGGTTCTGACATGAAACAGCCAACAGTACCTCATGCCAAGGCCCTGGCGGCCTTGCTGCTGGGCCTGGGCGCGGGCCTGGTCCAGCCGGCCGGGGCGCAGACCATGGAAGAGCGGCTGCGGGCCGAATTGCGCTCCACCAGCCAGCAACTGCAGCGCCTGCAAAGCGAGCAGGCCCAGGTGAACGCCGCCAAGGCGGCGGCCGAGGCGCAGCGCGACGCGGCCCAGGCCGAAGCGGCGCAACTGCGCAAGGCGCTGGACAAGGCGCAGGCGCAGGCCGACGCCTACGGCAAGGCGCACGAATCGCTGCGCGTACAGGCTTCCAGCCAGATCAGCGCGGTCCAGTCGCAACTGGCGCAGGCGCGCGGCGCGCACGAGCAGATCAGCGCCCAGGCGCGCCAGTCCGAGGCCCAGCGCCAGGCCCTGGGCAAGCAGCTGGCGGCGCGCGATCACGAGCTGCAGGTCTGCATGCTCAAGAACGATCAGCTCTACAGCGCCGGCAAGGAAATCCTCAGCGCTTACGAGTCATTCTCCACGGGCGACCTGCTGGCCCTGCGCCAGCCGTTCTCCGCGGGAACGCGGGTGGCTTTTGACATGAAGGCGCAAGAACTGGGCGATAAGCTGTACGAGCACAAGTTTGACCGTCAGGCGGTGGACGCGCCGGCCGTCGCTCCATGACCGCTCGCCTTTGCGCAAAGCCCAGCCGTTCGCGGCGAGGTCAAGCAAGGCGAGTTCGATATGGCGCGGTAAGCGCCCTCGAATCATGGCGAAGAACTCAGGCCGAACAGCCGGAGCTCTTCACGGCGGCGACGCGGCGGGCAGGCGGGCGGGTTTACCGTCCGGCATGGCTGCGCCGCGGATGGAAGGAATCGGGCCGCCACATCGGCGGCTTTCATAAGGACGGCGCTGTCCAGGCCGTTTTATTTATCCTGGGATAGACAAGGAATGGAAAACAAGACCCTTATCGAAACCGTCACGACCGACGCGCTGACCGTCCTGCTGCAGGACATGGGATATCGCGTCACCGAGGCTCAGCAGGGTGACATCGTGCATTTGCTCAGCGCCGCGCAGGGCATAGGCTTTACCGTGCGGCCCGGCAATTCGGGCGCCGGGCAGTTCAGCTACCTGGACTACACCTTTTCCTGCGTGATCCGCGTGGAAGGCACGCTGGCCGCCAGCCTGATCAATCGCTGGAACGTGGAAAAGCGTTTTGCCCGCATGGCCCTGCAAGGCGAGTTCCTGACGCTGGAGATGGACGTGGTGGTGGCCGGCGGCGTCAGTCATGCCTATCTGCAGGCCCAGACCGAGCTGTGGGACCGGCTGCTGCAGGAGATGATCCTGTTCCTGCGCGGCAATCCCGAGACGCCGTCCGCACCCGAGACCGCCTCGCAACCGGTCGATGCCGCACTGGCCGAACAGGCCCAAGCCTCGGGCCAAGCCGCCTGAGCCTTTCGTGTACTGAACGTCCGCCGGCGGGCGTTCAGCGTTTCCCGCTTCGTTTACTTCATGACTGGACTGCCTATTATGCAGAAACTGTCCCGGACTTCTCTAGCGCTGCGCCTGGCCATGGGCGCTTCCCTGGTTTTGCTGAGCGCCTGCAAGGATTCCAATGGCGAACCCAGCGCCCAGCCGGCCCAAGCCGAGCAAACCGCTCCGGCCCAGCCGGCCGCCGCTGCCGCGCTGCCCGCCGCCGGCAGCGAGATCGCCGTAGCCCGCCTGGGACAGGTGCAGGTCGGCGCCGAGGAGCTGGCCTTGCAACTGCAAGGCATCTCCCGTGCTCAGTATCAATTGCTGCAGCAGAACCGCGCCAGCCTGGAGCAATGGCTGCGTCAGCGGCTGGCGGAAAATGCCTTGTACGAGCAGGCCCTGAATCAGGGCTGGCAAGACAAGCCCGAGGTGCGCCGGAGCCTGGAGCAGGCGCGCCGCCAACTGATCGTGCAGAGCTACCTGCATTCGGTCAGCCAGCCCCCGGATGCTTTTCCGTCCGAGGACGAGCTGACCCAGACCTATGAGCGCAACAAGGCGGCCCTGCAAGTGCCGGCCCGCTATCGGGTGGAGCAGCTTTTCCTGCCCTTCACCGGCCAGGCCGACAGCGACGGCAAGCTCAAGGCCCAGGCAGATGAACTCGTGCAGAAGATGCGCAAGTCAGGCAATTTCAGCGCGGTGGTCCAGGAGCTGGAGAAGCAGTCGCCCGGCCTGGCAAGCCGCTCGGAAACCCCCTTGCTGCCCCTGGAGCAGCTCCTGCCTGAAACCCGCGCCGCGATCGCCCAGTTGAAGACGGGGCAGGTCAGCGACCCGGTGCGCTCGTCCAGCGGCTGGCACGTGCTGCATCTGCTGCAGAGCGAGCCCTCCCGGGCGGCGACGCTTGACGAAGTGCGCGCGCAATTGACCCGCTTGATGCGCGAGCAGCGCCAGCAGGATATCGCCTTCTCCTACCTGAACGGCCTGCTGGATACGGGCACGGTCACCATCGACGGCGGCGAGCTGACCAAGGTGCTGGAGCGCAGCGCAGCTGTGGTTCAGGCTGACCCGGCCGCCGCGCCCTGACCCGGAGCGGCGCGACCATGAGCGGTTTTTCCTGGAACGAGGCGTTTCATTCCTTGGGGCAACAATTGCGCGCCATGCGGCGACGGTCCAGCCAGGTTGGAGCAGCTGCCTGGCTGGGCCTGCTCGCCGTCCATGCGGCGGCGCAGACGCCTCTTCACTGGCAGAACTATGCCAGCCAGGCCAGCCAGACGGTGCATGCCCACATCCAGCAGATGGACCTGCCCGGCGCCGAGCCATTGCGCGCCTGGGCGCAGAGCCGGCCTGACCATGCTGTCGGGCCGCTGCGGGCGTCGTTCTGGATCGACGGCAAGGGGCGGGTGTCCCGCCTGGAGCTGGACGGCGTGGGCGATCCCGATATGGACCGTCAACTGCAGGTGCTGTTGGGACAACTGGTGTTTGCGCACGCGCCGCCGCTGGACATGCCGCAGCCCTTGCGGCTGCAACTGTATTGGCAATATCCCGCGGCGCCGCAATAAGGCGCCCGCCACGATTCCATTGTGGCAGTCCCTTTTCAGGCCGCCTTCAGGCGGCCTCTTTTTAGATGACACTTCGCTTAAAGGGCAGTGCATCGACGTCATCGAAGCATCAAGAGCAACGCTCAAAGGCCACGATGCGACGAGATTTATTGGTAAAACGCCTTTGTTGACAGGTCGATAAGGTGGCCATTGTGAGCCGTTCAAGAAGTGGGCGGGCCCGTCAGGGCGGGTCAGACGGCTTGCCGCAGGCGGGGAAGCACGCAGGGATGTAAGCACCTTGCTGTCTGAGTCCGGTGCTTGTGGTTCGCCTGGGGGGCGAACCACCCGGACGAGTTCAAGGTGCGCCCGGAGTGATCTCCCGACAAGGGCACCGGTGCGCAGCACCGGCAAGCCGTCAGCCCAGACGGGTCCGCTCACTTTTTGAACGGCGTCTTCACAAAGACCAACTCTGCTATCGATCTGTCGACCCCTGCCTCGTCAACTGGCAAAGGACTTTTTTATCCGGAGCTCAGGATCGTTTGCCGCGCAGCGGAGCCAGCAGATCCCGCAGGCCGTTGTGATCCAGTTCGTGAGCCAGGGCCAGCAATTGCCCAAGCCGGCCCGAGGGAAATCCCTCGCGGGCGAACCAGTTGAGGTAGTGGCCGGGCAGGTCGGCCAGGAGCCGGCCCTTGTACTTGCCGTAGGGCATGGAAGTGCTCAGCAGGGCCTGCAGGTCATCACTGGAATCGGACATGGTCTGGGGACGGACGCAACAAAGATCCGGATTATGCCATGGGCCCTGCATCCGCTTATCCAACAGCATTCTCAAATGGTTTCAAATAAGATTTTAAAAACACAAAAAAGAAATAAAACGCAATAAAGTAAAATCGTCTATAAATTATTGAAATAAAAGTGAATTTGATGATTCGTCCGACGCATTTTCCGCCAAGGGCGGCAGGGCTGGGAACAGGGGGATTTTCCCTGCCCAATTTGCCGGAATAAGGCCGCGGCGGCTTGGCTAGAGTCCATTTACGTTTTTTGACATTTGGACATGGTCATGCGTATTTTCAAACGCTCCTCTCTTTGCTTCGCCGTCCTGTCGGCCCTGTTAACGCTTTCCGCTTGTGGCGGCGGAGGAGGAGGGGGCGGGGGAGGCGGCAGCCACGACACCGGGCAGCCGCCGTTGATTCCACCCGTCGACCAGGAACCCTCGGAAGGCATCCAGGGGCAGCAGCCTCCCGAAAAGCCCAAGCCGGAAACGCCTGCGCCGGACAAGACCGCAGGCAGCCGCAGCTTCGAGCCGGGCTGGAGCCAGGGGCATGAAGGCCGAGGCGTGCGCGTGGGCCTGGTGGACGCCGGCATCAACCCCGATCACGCCGCCTTGTCGGACCGCATCGACAGCTACGTCGTGTTCAACAACAGCGGTCCGGTGGCGGGATCTTCAGGCCAGCAGGACTCGGCGCAGCACGGCGCGCGCGTGGGTCAGGTCATTGCGGGCAATGGGTACGCAGGCAGCCAGGCGGGTTATGCGCCCGCGGCCAGGCTGGATGCGCGCCAGATCGGTCAGCTCGAGACCGTGTCGGTGACGGCGGGCGTCCTGGCCATGCGGGATCTGCAGGCCAAAGGGGTGCAGATCGTCAACAACAGCTGGAACGTGGCGCCGATTGCCGACCCGACTCCGGAGCTGGTGCGCAGCCGCCAGGCGTTCAACCTGAAGGCCTATGCGGATCTGGTGGACGGCGGCATGTTGATCGTGCAGGCCGTGGGCAACAATTCGCAATTCCAGCCCGGCGCCTTGACCTTGCTGCCCCTAGCCGAGGCCAGCCTGCAACAAGGCTTAATTGCGGTGACCGGCGTACAGGAGGAGGCGGATGGGCGGCGTAGCCTGCCTTCCATGGCCAATGCCTGCGGCGCGGCCAGCCAATGGTGTCTGGCTGCTCCGTCTGCGTTCCGGGTGGCGATCGCCGAAGGTGAGGATTATTCCCTGCTGAACGACCGCGGCACCTCTTTTGCCGCCCCGGCCGTGACGGCCGTGGCCGCGGGGCTCAAGCAAAAGTATCCATGGATGAGCAATGACAATCTGCGCACGACCTTGCTGACCACTGCCATGGACATTGGCGAGCCGGGGGTGGATGAGATCTTCGGCTGGGGCCAGCTGGATGCGGCCAAGGCCATGAACGGGCCGGCGCAGCTGGCCTTCGGCGATATGCGGGCGGACGTCACGCCCGGCCACTATGTCTTCGGCAACGCCATTTCGGGGCAAGGCGGCTTGATCAAGCAGGGGCCCGGTGTGCTGGAATTGTCGGCGGACAACAGCTATTCGGGCGGCACGCGGGTGGAGCAGGGCGAGCTGCGAGTGAGCGGCGCGCTGCGTTCCGCCGTGCAGGTAGAGGCCGCCGGGCTCCTGAGCGGCGAAGGCCGGGTGGGCGCTGTGCGCAACGAGGGGACGGTGCTCAGCCACGGCGCGGGGCTTACCGTGCAGGGCGATTACCGGCAGGGCGCCGAGGCGGTGCTGGATGCGCAGTGGGGTAGCGTGCTGCGGGTTCAGGGTCAGGCCGAGCTGGATGGCGTCCTGCGCCTGTCGGGCACGCGGACCGGCTTCGTCGGGCAGGCGGGGCAATGGGTGACCGTGCTGAGGGCGGAACAGTCGAAGGGGGAGTTCAGCCAGGTCCAGGACCACGGTTCGGTCCTGCTGTCCAAGGACGTCGTCTACCGCGCGGACGGCGTGGATTTGCATTATCAGCCGCGCCAGGCCAGCAGCCTGGTGGCGGCGCGATCTGGCAGTCCGGCGGCGGACATCGTGCTGCGCAGCGCCCGGACGCTGGACGCCGCCGTGGCCGGCTTGAGCGCGGCGCAGGATGAGCAGGGCGACACAGCGGCCCTGAAGGCGGCTCGCGAAGCCACTGGGCGCATCCAGCAGATGGCGAACTCCGATCAGGCGCTGGACGATGTGCTGTATTCGCTCAGCGGCGCCACCTATGCCAATGCCCTGGGAGTGGCAGCGCGCCAGTTCCGCGCCGAAGGCGGCTTGTTCATGGAGCAGCTGAGTGCGGCGGCAAGTGCGGCCGCAGGCGCGCCTTCCACGCGCGCCTGGGTGTCCCAGTCCCGTCATGACACGCGCTGGCGTCCTGAAGAACTGGACGGCCGGCTCAGGGCCGATGCCTCGCTGATGGGTCTGACCCGCAGCCTGGGCCAGGGCTGGAGCCTGGGCGGGGCGGTCGGCCGGCAATCCCTGCGCTGGACGGAAGCCCTGACGGAGCAGTCGCAAGAGCAATCCAGCAGGATTCGCAGCCAGTCGGCCATGCTTGGCCTGGCTTGGCAGGACGAGGCTGGCTGGCGCCTCCAGGGCGCCGTGGCCTATCAGCACTTCCGCCAGCAGGCTCAGCGCTGGCTGGGCTCGACCCAGGATGGCGAGGCTGCGCGCGGCGACAGCCGCGGGCGGGCCTGGTCGCTGACGGCTTCGGCGGCGCGGACCTGGCCCCTGGGGGCGCAATGGAGCGTCACGCCTTCGCTCGGCCTGGCGTGGCAGCACCTGCGCCAGAACGCCGTGCAGGAGCAGGGCGGGGCTTACAGCCTGGCCCTGGATGCCGTGTCGCGATCCCTGTGGACGGCGCAGGCCGCCGTGCGCGCCGCTTATGACAGCCAGTGGGCCGGCCGGCCCCTGCGGCTGTCGGCCGCGGTGGGCTACGAGCGCGACCTGGGCGGCAACGCCTTTGCCTACCAGGCCGCCTATCAGGGCGTGCCCGGCAGCCGCTTCGACCAGCAGGGTGTGGCCCTGGGCCGTGATCGTCTGAGCACCCAGTTGCGCGTGGACTGGCAGATCGGCGCACGCACCGACCTGGGCCTGGGCGTGCAGACCCGCCATGGCAAGGATTGGAACAGCGTGGATGTAGGACTGCAGTTGGGGGTGCGGTTCTAGCCGATGGGGAAACCCGAAGTGAGCAAATCATCCCTTTGCTACTGCATGGCTGAGTAAAGGCCAGCTATGTTGACGGTGGTGACTTGCCAAGTTGAAGCAGGGCAGCGGCGATCTGGCCAAGCCTATGTCCTGAAAAGACATTGCCCCCGGGGGCATGCTTGCGCAGAGGTCACACGGGGGCTTGCTTTACGACGATGCTATGGCATTTGATCCCGTTTGGCAAGCTTGGTCATGGTTCAACCAGGATATTGCAATGTCTCCTGTTCTACCCAGGCTTGATACAGAAAGCGCACGTCATGTGCTCGTCACCTTGAGTCGTCCGCGCTTGAGCCGTTACCTGCAGTTGGCGGGGGACAATCTGCAGCAAGCCTTGAAGCTTTATATCCTCAACAGTAGAGTCAGTGCCGCTTTTCTCCATGACCTGCATTTTGTCGAAGTGGCCCTGCGCAACAAGTTCGATGCCCAGTTGGTGCTCCGATATGGGCAAGACTGGTATGCCCGATCCGATTTTCTGTCTTTGATCAATGGCAGGGGACGCTCTATTTTGCTCAAGGCGCAGCGGGATGCGGCACGCGGCGATTCTCCTGATTCCAGCGTATCGCCCGGCAAAGTGATTGCGGAGTTATCGTTCGGGTTCTGGCTGCAGTTGACAGATGCGCCCCTGGAGCATGGCCTGTGGGTGCCTTGTCTGCACAGGGCCTTTGCGCCCCGGCGGGCTCCTAAGCGTTCCGTTTTCAATGCCAGGCTTGAGGTGCTGAGACAATTGCGGAATCGAATTGCTCATCACGAGCCAGTGCTTCATTGGGATTTACCGGCTTCGTACCGAGATATTCAACAAATTGGAGCATTGCTGTGCCCGCACACGGCATGATTGATGCGAGCCAGCAGCACTGTATCCAGGCAGGTCATGGCGGTGGTCAAGTATCGTCGCAGGCGTGGCTTTTAAGCGTTCGCGTCAGAGTGTGCGCATGAGGAAAACGACCGCACCAGTTCCATGAAATGCCGCGCCAGCAGGGACGGGGCGCTGCGTGAGGGACTGGACATGCGCACCGACGTGTCCAGGCCCGGCAGCAGGGGCCTGACCGCCAGCTGCTGGCGAAAGGTGCTGGCCACGTAGGGATTGACGATGCCCACGCCCGTGCCGGCGGCCACCAGCGCGCAGATGGTGACCGAGGATGTGGTCTCGATGGCCACGCCCTGGTTCAATGCGTTCTCGCGCATCAGGGCGGCGATGCGCATGGCCAGTTCGTCATTGTCCGACAGGGACAGGATGCGGCTTTGACCCAGGTCGCGCAGGTGGATGCTGTCCTTGTGCGCCAGGGGATGATCCAGCGGCAGCACGCACACCGCTTCGGAGCGGTCCACGATCAGCGGCTCGATCTCGTCGTCGTCGAAGTCGCTGGTCGTGAAGGCCAGGTCGATCAGATCCTGGTGCAGATAGTCCAGCAATTGGCGCGATGTCGTGGTCTGGATGTCGATGTGCACGTCCGGGTAGCGTTCCAGAAAGGGTGTCACGATGCGCGGCAGCAGGCCCACGCCCAAGGTGGGTGTGCTGCCCAGGCGCAGCACGCCCGTGCCCGAGCGGCGCATGATGGCGATGACGCTCTCGATGCTTTCGAGCCCCTGGAAGTGCTTCTGTATGGTCCTGTAGAGCAGCTTGGCCTCGTCGCTGGGCCGCAGCCGGCCGCGATGCAGTTCGAACAAAGCCAGTCCGGTGGCCGACTGGATCTCGGCGATGCGCCGGCTGACCGAGGGCTGGGTGGTGTTCAGGAACTGGGCGGCGCGCGTGGTCGTGCCGAGCTCCATGACGGCCTTGAAGGCCTGGATCTGCTGAAAATTCAAGGGACGGGACACGCTGGCTCCTGGCGCAAAGGGTTAACCCGAAGTATATCAATTCTGAATTGTTCTTCTATCAAAAAGAATTTGTTGGCATAACTGGCGGGTGATAACTTTTGTTCCGGGCGAGGGCCGATCCGGTATCGGGACGGCTCCGACATTCGTAGCAAAGGCATACCCAGAAAGGGAATTTCTGTCCTCATGTCAGACAAGATCATTAGCAAGACCAGTCCTATCCGCCGTCTGGGCTCGGGAAGCAAACATCATTTCTTTGGTTACTACAACAAGTCCACCTGGGACCGCAGCGACCGCTACCTGCTGGCCAACCAGGTGCCCATGATGGACGCCGACGTGAAGGCGGACATGGAGGCGGAAGTGGGCTTCTTCGATCTTCAGGACGGGGACGCTTTCCATGTGATCGACAGCACCCGCAGCTGGAACTGGCAGATGGGCTGCCAGCTGCAGTGGCTGGACGGCCGCCCCGGCCGCCAGGTGATCTACAACGTGCGCAACGAGCGCGCGGATACGCCATACCCCGGCCTGGGCTCGCGCATCGCCAACGTGGACACGGGCGAAAAGACCGATCTGCCCCTGCCGGTCTACGTGACCGCGCCCAACAGCCGCTTTGCCATCAGCGTGAACTATCGCCGCTTGTGGATCACGCATGAAACCATAGGCTATCCCGACCTGGAGCCGCAGCCCGAACTGCCGCTGGCTCCCGAGGACGACGGCCTGTGGAGCATGGACCTGGACAGCGGCGCCTACTGCCTGCTGGTCAGCTATGCGGACCTGAAGCGCTTCCATCATCGCGACTCCATGGACAAGGCCATTCATTGGGTCAGCCACATCGAGATCAATCCGGATTCCAGCCGCGTGCTGTTCCTGCATCGCTGGACCGAGCGCGTCAAGGACGAGACTTGCTTCCTGCACCGTTTGATCACCATGAATCCCGATGGTTCCGATCTGCGCCTGCTGGAGTGCTCGGACCATCCGCTGCCCCAGCTGGCCGAGGACTTCGATCCCGACGCCGTGGGCACTTTCGACTACGAGAAGTCCGAATACCAGATATCCCATCCGCTGTGGTGCGACAAGGAGCGCATCATCGTGTGGGGGCCGCACGCCGGCCAGATCCATTACCACCTGTATGAAGACCGCGACGGCGGCGATGTGCAGGTTGTGGGCGCCCATGTGCTGACGGAAAATGGCCACATGACTTTCTCGCCTGTGAACAAGCGCTGGCTGCTGAGCGACACCTATCCCGATTCGCAGACCAACCAGCGCATCCTGTTCCTGTACGACATGCAGGAGCAATGCCGCTACGACCTGGGCAGCTTCTACACCAGCCCGGACCTGCGCAAGGAAAACCGCTGCGATCTGCATCCACGCTGGAGCCGCGACGGCCGTTCGGTCTGCATCGACTCCGTGCACGAGCACGAGCGCCAGATGTACGTCATCGACGTGAGCGGACTGGTAGGGTGATGGGTAAGGAAAGAAGCCTGGCCGGCCGGCCAGGCTCAATAAACATATTGGAGAGAGAGCAATGAAAGCAGACAAGACCTTGCTGACGGGCGCCGTTCTTGCCGCCCTGGTCCTGCCCCTGGCCGGCCAGGCCCAGGAGGCGGCGACCGATACCTTGCAGAAGATCAAGAATGAGAACGTGCTGGTGGTGGGTTACCGCGAGGCGTCCATTCCATTTTCCTACTACGACGAGCAGCAGCACCCCATCGGCTATTCGATGGACTACGCCAATCTGATCATCGAACGCATCAAGCAGGAGCTGAATCTTCCCGACCTGAAAGTGCGACTGCTGCCCATCACCTCGCAGAACCGCATCTCCCTGCTGCAGAACGGCACCTTCGATTTCGAATGCACCACGACCACCCACAACGAGTCGCGCGCCAGGCAGGTGGACTTCACCAACAGCATCTTCAAGGTGGGCACCCGGCTGCTGGCCAAGGCCGACGGCGGCATCAAGGATTTCGCCGACCTGAAGGGGCAGAGCATCGTGGTGGGGGCGGGCACGACTTCGGAGCCCATCATCCGCAACATGAACATCGAGAAGGACATGGGCATGCGCATCATCAGCGCCAAGGATCACAGCGAATCCTTCCTGATGCTGTCCACGGGCCGGGTCAAGGCCATGATGATGGACGACGCCCTGCTGGCGGGCGAGCGCGCCAAGGTGCGCAAGCCCCAGGACTACGTCATCACCGGCACGCCGCAGTCCTTCGAGGTGTACGGCTGCATGGTGCGCAAGGGCGACGACAAGCTGCGCGCGCTGATGAACGAGGTGATCGCCCAGGCGCAGACCTCGGGCAAGGCTGCGGAAATCTACAACAAGTGGTTCATGCAGCCCATTCCGCCCAAGCAGCTGAACCTGGATTTCCCTATGTCGGACGAGATGAAGGCGCTCTTCGCCCATCCCAACGACGAAATCTGACGCATAGGCACGGCCCGTCCCTGCGGACGGGCGCCGGCCGGCCCAGGGGAGAACGGGCCGGCCTGACTCTTTATCGGTGAACGGATGGATTATCAATGGAATTGGGGGATGCTGCTGGAGCCCGTGGCCACGGGCGAGCCATCGACCTATCTGGGCTGGATCATTTCCGGCTTCATCAATACGCTCCTGCTGACCGTCTGCGCCTGGCTGCTGGCCCTGGCGCTGGGAATCGCATTCGGCGTGATGCGCACGCTGCCCGGGCGCCTGCCGCGGGCGCTGGGCACGGCCTATGTGTCGGTATTTCGCAATATCCCGCTGATCGTGCAGTTCTTCATCTGGTTCTACGTGGTGCCGGAAATGCTGCCGGTCGGCGCCGGCGACTGGATCAAGGGCCAGGAGCCGGCCATCCAGTTCTTCGTGGTGTCGGTGTTCGCGCTGGGCGTCTATACCGGTTCGCGCGTCTGTGAACAGGTGCGCGCCGGGATCACGGCCTTGCCGCGCGGCCAGCGCATGGCCGGCCAGGCCATGGGCTTCACCCTGCCGCAGACCTATCGCTACGTGCTGCTGCCCGTGGCCCTGCGCAACATCATCCCGCCGTTGACTTCGGAGTTCCTGATCATCTCCAAGAACTCGGCCGTGGCCTCGACCATAGGCCTGCTGGAGCTCTCGGGCCAGGCGCGCCAACTGGTGGACTACACCTCGCAGCCCTATGAGTCCTTCATCTGCGTGACGCTGGGCTACATCGTGCTGAACTTCCTGATTATTCGCCTGATGAGCTGGGTCCGCAAAACCACTCGCCTGCCAGGCCTGCTCGGAGACTGACATGCTGGAACTCGATTGGAGCGCGCTCTGGGATTCGCGCCATCTGCTGGCCGCCGGCATGTGGATCACGGTGCAGGTCACGGCCGTGGCCATTGTCTGCGGGCTGGCCTGGGGAACGGTGCTGGCGGTGTTTGCCATTTCGGGCAATCGCTGGCTGCGTGGTTTCTCGCAGGCGTATGTGACCTTTTTCCGGTCCATTCCTCTGGTCATGCTGCTGCTGTGGTTCTTCCTGATCGTGCCGCAGGCCCTGAAGGCGGTGTTCGATCTGTCGCCCAGCGTGGACATCCGCCTGGTGTCGGCCATGGTGGCCTTCGCCCTGCTGGAGTCGGCTTTTTTCTGCGAGATCATGCGCGCCGGCATCCAGAGCCTGTCGCGCGGCCAGCTGCATGCGGCGCGGGCGCTGGGCATGACGCCGCTGCAATCCATGCGCTATGTGATCCTGCCGCAGGCCCTGAAGGCCATGACGCCCATCATCATGACCCAATGCATCGTGATCTTTCAGGACACCTCGCTGGTCTCGGTCATCGCGCTGGGCGATTTCTTCCGCCGCGCCACCGCCATCGGCGAGCGCGACGGCACGCTGATCGAAATGCTGGTGTTTGCCGGCGTGACTTATTGGATAATCTGTTCGTTGATGACGGCCTTCGTCAAACTGATTCAAGCAAGGACGCAGAATGGTTGAGCTCAAGAATGTATCGAAGTGGTATGGCAAGTTCCACGCCCTGAAGGACTGCAGCGTGCGGGTCGAGAAGGGCGAAGTGGTGGTGTTCTGCGGTCCGTCCGGCTCGGGCAAGTCCACGCTGATCAAGACCATCAACGGTCTGGAGGAAATCCAGGAAGGCGAGATCCTGTTCAACGGCCAGTCCATCCATGCCCCCGGGCGCAAGATGTCCGAGCTGCGCACCAGGATCGGCATGGTGTTCCAGCATTTCGAGCTGTTTCCCCACCTGACGGTGCTGGACAATCTGTGCATCGCTCAGGTCAAGGTGCTGGGCCGCGACCGCAGGCAGGCCGAGGAGAAGGCCCTGAAGCTGCTCGAGCGAGTCGGCCTGGCAGCCCATGCCCACAAGCATCCCGCCCAGCTGTCCGGGGGCCAGCAGCAGCGCGTGGCCATTGCGCGCGCCCTGTCCATGGACCCGGAGATCATGCTGTTCGACGAACCCACCTCGGCGCTGGATCCGGAGATGATCAACGAAGTGCTGGCCGTGATGGTGGAGCTGGCCCAGGAAGGCATGACCATGCTGGTGGTCACCCATGAAATGGGCTTTGCCAAAAAAGTGGCCGACAAGGTCGTGTTCATGGACCAGGGCTCCATTGTCGAAGTCTCCGACAAGGAGTCCTTCTTCAGCCAGCCCAAGTCCGATCGCGCCCAGGATTTCCTGAAGAAGATCATCCACTGAACGTCGACAGTCCTGTGCTTTGCGGCCCGGCCCGCCTCTGGCGCGCCGGGCCGTTCGTCCAAGAGCGCGTTCAGCGCAGGTGGCGGGCGAAGAACTCCAGGGTGCGTTGCTGGGCCAGCTCGTAGGAAGGCGCGTGGAAGTCGGCGCGCTGCTGGCAGCCGAAACCGTGGCCGGCTTCGTCGTATTCATAGATGTCGGCCTGCGGCTGGGCGGCGCGTATGGCCTGCACGGCGCTGGGCGGAATGGAGTGGTCCTGAACGCCGAAGTGCATCTGCACCGGCACCCGAGGTTTCAGGTCCGCCGCCTGGGCGATCTGGGCGCCGTACCAGCAGCTGGCGGCCTGCAGGCCCTCCAGCTTGCAGGCCGCCTGCCAGCTCAGCGAACCGCCCCAGCAATAACCCACGATGCCCACGTGGCGCTGGCCCAGCGCATCGATGGCGGCCTGCAGGTCCAGCAGGGTCTTTTCAAGGGGAATGGCGCCGCGCAGGGCCAGGCCGCGCTGCACGTCCTGGGCGGTGTAGCCCATTTCCACGCCGCGCTCCCGGCGGTCGAACAGGGCGGGCGAGATCACCCGGTAGCCTTGCTGCGCAAAGCGCTCGCACGTGGCCCGGATATGGTCGTTCACGCCGAAGATTTCCTGCAGCACGACCAGGCCGCGCGGGGAATGCTCGTCGCCCGTGACATAGGCCTGGAATTCGTGCTGGTCGGCGCTGGTGATGCGCTGTGTGCTCATGGCGCTATTCCTTCATGGGTGAATGAATAAACCCCATTTATAGCAGGCGGCGGGGACTGGCGGCCAGCACGAGCTCTGAACAGTTGCAAGCCGTCTTGCATCGGGGAACGCGTGGAAGGCCGCATCTGCCTTTACAATTGCCCGGACACCAAGCCCATGAATCGACTGCGCCCGCCATGCTCGCGCAGTCGATTCATGGGCTCCCGATGTTGCTTGGTCCGTCATGGGGGCGGGCTGTCTGCGGGCCTATGGCTCTTGTTTTGGCGGAAATTTGATGCGTGAAATTTTGACGGATGGTCTGTTCTGGACCATTGTGATGCCCTGGGCGCTGTTCATCGGACTGTTCCTGGTGCCCAGGAATCCCGCCTGGTTGCGGCGCTATGCCTTTCCAGGCTTTTTCTTTGTCATCGGCGCCGTGCTGATCGGCATGGTGGCGGTAGGCGTGGGCATTTTCAGCCTGGTGCTGGGCTTGATCGCTTTCTGGGTGGCATACGAGCGACCCCGCGCCGCGGTCTGATCTTCCCAAGGAAAAAAAGCCGGCCAGACATAAGCTGGCCCGCTTTCTTCATTGCCCGACTATTTCTCATGCCGCTTGCAATGCATGCACGCCATAGCGCGCCGCCACGTTGCGTTCGCCAATGGCCAGGCCCGTGGTCATGCCCAGGCCCGTGTGCATCACCGTGACCAAGGTGCCGGCGTCGGCCCGCAGCACGGAGAAGGGCGCCGGGCCCTTGGCGCCGTAGACGCCCTGCCAGCGCTGCAGCACCTGCACGCGGCAGCCGAGCACGGTCTGCGCCAGATCCAGCATCAGTTGATCGGTCTCTTCCTGGTTGAAGGGGCTGGCCTGCTGGCCGTAGTCGTGCGAGTCGCCGATGATCAGGTCCCCGGCGGGCGTGGGGCTGATCAGCAGGTGTATGCCCTGGTCCAGCAGCTTGCCATGGCGTTGCTGCACCTGCTCGCGCAGGGCCTGGGCCAGCGGCAAATCGCTGAAGGCGCCGTAGTGCAGGCAGGACAGGCCGGTCAGCAGGGGACGGTCCAGCTGCCAGCCGGCATCCTCGGCGCGCACCTTGAGCATCTGCAGGCGGGTGACCGAGGGCTTGACACTTTGCAGCAGTCCGCGGTGCAGGCTGACGTAGTCATGGCCGGGGCAGACATAGATGCTGTCGGCGGTGAAATCGCCGACGGTGCTCTGAACCCGTCCGTCCTGCGCGGCGTGGACGTGGGCGTTGGTATGGACCGTCACGCCCATGGCCTGCAGACTGGCCGTGATGGCGGGCAGGGCGTCGCGCGAATAGATCTGCAGATCGTCCAGGCCTTGCAGTGCTCCGTGGTGGTGCGCCAGCCGGCCTTCGAAGAAACCGGCCAGTTCACGGCCATCCAGCAGGCGGCAGGCCACGCCCAGCTCCCGGGCGCGGCCGTGGGCGAACTGCGCCAGCACGTCCAGTTCCTGCCGGTTGCGCGCCAGCACCAGCGAGCCCTTGCTGCGCACGTGGAAGCCGGCCTGGGCGGCCAGTTCCAGCCAGAGGCGGCGGCTCTCGCGCGCCAGCTCCATCATCACGCCCGGGGCCTGGCCGGTGACCAGCACCTGACCGAAATTGCGTATCGTGGCGCCCTGGGCCTGGTGGCTGCGCTCGAGCACGGCCACGCTCAGCTTGCGGCGGGCGGCCGCCCAGGCATGCGCCATGCCCAGGATGCCGCCCCCCACGACGATGACATCGTAGTGTTGAGCCATGATTACTTCTTGGCTTCCGATTTGCCGTCGTAGCGCTTGGTCCATTCCTGGATGATGCGTTCGCGGTTCTCGGCGGCCCACACGAAATTGTTGTCGATCAGGCGCTTGTTCAGGTCGGCCGGCAGGTGGGGGTTGGCCGTGGCGATGGACGGGATGGCCAGCACGGCGAAGTTGGTCTTGTACAGGTGGTTGGCGGCTTCGCTGGCGGAGAAGTCGGCCAGTTTCTGGGCGGCTTCCAGGTTCTTGGTGCCTTTCATGATGGCCGTGGCCTCGATCTCCCAGCCCAGGCCTTCCTTAGGGAACACCAGTTCCAGGGGCGCGCCGTCTTCCTTCAGGCGCGCGCCGCGGTAGTCGAAGGACACCCCGATGGCGTACTCGCCGGCCGCCGCCATGTTGCAAGGCTTGGAGCCGGAGTGCGTGTAGGCGCCGATGTTCTTGTGCAGGCCGTCCATGAAGGCCCAGCCTTTTTCTTCACCGAACAGCTGCAGCCAGGCGCTGACGTCCAGAAAGCCCGTGCCCGACGAGGCGGGGTTGGGCATGACGATCCTGCTGGCGTACTCGGGCTTGGTCAGGTCCTCCCAGGAGGCGGGCATGGGCAGCTTGTGCTTCTGCAATTCCACGGTGTTCACGCACAGGGCGGCGGCATAGCCGTCCATGCCGACCCAGCTGGGCGGGTTGCCCTGGTCGCGCATCTTGGCGTCGATCCTGTCCAGGCCCTTCGGCGCATAGGGCTGCAGCATGCCCTGGCTGGCCATCAGGCCCAGCGAGGAGCCGGCCAGGCCCCAGATGGCATCGGCCTTGGGGTTGTTCTTTTCGGCCAGCAACTTGGCGGTGATGATGCCGGTGGAGTCGCGCACCCACTGGATCTTGATGTCGGGGTTCTCTTTCTCGAAAGCGGCCTGGTAGGCCTTGAGCTGGTCGGCTTCCAGGGCCGTGTACACGGTCAGGGTGGTGGCGGCCTGGGCCAGGGAGGCGGCGCCCATCAGGGCGGCGGCCAGGGAACTCAGAACGATGGTCTTCATGCGGAAAGCTCCGTTTTGTGTCGGAAAGGGGTTCAGGATTGGACGGGGTCGGTGGGCAGCGCGCCGGCCGCCAGGCGGTGCTGGATGTCTTGCAGCACGGCGGGCAGCTCGGCCACGGTGTCGATCAGGTAGTGAGGGCGCACGGGGGCGAAGGCGGCGGCGGCCCGTTCGCGGGCGGCCTGCCGGGCGGCCTCGTCCAGGGCGTGGAACTCCGCCTCGGTCAGGCCGGCGGCGTTGCCCGAGAGCAGCAGGCCCACCGTCCACATGCCGGCGCCATGGCCTTCCTCTATGCCCACCGGCGTGTCGTCGATCTTCACGCAGCCGGCCACCTGGCTGACTTCCAGGCGGATCACGTTTTCCAGGGCCATGGCCGGCCAGGGGCGCGCCAGGGGCACCTCGTCGAAGGCAACGTGGTGGTCCACGAAGACCTGCTGCCGGTTGGCGTGCTGCAGCAGATTGTCCAGTACGGCGCGCGGGTAGCCCGAGCAGGAACCGATCTTCAGGCCCTGGCGGCGCGCCCAGGAAAGGGTCTCGCGCACGCCGGGGATGGGGGCCGAGAATTCGCCCACGCGCTCGGTCTGCAGCGGCAGGAAGGTGTTGTAGATCTGGTCGACGTCGCTGTCCTCGGGTTCGCGCTGGTGCAGGGCGATGAATTGCGCATGGACCTCGGGCAGCGCCAGCATGGCCTTGATGTGGTCCCATTTGCCTATGCCCATGGCGCTGCGGGCCTGCTCCAGGTTCAGCCGCAGGTCGAAGCGGGCGAAGGCCTCGACCAGGATCTGCGTAGGGGCGAAGGAGCCGAAGTCCACCAGCGTGCCGGCCCAGTCGAAGACCAGGGCTTCCAGGCGGACGGCTTGGGTGGAGCGCCCGTCCAGGCGCGTGATGGCGGGGGTCAGGGGTTGCATGGCTATCCTATCGTGTCGGAGAAAGTGGGGAAGAAGAGCGCCAGGCCTGGGTGCGGCGCAGGGCGGCGTGGCTCAGCAGGTGGGCCAGCAGGCAGAACACGGCCGAGCTGAGCATGATCAGGGTGCACATGGCGACAGCAGCGCTGATGAAGCCGGCGTCGTCCATGTTCAATACGGCCACCGAGGCCAGCACGGTCTGGGGGCTGTACAGGAAGACCACGGCCGACACGGTGGTCATGGCCGAGACGAACAGGTAGCGCGCCACCGACAGCAGGGCGGGCAGGCACAGCGGCATGGTTACGCCGGTCAGGGTGGCCAGGCGCGGCGCCTTGAGGGAGGCGGCCGCCGCTTCCAGTTCGGCGGGGATGGTTTTCAGGGCGGTCACGAAGGTCAGGTGCGCGCTGGTGTACAGGTGCACCACCGTGCACAGCACCAGCAGCGCCATGGAGCCGTACAGGCCGCCCAGCGGATTGTCCGGATGGTTGAAGAAGAAGATGTAGCCCAGGCCCAGCACCAGGCCGGGGATGGCCATGGGCGTCAGGGCCAGCATGCGCAGCAGGCTGTACAGGCCTTGTTCGGCGCGGCCGCGCGCCGGCAGCTTTTCCAGGATCCAGGCGCCCAGGAAAATCAGGGCGGCGCCCAGCAGGGCGGTGCACAGGCTCATGAACAGGCTGTTGCGCCAGGCCAGCCAGCCGCCGCCGTCCATATTGTCGAAATCATAGGATTTCAAGGACAGGCTCAGGTTGTAGGGCCAGAACTTGATCAGGGAAGCCCAGACGGCCATGCCCACGATGGCCAGGATGGCCAGCGATACCAGCGTCAGCACGGCGCCGAAGAAGCGGTCGCGGCAGGCGTGCGGCTGGGGGATGTAGGCGCTCAGCTGTCCTTGCGCCTGGGCGCCGGCGCGGGCCCGCAGGTGGCGGTCCAGCAGAAAGGTCAGCACGGCGGGCACCAGCAGCAGCATGCCGATGGCGGCGCCCTTGGAGAACTGCAATTGGCCGACCACGGCCTTGTAGGCCTCCATGGCCAGCACATTGTAGGAGCCGCCCACGACCTTGGGCACGCCGAAGTCGGTCACGGTCAGGGTGAAGACCAGGCAGGCGGCCGAGAATACCGCATAGCGGCTGGCCGGCAGGGTGACGGTCAGGAAGCGGCGCCAGGCGCCGGCGCCCATGGCGCGGGCGGCGTCGTACAGGCGCGCATCGGCCAGCGCCAGGCCGGTGCCCAGGATCATGAGCGCATGGGGAAAGCTATAGAAGGCCTCGCCCAGCACGATGCCCCAGAAGCCGTAGATGGTATGGCCGCCTACCCAGTCGCGCAGCAGCCCCTGGTTGCCGAACAGATAGATCAGCGACAGGCCCGGCATCAGGGACGGCGCCAGCAGCGGCAGCAGGCCCAGGGCGCGGAACAGGCCGGCGCCGCGAATGCAGCAGCGCTGCAGCGCGAAGGCGAAGGCGTAGGCGGCGGGAACGACGATGGCCAGAGTGGTCAGGCCGACCAGGACGCTGCGGCCCACCATGGGCATGAAGCCGGGAGCGCCGACAATGCTCCAGAACTGCGTCAGGCCCGTCAGCTTGCCGTCGCCGTCCTGGACGGCGCGCAACAGGATGAACAGCATGGGCAGGGCCAGGAACAGCACCAGCAGAACGAGCAGGGCCAGCACCAGAGTGCGGCGCGCCGCATACCCCATCCAGGAAGGCAGGGCCTGGCGGGCCAGCTTGCGGGCCGCAACGGGACGCTCCTCGGATTGCATGCGGCTGCGCGCGGCCGCGGCCTGGCGCAGCGGTGCGGCGCGGCCGGAGGTGGTCAGTTCAGGCATGGGCATGCAGGGCCTCGCTGGGGAGCTGGACGCGGCAGCGGCGCGCGGCCAGGGGCGCGAGCAGACGGTCGCCTTGTTCAGGGTTGACGATGGCCTGCACGGTCAGCCCGTCCATGCCTTCGGGGCGCAGGATCAGCTTGTAGTGGCGGCCCAGGAATACGCCGTCCACGATGTCGGCCAGAAAGGTGTTGGCGGCTGCGGCCGGGCTGGCGCTATCGAGCACGCGGATGTTCTCGGGGCGGATGAACAGGCGGCCGGGTGCGGCGGGCGCGTCCCGATCCAGGTCCAGGCGGGCGCGCTCGACCAGCACGGCCGCGCCCTCCAGGGGCGTGTAGGGCAGCCAGTTCGCTTCGCCGATGAAGCCGGCCACGAAGGGATCGGCGGGCGAGCGGTACAGCGCCTGCGGGCGGTCGAACTGCACCAGCCGGCCTTTTTCCATCACGGCGATGCGGTCGGCCATCACCATGGCTTCTTCCTGGTCGTGGGTGACCATCAGCGTGGTGATGGACAATTGTTTCTGCAGGGCGCGCAGTTCGATGCGCAGGCGCTCGCGCACCTGGGCGTCCAGGGCCGACATGGGCTCGTCCAGCAGGAGCAGCGAGGGCGAGGGCGCCAGGGCCCGGGCCAGGGCGACGCGCTGCTGCTGGCCCCCGGACAATTGGGCGGGATACTTGTCTTCCGAGCCGGAAAGGCCCACCAGGTCCAGCATCTCGGATACGCGCTGGCGCACCTGGTCGGCCAGGCGGCGGCGCGGCGACAGGCCGTAGGCGATGTTCTGCGCCACGGTCAGGTTGGGGAACAGGGCGTAGGACTGGAACAGGATGCCATAGTCGCGCTGTTGCGGCGGCAGATGGCTGATGTCGCGTCCGGCCATGACGATGGCGCCGCGCTCGGCCTGCTGCAGGCCGGCGATGCAGCGCAGCAAGGTGGTCTTGCCGCAGCCCGAGGGGCCCAGCAGGCAGACCAGTTCACCCGCCTGTATGTCCAGGCTCACCTGGTCCAGGGCGGTAAAGGAGCCGAACTGCTTGTGCAGTCCTTGTATCGATAGAAAGGCAGGGTTGGCGCTCATCCCGTGGTTCCGACTCGTCATGAATGTCATGGTCGCCAGTATGGGAGCCGCACATGATGGCTCTATGACAGAACATCAAATTTCTGTAATACGAGAATTGGATAATTTGGGCTTCGACTATTGAGGAGGAGAGTCGCGCCATGCTGGCTCTGGAACTGAAGTCCTTTCATGCCATCGCCCACAGCGGCTCCATTACTAAGGCCGCCCAGCAACTGGGCATCAGCCAGCCCACGGTGACCTCGCATCTGCGCCAGCTCGAGGCGCGTTACGGCATCGAATTGTTTTATCGCCAGGGCAAAGGAGTTTATCTGAGCGAGCAGGGCGAGCGCCTGCTTCCCCAGGTCGAGGAACTGATGCAGCAGGCCGCGCAGATCGACTTCAGCCTGCGGGACCTTCGTGACCTGAAGAGCGGCAAGCTGCGCGTGGGCGCCACCGGCCCCTACTACATCATGGATGTGTTGCGGCGGTTCTGCCAAGCCTATCCCGGCGTGGAAATGAAGCTGAGCATCGACAATTCGCAGCGCGTGCTCAGCAGCCTGCTGGACTATCAGCTCGATGTGATCGCCTCGTCCTTCCTGGTGGACGATGAGCGCATCATCCGCGTGCTGCTGGCCTCCGATCCGCTGGTCGTGGTGTTGCGGCGCGATCACCCGCTGGCCGCGCGCAAGCGCGTGCGCATCGCCGAACTTTGCCGTCATGCCATCCTGATGCGCGAGGCCGGTTCCATGACGCGCGAGCTGTGCCAGCAGGTGTTCCGCCAGGCGGGCCAGGAGCCCGGCCAGGTATTGGAGATCGGCAGCCGGGAAGCGATCTGCTGGGCCATCGTCTGCGGGCTGGGGGCCAGCCTGCTGCCCATGCGCGAGGTGCCCGCGCACCCGGACATCGTCACCCTGTCCATCAGCGACGTGTCCATGCATCTGAACGAATATGTGTATTGCCTGAAGGAACGCGCCCATGGCCACGCCATCCGCGCATTCCTGGACCAGGTCCAGGCGGACTTGCCCGCTCTTTGAGGGCCCGTTCAGCGCCCCGGCGAAGCAAGGGGCGTCATGCAAAGCGCGTGAACGGGGCCCGGGAGCGGGGCAGCGTCAACCCTGCCGGGACAGGGCGGCCTGGAAGGCGTCGCGCGCCTGGCGCACCGCCTGGCGGCGTTCGTCCAGCGTCTTGCGTTGGGCCGCGATCTGGTCTTCCTGTTGGGCCAGCTGTTCCGTGAAACGCTGGCCCAGCGTGCTCTGGGCCGTGACCGCGCCCAGGTTGGCGCGTATGCGTTCCTGCTCGGCCACGGTCTCGTCCAGGGCCTGCTGGGCCTGTTGCTGCAGGTCCTGCGCCTGGCTCAGCCGGCGGCGCAGTTCGATCAGCTTGTCCAGCCGTTCGGCCTGCGCCTTGTCCGCGCCGGCGCCGCGCCATTGCGCCAGCAGGTTCTCGTCGATGTCCTCCAGACGCAGCTCCATCTGGTCCTGGAAACTCAGGTCCGCGGTCACCGTCACGGTCTTGCCCTTGGGCACCTTGACCTTCAGGCGGTGCTCCTGCGCCGTGTCGCTGTCGTGCGCGTCGGACTTCAGGGTCCAGCCGTCCTGGCGGGGCAGCTGGATCATCACGGTGCGGTCCTCGTCCGCCGCTCCCTTGATGTCGAAACGGTGGTGCCGGATGCGGGTCCAGTCCGAGCGGGCGATGCCGTCGCTCACGCGGGTGCGGGACAGGCGGTGCTCCTCGGTCTGCTCGGCGCGGACCTGCACTTTGCTGTCGCGCGCGAAGTAGATCAGACGCTGCCCGCCGGCAGGCAGGCCCGCCAGTTCGGCATCGCCCACGTGGCCGTCGCGCTGGTTGAAGACGGTGATGATGCCCGGCGGCAGCGTTCCGGCCTGCTGATTGTCCAGCAGGATGGCGGCAGTGGGATGGTCTCCGCTCTGACCGCTTTGGTAGACCGACAGGGATTCGGCCTTGAGCTCGGCGTCGACGAAGGGCACGGATACGGTCTGTCCGGCCGGCACGTCCAGGGCCTGCGGGAGGCTGTAGCGCACCTGGGTCAGGCCTTCCTGGACACGCGCGGCGGGCTCGGGGCTATAGGGTTGAGTCCAGGCGCGGTCCTCGGCCATTTCAGCCATCACGGGCGCGGCGGCGGGCATGGCCATCCTGGCCACGTTGCCCGCCGCCGCAGTCACCATGGCGCGGCTCTTGGCCGTGGCCGACTGGGTGTCGGCCGCCGGCGCGCGCGAACTGCCCACCGCGACCGGCAGTTCGGGGCGCTCGTTCCAGTAGCGCTCCAGCAGCCGCTGGCGCAGCACCACGGGCGAGCCGGAGCTGAGGGTGACCTTGACGTTCTTCCAGTCCTCGCCGCTGGTGTTCTCGAAGACGGCCCAGGCCTGCAGGCGGGCCTTGCCGCCTTCCATCATCAGGCGATAGGTGCTCTTCCAGACAGGGGCGGGAATCAGGTAGGACAGGCGGGCCGGGCCTTCGCCGCCCTGGCCCAGGACGATATGGATGTCGCGTGTCTGGTCATTGTTCTGGCTGGCCAGCACCTGGGCGGCCTGTTGCAGCTTTTTCTGCAGTTCGCCGTCCAGCAGCTCCAGGTTTGCGTCCGGGCCGAGCTCCAGCGTCTGGATCTGGCCGTTGCCGGCCAGCACGGACAACAGGGTCTGCGCCGGCCTGTCGCGCGTGGGCGGCGAGCTCTGCACGCCCAGCACGGCGCCGCTGACGTTGCGCCCCTGGGAGCTGGCCTTCACCTGCACGCCGCGCAGCGCATGGGCCAGGGCGGCGGGCGAACGCAGGTCCTCGGCGGAGAAGGGCAGGTTGTCGAAGGTCTCCTTGAGCGGCGCAAGGCCCGAAAGAGTGACCGATTCGATGCGGTGCTTGCCGTCGATGGCCATCAGCGTCTTGAGCACGTCGTCGACCTGGTTCAGGGGAACGCGGATCTGCACGGCGCCGTCGCTGCCGGCCTGTACGCTGCGTTCGATCTCGGCCATGCCGGCGGTGGACAGCGTGATGGTCTGGATTTCATCGGCCCAGGCGGCGGCGCTGCCGGCCGCCAGCCAGAGGGCCAGCAGGGCGCGGCTCAGGACGCGCAGGCGGGGAGCATGACGACGGGCTGGCGCGGAGTGGGTCATTGGGCGTTTCCTTGTTCTTGCGTTGGCGAGTGAGGCTGTTGGACGCATTATGCCCAGCCTTGGGCGTGCCTGTCTGTGATACGGGTAACAAAACATGCCCCCACGCTGCGCAGGCTCCGCCTGCTTGCTGTCCCCCAAGGGGGCCATTCTTGCCTTGGGGCGGCCCGGCGGCAAGAAATGCCCCTACGCTGCGCAGGCCGAAGGCCTGCTTGCTGCCCCCCAAGGGGGCCATTCCTGCCTCGGGGCGGCCCGGCGGCGAGAAATGCCCCCACGCTGCGCAGGCCGAAGGCCTGCTTGCTGCCCCCCAAGGGGGCCATTCTTGCCTCGGGGCGGCCCGGCGGCAAGAAATGCCCCTACGCTGCGCAGGCTGAAAATGGCGCGCCGGTCATCAAAATGCCCTCGGCCTCTGCTAGCATCCCCGTGAGCGGCCGGCCGGCACCGGGGCTGCAATGCAATTCGAGGAAGGACGAATCATCATGATGTGGACGCAATGGGGCGGGGCCTGGGCGGGATCGGCGGCGGCGGTGGGCATGGCGCTGCTGCTGGCGCGGCCAGCCGGCAGCCTGGCCTGGGCGTTGCCCGTCGAGCTGGAGCCGGAACTGGAGCGGCGGTCGCGCGATCGCCATCGCCGCTGGCGGCTTCTGTTCCAGGCGGCGGCCCTGGTCTTGCTGGTCCTGGCGGGATGGCGGCTGCGCCTGACGCCGGCTCTGCTGGGGGCCTGCCTGTTCATCATAGGCGGCCTGTTGCTGGCCTGGATCGATGCCGAGACCGGCTACCTGCCTGATCGCCTGACTTTGCCGTTGCTGTGGCTGGGCCTGCTGACCAATCTGGGCGACACCTTTGCGGCGCTGCCCATGGCGGTTCTGGGGGCGGCGCTGGGCTACACGGCGCTCTGGGCGATCAATCAGGCTTTCCTGCTGTCCACCGGCAGGCATGGCATGGGCTATGGCGACTTCAAGCTGCTGGCGGCGCTGGGGGCCTGGCTGGGGGCGCCGGCTTTGCCCACCGTGGTGCTGGCCGGCTCCCTGCTGGGCCTGCTGGCGGCGCAGGTCCTGCGCCTGACCGGACGCATGCAGGCGGGGCAGGCCTTGCACTTCGGTCCTTATCTGGTGGCGGGCGGGCTGTTTGCCCTGTTTACGTCGTCCGATTTTTTGTAAAAAATTGTCTTAATTTTTCAACATATCGACAAAAACATCCATGTGCCCCATTCCCTGCTGGCATAGTGAGCGCCTGCGGGAATGTGCATGTCGGGGCCCTGCCCGCGCCGTATTCCCGCCCTTCTACCGCAGCACTTCCAATGCACAAGGATACGCCGCACCATAGCGGCGGTCCAAGGGGATACATCCGTGAATCGTCGTGACTTTCTGTTCAGCGCCGCCGCCGCCAGCGTGACCGCGCCCATCTGGTTCAAATCCGCCATCTCGCCCTTGCAGGCGCAGGAACTGGCGCCCAAGGGCGCGCGCATCCACAAGGTGGCCATTTTCCCCGCCATCGGCTTCGCCCGGGTCGGCAATGCCAGCGAATGGTTTCTGGCTCCGGAAGTCCCAGGCCTGATGCCCGAGCCCGAGGGCGGCTTCAAGGACGCCCGGGGCCGGGTGAAGAAGCAGGCCCAGCGATTCCGCCTGTATGGCTATGACGAGCAGGGGCGCGTGGTGCGGGAGCTGGATGCCTCCTTCAAGCCGCGCTGGAGCGTGCACGTGGCCAATACCAAGGCCGCCTGGTATGGCTTCGTGAATGCCATGGACCGTGGCGCCGCGGCTCCGGGCGTGCCCGGCGCGCAGCGCAACGCCTTCATTCCGGCCGCCAAGCGGGCCGCCATGCTCGCCATCGATCCCGGCGTCGTGTCCATCAGCGGCGCCTCGGTCAATGCGCAAGGCACGGATCCGGCCTTTCGCATGCAGGGCATGTTCTGGCAGACGCTGGACGTGCCGCTGGGTCACTTGCGCACGGACGAGCAGGGCCGCCTGCTGGTGTTCCCGGCCGATGGCGTGTCGCGCACGGCGGTCGAGCAGAATCCGGTGCGCGACTTCACCAACAACGACGGTTGGCACGACGATTGGTGCGACGGCTGGGTCAAGGCCACCGTGGAAGTGGATGGCCGCGAGCTGGAATGCGATCCGGCCTGGGTGGTGTCTTGCGGGCCCAAGTTCGCTCCGCAGTTCGAACCCGTCGTGACCTTGTACGATGCGGCGCGCGAGGCCATGATCGCGCTCGGACAACTGCCTGCGCCCACGGACATGGTGTCGTTCCGCCGGGACGTGCTGCCCATCCTGCGCCGCAGCGGCCAGATGCAATGGGTGGCCAGCGCCTCTTTCCTGGGCTCGGCCTGGAATCACGTCGGCGACCTGTCCGATCCCAAGACGCTGGCCCGCCTGGCCGAACCGGGCGAAGCCGCCCGCGAGCAGCGCCGGAAAGTCTTTCAGGCTTTCCGGCGGCCCGACGGCAAGGACTTGCGCGCCGAGGCGCTGCCCATCATGCTGGGCGACGGCATCAATTATCCCGACAGCCCGCATTCCTGGCTGTCCCTGACGCCCACGCAGTACGCCGTCCTGGATCTGTGGGCCCAGGGGCGTTTCGTGAACGACTACCAGGACGAACAGCTCGATGCCTACGCGTCGCTGGATGAGCTGCCTTTGGAGTTGCAGCCCGAGGCCCTGACGCGGGCGGCGTTGGACGCATGCTCGGGCGGCGCCTTCCACCCCGGCGTGGAGATCACCTGGCCCATCCGCCACCCCGAACTGTTCCGCGGGCCCAAGCAGACCAGCCTGCCGTTCCGTATCGCGCTGTCCGATCGCCCAGGCCTGATTCAGGACATGGGCTATCAGCTCAATCCGGTCAATGTGTTCAAGGGCAATCCGGAGCGCCCCGATCATGGCGCGCCGGTGGGCCCGCAAGCGCCCGGCGACCTGACCCGCTGGATGGGCGTGCCCTGGCAGGGCGACGCTTTCAGTTGCCAGGCGGTGCAGACGGCGGACGGGTTCCCCACGCCCATCTGGTGGCCGGCCCTGTTGCCGGTGGACGTGCTGCCCGAAGCGTTCTACCGGCAGTTGATGCGCGAGGAGCTGAGCGCCGAGGAGCGTCTGCGTTTCTTCCATTCGCGGGTGCCCTGGGCGCGCGGCGCGGCCGGCATCGGCTTGCACGTGGAGGCCGGCTATACGGACGGCCTGCGGCGCATGATCGAGCTTTGGACTCGCATGGGGGTCGTGGTAAAAAGGCCGGGGCCTGCGGGCCTGGCGGGAGTTCCGGAGCAGTTGTACGTGGAAGTGCAGCGCGGTTCCATGGATATCGTCCCGCCGCTGTCGCAGACCGGGACCTGAGGATTTTTTTCATGATTATTGTTGTAGGCGCCGGCTTGGCCGGCCTGGTGGCGGCGCGCCGTCTGAGCATGCAGGGCCACCGGCCCGTGCTCGTCGCTTGCGGCGGCCCGGCTGCCGCCCTGGGCGAGACCTTGTCCGAGCGCGGTGCGCGCTTCCTGGATGTGCTGGGCTGGGCTGATTGCCTGGACGAGTCCGTGGCCCTGGCCGGCCAGGGCCGTTTTTCCGCCTGGGGCGGAGCGGGCCTGCGTACCGTGCAGGATGAAGACGGGCAGGGTTATCTGGTGGACAAGGCTCGCCTGGAACAGGTCTTGGCCGAACGCCTGAAGGGTGACGATCTCGAGTGGCGGTCCGCTCGCGCGCTGCGCCTGGAGCACGTGCCGGACGGCGTGCGCGCCATGCTGGACGATGGGGCGGCGCTGGAAGGCCAGGCCCTGATCGATTGCACCGGCAGGGCGGCCCTGTCCGCCGGCGAGCTGGCCAATCGCCGCCGTCTGGACCGGCTGGTCGCCGCCTGGCGCGTGTTCGATCTGCCGGACGGCGCCGAAACCTTGGCGGCCACCCTGGTGGAAGCGGTGGAACTGGGCTGGTGGTATATGTCGCCCATGCCGGGCCGGCGCATGATGCTGGCGCTGTTTTCCGATTCCGATCTGCTGCCCGATGGCCTGAGTCGGGACGGCCGGGTCTGGGCTGGTCTGGCGGCCTGCACGGATGCGGTGCGGGTGCGGCTGGAGAGCCTGGGATTGGACAAGGCCTTGGATGGTCAGGCTCCCGCCGTGGCGGCGGCGGCGACCTGCCTGGTGTCGCGTTTCATCGAAGGCCGCATTCTGCGCGCCGGCGACGCGGCGGCGGCCATGGACCCCCTGGCCGCCAATGGATTGGCCACGGCGCTGTGGAGCGGCGTGCACGCGGCCGATGCGGCGCTGGCCCTGCTCAAAGGAGATGCCGAGCCGGCGCGCCGCTACGAAAAAGATTATCTGCTGGGGCTGGTGCGGCATCTGAATTCCCAGCATGCCCTGTACGGTGCGGAGCAGCGCTATGCCGCCCAGCCATTCTGGCAACGCCGCCACCGGGCTTTGGACTAGGCTGCAGTCATTCAGCCGGCTGGCGGAAGCGGCGGTACAAGGCCAGCAGCCATGCCGCCAGGCCGGCCAGGAACACTCCCATGCCGATCAGCATGGGCGTAGATTCCAGTTGGGCCGGTACGTGCTGGTTGGCGCGCAGCACCAGCCAATGCACGAAAGCCAGCAGGGCCACCACCAGCAGCGACAAGGACTGCAGCCAGCCGGATAGATAGCGCAGGCTCTCGGGCCGGCGTTCCTCGCTCAGCCAGTAGTCGCGCTGCGGGATATTGATGGCCTGCGCAGGCAATTTCTGAAACAATGCACCCAGCAAGGCGGCGCCCAGAGGCAGCGCGGCCATCAGAATCATCATCAGGGTCACATAGGCGGAGCGTTCCAGGAAAGCGTCGGGCCGCCCCTGCATGTCGAAATGCGAAGCCACGACGGCGGGCAGGGCGTGCTGCGTCCACCATACATACATGATGGCGGCAAAGCTCGGGATCAGGGTCAGGTGCATGGGCGGCTCTCCAAAACCGCAGTGTATCGCCAGCTGCGTCCAGCGTGCGTGAAGAAATATCGACGATCATGCCCGGCCTTTCTCGTCCTCGCGCAAGGTGCTCAAGCACCTTGCTTGCTGGGTGGGATAAAGCAAAAAGCCGGCTGTCTTTCGACAACCGGCTTTTCGAGGAATTTGGTGCCCAGGAGAGGACTCGAACCTCCACACCTTGCGGCACATGGACCTGAACCATGCGCGTCTACCAATTCCGCCACCTGGGCTCTGACCGCTGCTTGTAAACTTTTCAATAAAAGTACCAACCAGCCGGGCAGAAAATAACTATAACATGATTTTCAAAGAAAGCAAACTTTATTTTTCAGGAGTTCCAGTTTTTCACATACGGATACCAGCATGCCTTGTGCCTGCGCACAAACGCTTCTATGCTTATTCCCGTATCAAGAGTTGGGACCACCCATGCCAACCTGTGTACCCGCACAAGGTGGATACAGGATACGGCCTTTCGGCAATTCACGGGATCTGCACAGCAACCCGCCGCCGGCGGGTTTTTTTATTGGATGCGCCCGGCGCTTCCAACGGGTCTTTTAATCCAACTTGCTCACCCGGAAATCCTTCCAAGAGCTAAACAGGAGCGTTTCATGCCTGCACCGTTTTACTACCACCTGACGCTAGGACAGCGCCGCTACCGCATCCAGGCCCGTCCTGGCTGTTCCCGTCTGGCCATTCTCAAGGAGCACCAGCCCGTCGTCCTGGGCGCCTACGAACCGCGCTGGCTTGGCTCGAGCTGCCGCGGCGGCTACTGGGCCACGTTCCGCGCCGAGATCGACAGCCTGTTGCTGCTGAACATGGACGCCATCGCCCGCCTGATCGACCGCCACCGCCTGTCCGATGTGGACACGGAACTGGACACAGACCTGGAGCCAGTCCTGAACCTGGACGGGCGACTGCGCGCCCTGCCCGACCAGGATCGCCAGGCAGCTTAATCGTGGTGCTCGTGCACCGCAACTTCACCCTGACGCCAATAGCTGCTGGCGCGGACCAGATTCTTGTCGTGTCCGCGCTCCTGCACCCAGTACTGGCGCAAAGCCTTGGCTGCCGCTGATTCAGCGGCAATCCACACATAGCCCCGCCCTTCCAGGACCGGCGCGGCGCGTACGGCGTCCAGCAAGCCGGCCTGCCCGGCCAGCGACGGAACCCAGTTGACGGGCACATGCTCCGGCGCCTCCAGCGCGCCCAGCGTCAACAGATTGCGCGCCAGCACAAACACCTGCACCTTGGCCTGGGCCGGCAGTTCCTTGAGGCGGCGCGCCATGGCGGGCACTGCCGTTTCATCACCGATCAGCACATGCCAGTCAAAGGTCGTGGAGATCAGGAACGAACCGCGCGGGCCGGCCACGCCCAGCTTGTCGCCGGTCTGTGCGGCGGCCGCCCACTGGCAGGCCGGGCCTTCCCCGTGCAGCACGAAGTCGATATCCAGTTCCTGCTCATGGGCACGCCAGGCGCGCGGCGTGTAGTCGCGCATGGCGGGCTTGGGCTGGGCGGCCGGGAACACCACGCCGCGTTCGCCCAGCTGCGGCAGGCGCGGAACTTTCTGACCCGGATCGGGAAAAATCAACTTGACGTGATCATCAAAGCCCGGCGAATGGAAGCCGGCCAGATCGGAACCGCTGAGCGTGATGCGCACCAGATCCGGGCCCAGCATGCGGCGCGCGGTCACGGTCAACAGGCGCAGTTTCAAGGGGTGCGACACTTTTTGCGTGTCTTCATGGGGCTGCATCTTCACGACTCCTTAGGTAGATTCCGTATCTGCGCCACGGCCTGCTCCAGGATGGCGACGACTTCGCGCTGACGCTCAAAGCTGGCCGTGGACTGTTCAAACAAAGTGTTCTTCAAGGTATGGCGGATCTGCACGAACTCAGGCAGCCAGCCGGTCTGCTCCTGCGCGGCCTGGAGGTCGTCCGGGTCGCTCTGTTCGGCCAGCATCTGGCGCATCCACACCAGCTTGCGGGCGCGATAGGCCAGCGATTGCAGCAGGTAGTCGCACTTGTCCTGCTGCCCCTGCAGATAACGGCGGCCCTCTTCGGTCAGGCTGTACAGCTTGCGGCGGCCCTGTTCCTGCACATGCACCCACCCCTGTCCAGCGCAATAGGACAAGGCCGGATACACCGCTCCGGCGCTGGGCACGTAGCTGTTGTGGCTGAGCTGGGCAAAACGCCGGATCAATTGATAACCGTGCGTCTCCCCGTCCCGCAACATGGCCATGAGCATCAACTGCATGGCCCTGGCCGTGTATTTCCGCCCCTGCCCGAAGTCGAGCAGCATGCGTTCGGCCTCCATCGGATTCAGTTCCATGCTTTCCCTCTTAAGTTATATCGTACGATATAGCTGTAAACATAATGCAGCTCAAAATCAAACTTTTTTCTCAAAAAGAAAAAATATGGTCAGACTACGCTTGCCAAAAATGAAAATTCGAGTCTATAATTTAATTCTTGAGTCGAGATGCAGATCAAAACTCAATGCCCAGGTGGCGGAATTGGTAGACGCGCATGGTTCAGGTCCATGTGCCGCAAGGTGTGGAGGTTCGAGTCCTCTCCTGGGCACCAAATTCCTCAAAAAGCCGGTTGTCGAAAGACAGCCGGCTTTTTGCTTTATCCGCCCAATGCGTTCACTCAGGCGACGCGGCGGATGCGCGCGCTGGAGGCGCGGCCACGGGTATGGCGAAACACATCCTTGGGGTCGTCATCGACCCAGGGCACCAGTTCGATCTTGACGCCGAAGTTTCGTTTTTCCGCTTGTTCGTTGATATAGCGCAGCGTGGAATAGTCTTCCAGGGCGAACCCGACCGAATCAAAGATCGTCACCTCGCTCCGGCTGCGGCGGCCCGGCGTCTCTCCCGCCAGAACCCGCCAGAGTTGTTCAACCGCAAAGTCGGCGGGCATCTGCTGCACGTCGCCTTCGATACGCGTCTGAGGTTCGTATTCGACGAACACGCGGCCTGCCCGCAGAACGTCGGCGTGCAGTTCGGTCTTTCCAGGGCAGTCCCCGCCAACGGCATTGATATGCATGCCCGGCTCGATCATGTCGGGCGTGAGTATCGTGGCGCGGGTCTTGTCGGCGGTTATCGTGGTCACGATGTCGGAGCCTTGCACCGCCTCTGCTATCGATTCGACGCGCCGGATGGACAGGTCGGTGTAGTCGGCCAGATTGCGCATCAGCTTGGCAGTGGCGCCGGGGTCGATGTCGTAGGCCGCGATTTCCCGAATGCCAAGGTGCTTGTGAAAGGCCAGCGCCTGGAATTCGCTTTGTGCGCCGTTGCCGATCAGCGCCATGCGACGGGAGCCGGGGCGCGCCAGCGCGCGCGTCGCCATCAGCGAAGTGGCGGCGGTGCGCAGGGCGGTGGCCACGGTGAGCTCGGACAGCAGTATCGGATAGCCGGTCTCGACCTCCGCCAGGACGCCGAATGCCATGACGGTATGCAAGCCGCGCGCCGTATTGCGGGGATGGCCGTTGACATACTTGAAGGCATAACGGTGGGTATCGGAGACGGGCATCAATTCGATCACGCCTATGTCCGAATGACTGGCGACGCGGGCCGATTTGTCGAATTCCGGCCAGCGAATGAAGTCGCTTTCTATGTTGTCGGCCAGATCGGCGATGAAGGTATCGACGCCGATCGTTTCGATCAGTTGCGACATGGTAGGCACATCGATGAAACGCGTCATGGTTTGACTCTCCTTGGAATGAACCCCGCCTGCCGGACCAGTACGCCGGAGGATCAAGTTGCTGGCGACGAATCCCGCCCGCGTGCTTGCTCCTGGCGCTTCCATGGGCGTACCAGCGTGCTCTTGCCGAACAGGCTTTCCAACAGGTCAACGACAAGCTCGGCGGTCTGGTTGCGGATGTCGAGCGCGGGGTTGAGTTCGACGATGTCGAGCGAGGCCAGCCTGCCCGTGTCCGCGATCATTTCCATGCAGAGCTGCGCTTCGCGGTAGTTGGGGCCGCCTCGCACGGTGGTGCCGGTGCCGGGGGCGATCTCGGGATCGAGAAAATCGATGTCGAAGCTCAGATGCAGGTGCACCTTGTCGGCGTCTTCCCCGTCCAGTCCCGCCAGAGCGCTGCGCATGACTTCGCGCATGCCCAGCTCGTCAATGGCGCGCATGTCGTAGACCTCCAGGCCGAGCTGCTGGATCATGCGTTTCTCGGCCTCATCCACGCTGCGCAAGCCGATCTGGCAGACCTCGCCGGGCTGCAGTGCGGGCCTTGCTCCGGACATGCCGGTGAGCGCCGCCGGTCCCAGCCCATACAGATTGGCCACGGGCATGCCATGGGCGTTCCCGCTGGGAGAGATTTCGGGCGTATTGCAGTCCGAGTGCGCATCCAGCCAGAGTATGCGCAGGCGCTTGCCTGTCGCGCGGCAGTAGCGCGCCACGGCGCTGATCGAACCGGTTGCCAAGGTATGGTCGCCGCCAAGCATGATGGGAACCCGGCCTTCGATCAACTGCGCATGCACGGCGTCGTGCGCGGCCTGGTTCCAGATTATGCATTCGGCCAGGTTGCGCAAGCCTTGTGCTTGCGGATCCCGGGCGCCCTGCGGATTGGGCGGGCCGGCCAGGTTTCCCATGTCGCGAACGTCGACGCCGAAGCGTTTCAAGGCGGGCCCAAGCTGTGCGACACGCAGCGCGTCCGGGCCAAGAGAGGCGCCCAGCCGGGTTGCGCCTACATCGGTGGGCACGCCGATCAAGGTGACTCGGGTCAGGGGTTGGTCTGGGCTGGCGGGAAATTGATGGTCGCTCATTTCTGGACGAGGCTCCTCATGAAAGTACAGACAACATGCGCGCGGCTTCGTTTCCATCCGTACATGCGCATAGCATCCCACGGAAGAGAGACAAACAAAATGGCAAATTCTGCTGCCAGATTGCATAATTATTGTCATTAAGTCAGGTTGGATTGGCAAAATGAATAGCCTTGACAAGATCGACCAGCAATTGATTGCGCTGTTGCGCCACAACGCGCGCGAAAGCGTGGCCACATTGGCCGCCCGCCTGGGCGTGTCGCGGGGCACCGTGACCAACCGCCTGAACAAGCTGGAGGAGCGCGGCGTGATCGTGGGCTACACCGTGCGCTTGCGTCCTGAAACAGAAACCTCCGGCTTGCGTGCATGGATGGGCGTGGCCATCGAAGGAAACGACGCTCGTCGCGTTGCCGCGTCCTTGCTGGGAGAGCCCAGCGTGCTGGCCCTGCATGCCACTAACGGACGCTGGGACCTGCTGGTCGAGCTGCAGGTGGCGACCTTGCCGGAGTTGGCCCATGCGCTTGAGCGGATACGATTGATCAAGGGCATCAGCAATTCGGAAACCAGCATCCACTTGGAAACCCTGCGCGCCGCGCCGAACGCCGGATAGATGCAGGCCTGTTTCCGAAGGCGTGGCTGGCTTGAAAGAAAACGGGCTGTCGGAAGACAGCCGGTTTTATCTATGAGCTGCGCCGGCCCAGAGGATCGCCCTGGATGACCCGATCGAAGAAGTCTTCCTGCCCCATCTGCCCGCCCTTGAGCACCAGCTCCAGGCCGTGCAACTCGTCGTCGCTGTGGCATTGGCATAGCGACACGCCGGGACTGACCTGGCCCAGATGGCTCAGCCCCCAGATGCCTAACGCTTGCGTGCTCAGGCTGGAAGTGTCGCCGCCGGCGATGCACAGGCGCGACAGCATGCCCTCGCGCCGCAGGCGTCGCGCCAGGCCGCCCACCAGTCGTGCCGTATCCTGGGCTACAAGGTCAACCGGCAGGGGTGACGAGGCGTCGGCCGTACGCGTCTTCAGCAAGGTGTGGCGGCCTTGCCGCAGCATGCGGCAGACCGACTCCTGGAGTTCCTGCGCGTAGGCGGGCGACTGGTGCAGTTCCAGCGGGTCCAGGTCCAGCACATCGGCTTGGCGACACCGGGCCACCTGCATGGCGGTGACGGGGGACTGGCTGCCCACCACGATCAGGGCCGGCTTGGCCGTTGCCTCAAGCCGGGTGACTGGCAGGGGGCTCAGGTCGCTCTGCTGGCTCAGGTAGGCCTGGGCGACGCTGCTGGCGCCTGCTGCCAATACGGTGCCGGCATGGCTCAGTTCGGACAGCAGGGCGCCGGCGCGGGCGATGTCCTCGTCCCGGCTGATGTCCAGCACCGGATGCAGATGGCCCCGCCGGACGGCGGCCTGCAGCCAGGCGGCCGCCTGCCCGCGGTTTGTCCAGTCCGGCCTGCCGTATTCCGTGTAGGGCATGGCGATCAGGTTCGTCAGCCCTTGCGCCTGCAGGTGCCGCAGCAGGTCCGCTTCCTGCATGGGGGTCACGGGGTGACGGTTCATGGTGGGATGGCGATCCAGCCTGTGCACCTCGCCGTCCTGTCCCGCCCGTGCGAACAGATTCCCGAAAACGCAGTAGCGGCCCAGGCTTGGTTGTCCGCCCAGGATGGGCGTCACCGGAACCTGGGCGGCGGGGCGCAGGCATTCCAGGGCCACGGCGATATTGCCGACCTCCGGGCCGCTGTCGAAGGTGGAACAGATCTTGTAGTGCAGCACCTGCGGCTGCAGCGCGGCGAAGAAATGGGCGGCGGGCTCCAGGACCGCGCGCATGCGGGCCGGCTCCAGTGAACGGGTGGCGCCGGCCAGCCCTACGGCCTGCACGCCGGCCAGCTGCGCCAGGCGCTGCTGAGTCGGCGTACCCAGCAGCAGGACGGCGCGCAGGCCGCCCTGGCTCAGAGTGGCCAGGGTATCGCTGGCGCCGGTGAAGTCGTCGCCGTACCAGGCGTAGCGCGGGCGGAAGGAACCGGAAGTCATGCGCGTCCGCCTGTTCAGGCCATCTTCGGGCCGAAGAAATCCAGCGCGTGCGCCAGCTCGGGGCAGGTCGCCGCCTTGTCCTGCAGATCCTGGCCCTGGCCGGCCGCTTCCCAGGCCTGGCGCAGGCTCAGCACGCCGGCCTGCGCGCCGTCCGGATGGGCCAGGATGCCGCCGCCGGCCATGAACAGCACATCCGTGCCGCCGGCCGCCCGCCAGGTCGCGGGCACGGTGCCGGCCCATTGGCCCGACGAGACCACGGGCAGCACGCGGTCGTCGCTCTGGTCGTCCAGGCTGCGCAGGCAGTGCGCGATGGCTTCGCGCACTTCGGTGTCGGGCTGGGCGAACTTGCCCTCCAGGCCGTGGACGTGGATATGGTCCGCGCCGGCCAGCCTCCAGAGGGTCTGGTAGGCCGAGACGGAAATGCCCAGCAGGGGGTGGCGCGACAGGGCGCCGTAGCCATTGCGATGAGCGTGCAGGGCCAGTCCGGTGTTGCGGCGCAGGGTCTGCAGCGCCGAATACCCCGCCCAGTTCTGGCTGACCATCACGCAGCTGCCGCCTTCGCGCTCGACCAGATCGGCATGACGCTTCATGGCGTCGGTCTCGTCGCTGATGTTGAAGGCGAACATCACATGCTTGCCGCTGCGCTGCTCGTGGTCCCGGATCACGGCCATCACGGCCGGTATGCGCTCGTCCAAGGGGGAATGCGCCGGATCCGCGCAGACCTCGTCGTCCTTGATGAAGTCCACCCCGGCCCGGCACAAGGTTTCCACCAGGCGGACGATGTCCGGAGTACGCAGTCCTACGCTGGGCTTGATGATGGTGCCGACCAGGGCGCCCTGGTCCACGCTTGTGCGCAGGCGCGTGCCCGCAATGCCCAGGGCCGGCGCATCGAAGCGGCGTCTATAGTGGGCGGGCAGCTCCAGGGATTCC
This sequence comes from Pseudomonadota bacterium, assembly GCA_023425645.1. GTDB lineage: Bacteria > Pseudomonadota > Gammaproteobacteria > Burkholderiales > Burkholderiaceae_B > Alcaligenes. The sequence goes on from JAFACG010000009.1 coordinate 328,559, forward strand.
AGGCGCAGGCCGGTGACCTCGCCCAGGTCGAACAGATTGCCGGTCACGCAGGCCGCCAGCGTGGGCAGGTTGGCGCCGATGTTGGCGATGGGGAAACGGATGTCCACCTGTGCACGCCGCCAGGGGCCGCGCACGCCGCGCCGCTCCAGCAGGGCGTTGGACAGGCTGGGCTGCGGCGCGCTGTCCAGCTCCCGGATGCGCTCCACGGTGGCGCGGGCCCGTTCGTGCAGTTCGTCGGTCTCGCCGGCCACGCGGGTGAAGGTGCCGCAGGACTGCTCGCCGGCAATCACTTCGGCGACCTGTTCAGGCGGCAGCGGCGTTTCAATCAGATAGCGCGCAAGAAAAGTGTCGGTATTCATGGCGGCGCCTACAGCGTGGCCAGGTCGGGGAAGGGGCGCACCGGATCGCGGCCGTCCCAGCCTTCGGACGCCTGGCGGATCAGCGAGAACAGCTTGCCTTTGGGGCCGGCCACTTCCGACAGCTCCACCACCGCGCCGGGATGGAATTCGGTGTCGAAGTAGCAGAAGCGGCCGCGCTCGCCGACCTCGCCGCTCATCACGACCTTCAGGCCCTGGTCCAGGGCGCGCTGCAGGTCGGCATCGTAGTTCTCCGTCCAGTAGGCCACGTGCTGCAATCCGAGCTGGCCGGCCAGCAGGAAATCGCGGTACATGGAAGGGACGTCATTGCGGCACTGGATCAGTTCGACCTGGACGGCGCCTGAATTGGCCAGGGCCACCGAGTTGTGCGGCTCGTAGGACTGGCCGCGGTATTGGTAGTTCTTGATCCCCACCTTGGGGTTGTAGTACCAGGGGCCGACACCCAGGTGGCGGCTCCAGTACTCCATCGCCGCCTCGATGTCGCGCACGACATAGCCGAGCTGACGGATCTCGCCGAATAGGGTGCTCATAAACAAGTTCCTGACTGGTGATGCGGCCGGCGCAAGGCGCAGCCTGTCCCGCGGCGGCCGCAAGGCGCGCCGTCGGGCGGTGTTGAGGGAAAGCCGGACGAGCCGCCCGGCCGGGGTTTACTGGCCGGCGCCCTGGACGATCTCGTCGGGGATGGGCACGCCGGCGTATTTCAGATGGATTTCATTGAGCTTGCCGTTCTGCAGGTTGGCGCGCACCCACTGGTTCACCCAGTCCTTGAGTTCGGGCTCGTTCTGGCGCATGGCAATGCCCAGCTTGTAGGATTCGATGACGAATTTCACCTCGAAGGGCCGAGCGGGATTGCGGTCGGCGATGGCCTTGATGATGGGAGGGGTGATGGCCACGATGTCGGTCTGGCCGCTGGCCGCCGCCGTGATCGAGGCGGCCTCGTCGTCAAAGCGCACGATGTTGGCCTGCGGGGCGCGCTCGCTGACCAGCTTGTCCTGGGGGCCGCCGCGGGTCACGGCCACGCGCTTGCCGGCCAGGTCGGCCATGCCGGCGATGGCGATGTCCTTGGGCGCGCCCACCGCCGCCTGGATGGCGCCGTAGGGGATGGAAAAATCCACCGCCTTGGCGCGTTCGGGCGTGATGGACAGCGAGGAGATGATCAAGTCGGCCTTGTTGGACAGCAGATTGGGTATGCGGGCCGAATTGGTGGTCTGGACGATTTCCAGCTCCACGCCCAGGTCCTGGGCGAGCAGGCGTGCGGCCTCCACGTCCGAGCCCACGGGCTGCATCTTGTCGTCGATGTAGCCGTAGAAGGGGGCGCCCAGGTCTATGCCTACGCGTATCTTCTTGGCGGCCTTGATGTCCTCCAGCGCATTGGCCATGGCGGCGGCGGAAAGGCCGGTCAGGCCCAGCGCCAGCAGCGTGGCGCGCATCAGGGTGTGGATCTTCATGGTGTCGTCTCCGTGGATGTGTGCTTTATGAAGTCATGGGGTGTTCAAAGGCCGTGGGCCAGGAATTCCTGCAGCTCGGGCGTGGACGGATTGCGCAGCATCTCGCCCGGTCCAGTCTCCCAGACCCGGCCCTGGTGCATGAAGATCACCACGTCGGCCACGCGCGCGGCGAACTCCATTTCATGGGTCACCAGCACCATGGTCATCCCATCGGCGGCCAGGCTTTCGATGACGCGCAGCACTTCGCCGGTCAGTTGCGGATCCAGGGCGGAAGTGACTTCGTCGAACAGCATGACCTTGGGTTCCATGGCCAGCGAGCGGGCGATGGCCACGCGCTGCTGCTGGCCGCCGGACAGTTGCTCGGGGTAGGCCTGGGCCTTGTCCGACAGGCCGACCTGCGCCAGTGTGCGGCGGCAGATCTCGCGGGCCTGCTCGCGGCTGCGGCCGCGCACCACCTGCGGGGCCAGCATGATGTTGCGCTCCACCGTCAGGTGCGGGAACAGGTTGTAGCTCTGGAAGACGATGCCCACGTCGGTGCGCAGCGAGCGCAGGCACACGTCGGGATCATGCACCTTGTGGCCGCAGACCTCGATCTGGCCGCGGTCTATGATCTCCAGCCTGTCTATGCAGCGCAGCGCCGTGCTCTTGCCCGAGCCGCTGCGGCCGATGATGGCCGTCACCTGGCCCTTGGGAATGGCGAAGGACACGCCGTTCAGGACGGCATTGCTGCCGAAGCTTTTGTATACGTCTTTGAGTTCGACCACGATGGACATGGAGGCTCCTTGGCGGCGTAGGTTCATTTCTGCACCGGGCGATGGCCGAAATGCAGGCGCATCTCCAGTCGGCGGCTCCAGGCCGACAGCGGATAGCACATGGCGAAGTACAGCGCCGCGATCAGCATGTAGATCAGGAAAGGCTGGAAGATGGAGTTGTTGATCAGCTGGCCGGCCCGCACCAGTTCGACGAATCCCACGATGGAGGCCAGCGAGGTGTTCTTGACGATCTGGACCATGAATCCCACGGTGGGCGGGGTGGCGATGCGCACGGCCTGGGGCAGGACCACCAGCCGCAGGCGCTGCCAGCGGGACAGGGCCAGGCATTCGGCCGCTTCCCATTGGGTGCGCGCCACGGACTGTATGCTGCCGCGCCAGATCTCTCCCAGGTAGGCGCTCACATAGATGGTCATGGACAGGCCGGCGGCCACCAGCGGCGGCAGCGTGAAGCCCATGATGCTCAGACCGAAGTAGGACAGGAACAGGATCACCAGCAGCGGCGTGCCCTGGATGACCTGGATATAAGCGATGGCCAGCCAGCGCAGCGGTCTCCAGCGGCTGATGCGCGCCAGCGCCACCAGCGCGCCGGCGACTCCGCCTCCCAGGAAGGAAATCAGGGACAGGCAGACCGTCCACAAGGCGCCTTCCAGCAGGAAGCTCAGATGATTGGCATTGAATCCGCTCGTGAACATGGCTCAGCTCCTGGCGCGCAGCGCGCGCTGCCGGGTGAAGACGAGCCGCCCGCCCAGCCACAGCGCCAGGCGCATCAGCAGGGACAGGGCCAGGTAGAGCACGGCCACCAGGATGTAGGCCTCGAAGGGGCGGAACGTCTCGGCCTGGATGTGATTGGCCATGGCGGTCAGCTCCTCCACGGAGATCTGCGAGGTCACCGAGGAGGCCAGCATCAGCAGCACATACTGGCTGGTCAGGGCGGGGAAGACGCGTTCCAGGGCCGGCAGCAGGATCACGTGCCAGTAGGTCTGGGTGCGGGTCAGCCCCAGGCATTCGGCGGCTTCGAGCTGCCCCTTGTGGATGGAGTCCATGCCGGCGCGCATGATCTCGCAGGTGTAGGCCGCGACGTTGATCACCAGCGCGGCCAGGGCCGCGCCGAAAGCCGATACTTTCCAGCCCAGGGTGGCCAGGCCGAAGAAGACCAGGAATATCTGCACCAGCAGCGGCGTGTTGCGGATGATCTCCACATAGAAGCCGCACAGGCGCGCCAGCAGGCGGTTCGGGCTGCGCCGTCCCACGGCCAGCAGGGTGCCGGCCGCAAAGCCCAGCACGGTGGCCGGCGCCGGCAGCTTGATGGTCATCCAGGCCCCTTGCAGCAGTTGCGGCCATTGCGCCAGCACGCTGGAGAAGTCAAAGGTGTAAGTCATGATTCAGCATGATGAAGGTGTCGGCAGCCGGCCGGAGCCGGGCATGTCGGTCCGCGTTCGAGCGGTCTTGTCTCCGTGTGGTTTACGTGTTTTTATGATGTTTTTTGCTGTGCTTTCGCTTCAGCGTTTTTGTATGGTATAGAAGCGCGGCAAAGCCTGTCCAGGTAATCCAATGATGGTTTTTGATTGATCAAGAAAGCCCCCCGCATCCTCGATATCGCCCGTCTGGCCGGCGTTTCCACCGCCACGGTCGACCGCGTCCTGAACCGGCGCGCCGGCGTGCGTCCCGCGACCGTGCAGCGCGTGCTCAAGGCGGCGCGGCGCGTGGAGTACATCAGTGAATCCGATCTGGACACCGGCATGCGCGCCAAGCCCATGCGCATCACCTTCCTGCTGCCGGCCGGCAGCAACCGCGTGATCCACATGTTCGGCGATGCCATCGATTATTCCCAGGCGCAGTTGCAGCCTTTCAATGTGGACTGCCGCACCGAAGTGTTCGAAGGCTTCGATCCCGAACGTCTGGCCCAGGCCCTGCTGAAGCTGCGCGGACGCACGGACGGCGTGGTGTTCATGGCGCTGGAGCATCCGCTGGTGCGCGAGGCCGTGGATGCCCTGGTGCATGACGGCATCCCCGTGGTCACCCTGATCTCGGACCTGTCCGCGTCGCTGCGCAGCGCCTATGTGGGCCTGGACAACGTGGCCACGGGACGGCTGGCGGCCTTTTTGCTCAGCCGGCTCAGCGGCGGGCAGACCGGCACCTTCGGCCTGATCGCCGGCAGTCTCAGCTATCGCGCGCATTGCGACCGTGAAACGGGGTTTCTGCAGTTGATGCAGGAGAAGGGGTGGGAAGACCGGGTGATGGGAGTGCGCGAAGGGCGCGACGACCCGGAGAACAACTACCGGCAAGCCTTGCTGTTGCTGGAACAGCATCCGGACCTGATCGGCATCTACAACATCGGCGGCGCGCCCGAGGGCGTGGCCCGCGCCTTGAAAGAACATCGGCGCGACAAGAAGGTCGTGTTCGTGGGCCACGGCCTGACCTCGGGCGTGCGCGCCTTGCTGATCGAAGGCACGCTGGACGCCATCATCATGCAGGATCCGCAACTGTCCATCCTGAATTGCGTGCGTGTGCTGACCGGACTCAGGCAGGGCGGGGAGGGCGTGGAGGCGGGCTTGCGGCTCAAGCCCATGAACAGCATCGTGGTGTTCCGGGAGAACCTGCCGTAGCGGCAGCCGGCTGCTGCGATCGCCAATCCATCCATGCAAAGGCCTGAGCAGCTTGCCTGGATGATAAGATATATTTAATATATATCTTTAAGGGCGGCAAGGGCGCCGTCCAACGTTTACATCACGTAAAAGGACGAAAGGATGCAAGTCGGATTGCTCAAACTCGAAGGTCTCAAGAATGAAGGCTGCGCCGGCAAGGTGGAGGCCGCCCTGGCGGCCCTCAAGGGCGTGGACGCCGCCCAGGTTTCCTTCGAAAACGCCAAGGCGTCGGTTCGTTTCAACGAAGCCCTGGTCTCGTTGCAGGGCCTGCACGCGGCGGTCGAGGATGCCGGTTACCGTATCGCCCAGCCCGCGCATGGCGAAGACGGCGCCTGCTGCGGCGGCTGCGGAGGGTAATGGCTTTTCCGTCGCGGAAGCGAAGACCGGCTGCCTGCGGCAGTCGTTTCTTTTTGGGCGAATAAAGCAAAAAGCCGGCTGTCTTTCGACAACCGGCTTTTCGAGGAATCTGGTGCCCAGGAGAGGACTCGAACCTCCACACCTTGCGGCACATGGACCTGAACCATGCGCGTCTACCAATTCCGCCACCTGGGCATAACGTTGTATGCTTATGTCTGTGCCAAAAACCTGCAACGTCTTGCTGCATGAGCAGCAAAGAAAAGGATTATAGGCATAATTTTTTAATAATGGAAGTGTCCTTTTGATCAAAAAATTCCAGAACAGTACCGAGGACCTGATTGAATCAACGGGTCGTTACGAATTGCCGCCTGATTTCGACCCCGATACCCCCTCTCGGGAGCGTATTCTGGCGGTGGTGCGGGATTCCTCGGAAGCCCAGGACATCCAAAGCCTGGCTCTCAAGCTGGGCCTTGCGCTGCCGGTTTCGGTGGGGTTCGAGCGGCGCGTGCGCGCCATGGAACGCGACGGCCAGCTGCTGGTGGGGGCCGATGGCAAGATCCGCAAGAACACGCAGACCGGCTTCATCGCCGGCCGGGTGCTGGGTCACCGCGACGGCTTCGGCTTCCTGCAGCGCGACGACGGTCAGCCCGACCTGTTCCTGTCGCCCCGGGAAATGGCCAAGGTGTTGCATGGCGACCGCGTCCTGGTACGCATCGACGGCGAATACCGCGGCAAGCCCGACGCCTCCATCGTCGAGGTCACCGAGCGCCATACCAGCAAGCTGGTGGGGCGCTTCCTGCGCGAGCGCGGCGCCTTCATCGTGGTGCCCGAGGACCAGCGCATCAAGCACGACATCCTGATCCCACCCGGCGAGCAGGGCGAGGCCGAGTCCGGCCAGGTCGTGACCGTACAGATCACGCAGCAGCCCGAGCGCCATCGTCAGCCGCTGGGCCGCGTGATCGAAGTGCTGGGGGAAATCGATGATCCCGGCATGGAAATCGAGATCGCCGTGCGCAAGTTCGAGGTGCCGGTGGATTTCTCCGAGGCCGCTCTCAAGCAGGCCGCCCGCATCCCGGCCAAGGTCAAGCCGGCCGAATACAAGGGTCGCGTGGACCTGCGCGACGTGCCGTTCATCACCATCGACGGCGAGGACGCGCGCGACTTCGACGACGCCGTGTATTGCGAGCAGGTGGACATAGGCACCGGCAAGCGCCGCCGCCTGGCCTGGCGCCTGCTGGTCGCCATTGCGGACGTCAGCCACTACGTGCGCTCGGGCGACGCCCTGGATGCCGACGCCCTGGAGCGCGGCACCAGCGTGTACTTCCCGCGCCGCGTGATCCCCATGCTGCCCGAGAGCCTGTCCAACGGCATCTGTTCGCTCAACCCGGCGGTGGACCGCCTGGTCATGGTGTGCGACATGGTGGTGCTGGCCGACGGGCCCAAGTCGGGCACGGTGTCGGCCTACCAGTTCTATGAGGCCGTCATCCATTCGCATGCGCGTACCACCTATACCGATATCTGGAGCGCGCTGCAGCAGCCCACCGGGCCGGCCGCCCAGCAGATCCAGCACGTGCTCGAGCCCGTGCAGAATCTCTACGCCCTGTATCGCCTGCTGGCCGAGCGTCGCACGGCGCGCGGCGCTATCGACTTCGACACGGTCGAGACCAAGATCATCTGCAATCCGCTGGGCCGCATCGAGCGCATCGAACCGCTGGTGCGCAACGATGCGCACAAGCTCATCGAAGAATGCATGCTGGCGGCCAACACCTGCGCGGCCGATTTCATCGCCCGCAACCGCCGCAACGGCCTGTACCGGCTGCACGACGGCCCCACGCCGCCCAAGCTGGAAGCGCTGCGCGAGTACTTGCGCAGCCTGGGCCTCACGCTGGAAGGCGGCGACGAACCCACATCGGCCGACTACGCCAAGGTGGTGGCCGCCGCGCGCGGGCGGCCGGACTTCGCGGTGATCCAGACCATGTGCCTGCGTTCCATGCAGCAGGCCATCTACAGTCCGGAAAAGACCGGCCACTTCGGCCTGGCCTATCCGCTGTACGCGCATTTCACTTCGCCCATCCGGCGCTATCCGGATCTGCTGGTGCATCGCGTCATCAAGTCCATCCTGAAGGAGGAGCGCTACGTGCCGGCCATCGAGGACGAGCCGGGCGATGCGGCCCTGCCGGCCAGCAAGCGCGACTTCGCCCGCTGGGAGCGGCTCGGGGGCTTGCTGTCGGCGCGCGAGCGCCGCGCCGACGAAGCCTCCAAGGATGTGGAAGCCTGGCTCAAGTGCTGGTTCGTCAAGGAGCATGTGGGCGAGGAGTATTCCGGCAAGGTCAGCGGCGTCACCAGCTTCGGCCTGTTCGTCACGCTGGATACTTTGTACGTGGAGGGGCTGGTGCACGTGTCCGAGCTGGGCGCCGATTATTTCCAGTACAACGAGACCTTGAACGAGCTGCGCGGCGAGCGCACCGGGATACGCTATCGCCTGACCGATCCGGTGCAGGTGCAGGTTGCGCGCGTGGACCTGGAAGCGCGCCGCATCGAGTTCCGTCTGGTCAAGGGCACGGGCTATAAGGCCTTGAAGGCGGCGGCCGCCGCGCCCGAGCAGCCCGAGCGCCACATCAAGAAGGCCGCCTCCGCCAAGCCGGAAGCCTTGAAGGGCACGACCGCTTCGCAGCGGCGCGCCACCCAGAAGCAGACCGCCCGCGACGAGAAGCGCGCCACCGAGAAAGCCGCCAAGGCCGCCAAGTCCACGCGCAGCCCCAGGGGCCGGCGCCGATAGGCGTACAATACAGGGCCGGACGCACATGTCCGGCCCTGTCTTTGCCCTCCGTTTCTTCAAGGATTGTTATGCCCCAGCAGGTTTTGGCCGGCTTTCATGCCGTAGTAGCCCGAGTTCGTCACGCCGCCTCGTCGGTGCGCGAGGTATACGTGGACGAGACCCGGCGCGACAAGCGCATGCTGTCCTTCATCGACCAGATCCAGCAGGCGGGGCTGAAAGTCATCCCTGTGCATGCGGAATGTCTGAACGGTCTTTCCAAGGGCACCCGCCACCAGGGCGTGGTCGCGCTGGCCGACGAGCAGGAACTGGCGGTGGACGTCAACGAACTGCTGGACGATCTGGAAGAAGCCGGACAGGTTCCTTTCCTGCTGATCCTGGACGGCGTCACGGATCCGCATAATCTGGGCGCCTGTCTGCGTACCGCCAATGCGGCCGGCGCGCATGCCGTGATCGCCCCGCGCGATCGCGCCGTCGGCCTGAATGCCACGGTCTCGCGCGTGGCCTGCGGCGGCGCGGAGTCCACGCCTTACATCACCGTGACCAATCTGGCGCGCACCATGCGCCAGTTGCGCGAACGCGACGTCTGGCTGGTGGGTACGGACGACCAGGCCACGCATTCGCTGCACCAGGTCGACGCGCGCCGACCCATGGCCTGGGTCATGGGGGCGGAGGGCGAGGGCATGCGCCGCCTGACCCGCGAAACCTGCGATGAACTGGTCTCCATCCCCATGATGGGCGCCGTGGAGAGCCTGAATGTCAGCGTGGCCAGCGCCGTGTGCCTGTACGAAACGCTGCGCCAGCGCAGCTCGGCTTAGGGCGGCGAGTTCGCTACATAACTTATTTGTATAAAAAACTCAGACTGACCGTCTGCGCTTCGCAAGATAATAGATAGTCAGCCGCCAGAAACGCGAAGCCCAGGCTTCGCTTTTTTGTCGCCGGACCACCCCAAGACAAGACCCCCCCTCTGGGGATGGGCACGGACACGTTGCAGCCCCCGCGGACTGTGGCGCGCCTGGCCAACCGGAGCGGCATACAGGCCGCGAGGCGGGCGGCAAGCAGGCATGGCCTGCGCGGCGTGGGGGCATTCTTCATCTGGCGCACGCAAACTTAGGTTTTGAACACGATCATGGACGAAAACGGCTTTACCACTTCCACCCTGCATTCCGACCGCCGCCTGGGCACTCAGCACGGCGCCATCCACCAGCCGCTGCATCCGTCCACCGAATATGGTTTCAGCGACGCCCGCGAATTGGCGGCGGTTTTCCAGGGCAAGGCCGGCTTTACCTACTCCCGCCAGGGCACGCCCACCACGGCGGCGCTGGAGGCCAAGGTCACGCGCATGGAGAAAGGCGTGGGCAGCGTCAGCTTCGCCACCGGCATGGCGGCCTTGACCGCGACCTTCTTCACCCTGCTGCGCCAGGGCGACCACTTGATCACCAGCAAGTACATCTTCGGCAACACCAACAGCCTGCTGGGCACGCTGCGCGAGCTGGGCGTGCAGATCACGCTGGTGGACGCCACCGACCTGGCACAGGTGCAGGCCGCCCAGCAGCCCAACACCCGCATGGTGTTCGTGGAGACCATCGCCAATCCGGGCACGCAGATCGCCGATCTGCAGGGCGTGGGCCAGTGGTGCGAAGAGCAGGGCCTGGTCTATGTGGTGGACGCCACGCTGTCCTCGCCCTACCTGCGCCCGTCGCGCGATTTTAAGGCCTCCCTGGTGGTCAACTCCCTGTCCAAGCACATCGGCGGCCATGGCAACGCCCTGGGCGGCATGGTCACGGACACGGGTCTGTTCGACTGGAGCGACTATCCCAATATTGCCGAGGTCTACCGCAACGGCAATTCGCGCTCCTGGGGGCTGACCCAGATCAAGAAAAAAGGCCTGCGCGACATGGGCGGCACCCTGTCCTCGGACGTGGCCCATCGCCTGGCCGTGGGTTCCGAGACCCTGCCTTTGCGCATGGAGCGCATCTGTGCCAACGCCCTGGCGCTGGCGCGCTTCCTGCAGGCACACCCGCGCGTGCGCAAGGTGCAGTATCCCGGCCTGGAAGATCATCCCCAGCACGAGCGCGCCGCCGATTTGTTCGGCAATCGTTTCGGCGGGTTGATGAGCGTGGTGCTGGCTGAGGACGTGGACGTGTTCGATTTTCTGAATCGCCTGAACGTGTTCATCCTGGCCACGCATCTGGGCGACAACCGCAGCCTGGTGCTGCCGGTGGCCCACACCATCTATTACGAGATGGGCGCTGAACAGCGCGCCATCATGGGCATTGCCGACAATCAGCTGCGCATTTCCGTCGGCATCGAGGATATCGCCGACCTGACCGGCGACTTTGATCAGGCGCTGGCCCGGTCCTGATCGCCGGCCGGGCGGCGCGCTTCAGGTGATGGCGCGCTGCACGGCTCCCAGCAGTTTCATGGCCTGGCGGATTTCGGCGCATTCCAGGCGGGCGTAGCCGAACAGCAGATGGCGGGGATCCGTCGTGTCGGACTCCCGGCTGGCCGCCTGGGCCAGCGGATAGAGCCGGATGCCGTGGCGCAGCGCCGCATTGGCCAGGATGTGGGCGCCGGGGCTGTGGTCTGGAAGACGGAAGGCCAGGTGCATGCCGGCATTCCGGCCGCTGACCGTTCCGGCATCGCCCCAGATGTCGGCCAGCCCTTGCAGCAGGGCGTCGCGCTGTTCCAGGTAGCGGCGCCGCAGGATCTGTAGATGGCGGGCGAAACTGTATTCGTCGAAGTAGCGCGCCAGCACGGCCTGGGCCAGCCAGGGCGAGCCATTGTTCAGCAGCGCCTTGCGCTCGATGAAGTCTTGTGCCAGCGCCGGCGGACAGACCATGTAGCCCAGCCTCAGGCCTGGCCCCAGCGTCTTGGAAAAGGAACCCAGGTAGATGACCTGCCGCGGGCTCATGGCCGCCAGCGGCGGAGGCAGGGCGGGGCCGTAGCAGAAGTCCCCGTCGTAATCGTCCTCGATGATGATGGCGCCCGTGCGTCCGGCCCACTCCAGCAGTTGCCGGCGCCGCTCCATGGACAAGGTGTGGCCCAGCGGGTATTGGTGGGACGGCGTGACGAACGCCAGGCGCACCGGCGCGTCGGGCAGGAGATCCGTGCGCAGGCCCTGTTCGTCCACGGGCACGGGACAGGCCTGCGCCCCGTGGCGGCGCAACAGGTTGTAGAAGCCGGTGTAACCGGGCGATTCGTGCACGGCGGCGCTGTTGTGATCCAGGAAGTGAGAGGCGATCAGGCTGAGCGCCTCCTGGCTGCCCGCCGTGACGATGACGTGCTCAGGATCGGCCTTGATCCCTTTGGTGGCGGCCAGGTAGTCGGCGATCTGCAGCCGCAGGCCCCACAGGCCTTCGGGCGGCGTGTAATCGGCCATGGCCGAGCCGGCATGGCGCAGCAGCTGGTTGGACAGGTGGATGAACTGGCGCAGCGGAAAAGCATGCACGGACGGGCGGCCCACCTTGAAGTCGAACCGTATGGGCACGGGCGGCGGCGGGACGTGCACGCCGCTGGCCCTGGCCACATTCACCGGATCCGTATGGACGGAGGCCGGCCCATCCTGCACGAAATCAGGATCCGCGCTCTTGGGAGGCCCGCGTCTATGCGCTGTGACGAAGAAGCCGCGGCTGGGCTCGCTGTGGATCAGGTTGGAGTCGATGAGCAGGTCGTACGCTCCCATGACGGTGTTCTTGGAGACCTGGAGCAGGGAGGCCATGCGGGTGATGGAGGGCAGGCGGTTGCCGTCCTGCAGGCGGCCGGAGCAGATGAGGGTTTCGATCTGGCGCGCTATCTGCCGCTTGTAGGGCGAGCCGTGCGCATGAGTCAGGGTGATGGGCAATGAGAACATGGCATGGAACGGGGAAATCGGAGGCTGTCTGCAATCGAGCCGTACACGACGACTATAGGCCCGAGGCAGGCATTCGGGCCTTGCGCTGCATCAAACAGTCATTCGTTCGTGATAAACATGTCCAGCCTGCCTCAAGACCGTTGAATACGGTCTGAGAGCCCAGGCAGCTTGCGGTTTGGACCCGAGGCCATCCGTAACCAGCGGCGATTCCGTATCTGTACCTTTTCAAGGAAAAATCACAATCGTTATAGTGCAGTCGGCCTTGCCGTTCTGCAGGGCGATTGTTGGAGGTACTAGGATGTACAGAAAGCTCATGACTCTGGCGCTCCTGTCGGCCGCGGTCGGTTCGGCCCTGGCGGCAACGACCGAGGAGCAGGTTCGGGTCGATCATTTGTTTCAACAGAATTGCGCTGTCTGTCACGGCGCTGACCGGGGCGGCTATATCGCTCCCGCCCTGACCAGCGACAGGCTGGTGCAGAGCGAGATCGCCCTGCGGGGCACCATCATGACCGGCATACCGGACACTTTGATGCCGCCATTCGCCGGACGCCTGTCCGACGAGGACATCCGCGCGCTGGCGCACCTGATCAAGACGGAGCCGGCGGCGGATCTCAAATGGGGCATGGACGAAATCCGCGCCAGCGTCAAAGTGCTGGTGGACGAGGCCACGCTGCCCGCCAAGCCTGCCTATGCCATCGATTCGGTCTACGACCTGATGGTGGTCATGGCGCGCGGCCGCTACGGCCGCGGCGACGAAGGCAACAATGCCCGCACGGTGTTCCTGGACGGCAAGACCAACCAGGTGGTGGGCGAGATCGCCACGCCCAGCGCGCCGCACATCATGGACTTCAGCCCGGCCAGCGAACGCTGGGCCTGGCTCAAGAGCGATGACGGTCACGTCTACAAGATCGACCTCTACACGCTGCAGATCGTGCGCCAGGCCAAGGTCGGCCTGACGGGGCCGGGCATCGCCGTTTCCAAGGATGGAAAGTGGCTTGCCATCAGCTCCTTCGTGCCGCGCAGCGTCGCCATCCTGAAAGCCGACACGCTCGAACCGGTCAAGTACATGGACCTGGAGGGCGAGGACCCCGATGGCAAGTTCGTCAAGTCCGCTGGCGGGCCCGTCATCGGCAGCCGCATCAACAACAAGTTCGCCCTGACGCTGCGCCAGGCCGGACAGATCTGGATCATCGATCCGGACAAGCCCGGCATGCCGGTGACCAAGCTCAAGAAGGTGGGCCGCCTGCTGCACGATACCTTCCTGACGCCCGACGGCCGCTACTCCATGGTGGCGTCCTACGACGACAACAAGTTCGTTGCCATCGACCTGAAGGAAGACAAGGTGGTGCGCGACATACCGGCGGGCTGCCAGCCGCATGTAGGCTCGGGCTCGGTAACCGAGATCAATGGCCGCATGCTGGCGTTCGGCACCAATATGGGCACGTGCAAGAAAGGCTCCGTGGTCACGGTCTGGGATACCAAGGATTTCTCGGTGGTCAAGCAGATCCCGGTGGCCGGCGCCACCGAGTCGCCGGCCGCGCACCCGAATGCGCCGTACGTGGCGGTGGACATCGTGGACAAGGACAAGCGCGCCGCCTGGATCCAGCTCATCGACAAAAACACACTGGAAGTCGCCAAGACCCTGGACGTGGGCGGCCATTCCTTCTTCCCGAACTACAACCGTACGGGCGATTTCCTGTACGTCAGTTCCGGCTACTGGGGAGACCGCCTCAAGATCTACGACAGCCGCACGCTGGAACTGGTGGCCGAACACAAGATGGAAAGCCCCTCCGGGATATTCTCCCGGGCCCGTACGCGCTGGCTGACCATAGGCCAGCCTGAAACCCAGAAATTCTGATGAAGGGGAAAACCATGAAATCGATGCTTGGAACCGCCATCGTGCTGTGCGGCCTTGGCCTGGGCCAGGCCTGGGCGACGGACGCGAAGCCCGAACTGGTCGGCAAGACGCCGCAGACCGATCTTTCCGTACAGGCGGGCTCGCTATTGTCCATGTGCGCTTCGTGCCATGGGGGCGATGGAATCAGCAGCGTGGGCCTGTACCCCAATCTTGCGGGGCAGAAGGCGGAATACCTGGTCAAGCAGTTGCATGCGTTCAAGACCCGCGAGCGCAACGACCCTGTCATGAGCTCGATGGCGGAGCCGCTCAGCGATGAAATCATCCGCGAGCTGGCAGAGTATTTCGCCGGCCTGAAGTAATTCTCGTACCGGCGCCGGGCCATCCCGGCGCCGCAAGGATAGTGTGGAATGAACCTGTTTCCTTTGTTCTTCGACCTGGCGGGCAAAGCGGTCACCGTAGTGGGCGGCGGCGTGGTGGCCGAACGCAAGGTCAGACTGCTGCTGCGCTCGGGCGCCAACGTCACCGTGGTGGCGCCCGAGCAGACGCCCTGGCTGCGGGCCGGCGCCCAGGCGGGCGCTTTGTGCAGCGTATTCGCCTTGTTTGCGCCCGCCCACCTGGAAGGCAGTTGGCTGACGATCGCCGCCACCGGTCGGCGCGACGCCAACCAGGCCGTGGCGAGGGCGGCCCATCAGTTGCGCATGCCGTGCAATGTTGTCGACGATGCGCAATTGTCTTCCGTCCAGGTGCCGGCCATCATCGATCGTTCGCCCCTCATGGTAGCCGTGTCGTCGGCCGGTTCGGCGCCCGTACTGGCGCGCCGAACCAGGGAGCGCATCGAAGGCGTGCTGGAGGAGTCACTAGGCCTGCTTGCCGCGCTGGCCGCGCGCTACCGGCGCGATATCAAGCTGGCGTTTCCCGACGTGAACGCCCGGCGCCGCTTCTTCGACTGGCTGCTGGACAGCGAGGCGCAGGCGCTGCTTGCCGCCGGCAGGACAGACAAGGCCGCGGCCTTGCTGGAATCCGCCTTGCAGGTCCGTACGCAGCTCGGACAGGCGCAGGTCAGCATCGCCGCCATTGCGGATCTGCCGGCGGCCGATCTGTTGACCCTGCGTGCATTGCGCGCCTTGAACCAGGCGGATCGGGTCCTGTACTTGCCCCAGACCTTGCCGGAAATACTCGAGAAGGCCAGGCGCGACGCAGGCTTGCTGGCGCTGGACGAAGCCGGCGGGGTCCTGCAGGGGGAATTGCTGGATGCGCCGTTCTGGCAGGGCCTGTGCCGATCCTGGGCGCGGGGCGAGCGCATTGTCATCACATGGAAGTCCACTTGGGACACCCAAGCGCTGGCCGCGTTGTTGGCGCAACAGGGCGTACGTTGCACAGTGATCTGAGCCTCGCAAGCTGATTCTT
Source organism: Pseudomonadota bacterium (assembly GCA_023425645.1). Taxonomy (GTDB): domain Bacteria; phylum Pseudomonadota; class Gammaproteobacteria; order Burkholderiales; family Burkholderiaceae_B; genus Alcaligenes. The sequence continues at coordinate 344,053 of JAFACG010000009.1, forward strand.
CAGGTTTAAGCCAGATTTTCGTGGCGATTTGCAATGTCGTGGCTTCCCAGGCCTTCGCGCCGGGGAAGCATCTTGATGCGCGTCCGAAAGGCTTATTTCTTTTTCGTGCTGCTGCTGCTGCTGCTGCTGCTGCTGCTGCTGCTGCGCTCAGCCTGGCTCAGGCCGTGCCGGGCGCAGCAATCTCCTGTTCCGTAAGGTAGCAGCCGGGATCTTCCGCCCAGAGGTCGCCTGTTTTCTTCTGGGCGCGGGTGCGCGTGTTGCCATTGCAGATGGGCAGGTAGGCGCAGCGGGCGCAACGGCCTTTGACGGGGCGGGGGCGTTGGCGCAGCTGGGCCAGAGGCGGTTCGGACGTGTCTGCCCAGATGGCCGAGAATGGGCGCGACAGGACGTTGCCCAGCTTGTGGTGCCACCACATGGTGTCGGGGTGTACATTGCCGCGATTGTCGATGTTGGCCACATTGACGCCCGAAGCATTGCCGCCCCACTGGAGCAGCCTGGCCTGGATCCTGGCTGCCTGTTCGGGATAGTGGCGTCGCACCCAGTGCAGGAAGAATACGCCGTCGGCGTCGTTGTTGCCGGAGGTGAATTCCTTGGGCTGACCGGCCTGCATGTAGGCCAGGCAGGCTTCGAAGACCTGCTCCATGGCTTGCCGGGTCATCTGGTGGTGGCTGTCCTGCCGATGGTGCCGCGCGCCCCGGCCGGCGTAGTTCAGGTGGGACAGATAAAAGCGGTCTATGCCCTCATCGCCCAGCAAGGCCAGCAGGCCGGGCAGATCGATGTCGTTTTCCTGCGTCAGGGTGAAGCGTATGCCGACTTTCAATTGCCGGTCGCGGCATAGCCTCAGCCCCTTCAGGGAGGCGGCATAGGCGCCGTCCTGGCCCCGGATGCGATCGTGGCGCGCTTGAAGTCCGTCCAGGGAAATGCCTACGTAATCGAAGCCGCTGTCCGCGATGGCGTCGATGTTGTCCTCCTTGATCAGGGTGCCGTTGGAGGACAGGCCCACGTACAGCCCCAGGCTGCGGGCGCGGCGGGCGATGTCAAAGACATCGGGACGCAGCAGGGGTTCGCCGCCGGACAGGATCAGGGCGCGCACTCCGAAGGCATGCAGGTCGTCCATGACGGAACAGATCTGGGCGAATGAGAGTTCGCCGGGGAAGTCCTTGTCCACGGAGGCGGAATAGCAGTGGCTGCAATGCAGGTTGCAGCGCCGGATCAGGTTCCAGATCACGACCGGGCCGGAACGCGGGGGCGCCGGGGGCGTGGGGTTCTGCAGTTGGGCGATGAAACTGGAAATGCGAAACATGGTCAGTCGCTCCGTAGGCGCAAGCCGGTTTTCTTCAGGATGGCGGTCGAGAAAAGAATGTCGCGCTCCCGCAGGGCGCCGGGCAATGCCGCGTGCAGCATTTCAGTGATGGCGCTTGCGCGGGCGCGCACGGCTCCGTGATCCGTGCCGTGCAGCATGGCGAAGAGGTTGTAGGGCCACAGCGGGCGGTGCCGGGGCCGGCGATAGCAGTGGCTGACGTCGGGCAATGCGCCCAGCAGTTGGCCGGCCTGGTCGACATGGCCGTCATCCACGTCCCAGACGCACATGCCGTTGGCAACGAAACCCAGGGCGTAGTGGTTGGGCACTGCGCCGATGCGGCGTATCAGGCCTTGTTCAAGCATGGCCTGCAGCCGGGCCAGCACCTGGGCCTGGGGCACGCCAAGGCGCAGGGCCAGGGCTTCGTAGGGAGCCGGCACCATGGGCAAACCGGCCTGCGCGGCGCGTATCAGCGCTGCGTCGGCAGGGGCAAGACGGCGCGAAGTCATTGTCAAAGCTCCAGTTTCAAGTGCAGGAAATATTCGCGTTCCTTGGGAAAGGCCAGCACGGGCAGCCCGGTTTCTTGTTCGATGGCGCGCAGGCAGGACTGGATGCCGGCTATGGAGTCGGCGGCCAGCACGAACCACATGTTCAGCGCGTGGTCCCGCCTGTAGTTGTGGGCGACCTCCTCGTGCCGGTTGACGGCTTGCACGGCGGTTTCCCACTGGGTGTCGGGCACGGCCATGGTGGCCAGGCAGTATGCGCCGCCCGCGGCTTCGATCTGGAACAAGGGACCGAAGCGGGTCAGGACGCCGGCCTGGCGCAGGCGCGCGAGGCGGGCGATCAGTTTGGTTTCCGTCAGGTTCAGCGTGGGTGCAGCCTGTGCGAAAGGGCGAGGGCAGATCGGGAAGCCGCTTTGCAAGGCGTTGATCACGCGGCGGTCCGTATCGTCCAGTGTCAGGGGAGTGAAGGCGGAGTGCCTGGGCTGTTCAGTCATGATGGACCTGTGCGGGAGTCAACAGGGCCCCGCGTTGCTTGAAGCAGCGGGTCGAGAACAGCACGGCGTGGGGAAAGGCTTCCAGACCCAGGCGCCGGGACAGCCGCTCGTGCTGCTGAAGTACCTGTGCGCGGTCCTTGCCATGGATCATGCAGAACAGATTGTGGGTCCATTGGGGAGGGTGGGGGCGGCGCCGGTAGCACAGCGTCACGCCGGGCTCGCGTCCGAGCTGCGCTCCCACCGAATCCACGATGTCATCGGGTATGGTCCAGACGCACATGGCATTGGCCGTGTATCCCAGGGAGCGATGGCGCAGGACGACGCCGAAGCGGCGGAACAGGCCTTGTTCCAGCCAGGCGCCTAATTGATCCAGCACCTGTTTTTCCGTCATGGCCGCATGACGGGCCAGCTCCTGGTAGGGTTCCGGGTTCAGTTCCAGTCCGTGCTGCACGGCGTGAAGCAGGGCCTGTTGCGGGCTGCCTTCGGCCGGCAAAGGACAGCAGGGCGGCACGGCGCCAGCGGTTTTCCAAAAGGAAGGCGCCAGATTGAATCCCAGGTCTATGTGATAGGCCGACTGCATGGGCAGGGACAGGGGATGCAGGCCTGTCTGGCCGGTCAGTTCATCCAGCCGGGCCTGCAGCGCCTGCGGGTGGGGGCAAGCCATGACGAACCAGAGATTGACGGGGTGTTCGCGTTCGTAGTTGTGGTTGACTTCGGGCATGGCGCTGACTTGCGCCGCCACGTCCTCCAGGCGAGAGGAAGGCACTTGCAGGCCGACCAGCGTGCTGCTCATGCAGGACGGGTTCAGCACGGGGCCGATCCGGCTGAGCAGCCCGCTCATGCGCCATTGCCGGAAATAGTCCAGCACGATTTGCTCGCTGAGCCCCACGCTCAGCCCCAGCTTGCGGAAAGGGCGGGAAATGAGCGGGAATCCGTGTTGCCAGGCATTGAGCAATTGGAAGGCGGATGGGGACAGATCAGAAACCAATGCGATTGCTCCTATGGGTGAAGAAGATGCCGCTTGGCTGGGGGATGGTCAGAGAGCTGATGCGGGTCAGCGTGCGGGTGTCGTAGACGGCCACGGCGTCGTCGTCGCGGGCGGAAATCCATACGGCTTCCCCCCGGGGGGTGAACTCCATGTGCAGCACCGCCTTGCCGGGGGCCAGCGTCTGCACGACCTGCAGCGTGTCCACATCTATGACCTGCACCAGGCCGTTGTCAGGAAAGGCGAAGTTGACCCAGACCCTTCGGCCGTCAGGCTGGGCCATGACGAAGACCGGCTGGCCCAGGACGGGGATGCGGCCTGTTTCACGCCAGCTTGCGATGTCTGCGACCAGCACTTCATGGCGGCCGATGGCGGGCAGGAACAGCTGCCGGCCGGCAAGCGCCCAGCCGCGCAGGTGGGGCATCTTGTAGACCGGCAGAGCCTGTTTGCCGCGCCCGTAGCCGGACAGAATCCTGCGCACGCCGGCTTCGGGATGCCACAGGTCCAGCATGGCCAGGGCGTCCTCGCCGAACAGCCCGGCGATGTAATGGCGTCCGTCAGGGGTGACCATGGCGTCGTAGGGCTGGCGGCCCGCCTGGTAGCGTTGCGTGACCGGACGCAGCGGATCGGACAGGTCCGTGACCCAGATCTCGCCGGCCTCGAACAGGGCGTAGGCGAACTTCTGGCCGGGCAGGTCCGCCAGTCCGACCACTTTGGAGCGTTTGCCGGGCAGGTGCTCGGCGGGTACCTCGCTGATGAAGTCCAGCGTATCCGCGTCGAAGACCTTGATGCCGCCCGGCTCGTAGTTCTGCACGACGATCAACCTGCCATCCTGGGAGATAGCGCCTCCTATGGCGTTGCCCGACTGGATGAGGCGGTGTTCGATGCGTTGGCGCAGCAGGTCGACCTTGCTCAGGCCGCCGTCGCGACCGAATACGTAGCCGTAGCGGCCGTCGCGGGAATAGGCGACGTGGGCGTGGGACAGATCGCCCAGCCCTTCGATGCGGGCCAGTCGACGGTGGTGGCTGGTTTCCACCACGGAAACGCTGCCTGTTCCGCGTTCGATGACGAGGCCCAGATCGTTCGTGCCTCTGGGCAGGGGAGTGCAGGCGTGCAGCAGAATGGCAAGAAGGAAGATGAGCGATTTCATGGCTTGGAGGTCAAGGCGTTGCCGTCCAGCAGGAGCTGGGCCAGCCATCGGGCTTCGGCAGGTTCGAGAAAAGTGCGCCACGCCGGCATGGCAGTGCCGGGCCGGCCCTCCAGGATGGTGCGGGTCAGTTCTTGTGTCGAACGTCCGGCCAGCGCGGAGCGGGTCAGGGCGGGCCCCAGCCCGCCTTTCAGATGCAAACCATGGCAGGATCCGCAATCCTGGCGCAGCAGATGGATCAGGACGCGCTGGCGTTCGGGGGAGGGTTGGAGATCCTGCGCCGCGGACCGAAGGGGAAATGCCAGGGCTGCGCCGAGAAGCAGGCTCGCGACGACGCGGCGCATGGTCATGCCTGCGGACATGGCTGGGACATGGAGCGGGCGTGCCGGGAGGGCTGACTGGCGGATGTGTAGTCGGGGTGAAGCCGCACGACGTCGCCGATGATGAGCAGGGCGGGCGGATGAAATTGCCCAATGGCCGCGGGTATCTGTTCCAGGGTGGTGAGGACCCAGCGCTGCCGGGACAGCGTGGCGTCCTGGACCAGGGCGGCCGGCGTGCAGGCAGGCCGGCCGTGGTCGATCAGGGAGGAGGCGATGTGCGCGCTGTTTGCGATCGCCATGTAGAAGACCAGCGTACAGGACGGGTCGACCAGGGAGCGCCAGTCCAGTTGCAGGCCGTGGTTGTCGCGCAGGTGGCCCGTAACGAAGCGCACGCTGGTGGCAAGCCCCCGGTGGGTCAGCGGAATGCCGAGCGACGCCGCGCAACCGGTGGCCGCGGTAATGCCCGGCACGACCTCCGCGCGGATGTTGTGATTATTCAGGTAGAGCAGCTCTTCGCCTCCTCGGCCGAAGATGAACGGGTCGCCGCCCTTGAGCCGCACCACGCATGGGTGGGTGGCGGCCAGCGAGCGCAGCATGCCGTGGATGACATCCTGCATGTGGGAACTGCACCCCGCGATCTTGCCGACGTCATGGGTGATGGCGCGGGGGTTGATGCAGTCCAGGATGGCTTTGCCCACAAGCCGGTCGTAGACGACGGCATCAGCGTTCTGCAACAGCCGCAATGCCCGCAGGGTGAGAAGTTCGGGGTCGCCGGGGCCGGCGCCGACCAGATAGACTTTGCCGTTCAAGGCCGTGCTCCTTGGCAGCCCTGGGCTGCTGAATCAGAAAAACGGATGAAAAAATTGTAAGCGGCCATATCCATGAAACATGGGTATGGTTGGCGCTCGCGCCATGGGTGCGCGTATCCGTTTTGGCCATGGGGAGACGGCGGAACACTTCAGCAGTTGCAGGCAGCTTGAAGCTTAAGTGGCCTGATGACGGCCTGGGCAGCGGTCAAATAGCATATTTTCGGAATCGTGTTAAGGGCGGCGTCCAAAAAAGTGAAAAGACCGGCAAGAATTGTGAAAAGTGAGCAATGATGCGGGTTACAGGCGCTTTTTTGCTTGACACGCCTTTTAATCATAGGCTTAATACGCGGTAGCCATCCGGGCCGTCATGACGCCTGGTTGCAAAGGCAGTCGGCGGTGGTTAGGTCCCTGTCGTCTGCCCGGTTAATGTGGCAGTAACAGACCGGCTTCCGTTGGGGGCCGGTTAAAATAATTTTCAGGGGTATTTTCTCAATGAATAAAACCGAGCTTATCGAATTCATTTCCACCAAAGCCGATCTGTCCAAGGCTGACGCCGGTCGTGCACTGGATGCGTTTATCGATGCCGTGACCACCACGCTGAAAGAAAAAGATACGGTTACTCTGGTTGGTTTCGGCACTTTCGCCGTTTCCGAGCGTGCTGCCCGTTCGGGTCGTAACCCACGCACCGGCGAAACCATCGAGATCGAAGGCGCCAATGTGCCCAAGTTCCGTCCCGGCAAGGCTCTGAAAGACGCTGTGAATTAATCAAAAAATTACAGCGCAAGGCTTGCAAAAGAATCTGTATGCTCCTATAATTTTCTTTCTTCACAGGAAGAGTGGCATCACAGAAATGGGTGCTTAGCTCAGCTGGTAGAGCGGCGCCCTTACAAGGCGTAGGTCGGGGGTTCGAACCCCTCAGCACCCACCACTTCTTTTGTGATCCAAATCAAGCACTTAGCATAAGTTAGGTGCTTTTTTTATGCCTGCTTGTTCCCTCTGCGGGCCGCCTGAGCCATTTGAAATCGGCGTGCTGCCGGTCGTGAAATAAAGTTGTACCGATACGCAACAGAACAAGGTATGCGACAAGAACTCTGAAATTCGAATCCTGCCTCCAGGGCCGGCTATTGCGCAACGCAAGGCCGGCCGCTGTTTGAAACTACGCTATTGGAGCGGTTTCTGGTGCGTTGGACCCCGTATGATTCTCTGGGTTTCAGCAGGGTCGGGAGATTTGTACGGCTTGCGTCCGCTGGATCGATATTCAGTCAGATCGCCTGTCCAGAGCTTGAAGCCCAGGCAGGACTGCCACTTGTCCTTCTGGTAAAGCCAATGCGTATGGCAGACTGAACAGCGATAAAGGCTTTGGGCGCCTTCTTCCCCGAAATCCTCCAGACGCGTGACCGGGTGCATATGCACATGCCCGGGCGTGTGAGGTTTGGACAGCGGTAATGTTTGGCACAGCGTACACATGGTGCCGTGGTCTAGCCTTCCCATACGACTCCTCCTGTCGGTGCGTTAATCAAGTACCCAGCACGATGCTGCCAGAATTTTTTAAAACAGACAACAAAAAAATAAATAGCGTATTCAATATAAAATTATTTCTTCGCAGCTAAGCTTGGAGTTTTTCATCTTATTGATGAGCTTGAGTTTCAGCTTAATACTTGATTTTCAGTCTGAACATAAGCTTGTACGCTGGTTTTGGTTTTTAGGTAATTTTTCATATTTGATTTTTTATTTGAGCAAGGCCGAGCTTGTGTTTCCTGGAATTCGGCAATCCCGTTTTCATTGGAATGGTTTTGTAGCAACTGGTTATTTTCTTTGCTTCAGAAGAGGTAGAGTTCACCTGTTGCAACGAACAGGAGATCGTCATGGCTAAAGATACTCGACCTGCGAAGTCCGATGCCTGCGAGCAGGAGCAGTCCGCACCGGTCGATCCGCCTTTTGTGGAACCGTGTGAGCCTCATACGCTGGACGGTTTCTTCGATCGCTTCGCCAAATGGGTGACGCGCTTTGCAGGTTCGCCCATCATGTTCGGCGTTGCGGTGCTTGCGGTTCTGATCTGGGCTTGCTCAGGCCCTTATTTCAAATTTTCCGGAACCTGGCAATTGATCATCAATACCGGAACGACCATAGTTACATTTTTGATGGTATTCCTGATACAGCAGAATCAGAATAAAGACAGCAAGGCTATTCACGTCAAGCTTGACGAGCTGATTCTTTCTTTGACGGATGCCAATGAGCGATTGATTGATGTGGAAGAGCTTGACGAGAAACAATTGCAGAGCCTGGAAGAATATTATTCCGCCGTTGCGCTGAATGCGCGCCGCAAGCGAGAAAGAAAATCCTGAAAAATAAGGGCCCCCAGGGCCCTTTTTCTTTTACAGCAGCTTGTCGCGCTGCTGTTCCGCCCGGGCTGCGCCGATGGCGGTTTCAACCTGCTTCTGTTCTTCGGGCGGGGGCAGAACGGCTGGATAGCCCAGGGACTCTATCCACAGTTCACGCGACCAGCCTTGGGTGTGATAGAGGTGGTGGCCCTCGTCAGGCGCCACCGCGTCGTAGGCTTGTTTCAGGATGTCGGCCAGGTCCTTGTCTTTGGTCTTGCCAGCCGCCACGCCGATAAGATCCCAGTTCATGTGGTCTTTGGTTTCGGCCAGGACCACGCATTCGGCGGCAACCAGTTGCGCTGCTTGAGGATCTCCGGCCTGGGCCGCCATTTCCATGGCCTTGACCAGCGAGTTCGCGATGTGGGAGAGCACCTTGCGGCCTGGCGTCTGAGTGGCGGGATCCAGTTTCAGCTGTTCGAGCACCGAGGTCAGCACGCGTTGATGGGTCTGAGTTTCTTTCAGATAGCCTTCCCACTCCTCGCGCAGGTCGTCGTTGACCGCACAGCGGATAGCCGCCTTGTAGATCAGTTCGCCTCCCAGTTCAGTCTCCAGGGCTTGATAGAGTAGTTCCTGCAGCTGCTGGGCATTGTCTTGTGCTTTCGCCATGACGCCTCCTGATTCGTTGTGAAAAGAAGAGGCTTCACCCTAGCGCGACTCTCGCGTGCGAGCCTGTCGCTTTGCAAACGGGTGCAACGAAGTGTTGGAAGTGCGACAGATCGAGTTTGAGCGTTCTGCGGCACCGATTCTCCGGTTTCGGCGATGTGATTGAAATACACGGTTTTTGGCGGGGTAGCGCGCTCATCACCGGCAACTCGCCCGATCGACGGGGGGCCGCAAGCGGAGGCATTGTGTTTTGGCTACCGATTGACGCGTTTTGTGTGATTCAGCGCGTATGCGACAGCTTTAAGATGGACCTCATTCATTGCACTTTTCCAGAGGACGCGCCATGCTCGATTGGGAAACCTATCGCCAGCAGCTTGCTGGGCGTATCAAGGAATTCGGCGCCTTGAGTTCGGACGCGGTAAAGGGCTACGCCAGTCTGTCCAGGGCCGGGTCGGGGCAGGGGCACCTGGATGCCAAGACGCGCCAGTTGATCGCCATGGCCGTAGCCGTCACCACGCGTTGTGACGGCTGTATCGCGGTCCATGCCAAGGAGGCCGTCAAGGCGGGCGCCAGCCGGCAGGAGCTGGCCGATGCGCTGAGCGTAGCCATTACCCTGAACGCCGGGGCCGCCATGGTCTACAGCGCGCGCGCCCTGGATGCGTTCGAAGGCCTGCTGCCCGACCAGGACGCCCCGGCCGGCCGCTGAGCGCATTTCGTCCTGGGCCGCGCGCGCACTGTAGTGAGCGCGCGCTATATCTAATCAAGGAATCGGTATTTCGTCGCCCGAAAGCCGCTTGCTAGACTCGTTTCCACTGTCTCAACATAGTTTTACTGGGGATTGGAAGCGATGTCGGTACTACAAAAAATGAAGATGTTTCGCAGCGCGGCGTTGCTGACGATGGTCGTGGCGGCGGCGTCCGCCGTGGCTGCCGAGGTCAGCATCCTGAATGTGTCCTATGATCCGACGCGCGAGCTGTACGTCGAATTCAACAAGGCGTTTCAGGAACACTACAAGAAAGAAACGGGCGACACCGTCACCATCCGCACTTCGCACGGCGGCTCCAGCAAGCAGGCGCGCACCGTCATCGACGGCGCGCCCGCCGATGTGGTGACCCTGGGCATTTCCTCGGACATCGACCAGATCGCCCAATCCGGCTTGATCGACACCTACTGGCAAAGCCGCCTGGCCGACAACAGCACGCCGTACACCTCCACCATCGTGCTGCTGGTGCGCAAGGGCAATCCCAAGGGCATAAAGGACTGGGACGACCTGATCAAGCCCGGCATCAATGTGGTCACGCCCAATCCCAAGACCTCGGCCGGCGCGCGCTGGAACTACCTGGCAGCCTGGCTCTACGCCCTGAAGCAGCCGGGCGGCGATGAGTCCAAGGCGCGCGAGTTCGTGCAGGCCTTGTACAAGAACGTGGGCGTGCTCGATTCGGGCGCACGCGGCTCCACCACCACTTTCGTGGAACGCGGCATCGGCGACGTGCTGATCGCCTGGGAGAACGAGGCCTTGCTGTCGGTCAAGGACCTGGGTCCGGACAAGTTCGACATTGTGGTGCCTTCCAGCAGCATCCTGGCCGAGCCGCCCGTGGCTGTGGTGGACAAGAACGCTGCCAAGCACGGCACGGAGAAGGTGGCCAAGGCCTACCTGGATTATCTCTACAGTCCCGAAGGTCAGGAGCTCGCCGCCAAGCATTTCTATCGCCCGCGCCTGGAGTCGGTGGCCGCCAAGTATCGCGACCAGTATCCGCAGCTCAAGCTCTACACCGTGGACCAGGAGCTGGGCGGCTGGACCAAGGTGCAGGCCGAGCATTTCGCCGACGGCGGTGTGTTCGACAGCATCTACCTGAAGAAGTAAATCCGGTACCGGCAAGGAGTTTCCATGGCTTCGCAAGCAAGTCTGGTCCGCTTCTTCCCCGCACGGGGGGCCAAGGGCCCCCTGCCGGGTTTCGGGCTGACCTTCGGTTTCACGGTGACCTACCTGAGCCTGATCGTCCTGATTCCGCTGGCGGCGGTGTTCCTGAAGACGACCGCGCTCAGCTGGGAACAGTTCTGGGCGACGGTCACCGCGCCGCGCGTGTTGGCTTCCCTGAAGCTGACCTTCGGCACGGCGGTGGCTGCCGCATTGATCAATGGCGTGTTCGGCGCGATCCTGGCCTGGGTGCTGGTGCGCTACCGCTTCCCGGGCCGCCGCATCGTCGACGCCCTGATCGATCTTCCCTTCGCGCTGCCCACGTCGGTGGCGGGCATTTCCCTGGCCGCCATCTACGCGCCCAACGGCTGGATAGGCGCCTGGGCCGAACCATACGTCGGACCCATCGCCTTCACGCCCTGGGGCGTGCTGATCGCGCTGACCTTCATCGGGCTGCCCTTCGTGGTGCGCACCTTGCAGCCCGTGCTGGAAGAGTTCGAGAAAGAGCAGGAGGAAGCGTCCGCCTGCCTGGGCGCCAGCCGCTGGCAGACCATACGCAAGGTCATCGTGCCGTCGCTGTTGCCCGCGTGGCTGACGGGCGTGGCGCTGGCCTTCGCCCGCGGCGTGGGCGAATACGGCTCGGTCATCTTCATCGCCGGCAATGTGCCGCTGGTGTCGGAGATCACGTCCCTGCTGGTCGTCATCAAGCTCGAGCAGTTCGACTATGCGGGGGCGGCGGCCCTGGCCGTGGTCATGCTGGTCCTGTCCTTTGTCATCCTGCTGCTGATCAATCTGCTGCAGTGGTGGCTGCAGACCCGCCATTCGGGCCGCGCATCGGCCGGCGGACGGGTTCCCGCCACTTCCGCCCTGCCCGCCGGGAGCGTCTCATGAGCGATACCCTGACCTTGCGCCCCGAGGCCTTCGTGCCGGCCCGCATCCAGCCGGCGCGCGACAATGCGCGCGACGAGAGGATCGAAGTCAAGATCGTGCTGATCGGCGTGGCCTTGTTGTTTTTTGTCCTGTTCCTGCTGCTGCCGCTGGTACTGGTCTTTGCCACGGCGTTCAGCAAGGGCGTCGCGCCGTACCTGTCCGCCGTGCAGGACGCCGACACCTTGCACGCGGTGCGCCTGACCATTCTGGTGGCTCTGATCGCCGTGCCGCTGAATATAGTTTTCGGATTGGCGGCGTCCTGGGCGATCGCGCGTTTCGAGTTTCGAGGCAAAAGTCTGCTCACAACCCTGATAGACTTGCCATTCTCGGTCTCGCCGGTGATCGCGGGCCTGGTGTTCCTGCTGATTTTCGGACGGCAGGGGCCGCTGTGGGACTGGCTGGATGCGAATAATATACGTATTGTGTTCGCTTTGCCGGGCCTGGTGCTGGCAACTTTGTTCGTCACCTTTCCCTTCGTTGCGCGTGAATTGATCCCCTTGATGCAGGCGCAGGGCAGCGAAGAAGAGGAGGCGGCCCGCGTGCTGGGGGCGAGCGGTTTCCAGTTGTTCTGGCGCGTGACCCTGCCCAAGATCAAGTGGGGCCTGCTGTACGGCGTGATCCTGTGCAATGCGCGAGCCATGGGCGAGTTCGGCGCCGTGTCGGTGCTGTCGGGCCATATCCGCGGCCAGACCAATACGCTGCCCTTGCACGTCGAGATCGAATACAACGATTACCACACCGTGGGCGCGTTCGCGTCGGCCTCCGTGCTGGCCTGCCTGGCCCTGGTGACCCTGGCCCTGAAGTTGTGGGCCGAACGAAAAATGGTTCAAGACGGCGATCGCTGATCGCTGCTTTCGGAGTTCGCAATGAGTATCGAAGTTCGTCATCTGGTCAAACGCTTCGGCGCCTTCACCGCGCTGGGCGACGTCACCCTGGATTTCCCGCCCGGCGAGCTGGTGGCCCTGCTGGGGCCCTCGGGCTGCGGCAAGACCACCTTGCTGCGCATCGTGGCGGGCCTGGAACATGCAGACTCGGGCCAGGTGCTCATCAACGGCAAGGACGTGGCCGCCGTGGGTACGCGCGACCGCCAGGTCGGCTTCGTGTTCCAGCATTACGCCTTGTTCCGTCACATGACGGTGCTCGAGAACGTGGCCTTCGGTCTGCGCATCAAGCCGCGCAAGCAGCGCCTGCCCGAGGCCGAGATCCGGCGACGCGTGCATGAGCTGCTGGAACTGGTGCAGCTGGACTGGCTGGCGGACCGTTATCCGGCGGCGCTGTCCGGAGGGCAGCGCCAGCGCATCGCCCTGGCGCGCGCCCTGGCGGTCGAGCCGGGCGTGCTGCTCCTGGACGAGCCCTTCGGCGCCCTGGACGCCAAGGTGCGCAAGGAGCTGCGGTCCTGGTTGCGCCGCCTGCACGATGATCTGCACATCAGCACGCTGTTCGTCACTCATGACCAGGAAGAGGCCATCGAGGTGGCCGACCGCATCGTCGTGCTGAACAAGGGCAGGGTGGAGCAGCAGGGCGCGCCGCAGGAGGTGTATGATTATCCGGCCAGTCCTTTTGTATACGAGTTCCTGGGGGCCGCCAATCGCCTGCCCGGCCAGTTCGCCCGCGGCGGCTTCGTGGCCGACCCGCAACTGGGCCAGTTCGAATCGGCCGAGGCGCTCAACGGCCGCCCCGCGGGGCAGGGCGACGCAGTGGGTTACGTGCGTCCGCATGACCTGGACCTGCAGCGCAGGCTGGACGGACAGGGCATCGCGGTGGCGGTGCAGCGCATCATTCCGCTGGGCGCCACGGTGCGCGTGGAATTGGCCCTGAACGAAGGCGACACGCCCTGGGAGGCGGAATTCGACCACCAGAGCTGGTCCCAGCTGGACCTGCGCCCCGGCGAGCGCGCCCTGGCCCTGCCGCGCAAGTTCAGCGCCTTTCCCATCGAGGCCAAGCCGGACGCCATTGCGGTGTGAGTGAAGCAGAATGCAAAAACCGGGCCGGGCCCGGTCTTTTTTGTTTCGTGACGGTTCCAGCTCGATGGAGCGAGACCGGGACTTTCGTAGATGGATGATCAATCAGGGAAGGCTCGATTGCCCCACCGGCTGCTGGCCAGGTAATCGCGCAATCGGGTCTTCAGGTACGGCAATACGGCAACTCGACCAATTTGTTGTATTGAGAATCGTTCCTATTTCTGTTAAGATTCGAAGCCTTACTGGGCATCCTGTCCAGCCCCGTCATGATCCATGCGGGTTGCGGAATGTGTAGAACGGATTATGTCCCGTATTGCCTCTGAAACGAATACCCGTCCGATGCTGGCCCTCAAGGTGACGGGCCTGGCGCTGGCCTTGGGACTGCACGTGGGCGTGTTCGCCACGCTCTTGTGGACCGGACAGCCCAAGATGGTCGGGGAGCCGGCGCCCATGGACGTCATCGGCGTCACCTTGCTGGAGCAGGACGAGCCTCAGGTGCAGGAGGAGCCGGCGACGGCGCCTCCTCAGGAGACGGTCGCCGAGCCTCAGCCCGAGCCCGAGCCGGAAATCGAGCCTGAACCGGAGCCCGAGCCCGAGCCGGTGGTCGAGCCGGAACCCGAGCCCGAACCGGTAGTGGAAAGACCACCGGTGCCGGAGCCGCCCAAGCCCAAACCAAAGCCCAAGCCTAAACCCAAGCCCCGGCCTCAGCCGGAAAAGCCGGTGGAAACGCCGCCGCAGCCGGTTCAGCCCGCCGCGCCCGCCGCTCCTCCCGGTCCGGCCACCGACAGGCCCGCGCAATCCGCGGCCGCGGCCCGTTCCACCGAAGGCGACCAGCCCAAGGTGATCGGACGCGTGGACTATCTAGGACGGCGTCCCGTGCCGGTCTATCCTCGCGCCTCGGAGCGTCGCCGCGAGCAGGGCCGGGTGGTGGTCCGGGTGCTGATTTCCACCCAGGGAACGGTGCTGGAAGCCAAAGTGCAGCGTTCATCGGGTTACGAGCGTCTGGATGAGTCCGCCCTGAAAGCGGTGCGTACGGCGCGTTTCAAACCTTATACGGAAAATGGCGTGGCCTATCGAGCCATGGCTGATATTCCTTTCGACTTCGTTTACTAGGATATTTCAATGATGCAGGAAATACTTCAAAGCGCATGGGTAGGCCTGGCACAGGTCGCTGGACCTGTCGCCGACCAGGCAGCCGCCGCGAGCGCTGCCGCCGCCCAGGAGGCCACCGGCGTGCTGCACTTCATCCAGCAAAGCGATGCCGTGGGCAAGACGCTGTTCGTGATCCTGGCCCTGATGTCGGTGGCGAGCTGGTACCTGATCATCGTCAAGGGGATTCTGTCCTTCCGCCTGAAGCGACGCTCGCAGAATTTCGTGCGCGAGTTCTGGTCGGCCAGCTCGCTGGAGCAGGTCGAGAACGAAATCGCCACGCATGGCGCGCGCGATCCGTTCAGCCACCTGGCCAGCCATGCCATTCACGCCCAGAAGCATCACGCCAAGTACGGCGCCATGCGCTTGGAGGAAAAGGGCTCCACCGACGCCTTCGTGTCGCGCATCATGCGCAAGGTCATCGACGAGGAAACCGCGCGGCTGGAGAACGGCCTGACCCTGCTGGCCTCGGTGGGCTCCACCGCGCCTTTCGTGGGGCTGTTCGGCACGGTGTGGGGTGTCTATCATGCCCTGGTCAATATCGGCCTGTCCGACGGCGTCACGCTGAACAAGATCGCCGGCCCCGTGGGCGAGGCCCTGGTCATGACCGGGCTGGGCCTGGCCGTCGCCATTCCGGCCGTGCTGGCCTACAACGCCTTCGTGCGCACCAACCGGGTCTATCTGGCCCAGCTGGACGCCTTCGCCCATGACCTGTTCACCTTCCTGACCACCGGCCAGCAGGTGCAGGAGAGCCAGCCCGTGCTGCGTCGCGTGCCCACCTCGGGCGGCGGCGCGGCCTCGTCCTCGGCGGCCGCCGCCAAGCGGGAGCACTGATCATGGCTTTCGGCAGCTTCGACAATCGCAATTCGGGCTCCGCCCTGTCCGAAATCAATATGGTGCCGCTGATCGACGTGATGCTGGTGCTGCTGGTGATCTTCCTGATCACGGCGCCGCTGCTGTCGCACTCCATCAAGATCCAGCTGCCCCAGGCCAACTCCGAGCCGGTGCAGCAGGATCCCAAATCGGTGGACCTGGCCATCGATGCCATGGGCCAGGTCTTCATCAACGAGCAGCCCGTGGCCCTGGAGGATCTGGCTTCGGCCCTGGCGCCCTTCGCCAAGGAACAGCCCCAGCCCGAGCTGCGCATCCGCGCCGACACCGACACGCGTTATGAAGTGCTGGCCCAGGTCATGAGCCGATCCAAGGCATCCGGCCTGACCCGCCTGGGCTTTGTCACTCGTCCGGCGCCGAGCCAGCCGGCTGCGGCCGCGCAGCAACAGAACGGCGCCGCCGGCCAGCCTTCGGCCGCCGCGACGCAGCAGGCGCAGCCGGCCCAGGCCCGTCCCTAGCCGCGGTATACGCCTGTACTTTTTTCTTGGCCCGTCGCGTTGTTGCTGCAGCGCGGCGGGCCGATTTCGTAATAAAATCCCCCGCATGCGAGTATTAGTCATCGAAGACGACGCCACATTGGGCGCCGCATTGCAAGAGTTCCTCAGCGATCAGGGCTACGCCGTCGATTGGCTCCAGGAAGGGGAAAGCGCCCTCAAGGAGCTGAGCGCGCAGGTCTACGACCTGCTCCTGCTGGACCTCAATCTTCCGGGCATCAGCGGCCTGGACGTGCTGCGCCATCTGCGCCAGCAGGGCAATCCCATCCCGGTCCTCATCCTGACCGCGCGTGACGGCATCGAGGATCGCGTCTCCGGCCTGGACGCCGGCGCCGACGACTATCTGATCAAGCCCTTCGATCTGTCCGAACTGGCGGCGCGGGTGCGCGCCTTCGGCCGGCGCCGCAGCGGCCAGGCCCAGCCCGTCATCGAGGTCGGCCCTCTCAGCTTCGACACGGTGGGACGCGAACTGCGTTGCGCCGGTCAGCGTATCAGCCTGTCGGTGCGCGAGCTGTCCGTGCTGGAAATGCTCATGATGCGCGCCGGGCGCGTGGTCACCAAGCAGCAGATCGTCAATTCGCTGTCGGCCTGGGATGCCGATTTCAGCGATAATGCGGTCGAAGTCTACGTGTACCGGCTGCGCAAGCGGCTTGAGGGAACCGGCGCCGTCATCCAGACCGTGCGCGGCTTCGGCTATCTGCTGGACGTCGAGAGCGCGGCCTGATCGTGGCCGGGGCCGCTTCCCGTCGTCAGTCCCCATAGGTCATCCATGCCCGATCAATCCGCCACAGACACCGCGCGCCTGCCTTTCTGGCGACGCCTGCTCCTGCGTTTCCCGGCCCCCGGCTCGCTGGCCCGCAAGCTCATGGGGCGCCTCTTTCCCCCGATTTCCATCCTGGTCGTGCTGGACCTGAGCGTCACCTGGGTCCTGACCCGGCGCATGAGCCTGGAGGACTGGCTGCTGCGCGACATCTTCTGGACCATGGTGCTCAGCCAGCTGCTGCTGGTGGGGCTGATCGCATGGGTGCTGTTGTCGGGCATACGCTCGGGCCTGGCGTCCATCCACGATCTTTCGCGCCAGATCCGCCATCGTTCCGACGAGGACTTCGAGCGCCTGGATCCGCGCGGCTTGCCGGCCGAGGTCGTGCCCCTGGTCGAGCACTTCAATGAATTGCTCGAGCGCCTGGGCGACACCCTGCAGGCGCAAAAGCGCTTCATAGGCCATGCCGCCCACCAGTTGCGCACGCCCCTGAGCGGACTGCGCCTGGAGTCCGAGCTGATGCTGGCGCGGCCCCTGCCCGAAGACATACGCCAGCGCGCCGAGCGCATCAAGAGCGTGTCGGACCGCATGATACGCATGGGCCAGCAATTGATGGTGCTGGCGCGCGCCGATTCCACCGTCAACATCAAGGACAGCTTCGTGCGCCTGGACCTGTGCGAGTGGGCGCGGGAGGAGGGCGGCGACTGGTTCCTGCAGGCCCGCCAGCATGGCGTGGAAATCCACTTGACCGCGCCCGAGCTGCCGGTCTGGATCGATGCCGAGCCGGTGCTGTTGCGCGAGCTGCTGTCCAACCTGATGGACAATGCCCTGCGCTATGGACGCGGTACAGACGCCATCGTGCTGCGCGTGGCCAGCAATCCGCCCTCGCTGTCGGTCGAGGACCACGGGCCGGGCATCGCGGGCGAGGACAGGCTGCGCGTCTTCGACGCATTCTATCGTTCGCCGGGCAGCCAGGCGGAGGGTTCCGGCCTGGGCCTGGCCATCGTGCAGGAGATCGCCCGCGCGCATGGCGCCTGGTGGAGCCTGCTCAGCCGGCCCGACTTTCCCGGCACACGCGTTACCATTGTATTTCCCGGTCCGCGCATCGGCGCCAGGCTGACGCGGACTGAAACTCTGAGCGGAAACTGAGCATGCCTCACCTTACGGCCAATCCCAAGAACGGGGCGCGCACGGCGCTGGTGATGGGCGCCCTGGGCGTCGTATACGGCGACATCGGCACCAGCCCCCTGTACACCATGAAAGTGGCCTTGGGGGCCTATGCCCATCCGGGGGCGGAACAGGTCTATGGCGTCCTGTCCCTGCTGTTCTGGCTGCTGACGCTGGTGGTGACCGTCAAGTACGTCACGGTCGTGCTGCGGCTGGACAACAAGGGCGAAGGCGGCACCCTGGCCCTGATGGAACTGGCTGCGCGCGGCCTGCAGGGGCGGCGCCGCTGGGTTATCATGGTGCTGGGACTGATCGGCGCATCGCTGTTCTATGGCGACAGCATCATCACCCCGGCCATCTCGGTGCTCTCGGCCATCGAGGGGATAGGCATGGTGTCTCACGTGCTTGATCCGTGGGTCGTGCCCCTGGCGGTCGCCGTGCTGGTGGCCCTGTTCTTGATCCAGTCCCACGGCACAGGCACCATGGGCAAGCTGTTCGGCCCCATCATGCTGGCCTGGTTTCTGGTGCTGGGCGGCTTGGGGCTGTGGCGCATCATCGAGCACCCCCAGGTGCTCGCGGCTCTGGACCCGCGCTGGGCCTGGGCTTTCATCGCCCAGGCGCCCTGGGAGACGTTCTTGCTGCTGGGCGCGCTGGTCCTGGCCCTGACCGGGGCCGAGGCCCTGTACGCCGATATGGGGCATTATGGAAGATCGGCCATACGCCGGGCCTGGTTCGTGGTGGTCATGCCTTGCCTGGTGCTGTGCTATTTCGGCCAGGGCGCGCTGCTGATCTCCGACCCATCCGCGATACGCAATCCCTTCTTTCACCTGGCGCCGTCCTGGGCGCTGGTGCCGCTGGTGATCCTGGCCACGGTGGCCACCGTCATCGCTTCGCAATCCGTGATCTCGGGCGCCTTCTCCGTCACCCGGCAGGCTGTGCAGCTGGGTTTCTGGCCGCGCATGGTCATCCAGCACACTTCGGCCCGCGAAGAGGGCCAGATCTACTTGCCGCGCGTCAACCTGCTGCTGTTCCTGGCCGTGATGGTGCTGGTGGTGAGCTTCGGCTCGTCCGACCGCCTGGCGCACGCCTACGGCTTCGCGGTGACCGGCACCATGCTCATGACCAGCCTGCTGGCCGTGTCCATGCTGCCGCGCGGTTCCACCGGCCTGAAGCGCTGGGGCTGGTTCCTGCTGCTGGGCTTTTTCCTGCTGCTGGACACGCTGCTGTTCTCGGCCAATGCGCTCAAGCTGCTGGACGGCGGCTGGCTGCCTTTGCTGGTCGCCATCTGCCTGCTGACCTTGATGATGACCTGGAAACAGGGACGCCAGGCCATTCACGATACCCTGATCGAAAACCAGCAGCCCCTGAAGGAATTCATGGCGGGACTGGAGCAATACCCGCCAACCCGCGTGCCGGGCACGGCCGTCTTCATGAGCATGCTGGTCAATACGGTGCCTCCGGCCCTGCTGCACAACCTGAAGCACAACAAGGTGCTGCACGAGCAGGTGCTGTTCCTGACGGTGGACAGCGCCGGCGTGCCCTATGTGCCCTTTGCCGAGCGCTACAAACTGGAGCGCCTGAGCCGCGACAGCTGGCAGGCCGTGGCCATCTGGGGCTTCAAGCAGGAGCCCAATGTGCCGCAGTTGCTGCAGCAGATCGCCCAGGAGCATCCGGAGCTGAACCTGGAGCCGATGGCCACTTCTTTCTTCCTGTCGCGCCAGACCGTGATGATCCAGTCCCGCAAGCCCTGGTACATGGGCTGGCGCCGGCGACTGTTCGCCTTCATGGCGCGCAACGCCAGCCGCAGCACCCGCTTTTTCAAGATTCCGCCCAATCGCGTGGTGGAGATGGGCATGCAGATGGAACTTTGAGGCCTGGTCTAGGCCGGCCAGACCTTTCCGGCGGCGTCCTGCAAGGAGGGCGGTTCATTCGTGCCCGCTGCGATGCGGCGGATGATTTGCGGCAGGCGGGCCCGGTTGGCGGCGCGCGCCGCATCGTACTCCATGATGTGCGCGGTGCGAGCGGCCAGTTCGGCGCCCACAAAGCGCTCCAGCAGATAAAGCGTCAGGTCCACGCACAGGCTGACGCCTCCGCCGGTGATGATGTCGCCCTCGTCCACCAGCAAGGCGTGCTGCACGGCGCAGCGGGGCTCCAGGTCCGCCAGCGTCGCCAGGGGAGGGGCCTCGGGGGCGGCATAGACCGCCTTGGTGGTCGCCCGCCTGCCCTGCAGCAGGCCGGCGCGGGCCAGCAGCATCGCGCCGGTGCATACGCTGGCCAGCACTTCGCCTCGTTCGTGCCGGTCGCGCAGAAAGTCCAGCAGAGCCGTGTTGCGGGCCTGGGCCTGCCACCCGGGTCCGCCGGTGATCATCGTGACCTGCGCCGGCGGGGCCTGCTCGAAGCTGTACTCGGTCTCCAGGACCAGGCCATTGCGCAGGCGCACGAGGCCGCCAGACTGGGAAACGGTGTGGTAGCTCAGTTCCGGAGCCAGACGCCGGGCCATGGACAAGGTGCCCATGATGCCGACCTCGATGGGTTCCACGTCGTCGTACAAGACAATGCCGATATGCATGAGGAAACTCCTGTGGAAATGTTTCCTAATGCTATTTCAATGTTTCCTGATTGGCAACATAAAAACGCCTGTGCCTGATCATGCGTCGGCAGGCGGTTCGATGATCACGACCAGCGCCTGGGCCTCGCCGTCCAGCGCCCGACCGCGGTGCGGCGTGTTGGATTCGAAGTACATGCTGTCCCCGGCTTCCAGCACCACTTTGGCCAGCTGGCCGCGTATCTTGAATTCGAACTCCACCTTGCCGGTCAGCAAATAGACGAATTCCTCTCCGGCATGTTCGAAGAAGACCTGGGGGTTGGTGTGCTGGGGAAACGTGAACATGAACGGGTCCATGTTCCGGTTGGCTTTCTTGTGGGCCAGGCTGACGTAGTCGTAGCCATAGTCGCTGCCTCCCCGGCTGACCGGCTTGCGCTCCCAGCTGTGCACCACGGATACGGGGGAGTCCGGCGTCAGGGCCAGCGCAAGGCTTTCCTGGCCGGGGTCCACGAAGAAGCTGCTCAGGTCCACGCCCATGGCCCGGGCAATGCGCGCCAAGGTGCCGATAGGCGGGGCCTTGTTGCCGTTTTCGATCTTGGACAGATAACCCTTGGTAAAGCCCGAACGCTCGGCCAGCGCATCCAGGGTCAGGCGGTGTTCGCGCCGCAACTCGCGCAAACGCTGGCAGACGGCGGCTTCTTCTTCATCGGGGGCATCATTGGTAGGGATGGGGTTGCTAAGGTCCTCGGTCACGCCTGATTCCACGTCTGATCGGTAAGATGGGCAGGTCCGGCGCTGCAGCGCGGCGCCGGACCTGCAGGTAACGAAGGCGGCCCCGCGCCGTCCGGGCGACGGGGCCAGTCCAGATCATACCGTATGCGCCCGACGGCGCGCAGAGCTTTCAGCGCACCAGCAGCGCGTGCTTGTCGCGCCGTTGCGCCCAGTGATCCGCATCGGGCAGGGCGGGCGCACCGCTTGCCGCCACCGGCCATATTTGCGACAGCTCGTCGTTCAGCGCGATGTAGTGGCGACGGTCGGGGGACAGCTCATAGTCGCTGGCGATGGCCTGCACCGGGCAGGCCAGGACGCACAGGGTGCAGTTGATGCAGACGTGCGGATTGATGACCATGAAATTGGGTCCGCGATGGAAGGCATCGGCGGGGCAGACGTCCAGGCATTCTCCATACTGGCAGTTGATGCAGGGATCGGTGACGACGCAGGTCATGGCAGCTCCTGGCGGGAGCAGGGCGCGCGGCGCCCTGCGGGAGGGCGCGCCGATTCAGGCGGCCCGGAATCCGGCTGTGCCGAAGAACACATTGGGCTTGCGGTAGACCGCCAGCAGGATGCAGCCTTCGTCGGAATGCGTCTCGTGCAGCGAGCCCGGTTTGCGCCAGACGTACTGGCCGGCCCGGCAGATGCCGTCGTGATCATAGAAAGAGCCTTGCAGCACGAAGCTCTGCTCGATTTCGGGATGGCGATGGAAGGGCAGCACGGCGCCGGGTTCCCATTTCAGCAGTACGGTCATTTCGCCTTCCTCGTCGTTGCGGTACAGCACTTTCATCGAGATCTTCTCGAACTGGGATGGCTGCCAGTCCATGGATTCGGGGTCGATGTAGATGGAACCGCCCTGGGTGGGTTCCAGCTTGCCTTTCAGACGCTGGGCGTAGTGCGTGTTCTCGTCGGCCTGTGCGGTTGCGGCTTGCGTGTTCATGATGTCTCCTAGGTTGGACCGCCCCCCTTGGGTCGGTTAAGGATAATCTAGCCTCGTGTTTTCTATTAGTCAACTTTTTCAGGGAAATTTTATAAAAAGTTTACTTATAAACCCTAATTTAAGCCTAAATAGTTTCCTGTCAGTATTTGCTCACCGTATGTTTTTCCTGCGGTTACGCAAACGAGGGCCGGCCGGCCCGGCAACCAGGAGACAATGATGAGCATCACAGTCAAGGCGGATAAGCTGGATGAGTCCGCTGCACAGGAGCGGCTCGCGCAGGAGGACGAAAAATCCATGCGCCGGGTCGTGATGGCCAGCGTGATAGGCACGACGGTGGAGTGGTATGACTTCCTGCTGTATGGGACCGCGGCGGCGCTGGTGTTCAACAAGATATTCTTTCCCGGACTGGATCCCTTGATGGGCACGCTGGCGGCCCTGGGGTCTTTCGCGGTGGGCTTCATCGCGCGCCCGCTGGGCGGCATCGTGTTCGGACACTTCGGGGACCGCGTGGGCCGCAAGTCCATGCTGATGCTGACCATGTTCCTGATGGGCGGAGGAACCTTTGCCATCGGCCTGCTGCCCACCTACGAGCAGATCGGCGTCTGGGCGCCCGTCGCCCTGATCCTGTTGCGTGTCATCCAGGGCTTTGGCATAGGCGGGGAGTGGGGCGGCGCCGCGCTGATGGTGATCGAGCATGCGCCGCGCCATCGGCGCGGTTTCTACGGCAGCCTGGTGCAGGTCGGCTTTCCGCTGGGCATGCTGGCCTCCACCGGCATCCTGGCCTGGCTGACCCGCCTGCCCGAGGACGAGTTCCTGAGCTGGGGGTGGCGCGTACCTTTCCTGCTGAGTGTGGTCCTGGTGGCCCTGGGTTTCTACATACGCCTGCAGGTGGTGGAGTCGCCCGTCTTCCAGGCCAGCCAGGACGAAGGCCGGAACAAGGGCGCGCAGCCTGACTCCGACAAGGCGCCCTTGTGGCGGATTCTCTCCGAGCATCGGCTCAACCTGTTCCTGAGCATAGGGTTGAAAGTGTGCGAGGTGGCCTGGGTCTATATCCTGACCGTGTTCGTGATCGTCTATGGGACCAGCGCGCTGGACTTGCCCAAGGGGCTGATCCTGGACGGCGTGCTGCTGGGCGCCGCGCTGGAAGTGGGCTTCATTCCCCTGTTCGGCTGGCTTTCCGACAAAGTAGGGCGCCGGGCCCTGTATTACTTTGGCGCGACCTTCGTGCTCCTGTCGGCCTATCCCCTGTTCCTGTGCCTGGAGACCCGAGATCCGCTGATCATCATGGGCGCGATCGCGGCCTGCATGACGCTGGGGCACGGCGCCATGTACGGACCGCAGGCCGCCTATCTGCCCGAACTGTTCGGCACGCGGGTGCGCTACAGTGGCGCGTCCCTGGGGTGCCAGGCGGCGGCGGGCGTGGGGGGCGGACTGGCGCCCATGCTGGCGACCTGGCTGCTGGCCCGCCAGGGCCATTACTGGGGCGTGGCGGTCATGGTCGTGCTGCTGGCCCTGGTCACCTTGTGGGCTACGCGCCGCAGCCCCGAGACCTATCGCGACGACCTGACCCAGACCCAGTAGGGCATGAGCAGGCTGGGCCGCCCGAAAGCGCGCCTTCAGGGATGGGCCGGGGGGGGGGGGGCCAACCGCCTTA
>JAFACG010000026.1 GCA_023425645.1 Pseudomonadota bacterium
GGATCTGACTACCCATCAAGGGCACAGAACTGGTATCATTTGTGGCCCAAACTGGATATCGGAACTGGGAAAATCCTTTTTTAATCAATGGGTTGGATGCTAAGTTCTATTCCCATCACCCGCTCCAGTACCTCTTCGCATTCATATTTCTTTATTCGTCGCAAGACACATGATCGCGTCCCGGTCCGCCAGATCGTGTCATGCCTTGATGGGCCGCAGCTGCTGAACAGGGGTTGGAAAACCGCCGACCCGATGTCAAACAACAAGCTGGTCCGGCTTTGCACCGATCATCCACCAGAGGGCGTTCAGGCCTTAATGCTTGAGTGCACGACAGTGCACTCTGCCAGTCCGTGGACCATGTTGGGCGGGCCGGCAAAGCGTCGTGGCAGACGTCAAAGTGGCGATAGTTTGGTGACTAAATGTAACTATTGATCATGTGGCGATTTATTTGACCATATTTGTTGCTGAATTGTTTCCGTCGTCATGAAAATAATCGCAATTTTCCAGGTTGAGAATTCAGCGCATTAATGAAGGCTTCCAAATGGCGAAAGGCTTGAAAAAAACATAGCCGTACCGCCAGTCGCAATGCAAGGGCAGCATGCAGCCGGCATCCAGGCATTTGCGGTGCAATAGGCCGGCGGTGGTGGCAAAAGTGTCGCGTAGTTCGCCGATGTATTTTTTCGCGTGCACAAGCTGGGACCATCCAAGGCATCCGTGCTCGGTACGAAACAATAGGCCGAGAAATTTCTTCTCGTTCTGGGTCAGAAAAACATCCCGCCCATTTGGCATGGTCAGCCGGCTGTGGTCTTCATCCAGCAGCCACGGGACTGCTGCCAGCTTGTATCCAGCGTCCGCATGTTCAAGGGGGCGGGAGTGCGGCAGGCCTTCCTTGTATGCCGCCGTGCCCGCGCCCTGCCGCTTGGGCGGCGCCTTGGCGGCGCGGCGAGCGTCATGCGAAAGCGGGCGGCTTGTCCTGCGGGCTTCCGGCGAACGCGGATCTGCCGTCAGGGGCGCGGTGTCGTAGCGGCTCAGCAAGTCCTGCATGCATTTCAAGAATTTCTGCTTGTGCATGGGCAGGAGGATGCATTCGTCCGCACCTGCGGCAAGCGCCTGACGGCGTTGCGCAGGGTCTTTGACCACCACGACGATGCCGGTCCTGTGCTGGGATTTCAGCTGCTTTATCAGGGCTGGCATGTCATGGTCCGGGGCGTCCATGGAGTCGATGACCAGCACATGCGCATGATTGGGTTTGCGTAGCGTAGCCAGCACCTCTTTGACATCGGTGGCGACACGGCCCGCGGCCCCGATGGACCAACTGATTTCCAGAAAATCCAGCAGCGTCATCGATGCATCCGATACGAACGGCTCGAGCAGCAGAACTGTCAGGACGCGGGTGAGGCGCATCAGCACGTCTCCTTTCCGAAATGGCCGGCTGCAGGGAGGCGGTGAAGCTCCAGCGCTGCTTTTATGATGGGCCGGGGCCTATGTGGCATTTGCGCGCCTTGTCGATGGCCTGCGCGCCGGGCGAGCGCGATGGAAATTCTCTGGAGCCCGCGCTGCAGGTTCGGAAGCGAAAAATACCAAAAATCAATACGCGCCCCATGACGGGCTGCTGAGCGAAATACAATCGCTCCTTTTCCTAATTTATTTGTTGAAACAAAAAGGGATCCGTTTTGGGAAACTGTTATTTGATGTAAACAGATGTAGTGCCAAGCCTGAAAACGGCGATTGAACAAAAAAAGTAATCCCTTGTTCGAAGGGATCCCTTATTGTCAAGTTTTGGAATCAATGTCGTCGGCATCTGGAAAATTTTCGAGTTCGCCAGACTTACCGCAGAAGATCCCGGCACATCAGCGGCGATATGTGATTCCTCGGTGAGGACCCCATGCAGGCAGTCAGAACGAGCAAGCGGATTGGCTATGCTCGAGTTTCAACCGACGAACAGAACCTGGAGCTCCAGATTCAGGCGCTCAAGAGCGTTGGTTGCGATGTCATCTATACGGATAGTGGTATTTCAGGCGGTGCGCGTGCGCGGCCTGGACTCAATCGGGCAATGCGCAAATTGCAGCCAGGGGACAAGCTCGTCGTCTGGCGCCTGGATCGCCTGGGTCGATCCCTGGTGCATCTGGTGCAGATGCTGGACAACCTGGGGGAGCGGGAGATTGGTTTTCGCTCATTGTGCGAGCACATCGATACCAGCTCCTCGGGGGGGCGGCTGGTCTTTCACATGATGGCGGCCCTGGCCGAGTTCGAGCGTGCGCTGATCAGCGAGCGCACCCGGGCCGGAATGGCCGCCGCGCGGGCGCAAGGCAAACACGTCGGAAGGTTTCCTTCCCTGACCCGAGAACAATGCCTGGAAGCGCAGGCCTTGCTGGAGCAGGGGGTTCCGGAACAGGCGGTGGCCGAGCACTTCGCGGTGACGACGCGAACCTTGAACAGGCTGATCCAGCGACATTGCACGCAAGAGCAGGCGGCTGCGCTGCCAGGAACCGTTTCTGATGAGTCAAAGGAGCAAGCGCCGGAGCACGCCGCCGAGGATCGGTCCGAAGTCTGCCTGGCGGGCTCCCCTACTTGAGCCGGCGCAGCATCGGGACGCGGCTTTGCGGCAGTACCTGCGGCGGAGTTTGGAAAACCGTTGGCGGCCAAGGGTTGAGGCCTGGCTTCAGCCGAACTGCGGGCCTGGGCTGAGCGCCGGGTCCGTTCTTGCCTGCACCGGGGAGTCGTCGGGCGTGCAGCGCTTGGCCGGATCATTCAAGCTTGATGACGGCAGCCTGCCAAGGCTTCAGCGCTATCCTGCCATCAGTGTCCTTGATGGGAAAAGGGTAGTTGTTGATCCTTTCCTCTCCCAGTGTGAACCCTGCCGGCAACCTGAAACTCCCGCCCTTGTCGCTGAAGCTCAGAAGCACCAATACCTACTCGCCGGGAAATTCACGGGTGTACGCGAACACGTCCGGATTGCTTCGATCGAGCGGCACATAGTTGCCATACACCAGTCTCGCGGTCGATCTCGTCGCCCATGTGCAAGCAGTTCGCTCGAGCCGTCCGTGATGGACCCCGAGTACTGGGAAGGTGTGGAGGAGGTCGGGATCCCCATTCAGGATCCGACCGGGTAGATGAACTTCTATGCGCAGTTACGTCGAGCTGCGGAACTCTGTATGAAGTTTCAGACAGCGCGCCATCTTTTTGCTTTCGGCACGGTTTCAGGCGTTCTTCTTTGCCAGTTGGCAAAATCACGATTGTCAGCCGCCGTTGCGCTCCGGGCTGGGCGGGGTCCGGGCCAGGCCGGCTTCGTCCTCGGGCACGATGTCATCGGGAAGAAGGTCGTCGGCTATCGGGCCGTCGCCATCGTTCTCCACGTCCGCCCGCTCGCCGGTATTGAAGCGGTCGCTGTCCGTGTCCGGTGCAGCGAGAGGCTGGTCGCTTCCTGAATCGCTGGAATCGCTGGGACCCAGGGGGGGACGGGTCAGGCCTTCCTTCACCAAGCTGGCCTCTTCGTTGTAATCGCGTTTTTGTTCCGCGATCCGCATTTCCTTCTGCTTGTCTTGGTCTTTGGTCATGGTGTGCTCTCCTGGAAGGGACTGCGCATCCTCATGACGGCGGGACGGCAGATCCTGGAGGCGATGTCTCGCCGATCCTGTGAATTCATACTAGCAATGCGACGTATGCGGCTCAATGTATCCGCAGTAAGTCAATATGTCCTTCTGTGAGCAATGTCTGCTTCGAGGACTTGGCAGGCTCGAGCTGCGGAGCAAGGCGCATCCGCGCTCCTGTTCGAGGGACAGGAGCTGAAGAAGGACTACTTGGGTTTGCTCTTGACGTCGGAAAGTTCCAGGATGTTGCGGCCATTGATGCGGTCTACGATTTCCTGGGCGCTGAAATCTTCGACAAAGCTTTTGGCCTCATGCTCAGCGGTGGTGGCGTCGATGCCAGCGGCGGTCGCCCCGGTACTCCTTGTAGCCGCGATAGTTGGCGCGCTGGTAGCCGTGGTCGCGGCCTCTGTCCTGTTTCCAGTGACGATGGCGCCGGCCGCGGTCGTCCTCGGTCAGCACGTTGCCCAGCACCCCGCCGGCGGCGGCGCCGCCCAGGGTGATCAAGGGGTCGCTGTCGGACAGCAGCGCGCCGGCCACTCCGCCCAGCCCCGCGCCGATCAGGGTGTTTTCCGTCCGCTTGTCGGCCAGGGCCGTGGCGCTGAGGCCCAATGCCAGCACGGCGGCCAGAATGGCTTGAATCAGTGGTTTGCTCTTGTTCATGTCGCTCTCCTTGAACTGGACCGTTCAGTCTGCATCGAACAGCTCATGCGGCGGCTGTAGCTCGGCCAGTTTCGTCTGGACCTCACCATAGCACCTGGCGGGCGTGTCAATCATGCAGATTAGGCTACAAGGTGTGTACGCTGTATCCACCGGCCTGTTTGAGGGAGACCTGGATGCCTGGATGAGGCGATTGTTCCGCTTCACGCTTGTGAGATGCGGACGCCTTGCGTATGCTGGTCGCACCCGCTTGCGCGGTATCTTCTGGTTCATCGGCTTTTTCTGTTTTCCCATGCATGCCTTTCATCTTTCTTCCCATTCTGTGCCGTCCGCCGCGGATTCTTCGTCCACGGCAGGAGAAGCCGGACGGTTCCAGGTCCGTCTTCTGGGCGCCGACGAGCTAGGCTTGCTGTGGGGGATAGACCGCAGCGAACACATAAAGGGCCTGTATGAGCTGCGCGATGGCCGCCTGAACCTGCAGCCGGCGGACATCGATCTGCAAGGCTGGCCCGAGGGCGACCAGGAGAAATACCAGCCCGAGCACGAGGATGCCCTTGGACGCGGGGCCTGGGTTCTGGGCGTGTTCGAGGAGCACAGGCTGGTCGCCGCCGTGGGCCTGGACAGCCTGCCGCTGGGGCCGCAGGGCGATTGGCGGCAATTATTCTTCCTGCATGTCAGCCAGTCTATGCGCGGCGAGGGCCTGGGACGCTGGCTCCTGGAGCAGGCAAAGCAGCAGGCACGGATCCGGGGGGCCAAGGCGCTGTATGTGTCGGCCACGCCATCGGTCCGTACGGTGGATTTCTACCTGGCGCAAGGCTTTGTCCTGGCGCCCGAACCCGATCCGCGCCTGTATGAGCTGGACCCGGAGGATATCCACCTCCTGCATCATCTGCCGTAGTCCGCTGCTTGGGTCTTGTGGCCCGCGACCAGGACGCTCCGCCATCCCCGAGACAGGCCTGCGCTTGTGCGAAGACGGCTTTCAAGGGGCCGAAACGTGGTTCTCAGCCATTGCGATGACGTGCTCGCTCGCGGCGGCGTGAACGCGACCAGGGATGCTGCACCTTGTATGGCTGGGGCTGGGCGCCAGGCGGCAGGCGTTCGCGTCCGGCGTCCGCAGGAGCGGGCTCGGCCCTGGCTGGATCTGGACATGTGCCGATGGGGCAGGAACAGGTTTGACGCATGGGACTCTTTCCTCTGTTCTGACAATGTGAGGGCTGCCGTCCCGCCAAAGGCGGCCGGCGCTACTTTTCCACTGCAAACATGCTGTCGTAGGTGTTCAACAAGGTCTGCAGCATGACCTGGGGATAGTCCTCGCCCTGGGACGGAAGGCGCTCCTGCAGCTCGGCCAGCCAGTGATTGTCTTCCCGGCCGCTCCAGTTCTTCTGGTAGGCGCCATGCTGGTAGCCGCGCATCTGGCGCAGCCGGTTCAAGGCGTTCTTGCCGACGTAGGAGCGGAACAGGGAGTCCAGCGTCATGCCGCAAAGGACGGCCAGGCGGCTGAAGGCGGCGAAGTTGAAGCGGCGCGTCTCCAGGCTGCGCAAGGCGAAGTGCTCCAGGGCTTCCATGATGACGGCGGAGTCGGCGGCCTGGCCGTTGGCCCGGTCCAGTTCATCGAGCGCGGCGGCGGCGTCCTGGCGGGGCGCAGCCTGAGCGGCCGGGCTGTGCAGCAGCAGATCGCACAGGCCGAAGTGCAGGATGTCCACCAGTTCCAGCTGGAGCTGCGGCAAGTTGCGTTCGCGGCGCTGCCACCATTTCCAATCCAGATGGCCCGCCAGCTCGGCGCATTCTATCCACACGGCCCGGTAGTATTGCTGGCGCGCATCGCGCCACTGGGGGTTGATAAGTTCGTTCAGTTCCTGCTGCAGCGACAGCATTCGTTCCAGGCGGCGGGCTGCGGCGCCTTGCGCCGCCGCGCCCGCTTGCCCGCCGTCGCCCAGGCGACGCCGTTGCCGACCTTGTTCGTCGAAGTTGTCGGGAGACAGCCACGCCAGGAAGGCGGCCTTGCGCCCCGGCCATTCCTGATCGGTGATGGAGAACCAGGCAGTGTCGCGCGAGCGCCCCTTGTAGACCATGGCCTGGCGAAACACGCCTTCAAAGGTGAAGCCCAGCCGGACCGCGGCCGCACGCGAGGGCGCGTTGTTGGAATCGCATTTCCACTCGTAGCGCCGGTAGCCCAGTTCTTCCATGGCGTAGCGCATGAGCAGGTAGTGGGCTTCCGTGGCTTGTCGCGTCTGTTTCAGGGCGGGAGACCAGGCGACGAAGCCGACTTCGATGCAACCGTGCTGCGGGTCGATACGCATCAGCGCCAGCGTGCCCAGCGCGCGGCCGCCGTCCAGGTCCACGACGGCGTAATGGACGGCGTCGGTCGCCTGCGCGATGCGTTCCAGGTGCTGGTCGAAGTCCTGTCGGGTGACGAAGGGGCCCACGGACAGATAGGTCCAGTCCCGGCCGTCGGGAGCGGCGCGGTAGGCGTCGTACAGGCTGTCGCCGTGCAGGGCGGGTGAGACCGGCTCCAGGCGGCAGTAGCGTCCCGTCAGCACGCGCCGGCCCGGGCGGGGCCGTGCTTGCCACAGGGAAAGAAGCGGACCTACGGGTTGCTGGAATTCATTGAGCTGGGACATGGGGGCCTGTATGTGCAGTAGCCGAAGCCGCCCGGGAGCGCGGGGCGGAAAGCGGTTGAATGAGCGGCCGGCGGGCGCGGCGATCAGGAGTGGAATCGCCGCGCCCAGGGCCAAGCCTGCATTCTATTGAGCAAGTGGATGGATTGATCATTCCGCTTTTGCGGTTTGCTGCAGACCACCTTGCACCCGCGAGCCGCTGCACGGCAGAGCCGGGATCAGGCCTTGCAGCTCATGGCGGAAGGCCGGGCCGGAGCGCGTCGGGCCAGCAGCACCAGGCCCAGTCCGGCCGCCGCCAGCGCGGCGCCGGCCAGGGGCACGGCCTGATAGCCCTGGCCCGCGGAGAGGACGCCGGCGCCGGCGGCCGCACCGATGGCGTTGCCCAGGTTGAAGGCGCCCACATTGACCGAGGAAGCCAGGCCAGGGGCCTGGGCGGCCGCCTGCATGACGCGCATCTGCAGGGGCGGCACCACGGCGAAGGTGGCGAAGCCGAACACCAGCAGGCCGGCCGCGGCGCCCGCATGGGTCTGGGCCAGCAGCGGGAAGCTGAGCATGCTGACGATGATCAGGCCCAGAAACAGCATCAGCGAGCCGTCCAGGGAGCGGTCCGCCAGCCGCCCGCCGGCGATATTGCCCAGGGAGAAGCCCACCCCGATCAGCGCCAGCATGGCCGTGATGAAGCCCGGCGAGGCCTGCGTCAAGGCGTCCAGTGTGGGAGCCACGTAGGTGTACAGGGTGAACATGGCGCCGGCGCCCAGCACCGTGGCGGCCAGGGCCAGCACGACGTTCTTCTGGGTCAGCACGGCAAGCTCGGCGCGGATGTCGGGGCGGCGGCCGGCTTGATCACGCGGCAGGGCATAGGCCAGCGCGGCCATGGCAAGCACGCCCAGCGCGGCCGTGGCCGCGAAGGACAGGCGCCAGCCTATGGTGTTGCCCAGCCAGGTGGCGGCAGGCACGCCGCCGATGTTGGCGATGGTCAGACCCAAGAACATGGTGGCGACGGCGCTGGCTTGCTTGTGGCGGGGCACCAGGCTGGCGGCGGTCAGCGAGCCCAGGCCGAAGAAGGCGCCGTGGTTCAGGCTGGTGACCAGGCGCGCCAGCAGCAGCGTCCAGTAGCCCGGAGCCATGGCGGCCAGCAGATTGCCCAGCGTGAAGATGGCCATCAGCACGATCAGGGCGCGGCGGCGAGACCAATGCGCCAGGGCCAGCGTCATCAGCGGGGCGCCGACCATCACGCCGATGGCGTAGGCGGTGATCAGCATGCCGGCGGAAGGAATGGACACGTCCAGTCCCTGGGCGATGGCGGGCAGCAGGCCCATGGGCGAGAATTCGGTGGTGCCTATGCCGAAGGCGCCGACCGCCAGGGCCAGCAGGGCCAGTCCGGAGGAAGGAGTTTTCATGATGCGCGATCCTGTGTCGGGGCGGAATGCCTGTTTGAGTCAGGTACGCATTGTGCCCGGACTATTTTTGCTTAAAAATGGGGTCTGGTACAAAATTCCTTTGCTGAAAAATCAACGATGAAGATCACCCTGGAAGAAATGCAGGTGTTCCTGGCCGTGGTGGACAGCGGCACCCTGACGGCGGCGGCCGAGCAATTGGGCCAGACGGCTTCCGGCGCCAGCCGCAGCCTGTCCCGCCTGGAGAGCAAGCTGGCCACCACGCTGCTGCGGCGCACCACGCGGCGTCTGGAGCTGACCGAGGAAGGCATGGTGTTCCGCGCCCAGGCCAGGGACATCCTGGACTCGGTGGAGCGCCTGGAGGAGCAGATGGCTGCCCGCCAGGGGCAGCCGGCCGGCGTGCTGCGGGTGGATGCGGCTTCGCCCTTCATGCTGCACGTGGTGGTGCCCCTGATCGCGGGCTATCGGGAGCGCTATCCGGCCGTGCAGCTGGAGCTGAGCAATAACGAGGGATTCATCGACCTGCTGGAGCGTCGCACGGACGTGGCGCTGCGCATCGGAGAACTGAAGGACTCCACGCTGCATGCGCGGCCCATCGGGCGCAGCAGGCTGCGTGTGCTGGCCAGCCCGGAATACTTGGCGCGGCATCGCGCCCCGCAACGCGCGCGCGACCTGGACTGTCATGCCCTGCTGGGATTCAGCCAGCCTGAGTCCCTGAACGAATGGCCCTTGATGGACGGCGACAAGCGCCTGCACGTGCGGCCCACCTTGCGCGCGTCCAGCGGCGAGACCTTGCGCCAGCTGGCGCTGGACGGCAACGGCCTGGTGTGCCTGTCCGATTTCATGACCGGCCAGGACCGTCGCGAGGGCCGCCTGGTGCAGGTGCTGGAGGACCAGACCGTGCCGGTCTTCCAGCCTGTCAATGCGGTGTACTATCGCCAGACGGCCATCGCCGCCCGGATCGCATCCTTCGTGGACTATCTGGCGCAGCAGGTGCGCGAACGGGGCCTGGAGCTGTGACCCAGGCTCGGCCGGAATCTCAGAGCTGCTTGAGGTCGATGCGCAGCACGCTGTCCAGCGCGGTCAGCGAGCCGTCCAGGGTGTTGCCGACGTACAGGGTGTGGGTGCGCGTGTTCAGGCCCACCGCAAAGGCGCGGCGCCCAGTACGGATGTGAGGATCAGTTTCAGCGAAGCTGCACGTGGCGAAGTCATGGTTTTCCTTTTCTTGTGTTGCACAGTGGCGAGGCGGGCGCGTATTGCGCCCATGCAGTAAAGACGTTCGAGCCGGCCTGATCCCGTCATCACCAGCGATAGCGCAGGGTGGCCTTGACGGTGCGCTGATAGCCGTACCAGCACCATTCTTCCGAGGTGCACGAGCTGATGTTGCGCTTGTCGAACAGGTTGGAGACGTTCAGCGCCACATCCATGCCTTTCAGGGCGGGGCTGGCCAGGCCCAGGTCATAGTCCAGGGCCATATCCACCAGCGTGCTGGCCGGCACCTTGAAATCATTGTAGGAGCCGCCGTAGCTGGTGCCGCGATAGCGCAGGCCGGCGGCCATGCCCAGGCCGCTCAGGGGGCCGGACTGCAACTGGTAGCGGGCCCAGACGGAAGCCTGGTGCTTGGGGATTCCGTAGGGTGTCATGCCTTCCAGGCTGGCCCGGCTGGGCGTGGCATTGTCCTTGGTGTATTCATTGGCGATGTAGGAATAGTTGGCGATCAGGCTCAGGCCCTTGGCGAACTCGCTGCGGGCTTCCAGTTCCAAGCCCTGCGTGCGCACTTCGCCGGTCTGCTCCTGGCACTTGGAACCGACGCAACCCGGAATGGTGGTCAACAGGTTCTTGCGGCGTATGTCGAACAGGGCGGCCGAATACAGGGCGCGGGCGCCGGGCGGCTGGTACTTCACGCCCACTTCGAATTGCTCGTCGCGCAGGGAATCGAAAGGCCTGTCCTGGGCGTCGGTGCCCGATTGAGGTTCGAAGGATTCTGCATAGCTGAAGTAAGGGGCGATGCCATTGTCGAAGTTGTAGATGACGCCGACCCGGCCCGTGAAGGCCTTGGCGCGCGTCGCCGAAGGGGTGATGGCGCCGGTGGCCAGGCTGCGCGCTTCCGAGACGGTCCGGGACCAGTCGTAGCGGCCGCCCAGCAGCAAGGACCATTTGTCGATCTGGATCTGGTCCTGCAGGTAGATGCCGGTATGGTACTGGCGCTGGCGCGTGTCGCTGATCCAGTTCAGCGGGCCTATGGGCTGGCGGTAGTCGGGATTGAAGATGTCCAGGGGCGGCGCCGGGTCGAAGCTGCTGGCCAGCGTGTCGGACTGTAGATGGGCGAAGTCCACCCCGGCGACCAGGGTGTGGTCCAGCGCGCCGGTGGAGAAGCGACCCTGTATATGGTTGTCCAGCGTGTAGCTGTCCATATCGACGTCGGTGCCGCCTTTGCTGCGTTTCAGGTAGCGATAGTCGCCGGCTCCGGGCAGGTAGCCGTTGGAGTACACGCTGCGGTAGATGCCCTCGGCATGCAGGTA
The DNA here is from genome assembly GCA_023425645.1 of Pseudomonadota bacterium. GTDB lineage: Bacteria > Pseudomonadota > Gammaproteobacteria > Burkholderiales > Burkholderiaceae_B > Alcaligenes. The sequence continues at coordinate 10,785 of JAFACG010000026.1, forward strand.
GCGCGCCTGCGAGCGCACGGTGACGGCTGGATTGAAGCGGTGCTCGAATTCGTAACCAATGGAGTGGTGGCGGCGGTCGCTGGTCTCGAAGCCGGCGTCGCCGTCGTAGAAGGCGGGGTCCAGGCGTATGCCGTCGGGCGCGTCGAACACGCTGCGCACGGCGGGCACCGAGCCGTAGGATCCCATGTGCGGATCGCGCTGGAAATTGGCGAGCAGGGTCAGGCGGGTGTCGGCCGATAGCTGCCAGGTCAGGGCCGGGGCGATGAAATAGCGTTCCTCGCGGGTTTCGTCGATCTGGCCGTCGGACTTGTAGACCGAGCCCGTCAGGCGATAGAGCCACTGTTCGTCCTGGTCAACGGCCCCGGAGAAGTCCATGTTGATGCGGCGATAGCGGTGATCGCCCAGCTGCAGTTCGACTTCGTTCAGGCGTTCGCGGGTCGGGCGCTTGCTGACCTGGTTGACCACGCCGCCCGGGCCGCCCTGGCCGAACATGACCGAGGACGGCCCTTTCAGCACATCCACGCGCTGCAGCCGGTACGCGTCGACCTGGGGCAGGGCGTCGTGCGAGCCGAAGATGCGCATGCCGTCCAGCAGGGTGGTGGCGGAGAAACCTCGCACATTGAACTGGTCCAGGCGGGACGCGACCGCGCCGCGCGTCTCGGGCGCCACGCCGGAGGTGTAGCGCAGCACCTGGTTCAGGGTCTGCGCGCCTTGTTCGCGCATCTGGTCCTGGGTGATGACGGAAATGGACTGGGGAATCTCGATGAGGGGCGTATCGGTCCTGGTGGCCGTGACGCTGTCCTGGGCGACGTAGCCGACCGGTTCTTCCTGGGCGGAGCTCTTGACGGTGATGGGCGCCAGGGTGGCGCTCTCGCCCGCATTCTGCGCCTGGGCGGTTGTGAAGACGGAAGCAACGGCGATGGCGGCGCAAGCCTGTTTGGATGATAGCGACGGCGAAGGCACAGAATATCCCAATAAATATTAATGATAATGATTCGCATTAGTTTTTTATTATCAGAAAATTTGGGAAGGGAGGCACGACTGAAAACGTAAATAAACCGCCGGCAGTGGAACAGTCGGGAAGACGCTGGAACGGCTGCTCAAAAAAATGCCCGCCGGGCTGAACTGACCCCCAAAAGTTGGGCATTGATCCAACCTTCGGCGGTCAGTTCATTAAGCGGGTTTTTTGCGTGGAGCCGATGATCAGCGGGCGCCGCCGATCGTCAGGTTGGCGTGGCGGTTCACGTCTTTGTACAGCAGGTAGCGGAAACGGCTTGGGCCGCCGGCGTAGCAGGCTTGCGGGCAGAAAGCGCGCAGCCACATGAAGTCGCCGGCTTCCACTTCCACCCAGTCCTGGTTCAGGCGGTAGACGGCCTTGCCTTCCAGCACGTACAGGCCGTGTTCCATCACGTGGGTTTCGGCGAAAGGAATCACGCCGCCGGGTTCGAAGTTCACGATGTTCACGTGCATGTCGTGGCGCATGTCGGACATGTCCACGAAGCGGGTGGTGCTCCAGCGGCCTTCGGTGTCAGGCATCACGAGGGGCGTGATGTCCTTTTCGTTGGTCACGAAGGCTTCGGGGGCGTCCAGGCCTTCCACGCGCTGGTAGCGCTTGCGGATCCAGTGGAAGTTGGCCAGGTCGTTGGAGCGGTTGTGCAGCGTCCAGTTGGTCGAGGGAGGCAGGAATGCGTAGCCGCCTTCTTCCAGGATATGCTTGGTGCCGTTCAGGACCAGTTCCAGCTGGCCCTTGACCACGAAGATCACGCCTTCGGCTTCAGGGTCGGCTTCAGGGTTGTTGCTGCCGCCGTTGGGGCTGACTTCGACGATGTACTGGGAGAAGGTCTCGGCAAAGCCGGACAGGGGGCGGGCCAGAACCCACAGGCGGGTTTTTTCCCAGCCGGGCAGGAAGCTGGTCACGATGTCCTGCAGCACGCCCTTGGGCAGCACGGCGTAGGCTTCGGTGAACATGGCGCGGTCGGTCAGCAGTTGCGTCTGGGGTGGGTGACCGCCGGGAGGGGCGTAGTAATTGACTTTGGACATAACGGTTCCGATGGAGATTCAGTTAGAAACGCCTGTCGCGCTGCACGGCGCGGACGGTGCCGGCCTCCTGGCGGAAGAGGCACGCCGTCGTTTCAATGCGCGGGGACAGGTACACGATAGCGATGTGCGGCCATATGTACAAATTAAATGTATTAATTCCTAGTATTTGTTTTTCAAATGCCCGGTTGTGTGCCGCTGTCAGAATGGGGGAGGCAGGGGCCCAGTAAGCCATCACAAGGGTAAAACCTTGTCAGGAATGAGAATGTGCCTGAACTTGATGCCGCCGGCAAGCGAAGGCGACGCGCTTGTGCAAGCGGCGGGCGGATGCTAAAAGTCCAGAAGACCATTAGGAAAACAAATGCTGTCATGATTTCCATTGAAAAACCAAATAGATCTTTGTATGACCTGGACCTGCTGCGCGCCCTGCTCACCGTGGTCGATTGCGGCAGTTTCACCACGGCGGCCGCGCGGCTGCATTCCACCCAGTCGACCATCAGCCAGAAGGTGCGGCGGCTGGAGGACATGGTGGGACACCGGCTGCTGGAGCGCGGCAGTCGCGGCGTCAGCACGACGGAAGCGGGCCAGACCCTGATGGGGTACGCGCGCCAGATGCTGGCCTTGAACGACCAGTTGTCCGAGGCCTTGTCCGGCGCCTTCGTCACGGTGACGGTGCGCCTGGGCGTGCCGGAGGATTTCACCAGCGGCCGCACGACGCAGGCCCTGGCGGGCTTCAACCGGCGCTTTCCCCAGGTCAAGCTGGAGGTCACCAGCGGCTTGAGCAGCGACTTGATGGCGGCCTACGACCAGGGCGAACTGGACCTGGTGCTGGTCAAGCAGCGCCACAATACGCGCGAAGCCGTGGCCTGCATGCCGGAGAAGACCGCCTGGGTGGACAGCGCGGCCCATCCGGTGTTCCACCTGGATCCCATTCCCCTGGTGACCTTTCCGCGCCGCGGCGTGTACCGGGAGGAGATCATCAGCGCGGTGGAGTCGTTGGGGCGCCGCTGGCGCATCAGCTTCACCAGCTCCAGCCTGAGCGGCATCCAGGGCGCCGTGGCCGACGGCATGGGCATCAGCCTGCTGCCGCGCCGGGCCGTCACCAGCGACCATGTCGAACTGGGGCGGGCGCAGGGTCTGCCGGTGATCGACGCCTTCGAGCTGGCGATCCTGCACAGGCCCAACGCCGACGATATGGTCAGGGCGCTGGCGCGCGTGCTGGTGGACATGCTGGCGCCCGAGCGCCGGCCCCGACTTCAGCTAGACATCTAGGGAGCGGAGCGCCAGCGCTTCTTTCAGCAGCTGGAGCACGGCCGGCGGCAGCCATGTTCCTTCTTGCAGTCCCGGCTCGGTTTCCTGCGCCAGACGCAGGTTCTTGGCGGCGGCTGCGTCCAGGGTATAGCGCTGCTGCAGGGCCAGCCAGCGATCCAGCAGGGCCTGGGTCCGGGGGTGGGCGGGCGCATCGCCTCGCTGCACGGCGTCCAGCAGGTCCGCCATGAGATCCGGCCACAGCGGCAGCGCATCGGGGTAGTGGTCGCTGAGGTAGGCGAAGGCCTCGGGGCTCAGGTAGGGCTGGAACAGGGTCAGGCGGTGATGGGCGTAGGCCCGCAGCAGATATTGATCCAGCTCCGGGCTCAAGCCGGTACGACGACCCAGGGCGGGCTCGTCCTTGAACATGCGCCGCAGCTGCTGGAACAGGGCGGGGTCGCGCCGGGTCTCTTCTTCCAGCGCAATCATCCATCGACGCGCGGCGCGGCGCGCACGGGGATGGTCGGCGGGTACGCCGCTCAGACGCAGGCGCTCCAGGCCCTGCAGCCGCCGCCTCCATGGCGCGCGCAAGCGTCCGTCCGCTTCCAGCAAGGGCGGGGCCTGCTTGTCCTGCGGAGCCAGGTAGCGATTGCACAGGGCGATCAGTTCCAGACGCCCGTGCCAGTCGGAGGACCTGCCCGTCGTATCGAGCAGGCTGTACAGGCCGTCGCGCATCTGCCGCTGGCGCTCGATCTTCTGGTCCAGTTGCTGGATGTGGCGCCGCAGCAGGGGGGCGATGTCCTGAGGATGCTCATCGAGCAGGCGGCCTATCTGCGCCAGCCCCAGACCCAGCGAGCGCAGCGCCTGGATGTGCTGCAGGCGGGCGATGTCTTCCTGGGCGTACAGGCGATAGCCCGCGGCGCTGCGATGGCGCGGCCGCAACAGGCCGATGTCGTCGTAATGGTGCAGGGCGCGCACGGTCATGTGGACGCGGCGGGCCAGTTCGCCGACGCGCAGCAGCGCCGGGGGAGAGGCTGGGGTCATGATGTGGTCGAGGTCAGACGTCGGCCCGCATCAGGCGCAGTCCGCCGCCTGCGCTTTGCAGCCCGTCGCGGCGGCGGTGGAAGTAGCGGGCGTTGAGTTCTTCCGTACCCCACAGTGTACGGCAGCGAAAGCCGAGGCGGGCCAGCAAACCATCCATGTCCTGCGGATGATAGGCGCTGAGCCAGGGTTCGCCGGCGGCTGCGCATTGCTGAGCCATCGCGCCGTCCAGCATCCGTTCGATGGGGTCCAGCGCGGCGGGATCGACCCGGAAGTCGAACAGGATGCTGCTGCCGGCGGGATAGCGCGCCACGCAGGCCAGCAGGTCGCGTATGTGATCCGCGTGCAGATATGGGGTCAGGCCCAGGGCGACGAAGCAGACGGGCTCGTCCGGGAGCACGCCTGCGCTGGACAGGCAGTCGCCCAGGTCCTGGCGGGACAGATCGCAGGGCTGCAGCACGGCGCCGGCCGGCAGCAACAATCCGGCCAGTTCCAGCTGGCGGCGCTTCCAGTTCTGGGTGGCGGGGTGGTCGATCTCCAGCAGTTGCAGCCCGGGCGGGGCGCGCAGGCAATAGGTCTCCAGTCCGGCGCCCAGCAGGACGGCGCGCTGCAGGCCATGGGCGACGGCCTGTTCCAGCGCGCCCTCGGCCCAGCGGCTGCGGCCGACGATGGCGGCGCGCAGGGGGCGGCTCATGGGATCGTTGTAGCGGTAGGGGTCGGCGGCCATGTCCAGCGCTTCCGGTCCCAGGATGCGCAGCGCGTAGGGGTCGTCCAGCACGCGCGGCTCGTCCAGCAATTGGTGGGCGGCGCGCTGCAGGGCCATGCGCAGGGCCGTCCGGCTGGGAGCGCGAGGTTCGGTACGAGAGGTCATGCCGTTCTCCAGGTCAAAGAACGGCATGATGAAGACTGACGCGACGTGAGGGTCAAGCGCCGGACGAGGGAGGCTTGGGCTCGACCGGATCGAAGTGCGTCATGACGTCCAGCACGGGTTCGGCCTGCATGACTCGTTCGCGGGCCAGCACGGCGATGGCGTGGCCCTGCGCGATGGTCAGGGAACCATCCATCTCCAGGTCCACTTCCACCCAGATCATGTCGCCCAGCTTGCGCGTGCGCAGCTCGTGGATGCCCTGCACGCCGGGTGTCTCGCGCAGCAGGGCGGCGATGCGTTGCTCGGTGTCGTGGTCCACGGCGCGGTCGGTCAGGTCGTGGAAGGCGCCGATGGAAAACTTCCAGCCCATGCGCAGAATCATCAATCCCACGATGCTGGCGGCCAGCGGGTCGGCCAGCGGCAGGCCGGCCAGATTGGCCAGCACGCCCAGGCTGACCACCAGCGAGGAGGCCGCGTCCGAGCGCGCGTGCCAGGCGTTGGCCACCAGCATGGTGGAGCGCACCCGCTTGGCCACGCGCAGCATGTAGCGGAACAGCAGTTCCTTGCCGCACAGGGCGATGAAGGCGACCAGCAGGGCGGCGGGGTGGACAGGCGCGATGCTGCCCGGGTCCTGCAGCGCGGTGACGGCGTTCCACACCATGCCCAGGCCCACGAGGATCAGCAGCACGCCGATGGCCAGGGTGGCGGCAGTCTCATAGCGCAGGTGGCCGTAGGGGTGGTCCGCATCCGGCCCTTTGCGGCTGTGGCGGTTGGCGAACAGCACCACGAAATCCGACAGAAGGTCCGACAGCGAATGGACTGCGTCCGCGATCAGGGCGCGCGAATTGGCGTACAGGCCGATGGCGATCTGCAGCAGGCTCAAGCCTATGTTCACGGCCACGCTGACCCAGGTGGAGAGTTGGGCGCTGCGGTGCCGGTCCAGGTCGGCGGGGGTCACTTTTTCCATGCCGGGGTTCCTTCAGAATGCGTGGGGCGGGTCGTCTGCGAAGGGCCTGCCTGATCGAGAGTGTATCGGGCTTTGGGGCCCGACGGCGACTTGAAGCGGCGGGCGCGCGGCTGTTACCGTAAAAGACGCAGGCGGCGGACCGCGGAGCGGCCCGCCGATCACTCACGACAACTGGAGCGACTGACCGTGGAAGAGTATTCCTTGTATCAGAGAGTCGCCGCCGTGCTGGAGCAGTGGGGCGACGTCTTGGCCGTATTCATGATCATCCTGTTCGCCTTGCTGGCCGGCATGGTGGTGAGCAGGGTGATGGCGCGCCTGGCGCAGCGCACCGATCCGACGCGCCACGTCTGGGTGCATGGTTTCCTGGCCGGCGCGCCAGGTCCGCTCAAGGCGCTGATCTGGGTGCTGGGCCTGGCGGGGGCCGCGCGCCTGCTGGTGGAGCATGATGTTTCGTCCATGCTGGCGGCCGTCCTGCCCACCGCTCCCATGGTGGCGGTGATCGCCGTCGTGACCTGGTACTTCCTGAAGGTCTGCACCCAGGTCCAGGAGAATCTGGTGGCGCGCGCCCGCGTGCGCCGCCATGAGCTGGATCCCACGGCCACGGACGCCATCGGCAAGCTGGTACGGGCTTCCATCGTGCTGACCGCCGCGCTGACAGTGATGCAGGCCCTGGGTTTCTCGATCGCGGGCGTGCTGGCCTTCGGCGGAGTGGGCGGCATCGCCATCGGTTTCGCCGCCCAGAGCCTGGTGGCCAACCTGCTGGGCGGGCTGACCATCTTCGCCAGCCGGCCTTTCAAGGTAGGCGAATACATCATCATTCCCGGCACGGAACTGGCCGGCGGGGTGGAGCACATAGGCTGGCGCGCCACGCGCCTGATCGGCTTCGACTGCAAGCCCTTCTATGTGCCCAACTCCATGTTCAACACGCAGCCCATCATCAACCATTCCCGCATGACGGCGCGGCGCATCATGGAAACCCTGCACCTGCGCTACATGGACATGGGCGTGATGTCGCGCATCGTGGAGGAGTGTCGGCAGATGCTGCGCGAACACAAGGGCATACAGCAGGATTTCTTCGCTTTCAATTTCGACAGCTGCGGTGAACGCTCATTGCAGCTGTCCCTGTATGCGTTCACGGTCAGCACGGACTACAACGAGTTCATGAACGTGAAGGAAGACATCCTGCTGCGCATCGCGGATATCGTGCGGCGCCATGGCGCGCAACTGGCCGAGCCGGTCGCGACGGTGTATGCGCCGGACGGCCTGTTCGAGGCCATGCCTGCTCCGCGCCAGCCCGCGCCCGTCTCAGCGGGTTTCGCTTTTACAATGTCAGCCTGGCAAACGGGACGGCCAAGGAGCGCCGGCAGGACATGATGGAACTGGATATCGAAGCTCTGGATATGGAAGGGCGCGGCGTTGCGCAACAGGACGGCTGCACGCATTTCGTGGACGGCGCCCTGCCCGGCGAACGGGTGCGCGTGGCCAATCCGGCCGGGGGCCGACGCCACCAGGTCTGGGAGCTGCGGCACATCCTGCGGACCAGCAGCCAGCGCGTCCAGCCGCCCTGTCCGCACTTCGGCGTCTGCGGCGGCTGCGTCATGCAGCATCTGGAGCCCTCCGCCCAGGTGGCCGTCAAGCAGCGTCACCTGGAAGACAGCCTGCAACGGGTCGGCGGCCTGCGCCCCGAGCGCCTGCTGGCGCCGGTCCATGGCCCGTATTGGGCCTATCGGCAGCGCGCCCGCCTGTCCGTCTATCGGGTGGACGGGGAGGGGCTGCGCATCGGCTTTCGGGAGCGCGGCAGCACGCACGTGGCCGACCTGCGCCAGTGCCTTGTCCTGCCCGCGCCGGTATCGGCGCTGCTGCCGGCCTTGCGGGAACTGATCGCGGGCCTGTCGATTCCCCACCGCATTCCGCAGATCGAGCTGGCCATGGGGGATTCGGCCTGCGTCCTGGTCTTGCGGCATCTGCTGCCCTTGACGCCGCAAGACCAGGATAGCCTGCGGTCCTTCGGACGCGAACACGGCGTGCAGTGGTGGACGCAGGCGGGCGGGCCCGATTCGGCGCTGCCTCTGGATCCCGTGCCGCCAGCACAAGAACTGGCTTACGCCCTGCCTGAGTTCGACGTGCGCTTTGCCTATCGGCCGACGGATTTCACCCAGGTCAATCCTGCCAGCAACCGCAGCCTGGTGTCCCAGGCCCTGGCGCTGTTGGCGCCGGGAAAGCAGGATCGCGTGCTGGACCTGTTCTGCGGCCTGGGAAATTTCACCTTGCCGCTGGCGCGCCGGACCGCCTTCGTGACCGGCGTCGAGGGCAGCGCCGCCCTGCTGGAGCGCGCCCGCCACGCCGCCCGCGCCCACGGCCTGCTGGACCGGACCGATTTCGCGCAGCGCAATCTGTTCGAGGCGGACCGCAGCTGGTGGGACGGCCTGGGACGTGTCGGCAAGGTCTTGATGGATCCTCCGCGCGAAGGGGCTCGCGCCATTGCCGAAGTCCTGGCCCGCCTGCCCGACGAGCGCCGTCCGCAACGCATCGTGTACGTTTCCTGCGAACCGCTGACCTTGGCCCGCGACGCCGCCATCCTGGTGCACCAGGGGCGCTACCGTCTGTGCGCCGCCGGCGTGCTGAACCTGTTTCCCCATACCGGCCACGTGGAGTCCATGGCAGTGTTCGAGCCTGCCTGATCCGACGCGGCGACCCGGCCGTTCAAGTCAGGATGTTCAGCCCCTGTCTCCGTAGTCGGTCCGGCCGTTGCGGAGCCAGTCTGGCGCGCAATAAAAAAACCTCGCCCGCGGGCGAGGTTCTTTATCGGGCAGGCGGCGGCGTCAGTGGATGCGCATGCCGGGCTGGGCGCCGGGGAAGGGTTCCAGCACGTAGATGCCGCTGTCCACGGATTCGTCGGCGTGGCTGGCGGCCAGGACCATGCCTTCGGACACGCCGAAGCGCATCTTGCGCGGGGCCAGATTGGCGACCAGCACGGTCAGCTTGCCGACCAGGTCTTCAGGCTGGTAGGCCGACTTGATGCCGGAGAACACCTGCCGCAGGCGGCCTTCGCCCACGTCCAGGCTCAGGCGCAGCAGCTTGTCCGAACCGTCCACGGGCTCGCAGGCCACGATCTTGGCGATGCGCAGGTCCACCTTGGCGAAGTCCTGGATGGCTATGGTGTCGGCGATGGGCTCGCCGCCGGGCACCACGACGGGCGCGGGCGGCGGGGCCAGCAGCTCGTCCACCAGCTTGGCGTCCACGCGCTGCATCAAGTGCTTGAACGGGGCGATGTGACCGGGCAGTTCGGCCGCGTCGCTCCAGACGAAGCTGCGGTTCATGCCGAACAGCTCGCGGGCGACGCGATCGGTCAGGGCGGGCAGAATGGCGGCCAGCATCACGGACAGGCCCTTGAAGCCGGCCAGCGTGCGCGAGCAGATGTCTTGCAGCGCGTCCTTCTGGGCCTGCTCGGCCGTGCCTATGCCCTTGGCCATGACCCAGGGCTGCGCCGTATCGAAGGCCTGGTTGATGAGGTCGGCGTGGGCCATGATCTGGCGCACGGCGCGGCCGTACTCGCGGTTCTCCAGATCCGCGCGCACCTTCTCGGCCACGGCCTGCAGCTCGGCCTGCATCTCGGCCGTGTCGCCCTGATAGGCGAGCTGGCCGTCGAAATGCTTGCTGATGAAGTTGGCTGCCCGGCTGGCGATGTTGACGTACTTGCCGATCAGGTCGCTGTTGACGCGGGCGATGAAGTCCTCCGGGTTGAAGTCCATGTCCTCGACGTGCGAATTGAGCTTGGCGGCCATGTAATAGCGCATCCATTCGGCGTCCATGCCCAGCTCCAGGTAGCGCAGCGGCGAGATGCCGGTGCCACGGCTCTTGGACATCTTCTCGCCGCTGACGGTGATGAATCCGTGCACGTTCAGCGCGTCGGGCACCTTGCGGCCGGAAAACTTCAGCATGGCGGGCCAGAACAGGGCGTGGAAGTACACGATGTCCTTGCCGATGAAGTGGATCTGCTCGGTATTGCCTTCGGGATCGAGCAACGCGTCGAAATCCAGGCCCTGCTTGGCGCAATAGGCTTTCAGGGAAGCCAGGTAGCCCACGGGCGCGTCCAGCCACACATAGAAATACTTGCCGGGGGCGTCGGGGATGGGGATGCCGTAGTAGGGCTCGTCGCGGGAGATGTCCCAATCGTTCAGGGAGGCTTCGGCGCCTTCGCCCGTGCCCAGCCATTCGCGGGTCTTGCCCAACACTTCGGACTGCAGGCGCGGCTTGCCCTGGGCATTCGTGCCTGTGGTCCATTCCTGCAGGAAGGCCACGCAGCGCGGGTCCGACAGGCGGAAGAAGAAATGCTCGGAAGTCTTGAGCACGGGGCGCGCGCGGGTCAGCGTGGAGTAGGGCTCGATCAGCTCGGTGGGCGCATAGACGGCGCTGCACACTTCGCAGCTGTCGCCGTACTGGTCCTTGGCGTGACACTTGGGGCATTCGCCCTTGATGTAGCGGTCGGGCAGGAACATGCCCTTGACGGGGTCATAGAACTGCTCGATGGTGCGCGTGTCGATGAAACCGGCCGACTTCAGCGAGCGGTAGATGTCCTGCGCCAGCGCGATGTTCTCCTGGGAGTCGGTGCGGTGCCAGTGGTCGAACTGGATGTGAAAGCCGTTCAGGTAGGTCGGACGCTCGGCGGCGATGCGGTCCACCAGCTGGGCGGGCGTGATGCCGGCGCTCTCGGCCTTGAGCATGATGGGCGCGCCGTGCGCGTCGTCCGCGCCGACGAAGTGCAGCGTATGTCCCGACATTCGCATCGACCGGACCCAGATATCGGCCTGGATGTACTCCATGATGTGGCCGATGTGGAACGAGCCGTTGGCGTACGGCAGGGCGGTCGTGACAAATATCGTTCGTGACATGACGTAAAGGAAAAAAAGTGTAAAAGGGAAGGTGCGATTTTATGTCGAATTGCGCTCTTCTGCTGGCAATGAGGATCAGCCGGCGGGGACGCGGTCGCGCGGGTGCGACAGGACGGGCCGGTGGGCAAGGAAGCGGGAACGCAATCAGACGCCCCGCGGCTGCACGGGCCGCGGGGCGCATGCCGGACCGGGACGGGCGCACGCCCGTCCCGGGCGGGGCTGTCAGGGGATTTCGCGCATTTCTATGTCGGTGACGTCCTGTGCGCGAGGCGCATCGGGACGCATCGCGGGGGCGGCCGGACGGCGGCGCTGGTCCCAATAGGCCTTGACCCCGAAGGGCCGGCCGCTGATGCGGGCCACGATGTACAGGATGCCGATGGCAATCGCGGTGGAAACCATGAAAATAAACGCCATGATTGCACCGAAAATTGTCAGCAAGACAAAGAGGGCTGTGCGGATAATCTGGTTAAATGTATTCATAGGGTTAGTATGACACTATCTGTACAAAAAAATTCCCTTTGATCCGCTATTCTTCTGGTTTAAAGGTATGGTGATGTTTCTTTATAGCAAGGTTTTGGACAAATGACTGTAAGTTCCGAACGTGTACTGCAGGCCCTGGCTGGGGTGACCGACCCCAACACGTTTAAGAAGCTGTCGGTGGATGCGGGCAAGTGTGAAAACATCATTGAAAACGACCAGGTATCGCTCACTTTGCATCTGCCCTACACGGCCTACGACATCCAGGGGCAATTGCGCGAGCGCATCGTCCAGGCGCTGGCCGGCGTGGGCGCGCAGCTGGCCCAGCTGCACCTGAGCCCGCGCATCGGCACCCATGCCGTGCAGCAGGGCCTGCGCCCCATGCCCAACATCCGCAACATCATTGCGGTTGCCTCCGGCAAGGGCGGAGTGGGCAAGAGCACCACGTCCGTGAACCTGGCCCTGGCGCTGCACATGCAGGGCGCGCGCGTCGGCCTGCTCGATGCCGACATCTACGGTCCCAGCGTGCCCATCATGCTGGGTCTGCACGAGCGCCCGCGCAGCGCCGACGGCAAGATGATGGAGCCGCTCATCGGCCACGGCCTGCAGGCCAATTCCATCGGCTTTCTGCTGGACGAGGACGCGCCGGCCATCTGGCGCGGCCCCATGGCCACCCAGGCCCTGACGCAGCTGCTGACCCAGACCCGCTGGGACGACCTGGATTACCTGATCATCGACATGCCGCCCGGCACGGGCGACATCGCCCTGACCCTGTCGCAGAAGGTGCCGCTCACCGGTGCCGTGATCGTCACCACGCCGCAGGACCTGGCCCTGGCCGACGCCAAGCGCGGCCTGTCCATGTTCCAGAAGGTCAACGTGCCGGTGCTGGGCATCGTGGAGAACATGTCCGTGCACATCTGTTCCAATTGCGGCCATGCCGACCCGGTCTTCGGCCAGCATGGCGGGCGGGACATGGCGGCCCAGTTCAACGTGCCCTGGCTGGGAGCCCTGCCGCTGGCCATGAGCATCCGCGCCCAGACCGATTCGGGCACCCCCACCGTCATCGCCGCGGCCGACAGCGCCGAGGCCCGCCTCTATCAGGAGATCGCCAACCGGGTTTCAGCCAATCTTTCCCAGCTGCCGCCCGACACGTCGGCGCAGCGACCCAAGGTTGTCCCTCGTCCGCTCTGAGTGCCTATGCTGAAACCCGGCCTCTGCCTGTTGTTGCTGCTGGCCCTGAGCCGGCCGGCCTGGGCCGCCTCGGTCCCCGAAGTCGTCATCGATCCGGGCGGCGTGCCGCCCGAGGCCCTGAAGGAAATCCAGCGCGCCGTCAGCGCCATCACGCGCCTGGCTGAAGACCAGGACGTGGGGGAAGTCTCGCGCCTGCGCCGCCGGGCGCACGATGCGACCGTCTCGGCCCTGGAAACCCAGGGGTATTTCGATTCGGTGGTGACGCTGGAGGTGGGCGAGGACATAGGCGGAGAAACCTGGGACGTCATCATCGAGCCGGGCGAACTTACCCGGGTGCGCAAGGTCGACCTGGACTTCAAGGGGCAGATCACCCAGCCGGAGTTCGAGGTGCGGCTGGAAGGCATCAAGGCCGACTTCCCCCTCAAGCCGGACGATCCGTTCCTGAACAAGGTCTGGTCGTCGGCCAAGGCGGATCTGCTGGAGAGCGTGCAGCGCCAGGATTTCTATTACGCGCGCTATGACAGCACGCGCGCCGTGGTCCTGGCCGACGAAGGCGTGGCCGACCTGTCGCTGAAGGTTAAGAGCGGGCCGCGCGTGCGCATGGGCCAGCTTGTCACCTCGGGCCTGAAGCGGGTGCCGCAATCGCTGGTCGAACACTATGTGCGCTATGAACCCGGCGACCCCTACGACCAGGACAAACTGGACGAGTGGCAGCAATCGCTGGCCTCCACCTCGTTCTTTCGCGGCGCCTTCGTCACCCTGGACGACGAATCCAGCCTGCAGAAAGTGCGCGCGGACGGCGAAGTGGAACTGCCCGTGCTGGTGCGCGTGACCGAAGCGCCCGCCAAGCGCTTCACCAGCTCCCTGGGCGTGGACAGCGACCACGGCGTGCGTGTGGAGGGTCTTTACCGCCAGAACATCGTGTTCGGCCTGCCCATCTGGACCGAGGCCGGCATAGGCGTGGACAAGAAGCGCCAGCGCGCCTTCTATGATGTGCACCTGCCGCCCACCCGCAGCGGCTACAAGAACAGCCTGGGGCTGCTCTATGATCGTTCCGATGTCGAAGGGCTGGATACGGCCCGCGCGGCGTTCGGCTGGAAGCTGCGCCAGGAACGCAAGGCCGCCGGCAAGAGCCGGGTCGAGTACGAAACCGAATGGGGCCTGCTGGGCGCCTGGGACAAGACCAAGATCGCCGGCCTGCCCACGCGGGAGGTGCCGTCGGCTATTGCGACCTGGCAGTGGCTGCGGCGCGACGTGGACAAGAAATACGATCCGCGCGAAGGCAATCTGGTGGACCTGGGACTGGGCGCGGGCATCACGCTGGACCGGGGCGAGCCGTTCTATCGCGCCAATCTGCGCCTGCAGCAATGGTGGCCCATCGGCGAATGGGACGTGCTGTCGGTGCGCGGCGAGATCGGCAAGGTCTGGCGCATGACCGACCGCACTCCGCCGGACTTCGGGTATAGGACCGGCGGTGCGCGCAGCATTCGCGGCTACAAGTTCCAGAGCATAGGCCTGCAGTTGAATGACGCCGTGGTGGGCGCGCCGACCCTGGCCGTGGCCAGCGTGGAATACACGCATTTCTTCACCAGCATGTACGGCATGCGCGCGTTCGTGGATGTGGGCGACGCAGCCCCTAGCTTTAGCGGCATGAAGCTGGCCTGGGGCTATGGCCTGGGCGCCGTGGTGCGCACGCCGGCCGGTCCGTTCAATATCGACGTGGCGTACGGGCAGCGGGACAAGCGCCTGCGCCTGAGTTTTTCTTTGGGAATCGCATTCTGATGGCTTTTCTGCGGCGCTGGTTCCGTCGTTTTGCCTTGTGGGGCATACCCTTCGTGGTCATGGCCCTGCTGTTGGTCTGCGGCTTCGCGTACTGGGTCCTGGCCAGCGAGGCCGGCACGCGCTGGGCGCTGCGCACCGCCCTGCCCCATGCCAACGGCAGCGCCCAGGGCGTACGCGGTTCGGTGTGGGACGGCCTGAGCATCGATCACCTGGTGCTGGACCTGCCGGACACGCGCGTGGACATCGAGCGCCTGCGCCTGCAGGCCAACTGGAAAGAGCTGCTGGAACGCCGCCTGCATGTGGTGGAGCTGAGCGCGCAGAAAGTGGACGTCGCACTGACCACGCCGGCCGAGCCCAAGCCGGACGAACCGTTCCAGATGCCCGAGCTGCCCGTCCATATCGCGGTGGACAAGCTGGCACTGGGCCAATTCATGCTGACGCAGGACGGCGCGCCTCTGCCGCTGGCCGTCGCCGATCTGTCGGCGGCGCTGTCGGTGGGAACGGAGGGCGGACAGCTGCGCCTGTACGATCTGATGCTGGCCAACGAGTTCATGCGCGCTGGGCTGCAGGGCGAGGTCGACCTGGCCCGTTTCGAAGCGCCGTTCCCGGCCCGGGCCGATGTGCAGATCATCGCGCGGGGCCTGACGCCTGAATCGCCCGTATGCGCCCGACAATACCTGCCCGGCTACGCCCCGAAGGAGGCGGCGCCGGCGGCGCGCCAGGGCGGGACTCCCGCCGCGTCAAAACCGGACGGCAAGACAGGCGTTCCCGACGCTGTGCAATCCGAAGCAGCCGCGTCTGAGGCCGGCGCGCCCGCCGCCAGCGGCGATGAGCGCATCACTGAGCCCGTGGCCGTGCCGGAACCCGAACCGCTTCCCGACTGCGTCATCAATGCGCAGTTGACGCTGGACGGTTCGCTGGAGCAGGCGGCGCTGACGCTGCAGGGCAGCGGCCAGGGCTATCATCTGGATGCCCGGGCGGACTTGACGCCCTTGGCCGCCGTGCCCGTGCGCCAGGCGACCGTGGCCTTGCAACTGCCCGACCAATCGAAGCTCGATGCCGATTTTGCCTGGGACGCCCAGCAGGACGAGGGACACATCAAGGATCATTTCAAGGGGCAGTTCCGCAGCGACAGGCTGGATCTGCACGCCCTGCTGGGCGATGTGCTGCCTGACGCCCTCATCAACGGGCAAGGCCGCTTCGATGTGCTGCTGGTGGACAAGGCTCAGCTGGTGACGGCCGATGTGGACGTGCAGCTGCTGCAGGGCAGTCGCTGGAATCGGCAGCCGGCCGCCGGACAGATCAAGGCGCACGTGGCCTCGCCCGCCCAGCCCGGCAGCGCGGACTGGTGGCGCGGCCTGACGGTGTCCGAAGCCCTGACGGACCTGAAGGTGGGCGACAACCGCATCGCCCTGAAAGGCGGGTTTGGCGAGCCTGACAGCATGCTGGACCTGCAGGTCCAGGTGCCGCGGGCCGGGCAACTGTGGCCGGGCCTGGAACTGGGCACGGTGTCGGCCGAAGGCAAGCTCAGGGGGGCGATCGCGCGGCACGGGCTGGAGCTCAAGGCGCGGTATGACCTGGGCGGCACGAAGCGCGACCAGTTGGGGCAGGGTCTGGCGCAGGCCGACCTGGCTCTGGAAGGCAGCTGGAATTTCGCCGGGCAAGGCAAGGCGGCATTCTGGGACGGCCGCGTCACACGCCTGGCGGCTGATCACGCCGGCCTGGGTGCCAAGCTGCAGTCCGCCATGCCCGTGCTGTTCACCGCGGCACTGACGCCGCCCGAGCCCGAGCCCGAGCGCCTGCAGGAGCTCGGCCGGGAATTGCCCGTCCAGGAGTCTGCCTCGTCCGCTCAAGCGCCGACGCCGGAAAGCCCGGCCGAAACACCGGCGGCCGGCGTCCCGGCGGCCGGCGAAGCGCCGCCGGCCTCCACCGCCGCGCAACAGGCCCTTGCGACGCCCTGGTCGCTGCGGATCGGCGCAACGACGATCGCCACCACCATGGACGGCCAGTCCTGGGTGGCCTTGCGGCACCAGGAGTCCCGTTACCAGGCTGGCCAGTGGGCCAGCCAGGGCGCCTTGACGGACCTCGTCCTGTCCCAGCCGCGCATCGAGCGGCTGATGCGCAAGCTGGGCGTGGAGGAACAGGCCCAGGAAAAGAAGGGCGGCGTGAAAGTCGCCTCGCGCAAGAACACCCGTCCGGACGAGATCGAAGTCAAGGCCGATTGGAACCTGAGTTTTGCCGGGGCCCTGGCGGGGCAGGCGCGCATCCAGCGCGTCAGCGGCGACGTGCAGGTGCCGGCCGAGCCGCCGTTTCCGCTGGGCCTGCAGGACATGAGCCTGACGCTCAAGGCCACGCCCGGTTCGGGCGGGCGCAGCCGCCTGGACGCCTTGCTGGACGTGCGCACGCAGCGCATGGGCTACCTGAGCGCCACGGCGGAAACAGTGGTGCATGCCACGCCGGGCGGCGGGATCGCCCTGCGTGACGGCGATGCCAAGAAGATCAACGTCAAGGCCAACATCGACGACCTGGGCTGGACCAGCCTGTTCCTGGGCGATGCCATGGAACTGGGGGGGCGCCTGAACGCCGATGTGAACATCGATGTGGGCGCCAAGTGGGCCTGGACCAGCCGCGGCACGGTGACCGGCCGAGACCTGCGCTTCACGCGATTGGACGACGGCATACGCTTGCTGGACGGCAGCCTGGACGCACGTTTCGACGGCGACGTCTTCCGCCTGGAAAGTCTGACCTTCCCGGCCACGCCGCGCGTGGAACCCCAGGAGTGGCGCACGGCGACCTGGCTGAAGGAAAGCCCCGACGCCAAGGGCGGCAAGCTGACGGTGTCGGGCCAATGGAACCTGGTGAACCAGCAGGGGACCTTTGCGGTGGACATCCTGCGCTTTCCCATCGTGCAGCGTGCCGACCGCTACGCCATGATGACAGGCCGGCTGGACCTGGACATGGATCTGCCGCGCATCGCCATCCAGGGCAAAGTGGTGGCGGACGCGGGCTGGTTCAACCTGGACATGCTGGGCGGCATCCCCACCGTGGACAGCGACGTGGTGGTGCTGCGCGCCGGCCAGACGCTGCAGGACCAGGAGGTCGAGGGCACTACGGACATGACGATGGAGATCGACGTGGATCTGGGGCCGCGCTTCTACCTGACCGGCTACGGCGTGAACTCCGGCCTGGTGGGGGACCTGAAGATCACCATGATAGGCGGCAAGCTGACGGGCATAGGCGCGCTGCGCACCCGCGGCGGGCGCATCGAACTGTACGGGCAGAAGCTGCTGCTCAGGCGCGGTACCGTGACCTTCCAGGGCGACATCACCTCGCCCATCCTGGACATCGAGGCCCTGCGCACCGACCAGGCCGTGCAGGCCGGCGTCAAGGTGGCCGGCACGGCGCGCCGGCCGCGCATCGACCTGGTGTCCTATCCGGAAGTGAGCGAAGTGGAGAAGCTGTCCTGGCTGCTGCTGGGACACGGACCCGACGACTCGGGCGGGGACATCGCCTTGCTGCTGAGCGTGGGCACCTCCTTCCTGGGCGACGGCGAACCGTTCTACCGCAAGTTCGGCATCGACGAGGTCGCCATGCGTTCGGGCGACCTGGGCAGCCCGGGCAGCATCCTGCCGGTGGAAAGTGTGGTCAAATCCCTGAACAGCGGCACCAGCGACGTGGAGCGCAAGTTCCTGGCGATCTCCAAGGGGCTTACGTCCGACATCACGGTCAGCCTGCAGCAGGCCATGGCCGACACCGGGACGGTGGGGCGCGCCAGCTACCGCCTGGCGCGCGGCCTGACGGCGGAACTGAGCGCCGGCACGGTCAACGGCCTGGCCCTGATCTACCGCTGGTTCTCCCAGGACTAGGACCATGCACAGGTTCCAAGAAAGCGCGCCCGCCGGGAAACGGGCGCGCAAGCCGCATGAATGTCGTTTTTGCGCGTCGTGTGGGTCAAGCTTGCATGTAAACGATAAAATACCCGGTTACTGATTTAAGGCGGCTAATTTCCTATGAGTATCAAAAGCGACCGTTGGATTCGGCGGGCTGCTGCCGAAGGCATGATCGAACCCTTCGAGGCCGGCCAGGTGCGCAGCGTGGACGGGCAGCGCATCGTCAGCTACGGCACCAGCAGCTACGGCTACGACGTGCGTTGCGCCAACGAATTCAAGATCTTCACCAACATCAATTCGACCATCGTGGACCCCAAGGCCTTCGACGAGAAGTCCTTCGTGGATTTCGTGGGCGACGTGTGCATCATCCCGCCCAATTCCTTCGCGCTGGCCCGCACGGTCGAATATTTCCGCATCCCGCGCAGCGTGCTCACCATGTGTCTGGGCAAGAGCACCTATGCCCGCTGCGGCATCATCGTCAACGTCACGCCGCTGGAGCCCGAATGGGAAGGCCACGTGACGCTGGAGTTTTCCAACACCACCCCGCTGCCGGCCAAGATCTACGCCGGCGAGGGCTGCGCGCAGATGCTGTTCTTCGAAAGCGACGAAATCTGCGAAGTGTCGTACCGCGACCGCGGCGGCAAATATCAGGGTCAGCTGGGCGTCACCTTGCCCCGTACCTAGGAGTTCTGGAATGAAGTTTCGTTTTCCCATCGTCATCATCGACGAAGACTACCGTTCCGAAAACGCGTCAGGCCTGGGCATCCGAGCCCTGGCCGCCGCGATAGAGGCCGAAGGCGTTGAAGTTCTCGGGGTCACCAGCTATGGTGACCTTAGTTCTTTTGCGCAGCAGCAAAGCCGCGCGAGCGCCTTCATCCTGTCGATCGACGATGAGGAATTCGACGTGGACTCCCCCGAGGATGTCGCCAATGCGATCATGAATTTGCGCTCCTTCATCGGCGAGCTGCGCTTTCGCAACGAGGACATCCCCATCTACCTGTACGGGGAGACGCGCACGTCGCAGCACATCCCCAACGACATCCTGCGTGAACTGCACGGCTTCATCCACATGTTCGAGGACACGCCCGAGTTCGTGGCCCGGCACATCATACGCGAAGCGCGCTCCTACCTGGACAGCCTGGCGCCGCCGTTCTTTCGCGAGCTGGTGAACTACGCCTCGGACGGTTCCTACTCCTGGCATTGCCCGGGGCACTCGGGCGGGGTCGCCTTCCTGAAAAGCCCGGTGGGCCAGATGTTCCACCAGTTCTTCGGCGAGAACATGCTGCGCGCCGACGTCTGCAACGCCGTGGACGAACTGGGCCAGCTGCTGGACCACACCGGCCCGGTGGCCGAGGCCGAGCGCAATGCCGCGCGCATCTTCCACGCGGATCACTGCTTCTTCGTGACCAACGGCACGTCCACCTCCAACAAGATCGTCTGGCACGCCAACGTGGCCAACGACGACGTGGTGGTGGTGGACCGCAACTGCCACAAGTCCATCCTGCACGCCATCACCATGACGGGCGCCATCCCGGTGTTCCTGCGCCCGACGCGCAACCACCTGGGCATCATCGGCCCCATCCCGCAGGAAGAATTCCAGCCTGAGAACATCCGCCGCAAGATCGAGGCCAACCCCTTCGCGCGCAACGCCAAGAACAAGAAGCCCCGCATCCTGACGCTGACCCAGTCCACCTACGACGGGGTCATCTACAACGTCGAGATGATCAAGGAAACGCTGGATTCGGAAATCGACACGCTGCATTTCGACGAAGCCTGGCTGCCGCACGCCGCCTTCCACGACTTCTATCACGACATGCATGCCATCGGCGCCGATCGTCCGCGCAGCAAGGACACCATGATCTACGCCACGCACTCCACGCACAAGATGCTGGCGGGCCTGTCGCAGGCCTCGCAGATCACGGTGCAGGATGCGGAAAACCGCCAGCTGGACCGCAACGTCTTCAACGAAGCCTACCTGATGCACACCAGCACCAGCCCGCAGTACGCCATCATTGCGTCCTGCGACGTGGCCGCGGCCATGATGGAGCCGCCCGGCGGCACGGCCCTGGTCGAGGAAAGCATCCGCGAGGCCATGGATTTCCGTCGCGCCATGCGCAAGGTGTCCGGCGAGTACGGGGAAGACGACTGGTGGTTCAGGGTCTGGGGTCCGGACCGCCTGCCCGAGGAAGGCATAGGCAACCGCGAGGACTGGATCCTGCGTTCGGGCGCCGAATGGCACGGCTTTGGCAAGCTGCCGACCGACTTCAACATGCTGGACCCGGTCAAGGCCACGGTCATCACCCCCGGCCTGGACATCTCCGGCACTTTTGCCGACCACGGCATTCCGGCCGCCCTGGTGTCCAAGTACCTGGCCGAGCACGGCGTGGTGGTGGAGAAGACCGGCCTGTATTCCTTCTTCATCCTGTTCACCATCGGCATCACCAAGGGCCGCTGGAACACGCTGCTGACGGCCCTGCAGCAGTTCAAGGACGACTACGACCGCAACCAGCCCATGTGGCGCATCCTGCCGGACTTCTGCAAGGCCCAGCCCACTTACGAGCGCATGGGCCTGCGCGACCTGTGCCAGCAGATCCACGAAGCCTACCGCAAGTACGACCTGGCGCGCCTGACCACCGAGGTCTACCTGAGCGACATGGTGCCGGCCATGAAGCCGTCCGACGCCTACGCCAAGATGGCGCACCGCGAGATCGAGCGCGTGGGCATCGACGAACTGGAAGGCCGCGTCACCGGCGTGCTGCTCACCCCGTACCCGCCCGGCATCCCGCTGCTGATCCCCGGCGAGCGCTTCAACTCGCGCATCGTGGAATACCTGCAGTTCGCGCGTGAATTCAACGCCCGCTTCCCCGGCTTTGAAACCTACGTGCACGGCCTGGCCCAGGATATCGGTCCTGACGGCCTGCCGCGCTACTACGTGGATTGCATCCGCGAATCCGAGGCTGGCGAGTAAAGCAGAGTGGCACCATTTTTCGACGTCGCCGTCATTGGCGCAGGGGCGGCCGGCATGCTGGCCGCCGGCATGGCCGGCCAGCGCGGCCTTCGGGTCGTGCTGATCGATCACGCGGAAAAGCTCGCCGAGAAGATACGCATCTCCGGCGGCGGCCGCTGCAATTTCACCAACACCGGGACCTCTCCGGAAAACTTCATTTCGCAGAATCCGCACTTCTGCCGTTCCGCCCTGGCGGCCTATACGCCGCAGGATTTTCTGCAGCTGGTGCGCGACTACCGCATCGGCTACCACGAAAAGCACAAGGGCCAGCTGTTCTGCGACGATTCCAGCGAGTCCATCATCCAGATGCTGCGCCAGGAATGCCTGAAAGGGCAGGTGTCCTGGCGCATGCCCTGTTCGGTGCAATCCATAGGCCGCATCGAGGCCGGCTTCGTGCTGCGCACCAGCCAGGGCGACCTGCAGGCGCGCCAGGTGGTCATCGCCACCGGCGGCATGGCCATCCCGCAACTGGGCTCCACGGATTATGCGCTGCGCGTGGCCCGGCACTTCGGCCTCAAGGTCATCGAGCCGCACCCGGCCCTGGTTCCGCTGACTTTCGACGGCCGGGACTGGCGTCCGTTTTCCTCGCTGAGCGGCATGGCGCTGGAAGTGGAAGTCAGCACGGGCGCCGGCAAGCAGCGCCAGGCCTTCCTGGAGGATCTGCTGTTCACGCACCGCGGCCTGTCCGGTCCGGCCATCCTGCAGATTTCCAGCTACTGGAAGTCGGGCGAGGGGATCACCGTGGACCTGGCTCCCGGCCAGGACATAGGCCAGCAATTGCTGGACGCCAAGCCCGGCAATCGCCAGCTCCTGGTCACGGTCCTCTCGAGCCTGTGGCCGCGCCGCCTGGTGGAGCAGTGGCTGGATACCTCGGACCTGCTGCCCAGGGGCGTGGGCCAGCAGCGCCTGGCGGACCTGCCGGACCGCGTGCTGCGCACGGTCGGGCAGGTCATCAATGCCTGGCAGCTCAAGCCCAGCGGCACGGCCGGCTACAAGAAGGCCGAGGTCATGAGCGGCGGAGTGGACACGCGCGAGCTGAATCAGAAGAACATGGAGGCCCGCAAGGTGTCCGGCCTGTACTTCATCGGCGAGGCGGTCGACGTGACCGGCTGGCTGGGCGGCTACAATTTCCAGTGGGCATGGGCGTCGGCGGCGGCTTGCGCGCGCTCGCTCAGCGCTGATCCCGGGCGTGGTTTATAGTTTAGGCAACAAGCACTTTTTGTTTTTAAGGGGGGCGCATGCAGCTACCTGACGATAGAAAATATGTGGCCACCCACGAGTGGGCCAAGGCAGACGGCGATGTGGTGCTGGTGGGCATCACCGACTTTGCCCAGGACCAACTGGGCGATCTGGTGTTCGTGGGTGAGTTCACACCCGGCACGCGCCTGGAAGCCGGCCAGACGGCCGGCGTGGTCGAGTCGGTCAAGGCCGCGTCGGACATCTATGCGCCCGTCGCGGGCGAACTGGTGGAGTTCAACGAAGCGCTGTCCGATTCGCCCAACCTGATCAACGAGGCGGCGTTCGATACCTGGATCTTCAAGCTCAAGGCCGACAATCCCGCCGACCTGGACGGCCTGCTGGACGGCTCCGGCTACGAGGCCGTGGCCGAGTAAACAACCGGTCTTGGGCGCGTCATGCCGTACGCAATGCCTCCTTCGGGAGGCATTGTTTTGCCTGTTGTGAAAGCGGGCCAGGGGTTCGGTGTGAACCACGCGGCAAGCTCAAGAGGCGCCCGGCGCCTGCTGCCGGCCAGGGGCGCCGGCAAGCCGTCAGCCCGGACCGGCCCTGTCTTTTCCCGGGCGGAGTCGTCACCAAGACCAGTCTGTTATCGGCCTGCCCGTCCACCTCTGGGGAACTTCTGAAGAATCACGAAAAACCTAGCGCACGTTCTTCAAGGCTGTCCGAATGGTGCTGAATATCTGATCGATCTGTTCCTGCTCCACGATCAGCGGCGGAGAAATGGCGATGGTGTCGCCGGTGTAGCGCACCAGCACCCCTTGCTCGAAACAGGCGTTGAAGACTTCGGCGGCGCGCGCGCCGGGCGCGCCCGCGCGGCTGGCCAGTTCGATGCCGGCCACCAGCCCCAGATTGCGGATGTCGATGATGTGCGGACTGCCGCGCAAGGAGTGGGCCGCCTGTTCGAAGTAGGGGCTCAGGCGCCGGGCGCGCTGGAACAGCGCCTCATCCTGGTAGATCTCCAGGGTGGCCAGGATGGCGGCCGTGGCAAGCGGGTGGGCGGAATAGGTGTAGCCGTGAAAGAATTCGATTCCGCCTTGGCTGGCGTCCAGGATGGCATCGTGAATCTCGCGCCGTACGGCCACCGCCCCGGCGGGCACAGCGGCATTGCTGATGCCCTTGGCGAGCGTGATCAGGTCGGGCGTGACGTGGAAGTACTGGCTGGCGGTGTTGTCCCCCAGGCGGCCGAACGCGGTGATGACTTCGTCGAAAATGAGCAGGATGCCGTGCTTGCTCGTGATCTGGCGCAGGCGCTCCAGATAGCCCTGGGGGGGGACCAGCACGCCGGTCGATCCGGCCAGCGGCTCCACGATCACGGCGGCGATGTTGCTGGCGTCATGCAGGGCGATGAGCCCTTCCAGGTGGTCGGCCAGATGCGCGCCCCAGGCCGGCTGCCCCTGGGTAAAGGCATTGTGTTCCAGGCTGTGCGTGTGGGGCAGGTGGTCCACGCCGGGAATCAGGATGGGCGAGAAGGCCCGGCGGTTGGCGGTGATGCCGCCCACCGAGATGCCGCCCAGGCCCACGCCGTGGTAGCTGCGTTCGCGGCCGATGAAGCGCGTGCGCTGCCCTTGTCCGCGGGCCCGATGGTAGGCCAGGGCGATCTTCAGCGCGGTGTCCACGGACTCCGAGCCGGAATTGGTGAAGAAGATGCGGTCCAGCCCGTCGGGCATGAGGCCGGCCACCGCCTGGGCGGCGCGAAAGGCGTCCTCGTGGCCGAGCTGGAAGCTGGGCGCGTAGTCCAGGTTCATGGTCTGGCGCGTCAGCGCCTCGATGATGTGGGCGCGGCCGTGTCCGGCGTTCACGCACCACAGGCCCGCCGTGCCGTCCAGGATGGGGCGTCCGTCCGCCGTGTAATAGTGCATGCCTTTGGCGCGGGCCAGCAGCTTGGGGTTCTGCTTGAACTGGCGATTGGCCGTGAACGGCATCCAGAGAGAAGACAGGTCGGGGCTGGCGGGGGGACGGATCATGGCGCATTCCAGGAAGAAGGACACACGAAACCTGACGGTCTGCTGACCGTGCATCTGTATTGTCTCGCGTCCTTGCTGCGCTGCAAAGCGCCGCCGTCTTGGCAAAAACCCCTAGGAGGGAGCCCCTGCCAGCTTCAGGTGGCGCGCCGGTAGGTGACGAAGTCGAACTTCAGGCCGTTCTCGGCGGGCTGGGGCAGGCGCTCGACTTCTTTCCACTGGCTGGCGGACAGCTCGGGGAAGAAGGTGTCGCCGGCCACAAAGGCGTGGATTTCCGTGGCGACCAATTCCTGGGCGAGGGGCAGGGCCAGCCGGAAGAGCTGCTCGCCGCCGATCACGCAGACTGTCCCGGCATCGGGGCAGGCGCGCAGGGCCTGTTCCAGGTCGGTGAAGACCTGGGCGCCGGGCGCCGGGTAGTCCGCGTTGCGGCTGATGACCAGGTTGGGGCGCCCCGGCAGGGGACGGCCCAGGGATTCCCAGGTCTTGCGGCCCATGATGATGGGCAGGCCCATGGTGACGCGCTTGAAATGCTGCAGGTCGCAGGGCAGGCGCCAGGGCAGGGCGTTGTCCTTGCCGATGCAGCGGTTGGCCGAGTAGGCCACGACCAGGCGGATGGCGGGAAGCGTAGTCATACGGCGACGGGAGCCTTGATGTGGGGGTGGGGTTCGTAGCCGGTGATCTCGAAGTCTTCGAATTCGTAGTCGAACAGGCTGGCGGGCTTGCGCTTGATGGTCAGCGTGGGGTAGGGGCGGGGCTCGCGCGCGAGCTGCAGCTCGGCCTGCTCGAAGTGATTCGAATACAGGTGGCAGTCGCCGCCGGTCCAGATGAAGTCGCCCACGTCCAGGTCGCATTGCTGGGCCACCATGTGCGTCAGCAGGGCGTAGCTGGCGATGTTGAAGGGCACGCCCAGGAAAATGTCCGCGCTGCGCTGGTAGAGCTGGCAGGACAGCTTGCCGTCGGCCACGTAGAACTGGAACAGGGCGTGGCAGGGCGGCAGGGCCATCTGGCCGACGTCGGCCACGTTCCAGGCGGATACGATCAGGCGGCGGGAGTCGGGGTTGCGGCGGATCTGTTCCACGACCTGGCTGATCTGGTCGATGTGGCGCCCGTCCGGCGCGGGCCAGGAGCGCCACTGCACGCCGTAGACCGGCCCCAGATTGCCGTCCGCATCCGCCCATTCGTCCCAGATGGTGACGCCGCGTTCCTGCAGCCAGCGCACGTTGGAATCCCCGCGCAGGAACCACAGCAGCTCGATGAAGATGCTGCGGGTATGCAGCTTCTTGGTGGTGATCAGGGGAAAGCCCTGCGAAAGATCGAAGCGCATCTGGTGGCCGAACACCGAACGGGTGCCCGTGCCGGTGCGGTCGGTCTTGGGAGTGCCTTGGGTGTAGACCAGGCGCAGCAGGTCTTCGTAGGGATGTGCGGACATGGCGGTCTCAGGCTTGCTGGATGTCGATGGAATAGGTGATCTCGGCGGTCTTGCCCAGCATGGCGGAGGCCGAGCAGTACTTGTCGTGCGAGAGCTGCACGGCGCGTTCCACGGCCGTGCGGGGCAGGTCCTTGCCGGTCACCACGAAAGTGAAGTGGATGCGGGTGAAGACCTTGGGGTCGGTGTCGGCCCGTTCGGCCGTGAGCTTGACCTGGCAGCCGGTGATGGCGTGCCGGCCGCGCTTCAGGATGAGCACGACATCGTAGGCTGCGCAGCCGCCTACCCCGGTCAGCAGCATCTCCATGGGGCGGGGGGCGAGGTTGTTGCCGCCGCCTTCGGGCGCGCCGTCCATGGCGGTCACGTGGCCGCTGCCCGTGCGGGCGACAAAGAGCATGCCTTCGGAGCCGCCCCAGTCGATTGTGCATTCCATAGTGGTGTCCTTGATTCGGTCCGGGGCGAGCCCGGTCGGTGTGAGTCTTCGCTCGATTGTACTTTCTCGACCGCTGAGCGTGCACGCGCATCTCCCCGGCCGGCAAAGGGACTGGTCCTGATTTTTATAGGCGCTATCAGCTTATATGAATGTGGCGAAATTGTGACGAGGATATATTCGATCTGTTATGACAGCTACGGACAGGAACGCAGACAAAATGTGAGGACATGGGTGGTTTTGTTCTTTGTCCTAGGATAAACTGCAAGCCAGGTAAGGGAGAAATTGAAACAGCCATGTCACGAGGGTTTACCCTCGCCTATAATGGCCGCTGCCCATATACCAAAAAAAGTCGTGTCCGTATTTGTTCTGTCTCAATAAACCCCGCGTTGCCTGGGGGCTTTATCAAGGCGTAACAGACGGTTGTTTTAACATGGCGGCTCTCGCGACCTAGGCAGTCGCAGATTTCTTGCGTCCACTCTCTTTTGATCTGCGACGCGTCAAGTGCCGCTGAGCTGCTTGGCAGCTTCACATTAACCAGGCCTGGATCATTGTGAATACCGTTTCAATACTGCTTTTAGCTTTCATATTGTCCGTAACCGGACTTTTCGTCTTCATCTGGTCGTTACGCCGCAACTTCTTCGACGACAGCCCGGCCGCCGCCAAGGAGATCTTCTCCCAAGGCGAAATCGGTCAGGTCGACGATCCCTCCGCCACGCCTGAGCAGCGCCTGGCCCTGCAGAAGGAAATGGGCGAGGCCGCCATTTCCGCCGACGCGCACCGCGCCCTGAGCGTGGAGCTGGCCGAGCGCGTGGAAGCCGACCGCTCCTCGGCCTACGTCACGTTCATGTTTCTGTCCTGTGCCATTGTCTGGCTGATCGTGGCCTCCACGGCCGGTCTGATCAGCTCGATCAAGCTGCACGAACCCGACTTCCTGACCCAGTACGCCTGGATGACCTTCGGCCGCATGCGCACGCTGCACCTGAACGCCGTCGCCTACGGCTGGGCGCCCATGGCCGCCTTCGGCGTGGCCATGTGGATGCTGCCCCGCCTGTTCAAGACGCCCCTGATGGGCGCGCGTTTCGCCATCCTGGGCGGCGCCCTGTGGAACGCCGGCCTGATCGCGGGCTTGGGCAGCATCGCCGTGGGGATCACCGACGGCATGGAATGGCTGGAAATGCCCTGGCAGATCGACATCCTGCTGGTGATCGGCGGCGCCCTGGCGGCCCTGCCCCTGGTGTTCACCCTGCAGAACCGTCGCACCCATCACCTGTACGTGTCCGTGTGGTACATGGGCGCGGCCCTGTTCTGGTTCCCCATCCTGTTCCTGGTCGGCAACCTGCCCGCCGTGCACGTGGGCGTCGAGCAGGCCACGATGAACTGGTGGTTCGGCCACAACGTGCTGGGCCTGTTCTACACCCCCATGGCTCTGGCTTCGGTGTACTACTTCCTGCCCAAGATCATCGGCCAGCCCATCGCCTCCTACAACCTGTCCCTGGTGGGTTTCTGGGGCCTGGCGTTCTTCTACGGCCAGGTCGGCGGCCACCACCTGGTGGGCGGTCCCGTGCCCCAGTGGATGGTCACCCTGTCCATCGTGCAGAGCATGATGATGATCATTCCCGTGCTGGCCTTCTCCATCAACCAGCACTACACCATGAAGGGTCACTTCCGCACCCTGATCCACTCGCCCACCCTGCGCTTCATCGTGCTGGGCGGCATGATGTACACCGTCAGCTCCATCCAGGGCTCCTTTGAAGCTCTGCGCAGCATCAACACGATCACCCACTTCACCCACTTCACGGTCGCCCACGCCCACATCGGCCTGTACGGCTTCTTCACCGTGGTGATGTTCGGCGCGATCTACTACGTGATGCCCCGCGTCATGTCCTGGGAATGGCCTTATCCCAAGCTGATCTCCCTGCACTTCTGGCTGGTGGTGATCGGCTTCGGCATCTACGCCGTGGGCCTGAGCATTGGCGGCTGGCTGCAAGGCCTGGCCATGCTGGATCCGGCCAAAGCCTTCATGGAATCCGTTTTTGTCACGATGCCTTACCTGAAATCGCGTTCTCTGGGTGGCGCCCTGATGACCCTGGGCCACCTCGTGTTTGCCTTCCACTTTGTGGCAATGGCTCTGCGCTATGGCAGCCGTCGTATTGGTCCAGCCCTGTTTCACCAGCGCTCGGCAACTCGCAATGTAGTGGAGGCCTGATTTAGTCATGGAAAGCGAATACAAACTCTTGGGCGGCGCCATGGTGACGCTCGCCCTGGCCATCTCGGCCCTGGTCGTCATCCCTTATCTGCAAGTCGAGAAGGTGGAGCCGCCCGAAGGCCTGAAGCCTTACACCAGCGTCGAGCTGCGCGGCCGCCAGCAGTACATCAACATGGGTTGCGTCTACTGCCACTCGCAGCAGCCGCGCAGCCAGAACCAGGCGCCTGACTTCCAGCGCGGCTGGGGCCGCGCTTCCGTGGCCGGCGACTACTACTACGACACGCCCCACCTGCTGGGCACCATGCGCACCGGTCCGGACCTGATGAACATCGGCGCCCGCCAGCCCAGCGTGGACTGGCACCTGGGCCACTTGTACCAGCCCCGCGCCTACACGCCCGGCAGCAACATGCCTGCCTACCCCTTCATGTTCGAGCTGAAGGACAAGGCCGAGGCCGGCGACAAGGTCGTCAATCTGCCCGGCGCCTTCGCTCCGGAAGGAAAAGTGGTCGTGGCCAAGCCTGAGGCCCTGGACCTGGTTCAGTATCTGTTGGCCCTGGACCGTACGTATCCCGTATCGCCCGCCAGCGTTCTCAAATAAACAGATACCGTCGAGCTAGTGCGCCCCGCGTGTCGGGGCGCATCGGAGAATTAGAATGACTGACAATCACAAGTACGACGCGCAGCTGCGCGAGAACGCCGATCCGCACGAGAAGGCGGAGCCGGTGCCATGGGTGGTGCTGCTCGTCATCGCAGGCCTGTTCCTGTGGGGCATCTACTATATATTCAGCAGCAACCTGAGCTACGACTCCACGGTGGGCGACAACCGCATCGCCGCCGACTTCAAGGCTCCTGAAGGCGCCGAAGGCGGCAAGATCGACGGCCACCAGCTGTTCGTGGCGCAGTGCGCGGCCTGTCACCAGGCCACGGGCGCCGGCATCCCGGGCGTGTTCCCTCCGCTGGTCGGCTCCGAATGGGTGCTGCGCAAGCCCGAGGTGCTGGTCCAGATCCTGCTGCACGGCATCACCGGCGAAATCACGGTCAAGGGCAACAAGTACAATGGCGCCATGCCCGAATTCCGCGAGAAGTTCAATGACGCGGAAATGGCGGCGGTAGTAAACTACCTGCGTACTGAATTGGGTGACAACAGCGCCGACCCCGTGGATGAGGCCTTTGTCGAAGCTGAACGTGAAAAAACCGCTGACAAGACCGACCACTGGAATGGCGACGCCGACCTGGCGCCCATGGAACAGTGATGCCGTACTGAAGGGCCGGGAATGAAACTCCTGGCAAGTCTCCTGCTGGTCTGCGCCCTGGGCATAGGGGCGCTGGCCCACCTGACCCAGGGGTTCTCGGCCCTGACCTCCGAGACGGCCCGTCGCAACGACGTGGCCGCCTCTCCCCGGCC
Source organism: Pseudomonadota bacterium (assembly GCA_023425645.1). GTDB lineage: Bacteria > Pseudomonadota > Gammaproteobacteria > Burkholderiales > Burkholderiaceae_B > Alcaligenes. The sequence continues at coordinate 40,855 of JAFACG010000026.1, forward strand.
CATCTCCGATGTGTCGGTCCTGACTCCCTCCAACGCCATACGCAGCCTGCACGATGTCCTGCACCAAGATGGGCGCGTGGCCATCGTCAACTTCATCTATACCCGCTGCGTCACGCTGTGCTTGGCCATGGGTTCCGAATACCAGCAGTTGCAGCAGGCCATCCTGGACGAGGGCCTGCAGGACAAGGTGCGCCTGCTGAGCATCAGCTTCGATCCCACGGATTCGGCTGATCGCCTGCAGCGCTACAGCCACATGATGAAGGCGGATCCCGCGGTCTGGCAATTCGTCACCATGATGCCGGGCGACGAGCGCCAGCGCGTCCTGGATGACTTCGGCATCATCGTCATTCCCGCGCCGTTCGACGAATACGAGCACAATGCCGCCTACCACGTGGTGACCGCCGAGCCGCGGCTGCGGCGCATCGTGGACTACGGCGAACCCATCCTGGCCCTGTCGCACGCGCGCCAGGCCCTGGAGCGCGTCCGGAAGGCGGCCCCATGATCCAGTTGCGAACCTCTCCGGCGCCGCGCCGCATCCGTCCCTACCTGGGCAGCATCCTGGCCCTGCTGGCCGCCGTGCTGTTCGCCGCCGCGGCGTACTGGGACCGGCCGCTGACCGCCCAGATGAGCCTGCACATGCTGGTGCACATCCCCTTGCTGGTGCTTTCGGGCGTCGTCCTGCAATTGGCTCTGAGCTTCCAGGGCGCGGGGCGCAGCCGCGCGATGCAGGCGGTTCTGCGGCCCTATTACGCCTTGAACGAGTACGGCCTGCCGGGACTGATCCTGGTCAGCTTCGCGGCTGCCTACTGGATGGTGCCCAAGGCGCTGGACGACGTGCTGGTGTCTTCCTCCATGGCGCTGGGCAAGTATGTCGGCCTGGTGCTGATGGGCATGCTGTTCATGGAGTCCTGGCGGCGCGCCCACCTGGTGTTCCGCCTGTTCTTCCTGGGCAACTTCTGCTGGATGATGGCCATCGTGGGCATTCTTTACCAGGATAACCCCATGCGCCTGTGCAACTTCTATCTGCAGTCGGATCAGGAAATCGCCGGCATCGGGCTGGTGGTCATGGCCTGCGTGCTTCCCTTGCTCTGGCTCTTGGCCGAGATCAAGGCCATCCTGGCTTTTTTGCGGCAATAATAGCGATTGATTCTGTTTTTCAGGTGGCTCCCATGAACCGTTCCCTTCCGGCCGGCGCTTACCGGCTGCACAGACGCACCGGCCTGTTCGATCAATTCCTGACCGAGGCCAACCGGGCACTGGACGTGCTGGGCCGGTCGGCGCGCGCTTCGCGCCCGAATCCAGCCGGCAAGGAAGTGTCGGACATCACGCCCGAGGAAGCGCGCCATGCCGCCGGCCTGATGCGCGTCAATCACGTGGGCGAGATCTGCGCGCAGGCGCTCTATCGCAGCCAGGCCATGCTGTGCAAGGATCCACAGGTCACCGACGTATTGCTGCACGCCGCCCAGGAAGAGGTGGACCACCTGGCCTGGTGCGACGACCGGTTGCGCGAACTGGACAGCCGGCCCAGCATCTTCAATCCATTCTGGTATGCAGGTTCGTTTGCGCTGGGCTTGATCGCCAGCCGAGCCGGCGTCTCCTACAACCTGGGTTTCATGGCCGAAACCGAACGCCAGGTCGAACAGCATCTGGACAGCCACCTCGAGTCGCTGCCCCAGGCCGACGCGCGTTCGCGGCGCGTGGTCGAGCAGATGCGCGACGACGAGATCGAGCATCGCCGCACGGCCGAACATAACGGCGCCGCAAGTCTGCCGCCGCCCATCAAGGCGGCCATGCGCATGATGTCCAAGGTCATGACCACCACGGCCTATCGCTTGTAGAGCCTTGCTTGCGCTTTGTGTCGGAAGGCCGCTCTCGGAGCGGCTTTTTTTTGGGTTCTTCGAGGAATTCCGGGGTTCCTCCGTATTTGGCAAGCCATATGGGCCAAGCGGAAAGAAGCTCGGATTCTCGCGAGGCAGGCCGCGGCGGACCAGCTTGGCTGGATCCTTCGCCCGCCGGCCCGCCCCGGCCCGCTTCGCGAGAACGGCACCGCTGTGTTGGCCCAAACGGCGGGACGTCCGCGCGCGCCATATAACGTGTCAACCTCACATTTCGCTGAGCTTTCTGTTTGGTGAATGATGCCTGTGGCCAGGTCGATGCCATCGGCATTATGAGCCGTTCAAGGTGCAGGAAGAGCGGACGGGGCGGGTCCGATGGCTTGCCGCAGGCGGGGTGCGGGGACGGGGTGCAAGCGTCGTTCTGTTCGACGGCGGCGCTTGTTGCTCGCCTGGGGGGCGAGCAACCCGCCGGAGTTAACGACGCGCCCGGCCACGCGCCCCGACCAGGGCACCGGCGCGGCGCGCCGGCAAGCCGTCAGTCCCGTCCGCTCTTCCTGCACCTTGAGCGGTGTCTTTGAAAGACCAGTTCGGCATCGACCTGGCAAATTGGTTCCCGGAATTCTTCACAGAATTTTTTTCCTGCATCGAAGCGTCGCAAAGAGGGCGTTTTGCCGGCTGTGACCGTTCAGCGGGTGATGGTTTGGGGGCTTAGGGATAACGACTAGATACCTGCGGCCTGTTTTGCGCTAGGAAATGAGGCATTAACGCCACAAGTTCTTGGTTTATGCGGTCTCGAGCGTATTTATCTTGCATCGCACAAATTTTATGGATAAACTTCAGTTATCGGATGTCGAAAAGAAAGCGGGAAAAACAACGGTAATTACCCTAGCTTTCTGGCTCGATGAATCATCTAGCAGCCCGACATGCCACGGTTGTCTCCTCCACCCTCCTCCTTTGGTGGATTTGCCCGAGATCTCTTGATCTCGGGTTTTTTTTTTGCCCGCGGCTAGCGATGAGCCCCGCCATTGGGTGCCTGCTTGAGCCTTGCTGGCTCCGCCCTTCGCCTGAGGGCGTCGGCATTGTCCGGAAAATTCACGAGAGAGTCGGAGCGGGGAGGGCGTAAAAAGCACACTGCCCGCTCGAGGCGGGCAGTGTGCTGCTCAGGACAGGGCCGGGAGTGTCAGGCCTTGGCGCCGGGCACGGTGGCCACATGCAGCAGATTGGTCTTGCCGCTGTTGCCGAAAGGCACGCCTGCGATCATGACGATGGTGTCGCCTGCGCTCGCAAAGTCATTGCTGACGGCCACGTCGGTGGCGTGATCAATCATTTCGCTCAGGTCGCTCACGTCTTCGCAAGGAATGGCATGCACGCCCCAGGCCAGGGCCAGGCGGCGGGCGGTTTCCAGCTTGGGGGTCAGGGCCAGGATGGGCGCGGTGGGGCGCTCGCGGCTGGCGCGCAGGGCGCTGAAGCCGGTCGTGGTGTAGGCCACCGTGGTGGCGGGCTCCAGGATGGCGGCCACGCGGCGCAAGGCGCAGCAGATGGCGTCCGCGGTGGTGGCCTCGGCCGTGCTGTGGTTGGCCTCCAGAATGGTGCGCCAACTGGGGTCGTTCTCGATCTCCTTGATGATGCTGTCCATGATGGAAACGGCTTCGAGCGGGAATTGGCCCGAGGCCGATTCGGCCGACAGCATGACGGCGTCCGCGCCCGAGTAGATGGCGGTGGCCACGTCCGACGCTTCGGCGCGCGTGGGCACGGGGGAGGTGATCATGGATTCCAGCATCTGGGTGGCCACGACCACGGGGCGGCCGGCGGCGCGCGCCGTGCGCACGATCTGGCGCTGCAGCACGGGCACGCGCTGCGGGGGAACTTCCACGCCCAGGTCGCCGCGAGCGACCATCACGCCGTCGCACAGATGCACGATCTCTTCCAGGTGCTCGAGCGCCTGCGGTTTCTCCAGCTTGGCCATGATCCAGGCCTTGTCGCCGATGATCTCGCGAGCTTCGCGAATGTCGCCGGGACGCTGCACGAAGGACAGGGCCACCCAGTCCACGCCCAGCTCCAGGCCGAATTTCAGGTCGGCCAGGTCTTTTTCGGTCAGGGGCGAAATGGGCAGGACCACGCCGGGCACGTTCACGCCCTTGCGGTCGGACAGGGGGCCGCCGACCATGACGGTGGTCTCGGCGAAATCAGGGCCGAAGCTGTCCACGCGCAGGCGCAGCTTGCCGTCGTCCAGCAGCAGGTCGGTGCCGTTCTCCAGGGCGGCGAAGATCTCGGGATGCGGCAGGTGGGCGCGAGTGCCGTCGCCTTCGGCCGGATCCAGGTCCAGTCGGAACTTCTGGCCGGTCTGCAGCTGTACGCGGCCGTCCTTCATCTTGCCCACGCGCAGCTTGGGCCCCTGCAGGTCCATCAGGATGCCGATGCTGCGGCCCGTTTCCTTTTCGATCTGGCGGATCGCGTGGTAGCGGGCGGCGTGGTCTTCATGGGTGCCGTGGCTGAAGTTCAGGCGGAATACATCGGCGCCGGCCTCGAACAGCTCGCGGATGCGTTCCGGCGTGGAGCTGGCAGGGCCCAGCGTGGCCAGAATGCGGGATTGACGTTGACGTTTCATGGTGTTGTCCTTGCTGAGTCAGGCGGTCAGGGCGGCGACGCCGGCGCGGGCGACCTGGGCGTCTTCGCCGGCTTTCACGCCGGACACGCCCACGGCGCCGATCACCTGGCCGTCCACCACCACGGGCTCGCCGCCTTCCAGGGGCACCACGGGCATGGCCAGGGCGGCGATGCGGCCATTGTTCACCATGTCTTCGTAGACTTTGCTGGGCTTGCCGCTCAGCACGCAGGTACGGGCCTTCTCGGGGGCGACGCTGGCGCTCATCAGGGGAGCGCCGTCCATGCGCTGCAGCCAGAGGGAGTGACCGCCGGCGTCGCAGATCGCAATGCTGACGGCCCAGTTGTTGTTGCGGGCTTCGGCTTCCGCGGCGGCGGCGATGCGTTTGGCGTCGTCCAGTGTCAGGGCCTTCGTGTCTCTCATGTCCAGTCCTTTATGAAATGCGTTATTTGCTGTGGGGTAAAACCAAGATGGCGCGGAAATCGTTGACATTGGTCAGGGTGGGGCCGGTGACCAGCGAGTCGTCCAGGGCTTCGAAGAAGCCATGGCCGTCGTTGTTGTCCAGGCTGTCGCGCGGTCGTATGCCCAGTTTCCAGGCGCGCTCCAGCGTGTCGGGGCTGCAGAAGGCGCCCGCGATTTCTTCCTGGCCGTCCACTCCGTCGGTGTCGCCGGCCAGGCCGTAGATGCCGGGCGCCCCGTCCAGGGCCACGGCGGTGGACAGCAGGAATTCCACATTGCGTCCGCCGCGGCCATTGCCGCGTATGGTCACCGTGGTCTCGCCGCCGGACAGGAGCACGCAGGGCGCCGCGGCCGGCTGGCCGTGCTGGGCCACGCTCAGCGCGATGCCGGCCATGACCTTGCCTACGTCGCGGGCTTCGCCCTCGATGCTGTCGCCCAGCAACACGGGCTGCACGCCCACGGCTTCGGCTACGCGGGCGGCGGCCTGCAGGGCCAGCTGGGGCGTGGCCACCAAGTGGGTCGTGACGCGCGCCAGGCGCGGATCATCGGGCTTGATGGTTTCGCCGGCACCGGTCTCCAGCAGGCTGCGGGCGGCGTCGGGAATGTCGATGCCGTAGCGGCGGATGATTTCCAGGGCCTGCTCGCAGGTGGTCGGATCGGCCACGGTGGGGCCGGAGGCGATGTCCATGGGGTTGTCGCCGGGCACGTCGGAGATCAGCAGGTTCAGCACGCGGGCGGGAGCGCAGGCGGCGGCCAGCCGGCCGCCTTTAATGGCGGACAGGTGGCGGCGCACGCAGTTCATTTCGCCGATCGACGCGCCGGATTTCAGCAGGGCTTTGTTGATGGCCTGCTTGTCGGCCAGGGTGATGCCTTCGCCGGCCAGCGGCAGCAGGGAGGATCCGCCGCCCGAGATCAGGCAGATCACCAGGTCGTCTTCGCTCAGGTTGCTGACCGTGCGCAGGATCTCGTGCGCGGCGTCTTCGCCGGCCTGATCGGGGACGGGGTGGGCAGCCTCAAGAATCTTGATGTGGTCGCAGGGCACGCTGTAGCCATAGCGCGTCACCACGACGCCGCTGATGGGGCCCTTGTTCCAGTGCCGTTCCAGCGCCTGAGCCATGGCGGCGGAGGCCTTGCCGGCGCCGATGACGATGGTGCGGCCCTTGGGCGCTTCAGGCAGGTAGGGAGGAATACAGTGTTCGGGCTGAGCCGCATTGACGGCAGCCTGGAACATTTTGCTGAGTAAGTCTTGTGGCTCGATTTTCATGGGCATTCCTGGCGCAGGGCTATGGCGGCGTCGGTCACTGGCCGCTGCGCGATATGGGCGCATCTGCAGAAATGGCAAGGCGCCCATCTAGACGAAAAGAACAAGCGCAGCAAAGAGGGAGGCCCCGGTGCAGCGCTGAAAAACATCCCCGCGGCGCCTCTGGCTTGCTGCACCTCCAAAGGAGGCATTGTGCCTTGGGGCGGCCCGGCGGTAAAAAAAGCGGGCCGCAGCCCGCTTTCAGGACGAATCGACTTTTGATGCCCTGCTGTTGCGAATGGCGTCAGCAAGTCGACTCGCCCTGGAGCCCGGTCTTATTGACCGATCTCGTGGTTGGCCATGATTTCCAGGGCGCGGACCAGCGCGGAGTGGTCCTGGCCGGAGCCGCCGTGGGCGGCGCAGGTGTTGAACAGCTCCTGGGCGATGGCGGTGCTGGGCAGGGCCACGCCCAATTGGCGGGCGGTGGTCAGGGCCAGGTTCAGGTCCTTCTGGTGCAGCTCGATGCGGAAGCCGGGATCGAAGGTGCGCTTGACCATGCGCTCGCCGTGCACTTCCAGGATGCGGGAGTTGGCGAAACCGCCCATCAGGGCTTCACGCACCTTGGCGGCGTCGGCGCCGGCCTTGGAGGCCAGCAGCAGGGCCTCGCCCACGGCTTCGATGGTCAGGGCCACGATGATCTGGTTGGCAACCTTGGTGATCTGGCCGTCGCCCACGCCGCCCACCAGGGTGATGTTCTTGCCCATCAGTTCGAACAGGGGCTTGACCTTGTCGAAGACTTCCTGCTTGCCGCCGACCATGATGGTCAGGGAGGCGGCCTTGGCGCCGACTTCGCCGCCGGACACGGGAGCGTCCAGGTACTCGCCGCCCAGTTCGGCGATGCGCTTGGCGAATTCCTTGGTGGCCACGGGAGAGATGGAGCTCATGTCCACCACGATCTTGCCTTTGGACAGGCCGGCGGCCACGCCGTTCTCGCCGAACAGGGCGTCTTCGACGTGAGGGGTGTCAGGCACCATGGTGATGATGATGTCGGCCTGGCGGGCGACTTCAGCACTGTTCTCGCATACGGTGGCGCCGGCTTCGCTGACGCTCTTGGGGAATGGGCCGCGGGTGAAGGTGAACAGCTCGTGGCCGCCCTTGATCAGGTTGACTGCCATGGGGGCGCCCATGATGCCCAGACCGATAAAACCGATTTTTGCCATTTTGTAATCTCCTAGTTGTTGGTGCGCAGTGAGCCGCCCGATCAGGCGGTCAGGGCCTGGATCCAGCCCAGGCCGTCCTTGGTGACGCCGGCAGGCTTGTATTCGCAGCCGATCCAGCCGTCGTAGCCGGTGCCGTCGATGTACTTGAACAGCCAGGCGTAGTTGATCTCGCCCGTGCCCGGCTCGTTGCGGCCGGGGTTGTCGGCCAGCTGGATGTGCGCGATTCTATCCAGGTGCTTCTTGATGGTGTTGGCCAGTTCGCCTTCCTGACGCTGGGCGTGGTAGATGTCGTACTGGATGAACAGATTGTCGGAACCGACGTCCTGCAGCAGGGCTGCGGCCTGTTCGGTGCGGTTCAGGTAGAAGCCTGGAATGTCGTAGGTGTTGATGGGTTCGACGAGCAGGCGGATGCCGGCGTCCTTCAGCTTGCCGGCGGCGAACTGGAGGTTGTCGACGAAGGTCTTGTGAGCGGTGTCGGCGTCCAGGCCGGCCGGCACTTTGCCGGCCAGGCAGTTGACCTGCTTGCAGCCCAGGGCCGTGGCGTATTCGATGGCGCGGCCGACGCCGTCCTGGAATTCGCCCACACGCTCGGGGAGCACCGCGATGCCGCGTTCGCCGCCGTCCCAGTTGCCGGCTGGCAGGTTGTGCAGGACCTGGGTCAGGCCGTGTTTCTGCAATTGTTCAGCCAGCTGCTGTTTGTCGTAGGCGTAGGGGAACAGGTATTCCACTCCCTTGAAGCCGGCGTCGGCCGCTGCCTGGAAACGGTCCAGGAAGTCGTGCTCGTTGAACAGCATGGTCAGGTTGGCAGCAAATTTTGGCATTTCGGTACTCCGTTTCAAATCAACAATCAGTCCATCAGCGAGATGGCGGTGGGCGCATCGATACCCGATTCGGCCAGGGCTTCGAATTCGGTCACGTTGTGCAGCTCCGTGCCCATGGCGATGTTGGTGACGCGCTCCAGGATCAGTTCGATCACGACGGGCACGCTGAATTCCTTCATCAGGGCGCGGGCCTTCTCGATGGCGGGCTGGATCTCTTCGGGCTTGTGCACGCGGATGGCCTTGCAACCCAGGCCTTCCACGACGGCAATGTGATCCACGCCGTAGCCGTTGGTCTCGGGCGCATTGATGTTATCAAAGGCCAGCTGCACGCAGTAATCCATGTCGAAGCCGCGCTGCGCCTGGCGAATCAGGCCCAGGTAGGCATTATTGACGAGGATATGCAGGTAAGGCAGCTTGAACTGCGCGCCCACGGCCAGTTCCTCGATCATGAACTGGAAGTCGTAGTCGCCCGAGATGGCGACCACTTCGCGCGATGGGTCGGCGGCGACCACGCCCAGGGCGGCGGGGATGGTCCAGCCCAGAGGACCGGCCTGGCCGCAGTTGATCCAGTTGCGGGGCTGGTAGACGTGCAGGAACTGCGCGGCGGCGATCTGCGACAGGCCGATGGTGGTCACGTAGCGGGTCGAGGGACCGAAAGCGCGGTTCATTTCTTCATAGACGCGCTGGGGCTTCAGAGGCACGTTGTCGAAGTTGGTCTTGCGCTGCAGCGTGGCCTTGCGCTTCTGGCAGTCGGCAACCCATTGGGCGCGATCGCGCAGCTTGCCGGCGGCCTTGTATTCCTTGGCCACTTCGATGAACAGTTCCAAGGCGGCGCCGGCGTCCGAGGCGATGCCCAGGTCAGGACCGAACACGCGGCCGATCTGCGTGGGCTCGATGTCCACGTGCACGAACTTGCGGCCTTCGGTGTAGACGTCCACCGAGCCGGTGTGGCGGTTGGCCCAGCGGTTGCCGATGCCGAACACGAAGTCCGATGCCAGCAGGGTCTGATTGCCGTAGCGGTGCGCGGTCTGCAGACCGACCATGCCGGCCATCAGGGGGTGGTCGTCGGGGATGGTGCCCCAGCCCATCAGGGTCGGGATCACGGGCACGTTGACCAGCTCGGCGAATTCCTGCAGCAGGGCCGATGCGTCGGCGTTGATGACGCCGCCGCCGGACACGATCAGCGGACGCTCGGAGGCGTTCAGCAGTTCGATGGCTTTTTCAGCCTGGGCGCGGGTGGCCGCGGGCTTGTAGGCGCTCAGCGGGGAGTAGGTATCCAGGTCGAATTCGATTTCGGCCAGTTGCACGTCGATGGGCATGTCGATCAGCACGGGGCCGGGACGGCCGGAGCGCATGATGTGGAAAGCCTGCTGGAACACGCGCGGGATCAGGTCGGGTTCGCGGACGGTGACGGCCCACTTGGTGACGGGCTTGGCGATGGACTCGATGTCCACGGCCTGGAAGTCTTCCTTGTACAGGCGGGCGCGGGGAGCCTGGCCGGTGATGCACAGGATCGGGATCGAGTCGGCCGAAGCGGAGTACAGGCCGGTGATCATGTCGGTGCCCGCGGGGCCGGAGGTGCCGATGCATACGCCGATGTTGCCCGGAGCAGCGCGGGTGTAACCTTCGGCCATGTGGGAAGCGCCTTCCACGTGGCGGGCGAGAATGTGATCAAAGCCGCCTTCCTTGCGCAGAGCGGAGTAGAAGGGGTTGATGGCGGCGCCGGGCACGCCGAATACGGTGCTCACGCCTTCTTTGCGCAGAATCGCGGCGGCGGCGTCCACTGCTCTCATTCGAGCCATTGATGTCTCCTAGATCATCGGTTGACGAAATACACAACACGATAATAAGGAGTGGGGGCAGGGCTTTGAATTGATGGTACGATTGTTTCTATCGATACCTGGAGTATTGAATGAGTCGTTATACCGAGATCAGAAGCTTCGCCCTGGTGGCCGAAAAAGGCAGTTTTGCGGCGGCTTCCGTCGTGGAAGGAGTCACCCCCGTCGTCATGGGAAGGCGCCTGGATGCGCTTGAACAGCGGCTTGGCGTACGCTTGATGCACCGCTCGACGCGCGGCCTGACCCTGACCGACCTGGGCGAACAGTTCCTGGAGCAGTGCAAACAGATACTGAAGGACTTCGACGAGGCCGAGGCCAGCATCAGCGCTCAGCGCAAGGTGGTCCGCGGACACCTGGTGGTGTCGGCGCCGGCCGCCTTCGGGCGTCGGCACGTCGCTCCGCACGCCATCGCCTTCAAGAAGCGCTACCCGGAGCTGAAGCTGTCCTTCAATTTCACCGACAGCGTGGTGGATCTGGTGCGCGAAGGCTATGACATGGCCCTGCGCATCGGCGAGGTCACCGATCCCAATTACGTGGCGGTGCGCCTGTATCCGAACCGCCGCGTGGTGTGCGGCACGCCCGAGTATTTCGAGCGCTACGGCGTGCCGCGCGTGCCCGAGGATCTGGTGCGCCACAACTGCCTGGCCTTCAACCTGCAGGGCGGCCAGCAGCGCGGCTGGACCTTCATGCGCGACGGCAAGCCCTTCGCCGTGCGGGTGGACGGCGACCTGGACTGCAACGACGGCGAGCTGCTGTTCAACTGGGTCAAGCAGGGTTGGGGCATAGGCTGGCGCTCCACTTGGGAAATCCAGCCCGAACTCAAGCGCGGCGAGCTGGTCACGGTGCTGGACGACTTCGAGATGCCCAGCTACGACATCCAGGCCGTCTACCAGCAACAGCGCTACCTGCCTGCCAAGGTGCGGCGCTTCATCGACTATCTGCGCGCCATCTACAACACGCCGGGCTATTGGGACGGGGAAGTGCAGTTCTGACTGTCCCGGGCCGCTCCAAAAAAAAACCGCTCCAAGGAGCGGTTTTTTTCTGGTTATGCGGCGCGATCAGAAGTGCCATTCGACCTGGATGGTCGGGGCGCTGGTCTTGATGCCGGGCTTCAGGTCGCCGTTGGCCATGTAGCGGTTGCCGAACTTGTTGTACCAGTACTCGTAGCCCACGCCCACCCACAGGGTGTTTTTCTTGTCGAAGGCCAGCTTGCCCACGTCGGCCATCAGCGAGGTGCGCACCAGCACTTCGGATTTGGTGCTGATGCCGGCGTAGTCCTCGCCCTTGGGTCCGTTGTAGTTGGCAAAGCCCTGGAATTTCAGCGGCAGCGCGCCCGCGTCGAAAGGGATGTTCCAGGTCAGGCTGGCCATGAACTGGGGGTCGAAGGATATCTTGCTCTGCGGGCAGGCGGGCGCGCCCAGGCCGCAGTGGTTCCATTCCTTGCCGTACAGCAGGCTCAGGTCCACGAAGCCCTTGGGCACGTCGAACTTGAAGGTGGGGCCCACGACCAGCAGGCGCTTGCGCGGCGCGAAGGCGGTGTTCTTGGTGTTCAGGTCGAAACCGGCCGTCAGGGCCACGTCCTTGACGGGACCGAAGGCCAGGTTCTTGTCGAAGACCTTGCCCAGCGACAGCTGGTGGCGGTAGGTGGCGTAGAACTCGGTGGCGCCGTTGTTCTTGCTGCCGTTGGAAGGATCGTGGCGGTCCGACTGCAGAATGTCCAGATTGAAGAAATTCTGGCCCAGGCTGTAGCCGCTGACGTGCGTCAGGCTCAGGATGTGCTTTTCGATGTCGCGATCGTTCATCGGCTCGGTGTAGGCCGAGCTGTAGCGGTAGCCCAGGAATGTATCGCTCCAGGTGGCGGCGTGCGCCTGGGAAACCAGTGTGGAGGCGGCCAGCGCGGCGCAGGTCAGCAGGGTGGGGCGCAGGTGTTTCATGAAGTCTCCTCTTCGATTTGCTTGGTATGGCGTCCGGGGTCTTTTGCCCTTTGCATCGGAACGCGTGGTTGATAATTCCTGTAGTTCCTTGTCTTTTTTGTTTACATGTAGATCAGTCGATACTTTTCGGATGGGACTGGTCAAGGGGGTAAAGAAGAAGGCCGCCTCGGGCAAGGCGGCCTTGAGGCCCGGTGCGTCAGTGCTGGGAAGCCAGCTGCTGATTGTCCTGGGCGGATTGAACGTTCTCCTGTTTCTTGGCTTCAGCCGAGGTGGATTCCACTTCGTGGCTGTGGCTGGCGAATTTCTCGATGCCGTTGAAGAACAGGTTCAGTACGATGGCGGACACGGCGGCCAGCAGGATGCCGCTGTGCAGCAGGGGGGCCAGGGCGGCGGGCATCTTGTCCAGCAGGTGCTCGGCAACCAGGGGGATCATGCCAAAGCCCAGGCTGATGGCAATGATGTAAGGGTTGTAGCGGTTGCGGTTCAGGTTGGCCGACATCAGGATCTTGATGCCGGTGGCGGCCACCATGCCGAACATCACGATGCCCGCGCCGCCCAGGACGTAGTTGGGGATGGAGGCGACCACGAAGGCCATCTTGGGGAACAGGCCCAGGATCATCAGCACCACGCCGCCCATGACGCAGACCCAGCGGCTGCGCACGCCGGTCACGCTGACCAGGCCCACGTTCTGCGAGAAGGAGCTGTGCGGGAAGGTGTTCATGATGCCGCCGACCAGGGTGCCCAGCCCGTCCGTGCGCAGGCCGCGCACCAGGTCCTCGCGGGTTGGGGGGCGGCCGCAGATCGAGCCCAGGGCCAGAAACATGCCCAGCGATTCGACCATGATCACCACCATGATCAGGGACAGCACGGCGGCTGCGCCCAGCAGACCCCAGCTGAAGGTGGGCACGCCGAACTCGAAGGGCGTGACCACGGCGAACCAGCTGGTCTGCTCCAGGCCGGCGAAGCTGATGCGGCCCATCGCCAGGGAGATGAAGAAGCCGACCAGCAGGCCGATCAGCACGGCCACGTTGGCCAGGAAGCCCCGAGCGAACTTGGTGATCGCCAGGATGACGGCAAGCACGATCATGGCGATGGCCAGGTTCTCCAGCGAGCCATATTCGGGGTTGGCGATGCGCATTCCGGTGGCGGGATCCAGGATGGTGGGCTGGCCGCCGCCGACCCAGTTCAGGCCCACGCGCATCAGGGTCACGCCGATGACGGTGATGATGATGCCGGTGACCACGGGCGGGAACAGGCCCATCAGGCGGCTGAAGACCGGCGCGATCAGGATGCTGAAGAGGCCGGCCAGGATGGTGGCGCCGAAGATGCCGGTCAGTCCCAGGTTGGGATCCAGGCCGATGGCGATCATGGGGCTGACCGCGGCGAAGGACACGCCCATCATCACGGGCAGGCGGATGCCGAAGACGCCGGCGCCGCGCGCCTGGATGATGGTGATCAGGCCACAGCACAGCAGGTCGGCGTTGATCAGCAGGGCGATCTGGTCTTTGGTCAGACCCAGGGCTTCGCCGATGATCAGGGGCACGGCCACCGCGCCGGCGTACATCACCATGACGTGTTGAAGACCAAGGGTCGCCAGTCTGCCCATGGGCAGGCGTTCGTCCACGCCGCCGCAATCGTCGGGCTGGCTAACTTGAGGGTTCGCAGACATCAGGGGTCTCCTTAGTGATACGTTGTTGACGTCCAGGGTGACGCAGCAAGACTCGGGTGAGGGTGCGGCACGACGGCGTCGGTCAGGCGGGTGTGGGTAGGTGATCGAGGGGCACCGGCCAGTCTGGCGATGCGGCACGACCATAGCCTGCTTGCGCGGCGATGTCTGGCAGCGCACGCATAAAGGTATCGGATGGGGGATATCACTGGAAGAAGGTGCTGCTTGATAAGTGGAATATGCAAATGCTTATAGCATTGAACTGTTAGGTGCCGTTTTCAGATGAGCCCCTTAAAATGGGGCCTGAGGTAACGGTTTTGACATCAATTTGTCATATTTCACGCTGGTTTCAGGGGCATAGGGGTATTGCCCACCTAGCAAGCTCAAAGAAACTATGCTAGTTGAAATTTCAAGGTATGGCCAGGGTCGATCCGCATTGCGCGTCTGAAGATGCGGGCATGAAAAAAGCGGCCCGCAGGGCCGCTTGGCGAAGACGGGCGGAACGGCTTATTTATCCGACCACAGCACGCCGGCGGTCGCCCAGTTTTCGCGCTTGACGTCGGTGAAGACCACGTCCACGGCCTCGGGGCCGCAGCCCAGTACGCGGCAGGCTTCGTTGGTCAGTGCTTCGGCCAGGGCGCGCTTGGTTTCCACGGGACGGCCCTCGAACAGTTGTACGTTGATGGTAGGCATGGGTTGCTCCGTATTGGGATTGGAATGGGTTGCTACAGGCAGAAGTCCGGTTCGGACTGATGCAGCTTGCGCAGCAGGGCAGGCCATTCTAGCAAGCCTTCGGGCTGGGAGCCGGGTAAGAGCTGGCGATGCGTCAGGTCCAGGATGTCGCGCGACGGCATGTGCAGGTCCGTGCCTGCGGCCATGGCCGACAGCTGGATGCGGCAGGCGCGCTCCAGCGTATCCATCAGGATGTAGGCCTCGGCCACGGTGCGCCCGCAAGTCAGGCCGCCATGGTTGCGCAGCAGCATGGCGGGATGCCGGCCCAGTTCCTGCACCAGGAGCTCCTGCTCCTGCGCCGGGAAGGCCAGGCCGGCGTAGTCGTGGTAGGCGATGTCGTTCCAGAAGCGCATGGCGTGCTGGGACAGGGGCAGCAGCCCGCATTGCAGCGCCGAGACCGCGATGGTGGCGTCGGTGTGCAGGTGGATGACGCAGTGCGCGTCTTCGCGGGCGCGGTGCACCGCGCCATGGATGGCGAAGCCGCTGGGGTTGGCCTTGCGGTCGGTGCCGTCCGCCACTCGCCCTTGCGTGTCGATCAGCAGCAGGTTGGAGGCGCGGATCTCGTCGAAGCGCAGGCCGAAGGGGTTGATGAGAAAGACGTCGTCGCGGCCCGGCAGGCGCAGCGAGATGTGCGTGTAGATGATGTCGTCCCAGCCTTGCCGGGCCGCCAGGCGGTAGCAGGCGGCCAGATTGACCCGGGCGCGCATTCGGCCTGATCCACGCCGTCCGGACGTCCGGCGTAGATCGCCTGGATGTCCGGAGTGATCGGACAGGACTCGCTCATGCCTGGGCCGTTTCCAGTTCGGCGATGACGGCGTGCTCTTCGAGCTGGATGACGTCGCAGTTGTCGCCGGGGCCCTTGCGGTCGATCACGATGAAGTCGGCCACCTGGTTCAGGGCCATCAGGGGGTGGTGCCAGACGCCGGTGGCATAGTTGACGCCCTGGTCGCCGCGCGCCAGGAACAGACGCAGGTCGGCGGCCTTGGGCGCGTCGCCGGCGGGCGCCACGATCACCAGGTAAGGCTGGCCCGACTGGGGAATGAAGGCCTGGCTGCCCTTGGGGTGGCGTTCCATCATTTCGACCTTGAACGGCAGGCTGCGAGGCTGGCCGCGGAAGATGGACACGATGGCGCGGCCGTCGGCGCCTGGGTCGATGTTGGCCAGGTCGTGGTAGCGCTCGGTATTGCCTTCATTGATGGTGAAGTGGTTCACGGCGTCGGAGGCCTCGATGACGTCGCCAAAGGGAGCGAAGGCGTCGGCGGTGAGGGTTTCCAGTTTCAGGGTGATGGTCATGGCGTGTCCTGGTAATGGCCGGAGCAGGGTTCGGGAGCCGCGCTGCGCCGGGCCGGGTTGAGGAAATGAAAAACGGGACCGCAGCGTGGCAGTTGCCTGCTTGCGGTCCCGCTTGTGCGTGGGCTCTGCCGTTCAGGCGCTGATCGCGCCGCCGTCAGGCAAACAGGGCATCCAGGCGGAAACGGGCGATCTTGCCGATTTCGCGCAGGCAGGCCTGGAATTCGGTGTCGACGTCGTTGTTCAGGCGAGCATCCACTGTGTCCATGATTTGGTAACGCGTCAAGCCCTTGACGGCGATCACGAACGGAAAGCCGAAGCGGTCGCGGTAGCTGGCGTTCAGGCCGCGCAGGCGGGCCAGCTCTTCGGCCGAGCACTGGTCCAGGCCGGCGCCGCGCTGCTCGCCCGTGGAGGCGGTGGTCAGGGTGCCTTCCTCGGCTTCCTTGCCGGCCAGTTCCGGGTGGGCGCAGATCAGGTTCTTCTTTTCTTCGTACGAGGCGCTGTTCATGACATCCACCATGGTGGCGTGCAGCTCGTCCACGCTGTGGAAGGGGCGCTTGCTCCAGGTGCGCTCCGCCACCCAGGGGGAGTGTTCGAAGATGCCTTCCAGCTTGTTCACAAACTGGGCCTGATCCAGGCTGGACAGTTCGGTCAGGGCGGTGTCGGGAGTAAGGGTTTGGGTCATGGTTCAGTCCGATTTTCTAGGAGTATTTATGCTAGCGAAAACGCCCGCGGGCAAGTGCATGAAAAGGGCCGTCTGCAACGTATCGGTGGTGATGGAGCGGAAGGGGCCGAGCTTGCGGTTCCGGGGCGCTTATATAGGAGGGTCTCCAGCCTATGGTCTTTTTATGTGCGACCAGTTTAAGATTTCTGATCATAAATAAAATAGAATTAGACTTATAAATGATATATGCCATGGCGTATTCTGCGCATGTGCCAATATCGTGGCAGGAAAACTCGTGAGAAGGAGAGACCTTGATGGCCGCCCGGCGTGGGGATAACCCGCTCGATACCTACCTGTTGAGGGTATTTTGCTTGCTAGTGACCGAACGCAGCGTTTCACGGACCGCGTTCAAGATGAACCAGTCGCAGCCCGCCATCAGCGCGGCGCTGCGGCGTTTGCGCGACATCATCGGCGATCCGCTGCTGGTGCGGGAAAAGGGCGGCATGGTGCCCACCGAGCGGGCGATCGCCCTGCTGGCGCATGCCAAGGGCGCCCTGGCCGAGATCGACTGCATGGTCAATGCGCCGGGCAATTTCGATCCGCAGGTCAGCCGCAGCGAATTTCACATCGGCGCGCCGGACTACCTGGCGCCCATGTTCATCGGCAGCGTGGTCGAGCGCATGCGCCGCGAAGCGCCCGAGGCGCGGCTGAACCTGCACGCGCTGGACGCCAATTTCGACTTCGAGCGTTCCCTGGCCGAGGGCGATCTGGACGTGGTCATCGGCAACTGGCCCGAGCCCCCGGACCGCATGCACCTGTCGGTGCTGCTGGAGGACCAGATCGTCTGCCTGGTGGCGGCCACGCATCCGCTGGCCCGCAAGGGCCTGACCATGGACGACTACCTGCGCGCCCGCCACGTCGTGCCCATGCCGTATTCGATCAACCAGCGCGGCGTCATCGACACCACGCTGTCCGCGCTGCGCATCCAGCGCGACGAGAGCGTGATCGTGCAGTCCTTCTCGGCGGCGCCTTACCTGCTGCAGAACACCGACCTGGTGTTCACCACCGCGCGCCACTTCGCGGAGTTCTACTGCAAGCTGCTGCCGCTGGCGATCCTGGAGGCGCCGGTGGAGTTCCCGCCCATGCGCTTCTACCAGCTCTGGCACGAGCGCAACCGGCACTCGCCCAGCCACCGCTGGCTGCGCCGCCTGCTGACCGAATGCGGCAACGAGCTGACCCCCACCGAAGAACTGGTGCAGGCCAATCCGTAAGCTTCGTAAAACGCTTGATTTCGGCTGCGCGCTCGGGCAAATTAGCGGGCTGCCGATTTCATGGGGGCCGCAGGTCCGATCGCGCTGATTTGCACAGATTTTGTTGCATTTAAAGCGACTGGTCACGGACAGAAGCTCAGCGGCAGGTTGATAATAATGCAGTCCTAACGTTCAGGGTGTCCCGCAGTGTCCTTACCTCAGATGGGGGAATCGTTTACCTGGTTGTATATCTGCGTCGTGGCCTTCATGGTCGGCGGGCTCATCGTGGCCTCCGAGCGCTGGCATGGCAGGTTGACCGGCGACAGCGATCTCAGCAAGCCCCAGGCCTTCCATTCCCGCCCCACTCCCCGCGTAGGCGGCCTGGCCGTGGTGGCGGGCAGTCTGGCCGGCCTGCTGGTGCTGGGCCCCAGCAACATGACGCTGACCTGGCTGTGGCCCGTCCTGTTCCTGGCGGCCATGCCCGTGTTCGTGGCCGGCCTGGTGGAGGACATCACCAAGGACGTGGGTTCGCTCAAGCGCCTGCTGGCGGCGTTCCTGTCCGCGGCCATCGCCTGGTGGCTGCTGGGCGGGGTGTCGCGCGTGGGCGTGAGCTGGGCGGACTGGGTCCTGGGCTTCTGGCCCATCTCCCTGCTGTTCACCATGATCGCGGTGGGCGGCTGCACGCACGCGCTGAACATCATCGACGGCATGAACGGCCTGGCCGGCATGATCGCCACCCTCATGGCCCTGTCCCTGGCCCTGGTGGCGCTGCAGGTGCAGGACTACCCCATCTTTCTGATCGCCGCCTCGCTGGCCTCGGCCACGCTGGGCTTTCTGGTGTGGAACTTCCCGTTCGGACGCGTGTTCCTGGGCGACGGCGGCGCTTATTTCCTGGGATTCATGCTGGCCGAGCTGGCGGTCCAGCTGGTGGTGCGCAATCCCAGCGTATCGCCGTTCTATGCCCTGGCCGTGCTGTTCTACCCGGTGTTCGAGACCATGTTCTCGATCTGGCGCCGCCGTTTCAAGCGCGGCGTGCCCGTGGACCAGCCCGATGCGCTGCACCTGCACCAGCTGGTGTTCCGTCGCCTGGTGCGCGCCACCTTCAGCCGCGACAGCACCGGTTCGCTGCCGGCCTTCTGCAATGCCATGACTTCGCCTTACCTGTGGGTGCTCGCCCTGATCGGCCTGGTTCCAGCCACGATCTGGTGGGACAATACCTGGGCGTTGTGCGCCAGCATGCTGGCCTTCTCACTGGTTTATATCTGGCTGTATTCCCGCCTGGTCTCCTGGCGGCGGCCGTCCTGGTTGCTGCTGCCTTCGGTCCGCAGGCGGGCGGACCGGGACTGAATTTCCGGCCTTCGTGATAAATCCTTGCGCATCCCGCCTATTGGAGAATGAAGTTGCAACTTGAGAATGTGAAATTGGCCGTGGTCGGCCTGGGTTATGTCGGTTTGCCTCTGGCGGTTGAATTCGGCAAGAAGCGCTCCGTCATCGGTTTCGACATCAATGCCCGCCGCGTGGCCGAATTGAAGGAAGGCGTGGACCGCACGCTGGAGGTCGAGTCCGAAGAGCTGGCGCAGGCCAAGGGGTTGAGCTATTCCTGCGAGGCCGACGAACTGGCCCGGGCCAATGTGTTCATCGTGACCGTGCCCACGCCCATCGACCAGTTCAAGCAGCCCGACCTGACCCCGCTGGTACGCGCCTCCGAAACCATCGGCAAGGTGCTCAAGCGCGGCGACATCGTCATCTATGAATCCACGGTGTACCCCGGCGCCACCGAAGAGGTCTGCGTGCCCGTGCTGGAGCAGGTCTCGGGCCTGCGCTACAACGAGGATTTCTACGCCGGCTACAGCCCCGAGCGCATCAATCCGGGCGACAAGGAGCACCGCGTCTCCACCATCAAGAAGGTGACCTCCGGCTCCACTCCCGAAGTGGCCGAGCTGGTCGATGCGCTGTACCGCGAGATCATCGTGGTGGGCACCTTCAAGGCCAGCTCCATCCGCGTGGCCGAAGCCGCCAAGGTCATCGAGAACACCCAGCGCGACGTCAACATCGCCCTGATCAACGAACTGGCCCTGATCTTCAACCGCATGGGCATCGACACGCTGGACGTGCTGCAGGCCGCCGGCACCAAGTGGAACTTCCTGCCCTTCCGGCCCGGCCTGGTGGGCGGGCACTGCATCGGTGTGGATCCCTACTACCTGACGCACAAGGCCCAGGCCATCGGCTACCATCCCGAAATCATTCTGGCCGGCCGCCGCCTGAACGACTCCATGGGCGCCTACGTGGCGTCCCAGCTGATCAAAGCCATGACCAAGCGCCGCATCCAGGTGCAGGGTTCGCGCGTGTTGCTGCTGGGCCTGACCTTCAAGGAGAACTGCCCGGACCTGCGCAACACCCGCATCGTGGACATCGTGCACGAGCTCAAGCAATACGATGTGCACGTGGACGTCTACGATCCCTGGGTCGACCCCAAGGAGGCCGAGCACGAATACGGCATCACCCCGGTCGCGGATCCCCAGGCCGGCGCCTACGATGGCATCGTGGTGGCCGTGGCCCATCGCCAGTTCCAGGAGCTGGGCGTGCAGGGCGTGCGCCAATGGGGCAAGCCCGAGCATGTGCTGTACGACCTGAAGTACGTGTTCGACCGCGAAGAATCGGACCTGCGCCTCTAAATGGATATTGCCATGAGTTCTGCATTCGAAAAGGCCCAGCAGCAGTTGCGCGACCAGCCACGGACCTGGCTGGTCACCGGCTGCGCCGGCTTCATAGGCTCCAACCTGCTGGAAGCGTTGCTGATGCTCGACCAGCAGGTGGTGGGCCTGGACAATTTCGCCACCGGCCACCAGTACAACCTGGACGAGGTGCGTGATCAGGTCGGCCCCGAGCGCTGGGCGCGCTTTCGCTTCATCGAGGGCGACATCCGCAACCTGGACGTCTGCCGCCAGGCGGTCGACGCAGTGGACTATGTGCTGCACCAGGCTGCACTGGGCTCGGTGCCGCGCTCGCTGAACGATCCGCTGACCTCCAACGAGGTCAACGTGAGCGGCGCGCTGAACATGATGGTGGCGGCCCGTGACGCCAAGGTGCAGGCATTCGTCTATGCGGCCTCCAGCTCCACCTACGGCGACCATCCCGGCCTGCCTAAGGTCGAGGACTGCATCGGCCGGCCGCTCTCGCCTTATGCGGTGACCAAGTTCGTGAACGAGCTGTATGCGGACGTGTTCGCCCGCGCCTACGGCTTTTCCAGCGTGGGCCTGCGCTACTTCAATGTGTTCGGCAAGCGCCAGGACCCCAACGGCGCCTATGCCGCCGTGATTCCCAAATGGGTGTCGGCCATGATCCAGGACCAGACCCTGCAGATCAATGGCGACGGCGAGACCAGCCGCGACTTCTGCTTCATCGAGAACGTGGTGCAGATGAACATCCTGGCCGCGCTGAACCAGAAGCCGGGCTCGGCCGAAGTCTACAACGTGGCCGTGAATGCCCGCACCAGCCTGAACCAGCTGTTCCAGTACCTGCAGACGGCGCTGGCGGCCAATGGCGTGACCTATACGCGCGAGCCCGTGCATGCGGATTTTCGCGCCGGAGACGTGCGCCATTCGCAGGCGGACATCTCCAAGGCTCGTGAACAGTTGGGCTACGAGCCCAGCCACACCATCCAGCAGGGTCTGGACGTGGCCATGCCCTGGTATGTGGCGTTCCTGAGTTGACCCGGACCAGCCTGAAAAAACGCCTCTCCGGCCTGCATGCCGACCACCGCCGCATCGCCATGGGCGCGATGCGGGTGGCGTTTTTTCTGCTGCTGGGCAAGGCCGCGGGCGCATTCAAGGAAATGGCCGTGGCCTACCGCTACGGCGTGAGCGATGCGGTCGACGCCTATCAGTTCACCATGGTCATGGCCAACTGGCTGCCGCTCACCCTGGTGGGCTCCATGTCCGTGGTGCTGATCCCCGTGCTGGTGCGCCTGCGCCGGCTCGAACCGGAGCAGCGGCGCCAATTCCTGGGAGAGATCAAGGCCTGGTGCGTGGTGCTGGGCTGCCTGCTGGGCGCGCTGATCTGGATCGCCTGGCCCTGGGTGCTGGAGTGGGCGGGCAAGGGCCTGAACGAGCAGGCCCGCCACATGAGCCAGGAACTGCTGTTCGCCTTCGCGCCCGCCGCCGTGCTGACCTTGATGATAGGCCTGAGCGCGGCGCGGCTGCGCGCCCATGAACGGCACATCAACACCTTGCTCGAGAGCGTGCCGGCCTTCGTCATCCTGGTGATGGTGCTGGCCGCCGGCGCGGATCCGGGCATAGGCCCCCTGTTGTGGGGCACGCTGCTGGGCCTGATCATTCAGGCCGTCTGGCTGCTGGTGCTGGCCTCGCGCGCCGACCAGGTCTGGGCCCGGCCCAGCCCGACGCTTCGTTCGGGCCAATGGCCCAACCTGCTCAAGGCGGCGACCATCATGTTGGTCGGGCAGGTGGCCATGAGCTTTGTCGGGCCCATAGACCAATACACGGCAGCCAACCTGGGCGCCAATGCCAACGCCACGCTGGGTTACGCCAGCCGTCTCATTTCCCTGCTGCTGGGCGTGGGCGCCGCCTCGGTGGGCCGGGCCGCCCTGCCGGTACTGGCCGACATCCAGAGCCGGGGAGACCAGCATCGCGCCCGTTCGATGGCCCTGAAATGGTCGGCGCTGATGCTGCTGGCCGGGGCCGCGGCCGCGGGGGCGGGCATCGCGCTCGCGCCGTGGGGCGTGGCGCTGCTCTATGAGCGCGGCGCCTTTACGCCGGACAATACGGCCGCCGTCGCGCATGTCATGCGCTGGGGGCTGGTGCAACTGCCGTTTTATTTCGGGGTTCTGATCCTGGTCCAGCTGCTGGCCAGCCAGAACCGCTACAAGTCCATGGCGGCGATCGCCGTGGTCAATTTTCTGGTGAAGGCGGCCTTGAATCCGGTGCTGGCGGCCCGCATGGGCCCGGCGGGCATCATGCTCGCCACCAGCCTGATGTATGCCGCTTCCTTCACGTGTTATTTCATCTTGGCTTTGAAGCCGGCCGGCGCCGTGGCGACCGGCTCGCAGGAATAGGAAAACGTGCATAGTCAATCAGGATCCCGGCCGCATGTCATGCTGGTCATCCACTCGCTGGGCGGGGGAGGGGCCGAACGCGTCGCGGCGGACCTGAGCGCCGCCTGGACGGCGCGCGGGTATCGGGTGTCGCTGGTCACCCAGGCGGGGACGGACAGGGACGCCTACGCGCTGGCTCCCGGCGTGGAGCGTCATGTGCTGGGCACCGCGGGCAACAGCCGCGGCCGCCTGCATGCCTTGTGGAACAACTGGCGGCGGGTGAGCCGTCTGCGCGCGCTGATGCGCCGCCACAAGCCGGACGTGGTGCTGGGCATGATGACCACCTCGTCCGTGCTGGCGATCTCCGCCGCCAGGGGCCTGCCCTGCAAAGTGATCGCCACCGAGCACACGCATCCGCCCTCCCAGTCGCTGTCGACGTTCTGGCAGAAGGCGCGGCTGCGCACCTACCCCCAGGCGCAGGCCGTGGTGGCCCTGACCGCGGGCACCGCCGCCTGGCTGCGGGAGAATGTGCCGGGCAGCCAGGTCCAGGTCATTCCCAACGCCGTGCGCTGGCCCATGGACAACGGCGAACCCGTCGTGGCGGCGCCGGAGCGGGAAGGACGCAAGCGCCTGCTGGCGGTGGGGCGCCTGCATCCGGTCAAGGGCTTCGACACCCTGATCGAAGCCTTTGCCATGCTGTCCAATTATTTCCCGACCTGGGATCTGGTCATTCTGGGCGAAGGAGAGCAGCGCGAACCGCTGGAGGCGCGCATCGCCGAGCTGGAACTGCAGGAACGCATACAGATGCCCGGCCGAGTCGGCAATATGGCGGACTGGTACAGCCAGTCCGATCTGTATGTGCTCAGCTCCCGCATGGAAGGCCTGTCCAACAGCCTGCTGGAAGCCATGGCCAGCGGCCTGACGGCCGTGGCCTATGATTGCGACACCGGGCCGCGCGAGATCATACGCGCCAATATCGACGGGGTGCTGGTGCGGCCCGTCTCCGACGTGGAGGCCCTGGCCGCGCATCTGTCCGATCTGATGGCCAATGCCGACAAGCGCCGGCGCCTGGCGCGGCGCGCCATCGACGTGCGCGACCGCTTCTCCTCGGCCCGCGTGCTCGCCATGTGGCAGCAATTGCTGGAACAGTGCCTGCGCCGGTCTTAGAATGGCGTTTTGCGTGATTGCCCCATTCCAAGAGCCCATGGAGGCCCAGTGAAAATTCTGTTTTTCGTCAGTTCCCTGAATTCCGGCGGAGCCGAGCGCGTCGCCTCGACGCTGGCCAATGCCTGGGGCAGGCGCGGCGATCAGGTGACACTGGCGCCCACCTTCAGCGGGGGCGGCACCGCCTTCTATGAAATCGACTCCAAGGTCGAGGTGGTCTGGCTCGCGCATCGCATGCGCGGCAGCTGGCTGCCCCGGCCTTTGGCCAAGCTGGCCGCCATGCGCAAGCTGGTGCGCGAGAAACAGCCCGATGTCATTGTTTCGTTCCTGACCAACGTCAATGTCAATGTGCTGCTCGGCCTGTCCGGCATGGGCGTGCCCATCGTGGTGGGCGAGCGCACCAATCCGGCGTTCAGCAGCAGCGCGGGCAAGATCTTGCAGGCTTTGCGCCGCCGCCTGTATCCCAAGGCGCAGGTGGTGACGGTGCAGACCCAGGCCAGCATCGCCGCTTTCCAGGCCATGGTGCCCGGCATGAAGCAGGTGGCCGTGGTGCCCAATCCCCTGCCGCAGGCGCTGGACGCCGTGGAGCGTGAAGTGCGCGTGGAGGAGAACCGCCACTGCACCTTGCTGGCCATGGGCCGCATGGTGCCGTCCAAGCGCTTTGACGTGCTGATCCGCGTCTTCGCCGGTTTGGCGGCCGCCCATCCGGAATGGAAACTGGTGATCTGGGGCGACGGGCCGCAGCGCGCGGCGCTGGCCCAGCAGATCGCCGTGCTGGGCATGGGCGAGCGCATCCAGCTGCCCGGCAAGACGGCCGAGCCCTGGCGCGAGATGGCGCGCGCCCACGCCTTCGTCATGACTTCGGAAGTCGAAGGCTTTCCCAATGTCCTGCTGGAGGCCATGGCCATGGGCCTGCCCGCCGTCACGGTGGACTGTCCCAGCGGCCCGCGCGAAATCACCTCGGACGGCCGCGACGCCATGCTCGTGCCGGTGGGCGACGAGGGCGCGCTGACGGCCGCCCTGTCCGAACTCATGGGCGACGGCGTATTTCGCGGCGTGCTGGGGCGGCGCGCCGCGGCGGCCGTGCGCCAGCGTTATCAACTGTCGCAGGTCCTGCTGGCCTGGGACGAGATTTTCAAAGCCGCCCGCAGCGGCGGGCAAGAGGGAGCAGAAGCATGAGCGCATCGCGGCCTGCGGGTTCTACGCCATTGCGAGTGGTGCATATCATTTCCGGCCTGGGGCAGGGCGGCGCCGAGACCGTGCTGTTCCGGCTGGTGACCGCGCCGGGGCAGGATACCGAGCATATCGTGGTGTCGCTGGGCGATGAAGACGTGTTCGGTCCGCAACTGCGCGAAGCGGGCATCGAGCTGCATTGCCTGCACATGAAGTCGCCCCTGCGCTTTCTGAAAGGCCTGCGCGCCCTGGTGCATCTGCTGGACGACATTCAGCCCGACGTGGTCCAGACCTGGATGTACCACTCGGACCTGATCGGCGGCGCGGCGGCGCGCATCGCCGGGCTGCCGGCCGTGTCCTGGGGCATACGCAATTCGGGCGCCAATCTGTATCAGGGCAGCCCCAAGGCGCGCCTGGTGGCCTGGCTGTGCGCCCGGGTCTCGCGCGCCATCCCCAACCTCATCGTGTCCTGCGCGGAAAATGCCGCGCGGCGGCACAAGCAATGGGGCTATCGCGCCGACATCATGAAAGTCATCCCCAACGGCTATGACCTGAGCCGCTGGCACCCGGATCCGCAGGCGCGCGAGGACGTGCGCCGGGAGTTGGGCCTGGCGCAGGACACGCCCGTGATCGGCAGCGTGGCGCGCTGGAATCCGCTCAAGGACCATCCCAATCTGCTGGCGGCCCTGGCGCGCAGCCTGCGCCGCCATCCCGAGCTGCGCTGCCTGCTGATCGGCGACGGCATGGACAGCGGCAATGAAGCCCTGATGCGTCTGCTGGACCAGCATCAGCTGCATGAATCCGTCATCCTGATGGGCCGGCGCAGCGATGTGCCGCGCCTGATGAACGCCCTGGACGTGCACGTGCTGTCCAGCTCGGCCGAGGGCTTTCCCAATGTGGTGTGCGAGGCCATGGCCGCAGGCGTGTCCAACGTGGTGACCGATGTCGGCGATGCGGCCCTGATCGTGGGCAACGAAGGCTGGATCGTGCCGCCCAGCCATGCGGAGGCCCTGTCCGGCGCCATCAACAGCGCCGTGGACGAACTGGGATCGCCTTCCTGGCAGGCGCGCCACGAACATGCCCGCGAGCGGGTGGCCCGGCTGTTCTCGCTGCAAGGCATGGTCAACAACTACACCCAGGCCTGGCGCGCCCTGGCGGCCGGGCATCCGCCCAAGCGCAAGCGCGCCCGCCGCGCGCGGGCGTCGGCAGATCCGGCGGCATCGGGCGGCAAGGACGCGCGCAAGCTGATGATCGTGGTCAACAACCCCGCCTTTTTCCTGTCGCATCGCCTGCCGCTGGCCCTGGCGGCGCAACGGGACGGCTACGAGGTGCATGTCGCCACCATGGACGGCGAGGCCGTCAGCATCATCGAGCAGCACGGCCTGGCCCATCATGTGCTGCCCATGACGCGCAGCGGCACCAATCCCCTGCAGGAAGCGCGCACGATACGGGCGCTGTGGAGCCTGTTCCGGCGCGAGCGCCCCGACGTGGTGCACGCCGTGACCATCAAGCCCGTCCTGTATGGCGGGATCGCGGCTCGGCTGGCGGGCGTGCACGGCTTTCTGGCCGCCATCTCGGGGCTGGGGTATGTCTTCACCAGCCGCGACAAGGGCTTCGACCCCGTACGCTGGGTGGCGGTGCAACTGTATCGCCTGGCTCTGGGGCATCGCCGCAGCCGCGTCATCTTCCAGAACGGCAACGACAGGGACATGCTGCTGCAGGCCGGCGTGGTCCGCCGCGAGCAGTGCGTCATGATCAGGGGTTCGGGCGTGGATCTGGATCTGTTCCGCGACCAGCCCGAGCCTGACGGCCCGCCCGTGGCCTTCATGCTGGCTCGCCTGCTGGTGGACAAGGGGGTGCGCGAGTTCGTGGAGGCCGCTCGCATGGCGAGCCGCCAGGGCAGCCAGGTGCAGTGGGTGCTGGCCGGCAGCCCCGACCCCGGCAATCCGGCCAGCATTACCCAGCAGGAGTGGGAGAGCTGGCGGCAGGAGGGCGTGGTGCAGTGTCTGGGCGAGCGCCGCGACGTGGCGCAGCTGTATGCCCGGTCGCACATTGCGGTGCTGCCATCGTATCGGGAAGGGCTGCCCAAATCATTGGTGGAGGCGGCCGCGTGCGGACGCGCCGTGGTGACGACGGACGTGCCCGGCTGCCGCGACGCCATCGAGCCGGGCGTCACCGGCCTGCTGGTGCCGGTGCGCGACGCCCAGGCCCTGGCCAGGGCGGTGCAGGAACTGGCGGACGATCCCGCCCGTCGGCGCGCCATGGGGGCCCAGGGTCGGCGTCTGGCCGAGCAGGCCTTCGACATCCAGCGCATCACCGAGGCGCACCTGGACCTGTACCAGGAATTGAGCCGTTAGAAATTACTGGAACTTGATAGGCAGGAAATGCGGATCAATGGAGGCGAGATTTCATTTAAAAAAGGTGCGCTTAGCTCGGTAGGTTTTTATTCTCTTGTTTTTATTATTTAAAACAAAGACTTGTGTTTAGAGTGTTCCCCGCGCAAGCGGGGATGAACCGGGTTCCGGGCAGCCAGGTTTGCAGCATGTGCGAGTGTTCCCCGCGCAAGCGGGGATGAACCGTGGTTCACACACTGGTCGACACGCCAGAGCGCCGTGTTCCCCGCGCAAGCGGGGATGAACCGCTGCTTTTCGCCCTGGATCTGATTGGCCAGGCGTGTTCCCCGCGCAAGCGGGGATGAACCGTTGCCAGAGCCAGCCCATTCCCGCTTCGCTGCGTGTTCCCCGCGCAAGCGGGGATGAACCGCTGCCAGCGCTTTGCTTTTGATGGTGTCGGAAGTGTTCCCCGCGCAAGCGGGGATGAACCGCCTGAGTTCAGCGTCTCCTTCACCGCGATGGGGTGTTCCCCGCGCAAGCGGGGATGAACCGGTAAGACGGCGACAATTGCACAGATCAAGAAAGTGTTCCCCGCGCAAGCGGGGATGAACCGAGGGTGAGGCGCAGACGGCCAAGACAAGCAACGTGTTCCCCGCGCAAGCGGGGATGAACCGCGCTTTCTCCAACGCCGTGATGGCGTCCCGGAGTGTTCCCCGCGTAAGCGGGGATGAACCGACCCGATCCACGGGTAGACATCCCGCCTGAGCGTGTTCCCCGCGCAAGCGGGGATGAACCGATCAACTAGGCATGTCTGGTCAAGCGTGGACTGGCGGTTGGATTAGATTTTCAGCAGGAATCCCAAGGCTCTTATGCAGCTTCCAGATCATTGGGAGCGTGAGTGACCGTTTGTGGTTGAGTATTTCATATACCCTGTTGCGTTGACCGATCATGGGTTCCAAGTCTTTCGCAGTCAGACCTGCTTGATCCATCCTGAACTTGATGGCTTCGACAGGGTCAGGAAGGTCGATTGGGAAGTTCTTGGCTTCATAGGCTTGTACGAGTGTAACCAGAACGTCCAGGCGGTCTCCGTCAGGCGTGCCGATGTCGGGGTCGTTCTCCATGAGGTGGGAGATTATCTTGAGCGCAGCCTTGTAGTCTGCTTCTGCTTCAGTGCGGATTGGACGGATCTCCATGGTTCACTCCATTTCTACAGTTTCGGCGTCTATCTTGTCGTATTCAGCATGGGTTCCAATGAACTTGATATAGACGACGCTCAGTTTGTAGGCAACGGCAACGATCAGGCGGTAGTCATTGCCCTTGATGTTGAATACGACGCGCCGATTTTTCAGCACGCTGGCGCTGCGGTACTGCGCTTAAGAGCCCTGTCCTGGTTATTGATGGATTTTTTGATGGGGGGAGCAGGGCTGCACCTTCATCGCAGCCGTTCAGAACGGCAGCGCGGCGTCGGGCTTGAGCGCCAGCAGGGCGGCGCGGAATTCGCCCTGGATGCGCTGCAGGGCTTCCGCGGATTGGGCTTCGAAGCGCAGCACGATGACAGGCGTGGTGTTGGAGGCGCGGGCCAGGCCGAAGCCGTCGGCGTATTCCGCCCGCACGCCGTCGATGGTGTTGATGCTCTGCGACGTGGGGAAGCGGCCGTCCTGTTGCAGGCGGGCGATCAGGGCGTGGGGTTCGTCTTCGGCCAGCGGCAGCTTCAGTTCGGGCGTGGACTGGTCCTGTGGCAGGGCTTCCAGCTCGGCCGAAGGGTTGTCGCTGCGCGAGAGGATCTCCAGCAGGCGCGCACCGGTGTGCAGGCCGTCATCGAAACCGTACCAGCGTTCCTTGAAGAAGACGTGGCCGCTCATCTCGCCGGCCAGCGGGGCGCCCGTTTCGGCCAGCTTGGCCTTGATCAGCGAATGGCCGGTCTGCCACATCAGCGGCTGGCCGCCGGCCTTGGCGATCTCCAGCGCCACGTGGCGGCTGCACTTCACGTCGAAGATGATGGTGGCGCCCGGCTCGCGCTGCAGGATGTCGCGCGCGTAGAGGATCAGCTGGCGGTCGGGCCAGATGATCTGGCCCGAGCGGGTGACCACGCCCAGGCGGTCCGCGTCGCCGTCGAAGGCCAGGCCCAGCTCGCAGTCCGTGTTCTGCACGTGGCGGATCAAGTCTTCCAGGTTGTGGGGCTCGGCCGGATCAGGGTGGTGGTTGGGGAAGCTGCCGTCGACTTCACCGAACAGTACGTCCACGTCGCAGCCCAAGGCCTTGAACAGGCGCTCGGCCACCACGCCGCCCACGCCGTTGCCGCAGTCCAGGGCGATCCTCATGGGGCGGGCCAGCTTGACGCGTTCGGCGATGGCGGCCACGTACTGGTCCAGCAGGTCGCGGGCTTCGCGCGCGCCGGGCTGGGCGGCGGGCTGCACGCCGGCCTGGATGCGTTTCTTGAGGGCCTGGATATCCGCGCCATGCAGGGTCTTGCCAGCCATCATCATCTTGAAGCCGTTGTAATTGGGCGGATTGTGGCTGCCGGTGATGGCCACGCCCGAGCCGGTCCGCAGCACATTGGCCGCGAAGTAGACCACCGGGGTGGGCACCATGCCCAGGTCCACTGTGGCTATGCCGCCTGCGTTGATGCCGTCCTGCAGCGCGGCCGACAGGGCCGGACTGCTGTGGCGGCCGTCATAGCCCACCACCAGGGTATCCACGCCCTGCTCGCGTGCGCTGGCCGCCAGGGCCAGGCCCAGCAGCCGGGCGAAATCGGGGTTGAGCTGCTCGGGTACGGTGCCGCGGATATCGTAGGCTTTGAAGACGGCGTCGGGCAGAGCGGAATGCAGGGTCACGTCAGATCCTCGGTGAATGAGAAAGAAACAGTTTAGCCTGAATGCCTGCGGCTCCGTGAGTTACCATTAGTGCCTCAAGCGCTGCCTGCGGCGCGCATTCCCGTTTTTTTCAGAGTGGCCAGGGTCATGACTTTTCTACAGGAACTCCAGAGCAACATCGGCGAGCGGCACGTGCTGACCGGCGAGGCCATGCAACAGTATCTGGAAGACTGGCGCGGGCGCTACAAGGGCGCCGCGCTGGCCGTGGCGCGGCCGGGCGACACCGAGGAAGTGGCCCGGGTGGTGCGCCTGTGCGCGCGGCATCGCGTGCCCATCGTCCCGCAGGGCGGCAACACCGGCCTGTGCGGCGGCGCCACTCCGGACGCCAGCGGCGCCGCTCTGGTGCTGTCGCTGGAACGCCTGAACGCGATTCGCAGCGTGGACACGGACAATGACACCATGGTCGTCGAGGCCGGCTGCATCCTGCAGAACGTGCAGCAGGCGGCGCGCGATCATGACCGCCTCTTTCCCTTGAGCCTGGCGGCCGAAGGCAGCTGCACGATAGGCGGCAACCTGGCGACCAATGCCGGCGGCACGCAGGTGCTGCGCTACGGCAATGCGCGCGACCTGGCCCTGGGGCTGGAGGTCGTGACGGCGCAGGGCGACATCCTGCACGGCCTGCATGGCCTGCGCAAGGACAACACCGGCTACGACCTGCGCAATCTGTTCATCGGCAGCGAAGGGACGCTGGGCATCATCACGGCCGCCACGCTGAAGCTGTACCCCCTGCCCGTGGCCAGCTGCACGGCGCTGCTGGCGCTGGAGTCCATCGAAGACGCGGTCAAGGTGCTGTCGCTGGCGCGGCGCGGCCTGGCCGCCTCGCTGACCGGCTTCGAGCTGATCGCCGGCAATTGCCTGCAGGCGGTGGTGGCCTGCTACCCGGACCAGCGCATGCCTTTCCAGGGCGAATCGGCCCAGGCTCCCTGGTACGCCCTGCTGGAGCTGTCGGACAGCGAAAGCCTGGAGCACGCCCGCGAGCGATTCGAAAGCGTGATCGGCGAAGCACTGGAACTTGGGCTGGTGCAGGATGCCGTCATCGCCGAGAGCCTGGCGCAGAGCAAGGCCTTGTGGCATCTGCGCGAGAGCATTCCGCTGGCGGAGAAAGCCTATGGCAAGAGCATCAAGCATGATGTCTCCATACCCGTGTCCCTGATGGCGCAATTCGTCAACGATACCAACGCTGCGCTGCAGGCCGCTTTTCCGGGCATCGAGAACGTGACGTTCGGCCACCTGGGCGACGGCAATCTGCATTACAACGTGGCGCGCGGCACGGCGTTCACGGAGGAGCAATTGCTGCAGCGCCAGGACGACATCTATACGCTGGTGCATGACAGCGTGCATCGCTTTCACGGGTCCATCAGCGCCGAGCACGGCGTGGGACAGCTCAAGCGCAATCTCCTGCCGCGCTACAAGGATCCGGTGGAGCTGGCGCTGATGCAACGCATCAAGACTGCCCTGGATCCTCTGGGCATCATGAACCCCGGCAAGGTCTTGCCGGACTGAACAAGCAGGTCGAGGCTATGAAGTTTCATCGTTACTTGGGCTGGAGCGCCGGCCTGTTCGCCATTGTGGCCGTCGTGGCCTGGATGTTGCTGTACTCCACGCCGGACCTGGCGCTGAGCGCGCATTTCTATGATGCGCATGCGCGCGCGTTCCCCTTGCAGCACCAGCCCTTCATTGATTTCTTCGGGCGTCGCCTCGTGTGGTTCGTGCCCTTTGGCGGAGCGGCGCTCCTGGCCCTGGTGGCATGGAAGCAGCCGGCGCGCTCGCAGCGCCGCCTGGCCTGGGCGGGGGCGGCGTCGTTCATGGGCAGCGGACCCTTGCTGGCTGGCGTATTCAAGCATTTGACGGCCATGCCGCGGCCTTTGAGTCTGGATTTGTACAATGGGTCCGAGGCCATGCCGCATTATTTCTGGACTCACTCGCTGGCTCAGGCGGGCAATGCGCTGCCCAGCGCGCATGCGGCTTCGGGCTTTGCGTTGCTGGCCTTGTTTTTCGCAGGCAGCATGCTGGGGCGCAAAGGATTGGCGTGGACGGGCCTGATCCTGGGCCTGTGCGCCGGCTTGCTGTTCGGCTTTCTGCGCATCGTGCAGGGCTACCATTTCCTGAGCCAGGTCGTCGCTTCCTGCGCGGTGCTGGGCCTGTATGGCTGCGCCTTGTTCTATGGCCTGCACCGGTGGGCCCTTCATAGGCGCCTGACGCATTGAAAGCCGTTGCGCCGGCGCCCGGGCATGAAAAAAACCGCTCGATGCGATCGAGCGGTTTTTTTCATTGGACGGACCGCGCATTCAGAGCAGGGCGGGCAGCACCCGGCCGGCGCATTCGCCGAAGGACAGGGTGGGGTAGCCTTGCTTGCGGCATTGCGCCTTCAGGATGATCTCGTCCTGGTCCTGGAGGAAGGTGCGCTGTTCGCCCCAGGGCAGGGAGATGGGATGCTTGCCTCCCTGGTTCATTTCCAGCAGCGAGCCTTCCTGGCCTTTGCCCGGCCCCGACAGGGTGCCGGTGCCCAGCAGGTCGCCGGTCTGCAGGTTGCAGCCGTTGACGGTGTGGTGCGCGACCAGTTGCGACACCGTCCAGTAGGCTTCCTTGAAGTTGCTGCGCGACAGCAGGGCGGGCTCGCGGCCTTGCTGGCGGGACTGCTCGGTGCTCAGGTAGACCTCCAGCTCCACGTCCAGCACGCCGCTGCGCTGGTTGGCCTCGTCCTGCAGGTAGGACAAGGGTTGCGGATCGGTGTCGGGGCGGCTGAAACCGCGCCGGAACGGCGCCAGGGCCTCCAGGGTGACCACCCACGGGGAAATCGTGGAGGCGAAGTTCTTGGCCAGGAAGGGGCCCAGCGGCTGGTATTCCCAGGCTTGCAGGTCGCGCGCCGACCAGTCGTTCAGCAGGCACAGGCCAAACACATGCTTGTCCGCCTGCGAGATGGGGATGCGGTGGCCGGAGGGATTGCCCTGGCCGATGAAAATGCCCATTTCCAGCTCGAAGTCCAGCCGCTGGCACGGACCGAAGCCGGGCTCGGCCTGGCCTTCGGGCGGGCGCGTCTGGCCCAGCGGACGAGGGAACTGCTGGCCCGATACGGCCAGGCTGGAGGCGCGGCCGTGGTAGCCGATGGGCACCCACTTGTAGTTGGGCAGCAGCGGAGCGTCGGGGCGGAACTGCTTGCCCACGGCCGTGGCGTGGTGGATGGAAATGTAGAAGTCGGTGTAGTCGCCGATCTGCGCCGGCAGCTTGTATTCCAGGTGGTCGCGTTCGATCAGCAGGGCGCGCAGACGCGATTCGGCCGCCGCGCCGCTGCGCAGGTCGTGCGAAAGGGCGGCGCGCAGCGCGCTCCAGTGTTCGTGGCCCAGCGCCATCAGGGGATTGAGGGCGGGATTGGCGCAGGCCGCCAGAGCCTGCGCGGCCAGCCCGTGCCAGGGCGTGTCGCAGGCCAGCAGGCCCAGGTCCAGCGCGTAGGGGCCGATGGCCGTCATGACGCGGAAGTCCTCCTGGCTGCCGCGGCGGCGCGCCACGGCGAAGGGCAGGTTCTGGATGGGGAAGCCGTTGTCGGGGTCGTTGGCGCCCGGCACCCAGCTTTGCAGCGCCGGATCGTGGGTGTCGTTCAGCAAAGTGCTCGTCATGCCTTGTGTTCCGTAGAGAAGTGTTTTTCCAGTCCGTCCCAGACGGCGTCATAGTTGGCCTGCAGGCTGCCGCTTTCCAGGGCCTGGCGAGTGGGGCGGATCACCTTGCGCGTCTCGAACATGAAGGCCATGGTGTTGCGCAGGTAGTCCGCCCGGCTCAGGTCCGCCTGGCTGGCCTTCTCGAAGGTGCCGGCGTCCGGGCCGTGGGGGCTCATGCAATTGTGCAGGCTGGCGCCGCCGGGCGCAAAGCCGTCCGCCTTGGCATCGTACACCCCTTGTATCAGGCCCATGAACTCGCTGGCGAAGTTGCGGTGGAACCAGGGCGGACGGAAAGTGTTCTCCATGGCCAGGATGCGCGGCGGGAAGATGGCGAAGTCCAGATTGGCGGTGCCGGGGGTGTCCGACGGCGAGGTCAGCACCGTGAAGATGCAGGGATCGGGGTGGTCGTAGCTGATGGAGCCGATGACATTGAAGTCGCGCAGATCGTACTTGTAGGGGGCGTGCGTGCCGTGCCAGGCCACCACATCCAGCGGGGAGTGCGACAGCTGGGCGACCCAGAAGCCGCCGGTGAACTTGGCCACCAGCTCGTGCGGTTCCGACACGTCCTCGTACCAGGCCACGGGCGTCTTGAAGTCGCGTGCATTGGCCAGCCCGTTGGAGCCGATGGGGCCCAGTTCGGGCAGGCGCAGCGGCGCGCCGAAGTTCTCCAGCAGGTAGCCGCGCGCCGCCTCGTCCAGGATCTCCACTTTGAAACGCACGCCGCGCGGCATGACGGCAATCTCGCAGGGCTCGATCTCCATGATGCCCAGCTCGCTGACCAGGCGCAGGCGGCCCTGCTCGGGCACGAAGAGCATTTCGGCATCGGCGTTGTAGAACACGCGCCGTCCCATGGACTGGTTGATGGCGTACAGGTGTATGCCTATGCCGCTCTGTTCGCCGCTGCCGCCGTTGCCGGCCCAGGTGTGTACGCCGGCCAGGAAGTCCGTGGGGCCGGCGGGCAGCGGCAAGGGATTCCAGCGCAGCCGGTTGGGATTGGTCGGTCCTTGGCCGAAGTCTTCCGTCCAGCGCCGCGCGCCTTCGAAGGCGGTGAAAGCGCCCTGGCGCGCGCTGGGCCGGATGCGGTACAGCCAGGAGCGGCGGTTCTCGGCGCGCGGGCTGGTGAAGGCCGTGCCCGACAATTGTTCGGCATACAGGCCGTAGGGGCAGCGTTGCGGAGAATTGCGCCCCACGGGCAGGGCGCCGGGCAGGGCTTCGGTGGCGAAGGCGTTGCCAAAACCGATCTGGTAATTCAATGAGCTCATTTCGGGGTCTCCGGGGTTCAGGCGGTCTGTTCCAGGCAGGCCTGGCGGGCCGCGTCCAGGGCCTGGGCGATCACGTCCATCGAACCAATATGATTGCACAGCAAAAGGACCAGGGCGGCATTCATGGCATGGCTCTGCGCCGTGCTCAGCCCCTGGTGGGCGTTGATGAGCCGTTCATAGAAATCGTCGGCCCGGTCCATGGGCTGGGTGGTGTTCAGTGCAGGCATTCGGGTGTCTCCAGGAGATGGCCGCAGGCTTTGCGCAGGGCGGCCAGTACCGCGGCGCCGTCCAGGGCGCGCCAGCGGGCGCACAAATGCTGGTCGGGCCGGACCAGGTAGCAGGTGCCGGGGGCGGCGTCGTAGCGTCGGCGCAGCAGGTCCTGTGCGTCGATCAGGTCGGAGCCGGCCTGTTCAGGCGGCGTGCCGGCCGGCCAGACACGCAGGCGGGTCAGCAGTCCCTGCGCGATCAACTCGTCCAGCAGCGTTTCGTTGCGCGCCTCGGCCGGCGCGAACTCCACCAGCGTGAAGCCCGGTCCCAGGTGCGGCAGCCACCAGGCCTCGCGTCCCAGGTGCTGCACGGGGGCGTCGGGCACGCAGGCTCCGGGCGGGGGCGCCGTGGCGGCAAAGGTATCCTGGTCGGGCGTATTGAGCCGGCTGTCCACGTAGGCGCTGGGCAGGGACAGGCGGCCGCTGTTCACCAGGGCGCGCGCGAAGGCGTGGCGGCGCGCCAGGATCAGGACGGAGTCGCGGAACAGGCGGCTGATTTCGCTCTTGGGCGTGATGAAGTCGGTGGAGCGGCTGGAGTGGCGGATGTTCTCGTCAGCGGCGGACTCGCGCTCCTCTGCGTAGCTGTCCAGCAAGCCTTCCGGAGCCCGGCCGTCCAGCACCAGGTCCAGCTTCCAGGCCAGGTTGTCCGCGTCCTGGATACCGCTGTTGGCGCCCCGCGCCCCGAAAGGCGAGACCCGGTGGGCCGAGTCGCCGGCGAACAGGACGCGCCCATGGCGGAATCGCTCCATGCGCTCGCAGGCGAAAGTGTAGATGCTGACCCACTCCAGTTCGAACGCCGTGTCGGCGCCCAGCAGGGCCTGGATGCGGGGAATCACGTTCTCCGGCTTGACGGCCTCCACCGGGTCGGCGTCCCAGCCCAGCTGGAAGTCGATGCGCCAGACATTGTCCGGCTGGCTGTGCAGCAGCACGGACTGGTTGGGGTGGAAGGGCGGATCGAACCAGAACCAGCGTTCGGCCGGGAAGTCCGCCTGCATGCGCACGTCGGCGATCAGGAAACGGTCCTTGAAGATGCGTCCGCTGCTGGTCAGGCCCAGGCTGCGGCGCATGCTCGAGCGCGAGCCGTCGCAGGCGAGCAGCCAGTCGGCGTCCAGGGTGTAGTCGCCGTCGGCCGTCTGCACGGTCAGCTGCACGCCGTCGGGGCGGTTCTGCAGGTCCGTGACCTTGTGGCCGGAACGCAGCTCGATCAGGGGCTGGTCGCGCACGGCCTCGTACAGATAGCCTTCGCAATAGTATTGCTGCAGATTGATGAAAGCCGGCCGCTGGTGCCCTTCTTCGGGGCGCAGGTTGAAGCTCCAGACCTCCTGGTCGCGGAAGAAGACCTTGCCTACGTTCCAGGACACGCCTTTGGCCATCATGCGCGCGCCCACGCCCAGCCGGTCCCAGATGTCCAGCGTGCGTTTGGCAAAGCAGATGGCGCGCGAACCCTTGGACAGGCTGGTGTCATCGTCCAGGATGAGCACGCGATGCCCCTTGTCCGCCAGGTCCAGGGCCAGCGTGAGGCCAACCGGGCCGGCGCCGACCACCACGATCTCGTGTCGCATGTGGGCGTCGGGCCGGGCGGCCTGCGCGAGCTCCAGGGTCTGGTAATCGATGTCTCCCATATCCATTCTCCCTGGCGGCGCGCCTTACTGGCCTTCGAGCTGCTTCCACATCTCCAGGTCGCGTTCGGCGGTCCAGATCTGCGGGTGCTCGTGGCCATTGACTTCGTCGTAGGCGCGGGCCACGTCAAAAGGCATGCAGTGGTCGAAGATGACCCAGTCTGCGTAGCGCGGCTTCATGAAGTCGTAGGTTTCGCGGTAGATGGTCTTGAGGTCCTTGCCGGCGGTCACGCCCTGGTAGACGCAGGAATACAGGTCGGTCAGGAAGGCGCGGGTGCCGGCCAGGGCCTGGCGCACTTCGCCGGCATTCTTGAGGGCCGGGCCGCGTCCGGGCACCATCTTCTCGGCCTTGAATTCGGCCAGGCGATCCAGCGTGCGGGGCCATTCGCGGAAGTAGCAGTCCCCGGCATAGGGCGTGGACTGGTATTCGACCAGGTCGCCGGCGAACAGGATGCGCTGTTCGGGCAGCCAGGCGATGGTGTCGCCCTTGGTGTGGCCGCGGCCCACCTGCATCAGGTGCACCTCCAGATTGCCCAGGTCCACCGTCATGTGGCCCTGGAATGTCATGGTGGGCCAGGTCAGGCCGGGCGGGATGGATTCGACGTTGCGGAACAGGCGCGGAAAGCGGCCGATCTCGCTGGCCTTGTCCTGTTCGCCGCGCTCCACGATCAGGTCGTAAGTGTCGCGGCTGGCCAGGATCTCCTGGGCATCGTAGGCGGAGGCGCCCAGCACGCGCACGGCATGGTAGTGGGACAGCAGGATGTAGCGGATGGGCTTGTCGCTGACTTCGCGGATGCGTCGGATCACGTCCTGGGCCATTACCGGGGTGGCCTGCGTGTCTATCACCATGATGGCTTCGTCGCCGATGATGATGCCGGTGTTGGGATCGCCCTCGGCGGTGTAGGCGTAGGCGTTGTCGGACAGTTTTTCGAAGGAGACGACCTTGTCTTCCAGGTCGTTGTGCGAGGCGAAGGACTTGCTCATGAAAAGGACTCCACAGTAAGAGAGGATATCCTTAGATTAGTTTATGGTTAATTGATTCGATATAGGTGAATACCTGAATGTCCACGGACGGGACGCCGGCAGGCTGGGCGCGCGCCGGCCTGCCGGGCGGGCGGCACGACGGTGGGTGTGAGGAAAGATTTGCCTAGCGGCGCTGGCAGCGCGAGCAGTAGTAGGTGGCGCGCTGGCCCTGGACGATGCGCTTGATGGGCTGGCGGCAGCGCGGGCAGGCCTGGCCGGCGCGCTCGTAGACATTGGCGTGTATGTCGAAGTACGCGCCGGGCGCGCCGTTGGCGTTCACGTAGTCGCGCAGCGTGCTGCCGCCCGAGTCCAGCGCCGCCTGCAAGGTGACCAGGATGGCGGCGTGCAGTTTCTCGCAGCGGTGCAGGGACAGGTCGCCGGCGGGCGTCTCGGGATGGATGCCGGCCAGGAACAGGGATTCGGACGCATAAATATTGCCCACTCCGACGACGATCTTGCCGCCGAGCAGCGCCTGCTTGATGGCGATGCGCCGCCCCTGCAGGTGGCGGTGCAGGTAGGCGGGGGTGAAGAGCGGATCGAACGGCTCCATGCCCAAGGTGCGGATCAGCGGATGCTCTTCCAGGGGGCCGCTGGCATGCTCATGCCATAATATGGCTCCAAAACGCCGCGGATCGTGCAGCAGGAAGCGTGCATCGTCGAACAGCCATTCCGCATGGTCGTGCTTGCGCCGAGGCTCGTCCAGGGCCACGCGGCGCAGCGAGCCCGACATGCCCAGGTGGACGATCTGCACGCCCTGCCCGAAGCGCAACAACAGGTATTTGCCGCGGCGCTCGCAGCCCAGCACGGTCTGGCCTTGTATCCATTGCGGCAACTGGCCGGGAACCGGCCAGCGCAGGCGAGGTTCGTGAATCAGGAATTGTCGGACGATTTTTCCGTTGACGACCGTCGCAATTCCGCGACGGGTTGTTTCAACTTCTGGCAGTTCAGGCATGGGGGGGTGATACCATCAACAAATCTGATTCCTTTATTGTGCCATCGGGCGTCTTGTCACGCGCGCAAGGGCGCGGGTTTTTCTGGATGAATGCTCTGACCTTAACACTTTTGTTGGGCCTGACGTCGTTGCTTGCAGCGGTTCCGGCGCAAGCACAGAAATCGCTTCCTATCATCAAGGCGGAGCCGCCTGCCGACACCATCCGCCTGCGCAGCGGGCAACTGCCCCTGGTCGGGCTGACGCCCGACATTTTGTATCGCATCCTGGTGGCCGAAGTGGCCGCTTCGCGCGGTGAATTCGACGTGGCCAGCCAGACCTTCCTGGGGCTGGCGCGCGACACCAGCGATCCGCGCTTTGCCCAGAGCGCCTTCCAGTATTCCATGGCCGACCGCAACCTGCCGCGTGCCTTGCGCGCTGCCAAGGAATGGGCCCTGCTGGCGCCCCAGGACCCCGAGGCCAAGGCCACGGCCCTGGCGCTGGAAGCATCCAACGGCCAGACCGAAGGCCTGGCGGACGCCTTGTGGATCCGCATCTCCCGCGCCCAGGACAAGGA
Source organism: Pseudomonadota bacterium (assembly GCA_023425645.1). Taxonomy (GTDB): domain Bacteria; phylum Pseudomonadota; class Gammaproteobacteria; order Burkholderiales; family Burkholderiaceae_B; genus Alcaligenes. The sequence goes on from JAFACG010000026.1 coordinate 80,330, forward strand.
GCAGGCCATCGTGCAGGCCATGGGCATCGTCAGCAAGATGGTGGACCGCCGCCTCGCGCTGGAGGTCCTGGACAAGGCTTTGCGCGAGCCGGTGCGCAAGCTCCCCATCGCTCACCTGGCCCTGGCCGATACGGCCTGGAACGCGGAGGATCCGGTGCGCGCCGAGCGCGAGGCCCGCGAAGCCCTGCGCCAGGACCCGCACCTGGAAGCGGCCGCGCAGCGCGTGCTGGAATACGGCATCAAGGTCGATCCCTCGGCGGCCCTGGACAGCGCCCGCCGCTTCGTGCGCGACAATCCCGACAGCCGCAAGCTGCAGTTGCTGCTGGCCAACCGCCTGGTGGAGCGCCAGCAGTTCGACGAGGCCCTGGCCATCGTCGCCGATCTGCAGCGCGCGGCGCCCGAGGATTTCGACTTGCTGTACACGCAGGCGGAGATTCATACCCGCGCCAAGCAGTACGACGACGCGCGGCGCCTGCTTGAAGAATATATCAATGTCCAGCAGCAACGCCGCCAGTCCCTGCACGACGACGCCAGCACCGCACTGGCCAGCATTTCCGAGGCGCGCCTGTCGCTCGTGCAGATCGCCGAGGCCCAGGGCGACCTGAACGAAGCCATCCGGCAGCTGGACCTGATCGAAGAGCCCGGCTTGCGCTTTCAGGCCCAGGTCCACAAGGCCGTGCTGCAGGCGCGGCAGGGCAATCTGCCGCAGGCGCGGCGCACGCTGGAAGCCTCCCGTCCGCGCGACCGCAACGACCAGGTCGTGGTCGCCTTGACCTATTCTTCCATCTACCAGGACAGCGGGCGTACCGACCAGGCGCTGGAAACCCTGGAGCGCGCCGACCGCGAACTGCCCGACAGCGCCGAGATCAAGTACAACCTGGCCATGCTGTACGAGCAGCGTGCCAAGACCGATCAGTTCGAAACCCTGATGCGGCGCGTGATCGAACTGCGGCCCGACAACGCCAATGCCTACAACGCCTTGGGCTATACCTTCGCCGACCAGAACCGCAACCTCGAAGAGGCTCAGGATCTGCTCGAGCGCGCCATGGAACTGGAGCCCGACAATCCATACATACTGGACAGCGTGGGCTGGTACCTGTTTCGCATCGGCGATCTGCAGGCGGCGCTGGAGTATCTGCAACGCTCTTACGAGAAACTGCCCGAGGCCGATGTGGCCGCCCACCTGGGTGAAGTGCTCTGGGCGAAGGGCCGCCGCAACGACGCCATGCTGGTGTTCCGCGCCGGACTGGCCAAGGACGCGCAGAACCGCACCCTGCTGGAAACCATCAAACGTCTCGGAGTCGTTTTGCCGTGATTGCTTCATTCCCGTTGCGCCGTTGGCCCGGCCTGGGCGCCCTGGCCCTGACGGCCTTGCTGGCCGCTTGCGCCACTCCCCAGAAAATCGACGTCCCGACGCAGACGGGCCAGGCACAGGCCGACACGGCCCTGTCGCGCGCGGGTCGTTTCGCCCTGAGCGTCACGCATGGCAACGGTCAGGTGGAAGCCGTGCAGGGCGGATTCGCCTGGCGTGACGACGGCCGGCAGTTGATACTGGACCTGACCAACCCCCTGGGCAATACGCTGGCCCGGGTCTGGGTGCTGCCTGATCGCGCCATCCTGGAGCGCAGCGACGGCACCCGGGAAAGCGCGTCCCATCCGGATGCGCTGGTGGAACAGGTGCTGGGCAGCCCCGTGCCGGTGGCGGGCCTGCGCGACTGGCTGCACGGCCGCAGCGGCGCTGCCCCGGCCCGGCAGCAGCGCCTGGACGAACAACAGCACCTGAGCAGTTTTGAACAGACGGGCTGGCGCGTGGGCCTGTCCCGCTACGACGAGCTAGGTCCGCGCCTGCTGCAGCTCAACCGCCACGAGGCCAGCCGCTCCATCAGCGTGCGCCTGGTCGTGGACCAGTAAGTCGACCTGCGGACCTGCTCCATGGCGCTTTACGATGTACCGGCTCCGGCCAAGATCAACCTGTTCCTGCATGTCACCGGCCGCCGCGCAGATGGCTATCACTTCCTGCAGACGGCATTCCGCTTCGTGGATCTGAACGACTACCTGAGCTTCGTCCCCAGGGACGACGGGCAGGTGCGCCGCGTGCACAGCACGCTGGCCGGCCTGGATCCGGAACAGGACCTGGTGGTGCGGGCGGCGCGGGCCTTGCAGCAGGCGACCGGAACCCGCAAGGGCGTGGATATTTCCTGCATCAAGCATATCCCTTCAGGCGCGGGCATGGGCGGCGGCTCCAGCGATGCCGCCACCACGCTGATCGCCCTCAATCGCCTCTGGTCCCTGGGACTGAGCCGCCAGGCCCTGATGGACATCGCCTTGCCCCTGGGCGCCGACGTGCCCGTCTTCGTTTTCGGGCGGGCCGCATTTGCGCAGGGCGTGGGCGAGCAGCTGCAGGCCATCCAGCTGCCCGAGCGCGACTATGTCATCATCCGTCCGCCCCAGTTCATTTCGACCGCAGAAATATTTACCTCAAAGGGCTTGACGCGGGACGAAAAACCCATCACAATAACGTTCTTTGCTGATTGGCAAGAACGATTTTGGCAGGCAGGGGAAAACATTCCTTTGTTTGGCAAGAACAACTTGGAATCAGTAGCCTTGGACTTGTATCCAAACCTGCGGAAGTTAAAAAACAGCTTGCACAGTTTAGGATTCAATGCTAGAATGACAGGCTCTGGTTCATGTTTCTTTGTTGAATGCAGAGGCAGCAAAGACAAGCGTGATGCCCTGGTTCGCCAAGCTGAAATTGGCCGGATCGGCAGTAAAATACATCATGCTGGTAGCGCGGCGAATAGTGATGCATCGCTGATGGAGCAAACCTGGGTTTGTTCGGGATTGCAGGATCATCCACTACGCTACTGGATAGATTGAGTTTTTGGGGAATCGCCAAGCTGGTTAAGGCACCGGATTTTGATTCCGGCATGCGAAGGTTCGAATCCTTCTTCCCCAGCCACCTTTCAGGCCTAGCCTGCGATAATGTAAAGCTGTTGAGTCGTTTCCTTGACGGGGTTTCGATCAACAGCTTTGCTTTTCCTGCGTCAAAATCTATCTCCATATCATGGCACAAGACCGATTCATGATCTTCACCGGCACGGCTAATCCTCGCCTTGCTGTCGACGTCGTCAACCACCTTGACATGTCGCTCGGGAAGATGACAGTAGGTCGCTTCTCCGACGGAGAAGTAATGGTCGAAATCAACGAAAACGTCCGCGGTCGCGATGTCTTCGTTCTCCAGCCCACCTGCGCGCCCACCAACGACAACCTGATGGAAATCATGGTCATGGTGGATGCCCTGCGCCGCGCCTCCGCCGGCCGCATCACCGCCGCCATTCCGTATTTCGGCTATGCCCGCCAGGACCGCCGTCCGCGTTCGGCCCGCGTGTCCATTTCCGCGAAGGTCGTGGCCAACATGCTGCAAGTGGTGGGCGTGGACCGCGTCATGATGATGGACCTGCACGCCGACCAGATCCAGGGCTTCTTCGACATTCCCGTGGACAACATCTACGCCTCGCCCATCCTGCTGGGCGACATCTGGCGCTGCAACTACCAGGACCTGGTGGTCGTGTCCCCCGACATCGGCGGGGTGGTGCGGGCCCGCGCCCTGGCCAAGCAGCTGGAAGTGGACCTGGCCATCATCGACAAGCGCCGTCCGCGCGCCAACGTGTCCGAAGTCATGAACATCATCGGCGATGTCAGCGGCCGCACCTGCATCATCATGGATGACATGGTCGATACCGCCGGCACGCTGTGCAAGGCCGCCGAAGCCCTGAAGGACCGCGGCGCCAAGGCCGTCTACGCCTACTGCACGCACCCCGTGCTGTCCGGCGAAGCCGTCGAACGCATCACCAATTCCCAGCTGAACGAACTGGTCGTGACCGACACCATTCCGCTGTCGGCCAAGGCCCGCGAATGCAGCAAGATTCGCCAGCTGTCCTGTGCGGCGCTGCTGGGCGAGACCATTCTGCGCATCTCGAACGCCGAATCGGTCAGCTCGCTGTTCACCGATTGAGTTTTTTTCGCGCGCGCTGGTCGCGGCGCGCGTCAACCAGGTAGTCCGCTACCGCCTTACGCAGGACCCGGTCCTGCACTATGGAGTTCTTCATGAAATTCACCGCTACTTCGCGTGATGTACAGGGTTCGGGTGCGAGCCGCCGCCTGCGTCGCGCCGGTCAAGTGCCCGCCATCGTCTACGGTGGCGAAGCCGAACCCGTCGTGATCGCTCTGGATCACAACGAGATCTACCACAACCTGCGCAAGGAAGCCTTCCACGCCTCCATCCTGTCCATGGAACTGGACGGCAAGACCGAAAGCGTTCTGCTGCGCGCCGTGCAATGGCACCCCTACAAGCAGCAAGTGCTGCACGTGGACTTCCAGCGCGTCCTGGCTTCCCAGGCCATCACCACCAAGGTTCCCCTGAACTTCATCAACGGTGATACCGCTCCTGCCGTCAAGCTGAGCGGCCAGGTCATCAGCCACATCCTGACCGAGCTGGAAATCACCTGCCTGCCAGGCAGCCTGCCAGCCTCCATCACCGTGGACCTGGGCGGCCTGACCGCCAACGCCAACCTGCACCTGGAAAACATCAAGCTGCCTCTGGGCGTGCAGTACGCCGGCCACGAAGCCAACCCCCTGCTGGCAGCAGCCCTGCCCGTGGGCGGTGGCGCCGCTGCTGAAGAAGCCGCCGAGTAAGCCTGGGTTCGGGCCGGCTGCGCCGGCCCTGAACTTGGCGAACCAACCCCTGTCAGCGTATGCTGGCGGGGGTTTGTTTTTTGTGCCCGCTCATTTCTGTCTCCTTCATGTCTGCTCCCATACGTCTGATCATCGGCCTGGGCAACCCCGGCCCGGAATATGAAACCACCCGCCACAACGCCGGCTTCTGGCTGGCCGACCATCTGGCGGACGACCTGCGCGCCACGTTCAACCTGGAAAAGGCTTTCTTTGCCTGGGTGGCCAAGGCGCGCTTCGAGGGCGAGAACGTCATCGTGGCCAAGCCGATCACCTACATGAACAAGTCGGGCCAGGCGGCCGGAGCCCTGATGCGCTTCTACAAGCTGCAGCCCGAGCAGGTCCTGGTGCTGCACGACGAGCTGGACCTGCTGCCGGGCCAGGTCAAGATCAAGAAGGGCGGCGGCCATGCCGGCCATAATGGCCTGCGCGACATCCAGGCGGCCTTCGGCAGCCCGGACTTCTGGCGCATGCGCATAGGGATAGGCCATCCGCGCAGCCTGGGCCTGGCCCAGCAGGTTGCGGCCTTCGTGCTGAACAATCCGCGCCAGGACGAGCTGCGGGACATCGAGGACGTGATCACGCGCTGCCGGGCCGTGATGCCCGCCCTGCTGCGCGGCGATGTCGAACAGGCCACCCGTCAGTTGCACGCCACCCAGAAGGCCTGAGCAATGAAGCCTCCAGCCATCGCAGGCCTGCGCTTCCGGGACGAACTGAGGGATTTCCTCCGCTTCCTGCGCCATCCGCGCGCGGGGCGGCGCTTTCCTGGACGGCCCATGGGGCAGGGCTGGTGGCTGGACTGGTTCGCGCCCTTGCCCTGGAAGCGGCTGCTGCAGTGGGCGGTCCTGCTGTGGCTGGTCAACGTGCTGGTGTTCGGCCCGATCGCGGTGTCCGTCGCCGGCATGGGCGGCGCCCAGCACAGGCTGGACCCGACCCGCATCCCCTGGGCGCAGGCCATATTCTGGGCGCCGGTCGTCGAGGAACTGGTGTTCCGCTTCATCCTGCGCCGTCCGTCCCAATGGCTGACAGTGGTGCCGCTGGCCCTGGTCTGCATGTTCAAGGGACCCACCTGGGCCATGCAGGCCTTGCTGGTGCTGTGTCTGGCGATCTGGATCAGCCGCCGAACCGGTTTTCTGCGCACGCCGCTGCCGGCGGGTGCGGGCTGGTCTTCGCGCCTGCTGGGCGCCTTGCAGGGCCGACCCTGGCGCTTCGGCGCCATGCGGCGCTACCGGCGGGCCTTTCCCTGGGTGTTCTACGCCCTGACCCTGGCTTTCGGCGCATTGCATCTGTACAACTTCCAGCTCAACCACATGAGCTGGTTCCTGCTGCCCCTGCTGGTGTTGCCGCAATGCGTCACCGGCCTGGTGCTGGCCTGGCTGCGGGTGCGGCGCGGAATCGGCGCATCTATCGTCCTGCATGCGATCTTCAATGGCGGGCCGGTGCTGCTCATCCTGGGCCTGCTCAAGCTGTTCGGCGGGCTGGAACTCTAGCAATCCACGCCGGACGGCCGGTCCGGTTGCGGTTCGCGCCCTGGATCCATGCGTCTGCGAGACCGCCGGAACCCCGGCAGGACCATGAACCGGCTTCAAGCCGGTTTCACCCCGGCGGCGCAGGGGCGCTACAATAGCGCATCGTTTTATAACTCTTTGTTTTTCAGGATACTCATGGCACTGCAATGCGGCATCGTTGGCTTGCCCAACGTTGGTAAATCCACTCTGTTCAACGCACTGACCAAAGCCGGCATTGCGGCCGAAAACTACCCCTTCTGCACCATCGAGCCCAACGTGGGCGTGGTGGAAGTGCCCGACAATCGCCTGCAGGCGCTGGCCGACATCGTCAAGCCCGAGCGCATCCTGCCCGCCGTGGTGGAGTTCGTGGACATCGCCGGCCTGGTGGCGGGCGCATCCAAGGGCGAGGGCCTGGGCAACCAGTTCCTGGCCAATATCCGCGAAACCGATGCGACCGTGCACGTTGTGCGTTGCTTTGCCGATGACAACGTGATCCACGTAGCCGGCAAAGTGGATCCCTTGGCTGATATCGAGATCATCAACACCGAGCTGGCTCTGGCCGACCTGTCCGTGGTCGAGAAAGCCGTACAGCGCAACCAGAAGCTGGCTCGTTCCGGCGACAAGGACGCCGCCAAGCTGGTCGCTTTGCTGGAACGCATCCAGCAAGCGCTGGGTGAAGGCAAGTCTGTACGCTCCTTGAGGCTGGACGCTGAGGAACTGCACCAGATCAAGTCCTATGGCTTCATTACGGCCAAGCCCACCATGTACGTGGCCAACGTCAAGGAAGACGGCTTCACCAACAACCCGCACCTGGAAGCCGTACAGAAGTACGCCGCCGCTGACGGCGCGCCCGTGGTCGCTGTCTGCGCCGCTGTGGAGGCGGAGATCGCGGAACTGGACGACGCCGACAAAGTTGAGTTCCTGGCCGACCTGGGCATGGACGAACCCGGCCTGAATCGCGTCATCCGGGCCGCCTACAGCCTGCTGGGCCTGCAGACCTACTTCACCGCCGGCGTGAAGGAAGTGCGCGCCTGGACCATCCGCGTGGGCGACACCGCACCCCAGGCCGCCGGCGTCATCCACACCGACTTCGAACGCGGCTTCATCCGCGCCCAGACCATCTCCTTCGACGACTACATCGCCTGCAAAGGCGAACAGGGTGCCAAGGAAGCCGGCAAGATGCGCGCCGAAGGCAAGGAATACGTGGTCAAGGACGGCGACGTGCTGAATTTCCTGTTCAACGTCTGAGCGCATCGGCTTAATTCCTTTTTCCGCCGCGTCAGCACAACCCCCGCTCAGGCGGGGGTTTTTGCGTGTCAGCGCCGAAAACTGGAAAGCATCATGCGCGATGCCGGCACCATGGCGTTCCGGCTGAACAAGCCCCTGACGGTGCGCCTGTTTCCTGTGCCTGGCTTGCAGGCGGGCGAGGTGACCGGGTTTGAAAGCGCGGACCTGTGCAATTGAGCCGTCATGGCCTTGCCTTGAAAGCCCTGTCTGGGCAGCGCCTTGCAGCCTGGCGCGATGCCGGGCTGTCTGCGGCGAATGGCTTGTCAGGCGCTGCGCTTTGCTATAGAAATCTGCTCTAAAAATGGCTTGAAGGGCTGTTGTCTTCGGGTCTTTTCCTTTGGGCCCGGCGCGTCGGCAGCAGGACGCCGGGCCGTTTCACCCAGGCTGCCCAGGAGTTTGCATGAAAAAATCGCCCATCTTCGTCCCGGATGCTTCTTGTTCCGCGATACGGCTTTCTCTGGATCGCCGGACCTTTCTGCTGGGTCTGGGAGCGATGGGCGTCCTGCAGGCCATGCCGTTCCAGGCCGTGGCCGCCAAGGCCACCGGCCTGGACCTGTCCGCCCTGGAGGCCCGGTACGGCGGGCGGCTGGGCCTTTGCGCCACGGACGGCCGGCGCCGGGCGGACTGGCGCTCCGATGAGCGCTTCGCCTATTGCTCCACCTTCAAGCTGTTCCTGGCGGCTTGCGTCTTGCAGCGCGTCCAGGAGGGCCTGGAGCGGCTGGACAGGCCTGTCGCCATCACGAAAGACGATATGGTGGCCCACGCGCCCGTCACCGGGGAGGCGGCAGGTTCCGCCTTGACGGTGGCGCAGCTGTGCAAGGCGACCGTGCAGCTCAGCGACAATCCGGCTGCCAACATCCTGCTGCGGGAGATAGGCGGGCTGGAGACGCTGCGGGGCTGGTACCGCTCCATCGGCGACACGGTGACGCGGGCGGATCGCTACGAGACCGAGTTGAACACGGCGCTGCCCGGCGACCCGCGCGACACCACCACGCCGGCCCAGTACGTGGCCGACATGCAGGTTGTGCTGGGCGGCAAGGTGCTGGCGCCGCCGCAGCGCGGCCAGTTGGAAGAATGGCTGATCGGCACGCCTACCGGTGCGGGACGGCTCAAGGCGGCCTTGCCGCCGGGCTGCCGCCTGGGGCACAAGACGGGGACCGGAGACCGGAACACGCACAATGACATCGGCGTCATCTGGACGCCGGAGGGCACGGCCATCTACATCGTGGCGTACTTCACGGACGCCCGCGAAGGAACGGACGAGCAGCGCGATGCCGTGCTGGCCCAGGCTGCCCGCATGAGCCTGCAGACGCTGGGATACGCCTGAGCATCAGGCTTTGAGCGCGCCATGACGTTGGCGTATTTTCAGCGCAAGACTGGATTTGCTCGCTTCCTGGCTCCAGGGGCGGCGACGACATCGGCTGTGTGATGCGCTTGCCGGTAGTTAGCCGATATGCGGCCCGGGCTGCGATTCAGCTGGCCGCCCGAAGCGCAGCGTTTCATGCGGGGCCTGTCCGAAGCGTTGGCGGTAGGCCGCCGCGAAACGACCCAGGTGGCTGTAGCCCCAGCGCAGGGCGATTTCCGATACGGAACGGTCTGCGGATGCCTGGAGCAGGTCCTGGCGTATGCGGTCCAGCCGCAGATCGCGCAGCATCTGCATGGGGCTGACCCCGTATTGCTGCTGGCACAGGCGCGACAGATTGCGGGCGCTGGCGCCGCTGTGGCGGGCGATGTCGTCCAGGCTGATGTCCTCGTGCAGGTGAGCCTGCATGTAGTCCCGGGCGCGCTGCAGGCTTTGCGGCACATGCAGGCTGTGTTCGCCCAGGATGTGCTCGCGCAGCGTCACGGATTGGGCTACCAGCAGATGCCGGATCAGGGCTTCTTCGGCCATCCTGGCCTTGATCGCGCTCAATGCGGACGGATGGGCCAGTTGCTCGCAGAAGTAACGCAGCAGGGCGCTCCATTGCTCGCCGTCGCTGGCTTCCAGCCTGATCTGCCGGTCGAAGGCCAGCGGCCCGCGCGCATGCCGGCCCGTCAGGCGCTGGTATTCGAACTGCAGTCGGCTCAGCGGCACCTTCAGGATGATCTGCGCCGCGCCGGCCTCCCAGAGCAGGCGGTGAGGCTTGTTGGACGGCATGATCAGGCCCGAACCCGTGCTGACCGACCAGTGGCCTTCGTCGCACTGGATTTCCACCGAGCCTGACAAGGGCATCTGCACCAGCAGGAACTCGCCGCCGGGCCGGGTCTCCTCGACCGTGACGGCGTCGCCGTACTCCAGCCGCCACAGGCTCAGCGCGTCCGCCTGCACGCCATGCAGGCGCGCCGTCAGGGTAGAGCCGTGCGGCGTCAGTTCGTGATCGTTGAGCAGAGCGGCAATGCGGGACCGCACTTCTTCGACGTCGTGCGACACGAGAAGCGTGTGACGACCCAGAAGAGCCTGGGTCCATCCCGTCATGGTAGGGAACATGTCTGCCTCCGCTCGGGCCAGGGCGCGCCGCCGCCTTGCTCGCGCCGGGATCGCCCTTGTGCATTCGGCCTGCCTGGTGAAGGCGGCCTTCATCATGAGTTTTTCTCCGCTCAGTATAGCGCTGCCCGCCGCGAGAAAAGCGCCCCATGCCGGGCGCCATGCTCAGGCTGATGATGGAGCCGGCGGGCCGCGGACGGGCTCCTCCTGCCGCAGGCTCAGGCAAACACGGGCTGGTGGCCGCCGTTGTCCGCCAGCGCCTCTTCGCGGTAGAAGCCCATGTTCTGGATGACGGGCAGGTCGTTGAAGCAGAACAGGCAGGCGTCCTCGGTCTGGGAGGCATTGGCGTGTTCATGCCAGGCCCAGGAGGGCACGCAGAATACGTCGTGTTCCTGCCAGTCCAGGCGCTGGCCGTTGATGATGGAGTAGCCGCTGCCCTTGGCGACCTGATACAGGAAGCTGCCGGTGTGGCGGTGCGCCTTGCCCGCGAAACCGGGCCGCAGCAGCTGCATGCTGGCGCCCATCGTGGCCATGACGTGGCCGCCGGTGGCCGGGTTGGTGTAGTTCATCAGCAGGCAGTCGTAGGGATTGCCTTCGGCCGCCTTGGCGTAGCGCAGCAAGGCCTCGTAGGTGGGCTCCCACTGGTACTTGAACAGCGGCGAGTAGGACTGGTTCCACTTGACGTCGTCCGGGCGCAGACCCGGAGCGCCCCAGATGCCCACCGCGTCGTCCACCGGAAAGCCCACCGCCTGGTGCAGGTCGGGGTGCACGCCGAAGAAGCCGGCCTCCATGGCGTTGGCCAGGGGGATGTCCAGTCCGTCCTGCCAGATGCAGGGCAGGCCGTCCTCGTCCACGCCGTGCTCGTGCCAGCAGCCGTTGGGGGTGATGACGAAGTCGTTGGCGCCCAGCGTCATCTTGTGCCCGTTCACGATGGTGTAGGCGCCGCGTCCTTCCATGATGAAGCGCAAGGCCGACGAGGAGTGCCAGTGGGCCGAGGCGCATTCGCCGGGATGCATGACCTGCAGGCCGGAGTAGAGCCAGCCCACCGCGGCGGCCACGTCCTTGCGGCCGGGGTTCTCGAAATAGATCACGCGCCGCCCGGCCTTTTCGGGAGAAACCAGCGCGACCGACTGCAGCACATGTGCGCGCAGGTCGCGATAGCGCCACAGCATGGGTACGGACTGGGACTTGGGCTGCCAGGGCTCGATCTTGTTGGCGACCGTCCAAAGGGCGGCGGCGCCCAGGCGCTCCAGATCCTTGTAGTAGGACAGCAGTTCAGGGGTGTCGGCCACGTTCGCGCGGCCGAGCACGTCTTCGCGGAAGGCATCGTAGGCAACCGTATTCATCGTCTTCTCCTTGGTATCGTGCCGCAGTGCGGGAGCAGCCGGGGGGCGAAGCTCCGCGGTGGCGGCGCATGTCCATAAGGTAGCGAACGAGGCGTCAGGCTTGCTATCCCTTGCCGGACAAAGGCCATCCGAAAAAGGCCAACTGCAAGGTATCAGAAGCGATACGCGGTATTCAGGTAAACCACCGTCTGGGCATTGGGCGCCTTGCCGACCTGGGCGCTGACGCCGGCGCCCAGGTTCCAGTTCCGGTTCAACTGGGCGGCGGCGTTCAGCTCCAGCAGGCCGCTGTTGCGGGCCCGTTCCTGGTCGGTGGGCAAGTAGAAGGTACGGTTGTCGTGCACGCCGTCCTGCAGGCGGGCGCCCATTTCCTGGGCGGGCTTCTTGAATTCGTGCAGCCATTGCGCGGATGCATGTACGGTCCATTGCGTGTTCAGGGGCACGGTCACCTGATAGCCCAGGCTGCTTTGCACAGAGGTCTGATCCTGGGCGTTGAAGCTCATGGAGGTGGACAGGCCCTTGCCGTCCTCGTCCAGGCGCTTGATCCTGGCTTTCTGCACGCTCAGGCCCGCGACCGGACCATGGGTGAACGCGCTGGCCCGCCATTGATAGCCGGCCGATACCTTGCCGCCGAGCTGCTGTCCGCCGGCGCTGGCTCGATGTTCGCGGCTGGCGGCGCCCAGGGGGATCCGGCGCCGGGTGTCATTGTCCAGGCTGGCATAGTAGAGCTGCGCGTTCACCCACAGGTCCGCGGACTGCCAGCGGCCGTATACCCCGCCCCCCTGGCGCTTTTGCGCATAGGTGTGGCGATCTTCCGCCTTGCCGTCCAGATTGTCGTAAGACAGGTAGGCGCCGATGGTCCAGGCGTCCAGGTACTGGTCCACCCCGACGAGCCAGCTGCCGCCGGTGCCGTCCAGGCGGGTGTTGACGCCATGACCGCTGCCGGTGACCGCCGCGCCCTGGGCCCAGACGGACAGCGCGCTGTTCTGCTGCCGTCCGGCTTCCTGCAGGCGGCGGTCTATATGTTGCATCTGCATCAGGCCGGCCGTGTTGGCGGCGGGCGCCAGTACGGCCATCCGAGCCGGTGCGTTCAACACGGACTGCGCATAGTCGGCGACCATGCGGTGGCCGGCCGTCGTGGGATGCACGCCGTCGGCGAACAGATAGGTCTGGTCGGCGTTGGGCTCGACCAGGTCGGCTGGCGTGCAAAGGCGTGAAGAGACCGAGCCGCAGGCTGTGTCCTTCACATTGGAGAACCCATAGGCGGCGGGTTCGGCCATCACTTCGTGCAGCAGGTTGGAGACGTTCAAGGGAATGATGTTGGCGGGGCTGCGGCTCAGCAGCAGGTCCAGGTTCTGGTTGTAGCTGTTGCTCATCCGGCTGGCGAGGGCGGCCAGCCAGGGAGAGCCGGCGAATGCCGGCGCCATGCCCAGATCGGGGATGTTGGGGACCAGTATGTAGCGCGCGCCGGCCTGCGAAAGTTGATTGATCAGCGTGGCCTGGCCGATCAGGGATTCCGCAATGATCTCGTTCGCGTGAAACGGGTCCAGGGCGGCGGCGAACAAATCGTTGGGGCCGCCCCAGACGCTGTAAAGTGCCTGGCCGTCAAGGCGTCCGCCCTGCATGGCCAGCATGTGCCGGGCCTGGGTGGTCATGGAAGGCAGGACGGGGTTGGTAGGGCCGACGGGTTTGGTGGGATCGGCTTTGTCATCCACCACGACGCGGGCGCCGCCTGCCGCATAGTCGCTGCCGCCCTGGGTGCTGGGCAGCGCTTCGTTTCCCAGGCGGCTTGCCAGATCCTGAGCCCATACCTGGCCCGGATTGGTGGTGAAGCGCGAGCCGAACTGACCGCTGTCGCTCAGGCTGTCGCCGATGAAGTAGATGCGGGAGAAGGATTGAGCCTGGGCGTTTGCACCCAGAATGGCCAGTGCCAGGGCGAGACATGATTTTTTCATGATTGATCCAGTCGACAAGAAGGGTTTTTTGATCGATGTTCCAGGAAAACAGCGGAATTCTTGGTTCCCGTCTTCAGGCTTTTCCAATTTCAATCGGGTTCACGATTCAATCGGGTTCTAGAGTCCGATCAGGAACTCGGGCAGACCTGGATTCATCACGGTCGGAGCTTGAGGGGATCAAGCTCTGCGGAGAAAAGGAGCCGTCCAACGAAAGCCTTGACGGCCGCGCCTCTCCTGCGCGTCAGGATGCTCTTTTTTCTTGCCTATTGGTTTGCGTTGTTTTCAATATGGTTCCATATCTGAACGAAAGCAGGCTGTTGCCGGACCTCTGCCAGGACGACTCTTGCAACGGAGAAAACGGCTGAAGCGGGAGATGATGCTGTGAACTGAACTTGGCCGTTCAAGAAGGCGCAAAGCAGGGCGATGCAGGTCGGCGGCGACCGTCAACGCGGCGCCGGCCGGCCTGTTCATCATGGCCGGGCTCAACGATGGATTGCGTTCTTGAATGCAAAAACGCCATGCTTGCGGGCATGGCGTTTGCTGGCGTATGAAGGCGGACTGCGAGGCTTCAGCGGCTGTTGGGGGCTGCCCGCACGGTGGGATTCTCGGCCAGGGGGACGAACTTCATGGCGCCGCCGTCGTAGGCTTCGATAGTGCCCGATTCGATGTCGTAGACCCAGCCGTGCAGGGTCAGCCGGCCTTCGGACATGGCCAGGCGCACCGAGGGATGGGTCTGGATGTTCGCCAGCTGGGCGATCACATTTTCGCGCACCATGGAGGCGATGCGTTCGTGCTCGTTGGCGTGTTCGCGGGCTTCATTGACCAGGCGGGCCGAATCGGCGTAGCGCAGCCAATGATCCACGGCCGGCATGTGGTCCAGGCACTGGCAGGTGGCGATGGCGGTCATGGCGCCGCAATCGGAGTGACCGCAGATGACGATGTCCGAGACGCGCAGGGCGGAGACGGCGTATTCGACCGACGCCGTGACGCCGCCGGGTTCCGGTCCATAGGACGGAACGATGTTGCCGGCGTTGCGGATCACGAAAAGGTCCCCCGGTTCACGCTGGGTGACCAGTTCGGGGACCAGGCGGCTGTCGGAACAGGAGATGAACAATGCGCGTGGGTTCTGGCGCGTGGCCAGGTTTTTGAACAGTTTGGCGCGCTTGGGGTAGGCTTCCCGCTGAAACTTCAGAAAACCTTCAATAATATCTTTCATCCTTGTCCTTGTAGTCTAGGTCAGGCTGAAGATTACTCTTCCTTAATCATAAGGTAAAATACTGTTTTCTGATACAGTTCATTGGTATTGCTTATAGGAGTGGTCGGCGTGCTCTTGCGTCATCTCAATTACTTCCTGGCGGTTGCCCAGTATCAGAGCTTCACTCGCGCGGCGCACGCCCTGCATGTGTCCCAGCCGGCCTTGTCGCAGCAGATCCGTCAGTTGGAAGATCAGTTGGGCGCGCAATTGTTCGACCGCAACGGGCGCATCGTGCGCCTGACCGACGCCGGCGAGGTCTATCGGCGCTATGCCCGTCAGGCCCTGCAGGACCTGGAGGAGGGGCGGCGCGCCATTCACGACGTGGGCGATCTCAGTCGCGGCTCGCTGCGCGTGGCCGTGGCGCCCACCTTCACGTCCTATCTGATCGGGCCTCTGGTCGAGGCCTTCCACCGCCGCTACCCCAATGTGCGCCTGGTCATGCAGGAAATGCTGCAGGAACGGGTCGAGACCCAGTTGGTGGAGGACGAGCTGGACATAGGCATCGCGTTCGAAAAACCCACGTCCGCCGCTGTCGAGTTCCAGCCCCTGCTGGTGGAGACGCTGGCGCTGGTGGTGGGCCGCACGCATTCGCTGGCGGAGCGCCGCAGCATAGACCGCGATACCCTGATGCGCGAATCCCTGGTGCTGCTGACGCCGGAGTTCGCCACCCGCGGACAGATCGAGCGCCATTGCCGCCAGCATGACCTGGACCTGCATGTACTGATGGAGTCCAATTCCCTGAACGCCGTCATCGAGATCGTACGGCGCACCGGCCTGGCCACTCTGCTGCCGGCCGCCATTGCCGGCAACAGCGAATATCTGGTGGCGGTGGGGCTGGAGCCGGCGCCTCCGCAGCGGCGCGCCATCCTGATGCAGCGCAAGGGCGCCTATCAGTCGGCCGCCATGCGCGCCTTCATCGAGCTGGCCCTGAAATATGGGGCCGCTTCCACCTTCTGATGCCGGCGCTACAGGGCGAGCGTGACCAGATGCGCGACAAGCCCCGCCGTTCAGGGCGGGGAAGGCGAGCGCGGACGGCGTAGCCGTCCTTGGCTTCAATGCGGTGTCTGCTGCTGCTGCTGCTGCTGCTGCTGCTGCTGCTGCTGCTCGATGTATTGGCGCACGATGCAGATCGGCGCGCCGCCGCAGCTTGCAGCGAAGTAAGACGGCGACCACAGCGCGCCCTTCCAGTAGCGTTTACGGATGTCGGGTCGCTCCTTGCGCAGCAGGCGACTGGAAACGCCATTCAAGCTGTTTACGAGCTTGGAGACGGCCGCCTTCGGCGGGTATTGCACCTACGGGTGCACATGATCGTCCTCGCCGTCTATCTCGATCCGTTCCGCCTCGAAGTCGGCGCGAGCCTTGGCGAAGATCGCGTGCAGCCGGTCGATGGTCTCGCCATCGCACACCCTGCGGCGATGCTTCGCCATACAGACCCAATGGGCATGCATCTTGAAAACGCAGCGCCGTCCGTGCCTATGTATTGCTCCTAGGCCAAGGGTAGGATTGAGTGATGCAACG
>JAFACG010000022.1 GCA_023425645.1 Pseudomonadota bacterium
GATCAGGGGGGTGTCCAGATGGGGCAGGTGCAAAGGCAGCACCACATGCTGGACCCAGCTGCTCAGCAGTCGGCGCAGCCGAGCGTGTTCGATGGGATGGGTCAGCTTGGCAATAGTGTGCAGACAGTCCCTCAGCTCGTCCATGCTTTGCAGATGCTGCAGGCGGAAGATTTGGGTGATGATGGCTTCGGGCGGCAGGGACTGGTTCAGAAGCAGTTGTTTTTGCTCAATCAGCAGGAAAGCTTGCGAGGGGTTGTAGCGTTGCAGCCACGGCGGCGTATCGGCCATGAGCGTCTGCATGTCGCAAGCCGCGCTCCAGGGCGCATCGCCCGTGTGCAGCACCAGAGGCTCGTCGAGCAGGCTGCGATAGAAGGTGTCGTGACGGGATATGGAAAGGGTTCCTGAAGGGGTGAGGACCAGGAACCAGAATGACTGATTGCTTCCGTCAGAACAGCCGGGCGCACAGCCGCTTGTCCATGCGTGGAATTACCCCAGGCAGTCCTGCAAGGACAGGCGCAGCGGCTGCAGGCTGTCGCTCAGGCGCTGGAAGGCCTGCTCCTGGCGGGTACTGAGGGACAGGGCCTGATCCAGCGTGACGACCTCGAAGCCCAGGGTCTGGCCGGGCAGGCGCTGGGCCAGCTGGGCCAGGTCCACGCCGGCGACCTGGGCGATGCGCGGGTAGCCGCCAGTGGTCTGGCGATCGGCCATCAGCACGATGGGCTGGCCGTCGTTGGGCACCTGGATGGTTCCGAAGCAGGTGGGCGCGGACAGCAATTCCTGCGTCTTGCCGCGCTGCAGAGCCTGTCCTTCAAGGCGGTAGCCCATGCGTTCCGAAGCCGGACTGATGCGGTAGCTCTGGGTCTGGAACAACGCCAGCGATTCGGGCGTGAACAGGTCCGCCTGCTCGTCCAGAACGACGCGCACACGGTCGCGCGCGGGCAGGGCCAAGGCGGCTGGCAGGTAGATGCGCAACTCGTCCAGTTGTGCCTTCAGACGGTCCAGCACTTGTGGATCCGCCGGCAGGGGGCGGGCCAGGGGCAGGAGGTCGTTCTTGCGCAGAGCCCGTCCGCCCAGGCCTCCCAGGCCTGCGCGCATGTGGGTGCTCTGGCTGCCCAGTACCGGCACCACGACCAACCCGCCGTGAAAGGCCAGATAGGCGCGCGCGCCCTGGCCGGGACGCGCCGCCTGCAGCGCCAGGGTCTGTCCGGCGCGCGCCAGGATGGGGCGCAAGGGGGCGATGGGCTGGCTGTCCAGGGCCGCGTTCAGGTCGGCGCCCGCCAGGGCGAAGATGCAGGGGGAGTCGAAGACCAGGGTGGGGCCCGACACCGTGACCTCCAGGCTGGCCAGGTCCTGGTCCTGCCGATTGCCAGCCAGCAGGTGCGCCAGGCGGTGGGCGCGTTCGTCCATGGCGCCGCTGGGCGAGACGCCCAGGTGCTGCTGGCCATAGCGGCCCCTGTCCTGCAGGCTGGTCAGCAGGCCTGGTTTGACGATGCGCAGGCTCATGTTTCGGTCCAGTGCTCGAACTGCTCGGGGGTGATGGGGATGAAGCGCACCTGGTCTCCGGGCGCCAGGCGGGCGGCGGGCGAGCGCCGCGCATCGAACAGGTCCAGGGGCGTGCGGCCGATCAGGTGCCAGCCTCCGGGCGACTCGTTGGGGTAGATGATGGTCTGCCGGTTCGCAATGGCCACGGAGCCCTTGGGCAGGGCCGTGCGCGGCGTGGCCCGGCGCGGCAGGTTCAGGGCTTCGGGCAGAATGCCCAGGTAGGGCGCGCCCGGCGCGAACCCGACCATGAAGATCAGTTGCGGCGTGCTGCAGTGCAGCTCGATCAGTTGCGACTGGCTCAGGCCCAGCTGTTCGGCCATGTCGGCCAGGTCGGGGCCGAAGTCCCCTCCGTAGCAGACCGGAATGTCGACCAGGGCGCCGGCGGCGGCCTGTTCCCCGGCCGCGTCCAGATCCTGGAGCGCTTCATGGACATAGGCGTGCAGCCGTTCGGGCTGATCGGCGCTGCCATCGGGCTGGAAATGGACGGCCACGGCGGTGAAGCTGGGCACCAGATCGCGGACGCAATCCGGCGCGCGGGCTCGCAGCAGCCGGGCGGCCTGCGTGCAACGCAGACCGGTTTCCAGGGAAATCCCGCCGCCGAATTGAATCAGCAGGCAGCGGTCGCCTTGCTGAACGAGTTGCCAGGGGATGGACATGCTTATTTGGCGAACAGCGAGTCCAGGTTGTTGAAGGCCTTGAATTCCAGCGCGTTGCCGGACGGGTCCAGGAAGAACATGGTGGCCTGCTCGCCGGGTTCGCCCTTGAAGCGGATGTAGGGCTCGATCACGAAGTCCGTGCCTTCGGCGACCAGCTTGTCGGCCAGTTCCTGCCAGGTCTGCATGTCGAGCACGATGCCGAAATGGCGCACGGGCACATTGTGGGCGTCAACGGCGCTGGTCGCATTGCTGCCGCATTCCTCGGGCGCCAGGTGCGCCACGATCTGATGGCCGTAGAAATTGAAGTCGATCCACTGGTCCGAGGAGCGTCCTTCCGGACAGCCCAGCGTCTGCCCGTAGAACTGCCGCGCCACGGCAAGGTCGTGAACCGGAAAGGCAAGATGGAATGGGCGTAGCCCGCTTGTGTTCGACATGCTTGGCTCCTGTGCGGCCCGCGGCCGCCAACGTGGGTAGAGCCGTTCATTGTAGGGCCAATGCGACGTCCGCAGATTCTTAGTTGTCCAGGATGCGGACGCGGCTCTTGGGAAAGCGCAGCGTGAAGATGCTGCCCACGCCCAGGCGGCTCTGGATCTGCAGTTCGGCGTTGTGGCGCACCACGATGTGCTTGGTGATGGCCAGGCCCAGCCCGGTGCCGCCGGTCGAGCGCGAGCGGCCCTTGTCCACGCGGTAGAAGCGTTCGGTCAGGCGGGGGATGTCCTGGGGTGCGATGCCGATGCCGGTGTCCTGCACCGAATAGCAGGCGTCGCCGTTGTCCAGCACGTACCAGCTGACGGTGATGGTCCCGTCCTTGGGCGTGTAGCGGATCGCGTTGGTGATCAGGTTGGAGACGGCCGAGCTGAGTTCGTTCTCCATGCCCTGGATGGCCAGGTTGGGGTCCAGGTTGGTGACGAAGGTGTGCTGTCCGCCGGAGAGGGCCTCGCCCTGCTTGAGCGCGCTCTGGATCAGGTTGCTGACCTGCACGGTCTCGCCCTCGACGGTGGGCGAGGACTCCAGCGTGGACAGGGTCAGCAGGTCGGCCACGATGGACTGCATGTGCCGGGTCTGCTCCAGCATCATGGTTTCGTAGCGCTGGCGCTGCTCGGGCGTCAGGCTTTCGGGCGGCATGTCCTGCAGGGTCTCCAGAAAGCCCAGCAGCACGGTCAGGGGGGTGCGCAGCTCGTGCGACACGTTGGCCACGAAGTCCTTGCGGGTGGTTTCCAGCTTCTCGACCTGGGTGACGTCGCGCGTGACGATCAGGAACTGGCCCAGTCCGTAAGGGGTCAGTTGGAGCAGCAGGGACTTCTCCAGGCCGTCCTTGTCGATGTGCAGCAGCAGGGGGCCGTCCCAGCGGGACTGGCGCGCGTAGCGCGAGAACTCGGGCGCGCGCAGGATGTTGAAGATGCTGTGGTGGCGGTCGGTGGCCAGGTTAAGGCCGATGTGCTCGCAGGCGGTCTGGTTGCACCACTGCAATTCCATGTCGGCGTTCAGGGTGATGGCGCCGTCGGGCAGGGCCTCGGCGGCCATCATGATGCCGTCCACGTGGCGGTTCAGGTCCAGGATCTCGTGGCGGTCGCGCCGCAGCTGGCGGTAGACCGGAGCCAGGATGGCGTCCCACGGGCCGATGGACGGCGGCGGGGGATCGTTCAGGTTGCGCGTCCATTTCTGGATGCGGGACACGTGCGCCCCGCTGACCAGCACCATGATGAGCAGGCCGAAGGCCAGGCAGGCAAAGCCTGTGGCGGCCCCAAGCCACCAGCCCATGATGGCGCCGAACACGGCCCAGAGAAAAATAGACGTCAATGTGCTGAGCATGGGGTCAGGCTACCGGTGCTTTTTCCAGGGGGGAGAGGGCAAAACGATAGCCTGAGCCACGGATGGTTTCAATATGCTTGTCGTGCCCGGTGGGTTCCAGCGCCTTGCGCAGGCGTCGGATGTGCACGTCCACGGTGCGCTCCTCCACGAAGACATGGTCGCCCCAGACCTGGTCCAGCAGTTGCGAACGCGTGAAGACGCGTTCGGTATGCGTCATGAAGAAGTGCAGCAGGCGGAATTCGGTGGGGCCTATGGTCAGGGCCAGGCCGTCGCTGGACAGGCGATGCGTGCCCGGATCCAGCTGCAGGTTGCCGATGGTGATCATGTCGTCGGTCAACTGGGGCGCGCGGCGGCGCAGCACGGCCTTGATGCGGGCGATCAGCTCCTTGGGGGAGAAGGGCTTGGTGATGTAGTCGTCCGCGCCGGCCTCCAGGCCGTCCACCTTGTCCTGCTCGGACCCCTTGGCCGTGAGCATGATGACGGGAATATGGCGCGTGCGCTCGTCGGTGCGCAGCTTGCGCGCCAGACTGATGCCCGAGGAACCGGGCAGCATCCAGTCCAAGAGGATCAGGTCGGGCAGCTCGGCGCGGATCAGCACCTGGGCCTGCTCGGCATCGAAGGCGCGCAAGACCTTGTGGCCGGCGAAAGAGAGATTGACTGAAATCAGTTCCTGGATCGCGGGTTCGTCTTCCACGACTAATATGCTTGTACTCATTGTTTCTTCAGGCAGGTCCGATAGAGAAGTGAAAGGGCTGCGGGGGTGTTGCAAAGTCGGTTCACCCTAGGATATGCCGCCATCATATGGCGCAAATGTTTCAGGTTTGTGAACGTGCATGAAACTGCAACATGCGCATGCGGACGGGCGCCTCGTCACTTTTTTTTCCGGCGCCGGAAATCTGCGTTACGATTACGTCATTATGGAAACACAGCGCCCTCATACTTCCTCCGCCCAGGATTCCGCCACGCATTTCGGCTTCCAGACCGTCGCCGAAAATGAAAAGGCCGGCAAGGTCGCCGAGGTCTTTCACTCGGTGGCCGGCAACTACGACATCATGAACGACCTGATGTCGGGCGGCCTGCACCGTATCTGGAAAGCCTTCACCATAGGTCGGGCCGGCGTGCGTCCGGGCATGAAGGTGCTGGACATCGCGGCGGGCACCGGCGACCTGACTCAGTCCTTCGCGCGCCAGGCCGGCGCCGACGGCGAAGTCTGGCACACGGACATCAACAGCTCCATGCTGCGCGTGGGGCGCGACCGCCTGCAGGACAAGGGCATTCTTACGCCGTCGGCGGTCTGCGACGCCGAGCACCTGCCTTTTCCGGACGGATACTTCGATCGCGTGTCGGTGGCCTTCGGCCTGCGCAACATGACGCACAAGGACCGCGCCCTGGCGGAAATGAAACGGGTGCTGCGTCCTGGCGGAAAGCTGCTGGTGCTGGAATTCTCGCGCATCGCCAAGCCGCTGCAGGCGCCCTACGACTGGTACTCCTTCAACATCCTGCCGCGCATCGGCAAATGGGTGGCCAAGGACGAGGACAGCTACCGCTATCTGGCCGAATCCATCCGCATGCATCCCGACCAGGAAACGCTGGCCGGCATGATGCGCGAGGCGGGTCTGGAACGGGTGCAGTATTTCAACCTGACCGCAGGCATCGCGGCTTTGCACGAAGGCGTGCGCCTGGACTGAGCCCGACCTTCGCAGACAATCACGGCACCCGCGGGTGCCGTTGTCTTTTTCACCTGATCCCTTGAAAAAAATCTGGTATGGTGGAAAGTGTCATGGTAATGTTCAGCTTTCCGTAAGTTTCTTGAACAATCGACTGGGGTGGCCCCAGGCTGCAGCGGACAAGGTCCGATGTCGCAGGCAGGTCATGTCAGCCAGGAGTCTTGCACTATGTCTAGCCGACTTTCTCGTTTCTTCATGGCCGCTGTGCTGGCCGTCAGCACCGGCGCTATGTTGACGGTGTCGTATGATGCGGAAGCCCGCCGCATGGGCGGCGGTTCCAGCATGGGCCGGCAGTCTTCCAACATCACCCAGAACCGTTCCGCCGTGACGCCTCCGGCCGCGGCCAACAACAC
>JAFACG010000029.1 GCA_023425645.1 Pseudomonadota bacterium
GTCCTGGGGCCCGCGCGGCTGTTCGTTGCGCTGACGCCGGCCGCCCTGTTCGCGGCGGCCCGCATCCGGATGGCCGTTGGCCAGGCCGCCGCTGATGAACAGCGCGCCATTGGCCGACTCGTTGACCTGCGCGACGCGCGACGCGCGGGGGCGGGCCGCGGCCAGGCGTCCGCCGCGTCCCAGGCGCGCTCCGCTCAGGCCATTGTGCTCGAGCGTGCCGAAACCGGGCGGCAAGGCGCTGTCATGCGATAGAGGCTGGCGTTCGCGGCGCTGACGGCCGTCCTCGTCGCCGTCCTTGACCAGGCCCAGGCGCAGCATGAAAGCCAGCACCAGATCGGCGTCCAGCTCCTCCCAGCGGCCGCGGCGCAGGTTCTTGGGCAGGCCGACTTCCCCGAAGCGGGTGCGGATCAGGCGGCTGACCGTAACGCCCACCGCCTCGAACATGCGGCGCACTTCGCGGTTGCGGCCTTCATGGATGGTGACGCGATACCAGCGGTTGCTGCCCTCCCCGCCCAGATACTCCAGAACGCCGAACTTGGCCAGGCCGTCCTCCAGTTGCACGCCGTCGCGCAGGGACTGCATCTGCTCTTCTCCCAGTTCGCCCAGCACGCGCACCGCGTACTCGCGCTCCGCGCCGTAGCGCGGATGCATCAAACGGTTGGCGATATCGCCGGAAGTCGTGAAGATCAGCAGGCCTTCCGTGTTCAAGTCCAGGCGGCCGACCGACAGCCACTTGCCCACTTTCAGGGACGGCAGGCGGCCGAACACGGTGGCGCGGCCTTCGGGATCATCGTGCGTGACGATCTCGCCGGCCGGCTTGTGGTACAGGATCACGCGGGGCGGGCGCTTGCCGCTGGCGCGGTTGATCAATTGGCCATTGACGCGCACCTTGTCGTCTGCGCCGACGCGCTGGCCGATGTGGGCGGGCTCGCCGTTCACGGACACCCGTCCGGCGATGATCAGCTCCTCCATGTCGCGGCGCGAACCGATGCCGGCCTCGGCCAGCACCTTGTGCAGCTTGGGCTGCACGAGATCGCTGCCCATGTACTTGCCCAGCTTCTGCGACAGGCGGCCCTGCTTGTCCAGGTGGCCGAAGGCGATGTCGTCATCCCCTTCCAGAATGACCACGGGAGCCTCGTCCGCCGCATGCCGCGCGCCGCCCCGCCCGCCGCGGGCGGACTGGCCGGCCGGACGGCGCGGATTTGCCGCGGGCTTGCGCCGATTCTGGGCGCGGGCCGGCTTGGCCTTGGGCTCGACCGGCGCCGCCGCCTCGGCGGACTCCCGCTGGCGGGGCGCCGATTCCTGCGCGGCATCGCCGCGCCGGCGCCGGAACGGCGTCCGCAGCTTGCGGCCCTGACCCTTGGCGCGGGCATTCTTGCCGCCGGCGCCATCCTGGGCTTCCGGCGCGGGGGCTGTCATCGTCTCGTGCGAATCAGTCATTTTTAATCTTTTACTCCAGAGTTTCTTATTTCTTCCGACGGCTCCGCATCCTGCCGCCCGGCATCCGCCTGGGCCGGCTCCAACGAATCCGGGTCAAATTCCACATCGGCCAGGGCGGCCTGCGGCAGGGCCTCTTCGGACGCCCGGCCGGCGACAGCCTCTTGCTGCACGGCCGGTTCAAATTCCATCACGGCGCCCGGCGCCGACTCCTGCTCCGCGGCAACGCTCACGGATTCCTGCTCATCGCCCGGCGTCGGTTCGTCGGACGGCGTTCCGTCGGGCGGCGTTCCGTCGGGCGGCGTTCGCTCGGACGACCCTTCGTCGGACGTCGAGCCGCCGTCGGGCAACTGCGCCAGCACGTCCAGCGAGTCCAATGACTCCACGGCCGGCAATTCGTCCAGCGAACGCAATCCAAGATCATTGAGAAACTGGCGGGTCGTCCCCAGCAAGGCGGGCCGGCCCGGCGCATCACGGTAACCCAGCACCTCGATCCAGCCCCGGTCCTCCAGGGTGCGGACGATCTGGGTGGATACGCTGACGCCGCGTATATCTTCGATATCACCCCGAGTCACGGGCTGACGCCAGGCGATGATGGCCAGGGTCTCAAGCACCGCGCGGGAATACTTGGGAGGACGCTCCAGGCTTAGCCGCGACAGGAACACCTGCATGGCGGGCCGGCTCTGAAAGCGCCAGCCGCCGGCCACCTGCACCAGCTCCAGGCCGCGCTCCTTCCAGTCCAGCTGCAGCAGGGCCAGATAACGGCGCAGGTCATCAGCCGACACTTCCGGCGATACGAACATCTTGCGCAGCTCGGCGCTGTTCATGGGCTGCTGCGCACACAGCAGGGCCGTCTCCAGGACGCGAATTATTTCACTTTCGGTCACTGCTGGGAAGCCTCACTGTAAGACAATACTTGCATAAGGTAAAAATTCAATGTTAGTATTCTTTTTTTCCGGCGCGGGGTGGAGCAGCTTGGTAGCTCGTCGGGCTCATAACCCGAAGGTCGTAGGTTCAAATCCTGCCCCCGCAACCATTTTCCGGAACCCTTCTGGGACATCAAAGCAGCCAGCCATCACGTGCTGGCTTTTTTGTTGCCCGCTGATCGCGCACGCGCCGCGCGCAGGCGCTGCGCCCGGAACAGGCCGGACAGCAAAGGCGGATAGAAATAGGCTTGCGGAACGATACATGCTTGGATAAGTCCAGGAACAATACCAGGATGAATCCACGCCGGCCGGGCCGGCGCAAAAACAGCACAAGGAACAATCGAAGCGACTGCCGGCGGTCTGACAAGACGCCGGGACCCGGCGCGCAGCGCGGCTGAAGCACAGACCGTCGACTGCCAAAACCTGAAACAGAGAAATTCGTTGCCGGGGCGCCCTGCATATCGGGGGCCGGCTGCCAATACAGCGCCGTGTTGACCATAAAGGTACAGGCGGGGTACGGTTGGCTGCTTGCGCGTTTGAGCTTTTTGAAATGCCAGTCAGGCCAAGCCGGTACTCACAGTGCTATTACACCATCACGACCGGCTCGACGCAAGAAAATTGCCTGAAAGAAACGTCAAGCCGTCTCGCCGGCGCCGCGCGCCGATCCCGATCGAATTGAAAGAAAACAGCCATACTATGTACACATTCAAAAAATGTGTTATAGTTAATTTTCTGACGCGGGGTGGAGCAGCTTGGTAGCTCGTCGGGCTCATAACCCGAAGGTCGTAGGTTCAAATCCTGCCCCCGCAACCATTCATAGAGACAGCCTCATGCAAAAGCATCGAGGCTGTTTCTGTATCCAGGGTCACCCAGACATGACCCTCGGCATCGACTTCCATCACTGGCCTGCCCAGAATCTCCCTTAAAAGTTCCTTTGCTCGATCAATGTCGGTGACCAGGATTTCATCCAGGTTCTCCAGCATCGTGCGGTAGCGCGCCACCACGTTGGCCATGCTGTGCATATTGAACGCAGGTTGTTGCTGCTCCTGTGGTGGCGCCTGCAGGGCGGCCAGCTCCGCCTCTGCAATCTGTAGGCGATTGGCCAGCGCCGGCGAAATGCCAACTTGGGCAATAGCGTCGATCAACCGATCGATCTCAGCTTGACTTGCTTCGATGCGCCACCGCATGTCCTCCTGGACCTGTGCCGCCGCGCGGCGCTGTGCCGACATCAAGCGCCGCACTTCCTTCTCCAACTCGTCGATGGCCTCTGGCGTCAGGATCTCGTCGCGCACAATCCCCAGCAGCCGCTCTTCCACCTTGTCGCGCCGGGCGCTCACCCCAGTGCAAACAGCCTTGCCGCGGTCTTTCCTGATGGAGCAGCCATATAGACGCTGGTTCCACGCGATGATCGGCCCGCCGCAAACCCCACAGCGTAATACGCCGCTCATCAGACTGCTCGGTGCCCGCGCCCTGCCCGGCCCCCCTTCAGCCCGCGTCCTGGTCATACGCTGCTTTGCTCGGTCCCACGCCTCATCGCTAACAATCCGTAGCTCAGGTATATCCTGAGTTATCCATTCCTCCGGCGGCCGATCGATGCGGACGCGCTTTCCCGTGTCTGGGTCCTTCATCCACTGCGAAAGATTCCAAACGTACTGTCCTATATATAGAGAGAGAGTTGTTCAGCAACCCAGATCCGCGCTGGGGCCGACCATACAACCCCGTTACAGTCCACGAGCCACCACGAAGCGCAGGCACTCTCATGCGGTTCAATTCATGCGCAATGCGCTGGACAGACCAACCGTGATTACCATATCGCTCGAAGATCCAGCGCACCCAGCCGGCCTGCTCCTGATTCACCTCCAGCTGGTTCCCTCCTTCAACCGGAACACTACGGTATCCGTAGCTGAGACCACCGGCATGCATTCCACGGCTGACCTGCCCGGCCAGACCTCGATGCGTCTTGGCTCGCAGGTCATCGAGGTAGACTTCATTGATCAGTCCGCGCATGCCGCGGTGGAGTTTGCGGGCAGTAGAATCCGAATCGTAACCATCCGAGACGCCCACGATGCGGATACCTCGATGTTCCAACCGGCGAATGACACGCTCCTGCTCCACCATGTCGCGCGACAGCCGGTCCAGCCCTTCGACCAGCAGCACATCAAAGCGCCCCGCCAAACGCATCCGCCAGCAACTGTTTGCCGCCAGGACGGGAGGCCACCGGCGTGGATCCGGACACGCCCTCATCGGCATGCCGGACCACGACGCGAAAACCTATTGCGGCGGCGCGCGCATCGCAGACGCGTTCCTGGTCGGCGATACTCGTCTCACGCTGACGGTCGGTAGAGAAACGGCCATAGAAGGCTGCTGTGATTTCCATATGCTGTTCTGTTCCTCTTGAACAAGTTGATGGGCAAGCCAGTGTACGAGGGCTCGATGTGCCGGTTTCAGTGGTTCAGCCATGGTTGTTCTCCTTGCGGGCTGCGCCAACCAGACAGCCCAAAAATACACCTAGAAGATATGCGGCGATAATCGCCATATCGGTGTTCATGGCTGGGCCTCCTTACGGGCTGCGTCGATGGCGGCCAGGACTTCATCACGGAGGAAGAATCGGCCGTCAGGCTTTTCGATTGTCCCAAGGTGGCGGGCAACGCCGAAACCATCGTCCGTGTATCCGTAGGTGTAGCGTTTGAGTCCGGCTATCGTGCTCGCCAGCGCATCCACCTTGTCGGCGTACTGCCGCGCCTGCTTCCAGACAATCCGCCCGTAATCAATGACCGACCGCAATTCTTGGCCTCGGCACAGATTTAGATGGAACGGCACCATGCATTGATAAAGCAAGCTGTTTGGTGGGTTATTGCCTTCGTGGTATCCGTATCCATCCTGCTGCGCCTGGGCGGCCACTTCCAACTCGCCGGCCTGGCCGACATGATCGACATTTTGCTGTGCATGGCCTGTATTCATGCGGGTTTCAGCCTGGCCGAGATCGATGACAAGGGCGGCCTGTTCCGCGCTCACAGGGTCGGCAGCGGGAGCAGCGAAGAGTGGTTCATACTCATACTTGTCTTCGAGTAGCCCTCCCCGGATTCGATCTGTGAAGAACCACGGGTAATGGCCGATCATCCCAAGGTCGCTGCGATGGCGGATGCGCCAGGCCACCGGTTCCGCACGCGCGGCAGGCTGGCCAGCGCCGCACACCGCGCAGGGCGTATTCTCTGGTGCTGGCTGACCCTCGCAGGCAACGCAGGCCTGAGCTTGAGCGTTGGCACTGTTCATCGGCGTTTCTCCTTGACGTCAGTTCTCGACCTGTGCAGATCGACTCCTAGCGCGCGAATGGTTTGTTGTCGTAGACCTGGGCTGCCCGGCTCAGATTGATCTGTTCCTGGGTCAAGTCATGAACGGCGGTGCGGCTGGTGACGCCCGCGCGTATGGATCTGCTGGTCATGGTCGTGCCTCCAGGCATTCCTTTATCTGGGTTTGCAGGATAAGATCGCGCGCCTCGTCGTGCGCCGGCTGGCTGACTTTGCGCGGATCGAAGGTGCCACCCCGACGCGGGGCACCTTGACGCTCGACCCAGTGCAGATCACCCGAGAAAAAAACCTGGCTAAGAGTGCCGCGAACTCCAGCGACCGTGGCTTGCAGGGGCTCGCCCGCGTTGAGAACGAGAATAACAGCGTGCTCATTCGCGCACTGAATCATCAGGGCGCCGATGCGGCTGACGACGCCTTTACCGTGGGCCAGCGTGCCATTGATCGGATCCAATCAGGCATCGACCAGCGCAAAGCCAATATTGATGCGCTGTATGCTGCAGCGCGTGATTCGCAGGGCCGCAGCTTCCCGCTTAATGGCCGTGTCTTTGCCGATAACGCCATTAAGGCGCTGGACGATAATCTTTCGGGTGGGTTTTTACCGACCGAGATTCGAGGCCATCTGAACAAGATCAGCGCCGGCGAAGTGCCGTTCACTGTGGATTATGCCGAGCAGTTAAAGACTGTGATCGGCAATTTGCAGCGGGGCACGTCCGATGGAAATACGCGCTATGCGTTGGGTCTGGTTCGTGCAGCGCTGGATGAGACGCCGCCTTTGCCGCTTGGCCAGCAGACAGCGGCGCCAGGCGCTCGCGCAGTTAACCCTGGCAATCTGCCGGCAGCAACCAATGATGTGGCGATTGGCCAGGATGCGATTGACGCTTTTAACAGGGCCAGGGCCGCCAATCGAAGCATGATGCAGTGGGTGGAATCTTCCCCAGCTATCAAGGCCGTCTATGAAGGCACAGCTACGCCTTATCAATTTATGAACAAGTTCCTGATAGGTTCTGGCGTGAGTGCGAAAGATATGGGGGTCATTAAGCGTGCCGTAGCTGATTCGCCAGAGGCAATGCAATCTATCCGTTCCTACATTGCATCCTGGCTGAAGGAGCGAGCGCTGGGTGGCGCTGCTGATGAGGTGGGGAAGTTCAGCGCCTCGAACTATAACAAGGCGCTCAAAGCCATTGGCGGACAGAAGCTGGGGGTGTTCTTTGACCCGCAGGAGATCGAACAATTGCGCGCCATTGGCAGAGTAGGAAGCTACATGATGGCTCAGCCCGCAGGGAGCGCCGTGAACAACTCGAACTCCGGCGCGCTGCTGCTTGGGCGTGGCATGGACCTTCTGGATTCGCTGGGTGGAAAGCTGCCGCTATTCGGGCCCACTATTCAGGGGGTGATCCGCGGAACCCAGCAGGGCGTGGCGCAGCGAATTGCGCCGGCACTGACCCGGCCGGCGCCGCGCATTCCCATGTCGGAGGCTGCGATTCCGGCATCGGTGTACAGCTCGCTATTTGGGCTTCCTGGAATTCCACCAAGCCAGGACAATCGCCGCCCCTAGCCAGCCGACGAAAATGGGGTTCATGCCCCAAAGAGTGTTGTCTTCCATGGCGCTCACTTAGCTGCATGGGTAATACTGATGGGCGGCAAGGTACACCAGGGCGGGCGCTGGCAGATGGCGATGCTCTGGGTATTCGCGTAGAAACTTCAAGAAGGACTCGGCAAATTGCTCGTTCGTCACCTTTTCCGGAAGGCACAGCTTCGCCGAATTTTTTCTGCATGACGGCCTCCATTTCAACTCCTTGGCGAAAACCGCTGATGTAAAACTTGCAGCTGAACTTCCCGAATTCTCCGCCATCCAAGCATATATCAGCCATTTGATTGCCGTCGATTATTGGCGGTGGTTCCTGCGCTGCAGCCGCGAAATATATCCCAGCAAAGAGTGCGGCGGCTAAATAACTTTTTATTTCCATTTTGGCTTTTCCTTCCTGTTTCAGTTTTTAACGGCTTTCCGCACAAAAATCCAGTCCTTCCCCATACGGCAAACATAATCATTCCCATCGCCGAATGGATATCACAATGGAAAACCGCGACTTTACAGAGCATTTGATGCGCCAGCTTGGGCTTGCTGCCCGAGGCAGTGCTCAAGGCATTACAGCGCTTCCGGCCATGCTCTGGAATGGACCGGTTGGCGTGGCAAACTGGGCTGCCGGTGCAAATATTCCCCGCGCCGATATCGGACCAGTGTTAGATGCGCTTGGCCTGCCCAGGCCCACCAATGCGGTTGAAGGCGTGGCACAGAACATAGTCGAAGCGATGGGAGGCGTTGGGGCGCGGCTATACTGGCCAGAGGCGGGGCACAAGCTCTTTCAAGTCCTTTCGATCAGGCGATTTCTGCTTTGTTTGGCGAAGGATTGCGGACAAATCTTGCCTCTGCTGCCGCCAGTGCAGGGGCGGCATGGATTGCGCGAGAAAATGAAATGGGGCCAGCGGAGCAAGTACTGGCGGGCCTTGTGGGTGGTGTTGTTCCTGGCATTGCCGGTACGGCAGGCCCGTTAGCTTCAATCAGGGCGCGTGCGGTTGAACAATCCAAACTAGCCCCAACAGGGGCCGGGCCGTGGGGGCCTCAGTACGAGGGATTGGCGGGTGATCCGCAGAACGCTATCGCGCATTTGTTGCGCATGAGAACCGGCGAGGTTCCGGGCGCGGTTTCACATGCCGATGTGCCCGGCGGCCAGGTGAGTCTGATTTACGGTCAACCTCCGGGCCCGACGACTCAAGGCTATGGCGTTGCCAAGCTCTACAGTAAGCACCCAGAGACGCTGCCAGACCTTCAGCAGTTCATGAGCTCAATGAGTAAGGACGAAGGCCGTAGTGGCAGTAACCGTCTTAGGCTGACTGACGGGGCGCGGCGCCAGGGTGTAGTTTCGTTGAATCGTCAGGGCGAGCCTGTTGCCCCCTGGTTGCTCACTGCCTATGAAAAACAAAACCCCGCTCAAGGCGGGGCTGTTGCCTCCAGCGGTAGGATGGGGATCGCTGGATTTTCTGGTGAGAATCTCACAACTCCTCTCACCGGCAAGCCTATTGTAGTGACGGGGCGCAATCCTCGTCAATACGTGGGTTTGGATAGCCCAGACCAAGCCGCCGCTATGAGTGCGGCGAACGTTCAGGCCATAGGAGATGCGTTGACGCGCGCTATGTCTGGAACGGCGTTGGGCATGGGAATAAGCGAGGGTCAGTGATGGCTGATAAAAATCCAGCCCTACCGCCTTCGGCCAACATAATCACAACAAGAGATTTGGTGCAACGGAGGCTGCCATGCCGACCGTTTTCAAGGGGGGAAGGAATTGGAACCGGCAAGCACAGGGACGTCGGCGGCCGGCGTGGCCGTCTGGAAAGCGATAGGAGGGCTGGCTGGCATGGGCGCCATAGGCGCTGGCCTGGCCACGTTAGTTGTGATGTGCATCCTGCGGCCGCGCACGCAGTCCGAATGGATCGTGGGGGTGATCAGCACGGTGGTGGCGTCGATCTCGGGCGGCGCAGCTGTTATCCAGCATTTCGAGCTGCACCAATGGGCAAATAATCCAGTGGGACTGGTTGCCATGTTGGGCCTCGCATTTGCCTGCGGCCTGCCAGGTTGGGCGGTGGTGCGTTGGGCATTCAATTACTTTGACAAGCGGCGTAAGGCTGACTTGATGGAAGTCGTGGAAGAGGTGCGCGATATAGCGCTAGGAGGTAAATCGAAGTGAAAAAACTGCTTGAGGTGATCCTGGGCCTAGTGGCCCATTTTTTTCATCCGAATAAACTGGAGGATGCGCCGGCGCTGGTGGAAGCCGAGCCTGTCAGCATGTCGTCTGATGGCCTGGCCATCCTGCAGTATTTCGAGAGCTGCCGGCTGGAGGCCTACTGGGACGCCGACGGCAAAGTGTGGACGATCGGCTGGGGCGACACCGGGCCAGACGTGGTGCCGGGCCTGCGTATCACCCAGGCCGAGGCCGACGAGCGGCTGCAGCGCCGGCTGGCGCGCGAGTTCGTGCCTGGCGTCTTGGGCGTGCTGACCCGGCCTGCGACCCAGGCCCAGCTCGATGCCATGGTGAACCTGGCCTACAACATCGGCGTGTCTGTATTCCAGGGCTCTACGCTGGTGCGCCTGTTCAATGCGGGCGAGCCGGCTGGCGCTGCTGAGCAGTTCCTGCGCTGGAACAAGTCGGGCGGCCGCGTGCTGCTGGGCCTGCGCCGTCGGCGCGCCGCCGACCGTGCGCGCTTCCTGGGCGCATCGCGGGCTGCGGCCATCCAGATAGGAGCGGCCCTTGTTTAAGCGATATGGGAAAGCGCTGGCCGGCGCCCTGGCGGTGCTGGCCGCGGTTGGGGCCGTGCATCTGTACGGTGGGAAACGCTATCTGGAGGGAGTCGATGATGAACGAGCGCGCTTGGCCAAGCAGGCTATCACTGCCGCGCAGTCGCGGGCCAAAACGGATCAGGCGGTTGGCCGCCTGCCTAATGGTGCTGCTGCTGATGAGCTGCGCCACAGTTGGTCCCGTGACTGATACGGGCTGCCTATGGACGCGTGAGATCCTGATCAGCCAGCAAGACGCCCTCACGCATGGCACCGCGCAGCAGATTCTGGGACACAACCGGGAATGGGCAAAGCACTGCCCATAGGGCCCTAGGTGCTTGTCCCCTGTTTGGAGGATAGTCTGCGGGGTATCGCCTCAGGGCCATCCTGCTCCCCTGGCGCCTGCCCTCCCATGCCGACGGCCGCCTCCTGCGCTGTGGCCCAATCATTTAAGCCATCACTGTCTCGAAACTTTTTGCTGCGGGGGTGTTACTCATTGTGCGTAGGCGCCATTGAGCGATCTCCTATGGACCTAGTGATACACAACAACACAGATAGTTAAGGAGAATAAGCATGGATACCTTCCAGATTACGGGACAAGGACGTATGTTTACTTCAGGTTTATCGACGCTCGACCGGAAAGACATCGAAAGCGCTAAGGAGGCGAAGAACCGGGACGAGGTTGGTACAATCTGGGACAAATTGGAGGACTTTTTTTGCGGGACCAGCCGGGTGGCTGCGCTGCAACTCATACACGATATGCATAATGGCTCGTCAAACTTGGAAAAAGTCCGTGCTTTTGGCGAACTTAAAAATCTTGCGGCACCTGCTTACCAAGGCCGGTTTTACGAAACGTTGAATGAAGACCGTACAAATCGCGAATTTGGTGTAAAGCTAAATAATGGAGAGAAGATTACGCTGTTCTCTGTCTCTGTTTCCCCGTCCCAGCACGAGTACGTGAGCCTGAAAAATTCCCTGGCCGAGTCCCAGGACCTTGACCTGCGCTATATTATGAAGTTTATTCCCAAGGACGATTGGAATCAGCTATGGGCAAGGCAGGCACTGCCTGCACTCCGCAACTTCGAATCTACGCCCGAACGTAGAGAAACTGCTTTCGGTCAACTTGTAGCGGCTTCGGGAAAAAACCATAATTATTTTATTAATGAGAGTACAGGCATACTCGAGAACCTTGTTGAGCGCTATGTAATAAAATTTAAAGGAAAGACCACGGTGCTGTTTCAAAACCCTCCACCCAATGCCCCGGTCGTGTCTCAGGACCAGCTCCTGGCCCAGCCCCTCTTTCCCCAGCCCTCAGCCCAAGAAAGGCGCGAGAAGCGCGAGAAATTAGCCGAGTGGGCTTACATCGAGCGTAATGCCCAATTCTAGGCGAAGTTATGGATTGCCACTAAGCCACGGAGCTTCTGCCTAGGCCCCGCCGAGGAGATGTTCCAGGCCCTGTTGCGGCCTGGAACATCTCCGGCATGAGGGCGCTTGCCTCGCTACCCTACGTATGGGGAGAATGGAAATGCGCCGAATGTGGCACGGCCCGGCCAGCCTGCGGGGGCAAGCAGTTTCAGACTCAGCGGTAGGTTTTTTTACTGGGGTATGTGATCCATGCCGAACGGGCGTGGCGTCTCCCAGCGTGAAATGTAGCCGCGCCCCTTATAAAAGCCGACAGTGGATGAGGCCTGCACTCGTCGGGCTGCATGCCCTCCGGATAACGTCCGCAGGGCCGGTAGTGCACATCGCCTTCTGAGCGGTGCTGAATCCCTTGGGTCATGGAACGCGGCGCATCCCCCTGTTACGGAGATAGGGCCATGGAGGTGAATGCGATTCCTTTGACCCGGAGCAGAACGTAAAGACGCGAGCCATTGGAACGCGCTGTTGAGAGCCAGCCAGGTTTTGCTCCGCGGGTCTTTTTGTTCCAAGGAGATCAGCATGGATATTAAGGATAATTATCAGCCATTCCCTAATCCGCCGGTTGTACTAAACCAGCCGGCGCAGCCGCCTATCGCGCCGGGCCCTCTGGGCACGATCGGCAACCTGCGATTCAGTGTTCAAGACGAAGGGACGGCACCTGAGCCCCGCCCCGGCAGGCTCTCGCGCATAGGCTCTTGGTGCACCGACCTGTCATTCCTTTGCTGCGTGTCCGATGAAGCACATTATCAGCATGACTATGAAAAGGAGGTTTTCGAGAACAGCCGGCGCGTCGGGGATTTGCTGGGCAGCTTGACGGCTCACGCGCACGATGCAGCGGGCCTGACCAGGATA
>JAFACG010000037.1 GCA_023425645.1 Pseudomonadota bacterium
GCCCAAGGCCCGCCGACAACGCGGCGCCGGCCAGCCAGGTCTTGTGAAAATCAGTGCTCATGATGTCAGTACCCCATTTTCGTCGGCAGCCACAGGGAAATGGCGGGCACGAAGGCAATGATGAAGATGGCCACGGTCAGCGCGAAGATGAACGGCAGCGCCTTGCCCACGATGGACTCGACCGAGGCCCCGCCTATGCCCGAGGCCACGAACAGGTTCTCGCCCAGCGGCGGCGTGATGAAGCCCACCGACAATGCGCAGATCACCACGATACCGACGTGCGTGGGATCGACGCCCAGCATGTAGGTGACCGGCAGCAGCACGGGCACCAGGATCATGATGGCGGCCAGCGTCTCCATGAACATGCCCACGAACAGCAGGAACACGATCAGGATGACCCAGATCAGGTACAGATTGTCCGTCCAGCCCAGCAGCGAATCGGCGATCGTGGCGGGGATGCGCTGCTCGACCAGCAAGCGGCCGAACACCGTGGCCGCGAACAGGATCAACAGCACGCGGCCGGTGATCCAGGTCGTCGTGCGCAGCGAATTGAACAGGGACTTGAAGGTCAGCTCCCTATGGATGAACAGGCCCACGAACAAGGTGTAGAAGATGGCGACCACGGCCGATTCGGTGGGCGTGAAGATGCCGGCGTAGATCCCGCCCAGGATGAACACGGGCGCCAGGATGGACCACACGCCGCGGCGCAGCGCCTGCCCCACTTCGCCCAGGCTCCAGCCTTCGCTCAGGCCCTTGTAGCCCTGCTTGCGGGAAATGAAGTAGTTCAGGATCAGCAGGCTGGCCGCCATGACCAGGCCCGGGATCACCCCGGCGATGAACAGCTTGGAGATGGACACCGATGCAAAGGCGCCGTGCTTGGCGATGGCGTCCGGCGGCGGCGCCATGCCCAGGGCCGAGATGCCGAAGATCACCATGGGGATGGACGGCGGAATGATGATGCCCAGGCCGCCCGCCGAAGCCGTCACGGCCGAGGCGTAGCGCAGGTCGTACTGGCGGCGCGTCATGGCCGGGATCATCAGCATGCCCACGGCGGCCGTAGTGGCGGGGCCCGAACCCGAGATGGCGCCGAAGAACAGGCAGGCCAGCACGGTGGCCACGCCCAGGCCGCCGGTAATGGGCCCGGCCAGGCTCTCGGCAATGTCCACCAGCCGTTTCGATATGCCCGCCGCCTCCATCAAGGCGCCAGCCAGCACGAAGGCCGGCAGGGCCATCAACGGGAAGCTGCCCACGGACGTGAAGGCGATCTGCACGAAGGAAATGGGGTTCTTGCCCAGGATGAGGAAGGCCGCCATGGCCGCGCCGGCCAGCGACACGGTAATGGGCGCGCCGATCAGCAGCAGGACGAGGAAGCTGCCGAACAAGATGCCTACGACGGACTGTTCCATCATTGACCTCCTTGCAGGCCGGCCGCCGGCTGTTGCTGCGCCGCGGCTCGCTTGATGGCCTCGATCTCGGCCTGCTCGGGATCAACGATCTGCACCGACTTGAACAGGGTCAGGTAGTTGTTCCACAGGATGCGCAGTGACATCAGCACAAAGGCGACCGGCAGGATCATGAAGAAATACTTCATGGGGATGCCCGTGGTCTGCGACTTCCAGAACAGGTTCATGCGATTGAACACGAAGTCATAGGCCAGCCAGGCGAAATACAGGTTGAACGCCACCCAGATCAGGTCGGCCAGGGCCTCGGACACCTTTTTCACGATGGGCGGAAAGAACATGAACTGGAACGTGACCCGGTTGTGCGCCTGCATCTTGGCCGCCACCACGGCGCCCAGATAGGCGAACCAGACGAACATATAGGTGGCGACTTCCTCGCCCCAGGGAATGGAGTAGGCAAAAAACTGGCGCACCAGAATCTGCACGAACAACAAGGTGACAAACGCAGCCAGCAACAGGCCGCAGACGTATTCTTCGATATGGTTGACCAGGTGAATCAAGACACGCTTAAGACTCATGGCGACCTCCTGCAACGATCTTCAGTGAAGGGGGATCCGGGGCGCCCCGCCCGCCGCAGCGGGCCGGGGCGTCCAGTCTTAACGCTTGAGCGAAGCCAGCACGGCGTCCAGCTTTTCCTTGCCGCCCACCGCATCGTAGAACTGCGGCCAGACCTTGGTCTGCGCAGCCTCGATCCAGGCCTTCTCGCCGTCGGCCGGTTCGGTGATCTCCATGCCCGCGGCCACCAGCTCCTTCTTGATGCGCTCTTCCGTGTCCTGCAGGTACTTGAAGCTATGCTCCGTCGCCTCCTGGCCGGCTGCCAGGATGGCCTTCTGCATCTCGGGGCTTTGCGACTGGAAGACCTGCTCGCTGACGATCAGGGGTTCCAGCGAGAACAGATAGCGGATCGGGGTGATGTACTTCTGCACCTCGTTGAACTTCATGGCCGAGACGGTGATGTAGGGATTGTCCTGGCCATCGACCACGCGCTGCTGCAGGGCGGTGAAGGTCTCGGACCAGGCCAGCGGGCTGGGATTGATGCCCCAGGCCTTGTAGGTGGCGATCATCAGCTCGTTCTTGGGCACGCGGATCACCAGGCCCTTCAGATCGTCCAGGGTGGACACCGGGCGCTTGGAGTTGGTCAGCACGCGAAAGCCCGAATACGACCAACCTATGATGCGCACCTGCGCATCGCGTATGGTGTTCTCGGTCAATTGCTTGCCCACCTCGCCCTGCGTGAGCTGGCGGGCGTCTTCCGGGCTCTGGATCACGTAGGGCAGCGTCAGCACCGCCACGGACGGCGAGAAGGGCGTGATGTTGTTGATGGCCAGAATGGAAAAATCCAGCAGGCCCATGGCGGCATTGTTGACCGTATCCTGCTCATCGCCCAACTGGCTGTTGGGGAACAGGTCCGCCGTGGCCTGGCCGTTGGTCTTGGCCTTGAGGCTTTCGGCAAAGGCCTTGCCCAGCTCGTACTGGGTGCCGCCGGCGGCGTCCCCGATGGCCACCTTGAACGCGGCGGCGTGGGCGGCCGGAACGGCCATCGCGGCGCCCACGGCCAGCAGCGCGGGCAGGATCATTTTTCGCACAAATTTCATACTTGTCTCCGTCCTCCTCTTGGGAGGTTTATTTATTGATGGTATGAGGCGCAACAACAGGGAATGACTGCTTACAAGACTTCATCCTTCAAGTGATACCAGCGGTACAGGAATCGCTGGCCCAGACGGCGGAAGGGGGCGAACACCTCCGAGGTCACCATCTCGCGCACGTTGGGGAAAGGCAGCCGGGACTGGAAGATGGGCAGGTCCAGTTCGCCGCCCTTGCCGGCGATCAGCTGGGCCAGGCGCCGGCCGGCCTGCGCCGAGTACATCACCCCGTTGCCGCCGTAGCCCATGGCGTAGTACAGGGTCTCGTCCTTGTTGGGCTGGACGATGCGCGGCATCATGTCATGGCTGACATCCACCCAGCCCCACCAGGAATAGTCGATCTGGATGCCTTTGAGCGCGGGGAACTTGCGCGCCATGGCCTGTTCCAGGTTGCGGCGGTATTGCGCCTGGGGCGCGTCCCGGCCGGTGATCGCGCTGCGGCTGCCGATCTGCAGGCGATTGTCCGGCAGCAGCCGATAGTAGTTGCGCAGCACGCGGGTATCGGTCAGCACCTGGTGCGTGCGGAAATTGCAGGCCTCGATCTCGGCCTGGGTCAGCGGCCGCGTCACCATGGAATTGGACAGGATGGGGAACAGGCGGTTGCGGAATTCCGGGTTCAGGGCGTTGGCCGTGTAGCCGCCCGTGGCCACGCCGACCGCGCGGGCCCGCACGATGCCGCCGGGCGTGCGCAGGTAGTGCTGGCCGTTGCGGGTTTCCCAGCCCTGCACGGGGCTGGCCGGGTGCACCTTGACGCCCAGCGCCCGGGCCTTCTTCAGGTAGCCGAAGGCCAGCTTGGCGGCATGCACGCCTATGCCCTCGGGCTCGTGCATGGCGCCCTGGGCTTCGTGATCGTCCACCCATTCATTGCGTACCGTCTGCGCATCGAAGATGCGTGCGTTGTAGCCGAAGGTCTCGCGCAGCAGCGCGGCTTCTTTTTCCAGTACAGGCATGACCTTGGCCCGGTGCGCCACATACAAGTGGCCGCCCGGCTGCGGATCGCAGTCTATGTCCTTGATCAGCTCCTTGAAATTCTCCATGCCCTCGACGCATTCGCGGTGCATCTTGAGCGCCGTGTCCAGGCCCCAGCGGGCGATCCACTGCGAGCGCTTCAGGCGTCCGGAAGCGCATTGCGCCTGGCCGCCGTTGCGCGTGCTGCAGCCCCAGGCCGTGCGGTTGGCCTCCAGTACGGTGGCCTTGATGCCGTATTCCTGGGCCAGGAAGATGGCGGTGGTCAGCCCGGTGAAGCCCGAGCCTATGATGACCACGTCGGCATCCATGTCCTTCGTGACCGGGCCGTCATCGCCCGGCGGCTCGCCCGCCGTTCCTATCCAGTACGTGGGCGCGTAGTCGCGTCCCTGCCCGGGCGTGGCATCCAGCAAGGGGTCATAGGCGGGGTCGTAGGCCGCCCGGGGCGCCGTGGCGGCGCTCAGGGTCCGGGCCACTTCTTTGTCGGCAAGATCCATGGCTCATTTCCCGGCTGGCAATACGGGGCGTTGCTTGCGAAAGGCGTTCTTGACGGCGATCTTGCCGTCGCGGAAGGTGAATACGTCCACCATGCGGGCCTGCACGCGGGAGCCGTCGGCCGCGGTTCCCTGGAACGTGGTTTCCGACACGCCGCGATCGCCCGTCACGAAATGCTCGCCGTCCAGCCAGGCGGCATCGGGGAAGGTGATCCAGGCCTGCTCGAAGGCGGCGCGCACCTGCTGGGCGCCCTTGTGGCTGGCGCCCAGCACGCCGGGGCCGGCCACGGTGTGGAACTCGCAATCCTCGGTGACCATGCTCATCAAGGCATCCAGGTCATGGTCGTTCCAGGCTTTTCCAAAATCCTTCAGCAGTTGCAGAAGCTGTTCTTGTTGGGACATTGTTTCCTCCATGTGTATCTTGTTCATCCTTCAACCTTTAGCGTTTGAAGAGATGTTTTGAGCAAGATACGCAATTCACGCAAAGCCCCATAGCACCAGCTGGATGCTATCTATTGGTCCAGAAGAACGGGCCTGGAAGCAGGCCTGTCCGCCATGGGCGCAATGTCCCGCAGCGCCTGCGCCAGACGGGCGATGCCGGGTTCGATGTGCGACATGGGGATGGAGGCGAATCCCAGGCGGAAAAACCGTTTATTGGCTTGATCGTCGGCGAAAAACACCTCTCCCAACTCGATCAGCACGCCCAGCTCCTCGGCTCGCGCCGCCAGCGCGGCCGCGTCCAGCCAGGCCGGCCCTTCCACCCAGCAGGAGGCCCCGCCGCGTATGGGCGTATAGCGCAGGCCGGGTAAATACCGATCCAGCGCGCTCATCAGGATGACCGCCCTTTCCTGCTGCACGCCGGCCCGCCGGCGCAGCAGCGCATCCAGGTGCCCCAGCGACATGAACAGGGCGAAGACCCGCTGCAGGTAGGCGGTGGGATGGCGTATGTTCAGGCGCCGCACGGCGCGCAGCTGCTCGATCAAGGCGGAGCAGCCCACCACATAGCCCAGGCGCACGCCCGGGGCCAGCTGCTTGGAGAAGCTGCCGATGTAGATCACCCGCCCGCTGGTGTCCATGCTCTTGAGCGAAGGCAGGGGCTCGCCGTCCAGGCGGAACTCGCTTTCGTAGTCGTCCTCGATGATGACGAAGTCGAATTCATCGGCCATCTGCAGCAATTGCCGGCGCCGCTCCAGCGACATGCTGACGGTGGTCGGGCACTGGTAGCTGGGCGTCACATACACATAGTCGCAGCCGCGCAGGGCCTCGCCCGGAATCAGGCCGTCCTCGTCCACGGGCAGCAGCACCAGCTTGTTGCTGCGGCTGGCGAAGATATTGCGCGCATCGGGGTAGCCGGGATCCTCGATGCCTACCGGAGTGTCCGGTCCCAGCAGCAGGTCCGCGATCAGGTACAGGGCGTGCTGCGCCCCCACGGTGATGACCACTTCGTCCTCGCCCGCCCACACGCCCCGACGCGGCAGTACGCGGCTGCGCAGCTGCTTGATCAGGGAATCGTCGTCGCGCAGGATCATGTCCTGGGCCCACTCGCCCACTTCCAGCGCGCTCAGCGTGCGCAGGCAGCAATCGCGCCAGGCGGAGATGGGAAACAGGTCGGCGTCGAACTGGCCGTAGATGAAGGGATAGGGGTAGCTGCGCCAGTTGGCGCGCTTGCGGATGTTGCGCTGGCGCGCGGGCGCGAAGCGAAAACGCCTCTCCCAGTCCGGCGCCAATCCCTGCGGGGCGGCGGCCGGCGGCAAGGGAACGGGCACATGACCCGACAGCATCATGGGATTGACGAAATAGCCCCGGCGCTCGCGCGAGACCAGATAGCCTTCGTCCACCAGGTTCTGATAGGCGATCACCACCGTGTTGCGCGCCACGCCCAGGATGGCGGCCATGTCGCGGCTGGACGGAATGGGCAGGTCCTCGGGCAGCTGGCCGTCCAGCACCAGGGAAACCATCATCTGCCGGATCTGGCCCTGCAGGCTCAGGCCCGAATCGGCGCCGCGCAGGAACAGCTGGCGCCACATGATGCCGCTGGATCGTGAATTCATGTCTCCTCCTTGCCATGTACAGCGTCTCTGGACGGATGTGTTTTTCTTGTGAGTCCGACACACTATCCTGTTTCCGCCGCCAAGGGGAAAACAGCTAGGTCGTCGCCGGGGTTATCAAGCCGGTCATGGGAGAGGACGCCTGGGCCTGGTAGGCCTTGCGCGGCATGCGCCCGGCCAGGTAGGCGTCGCGCCCGGCCTGCACCGCGCGCCGCATGGCGCGCGCCATGCGCACCGGATCCTGGGCATAGGAAATGGCGGAATTCATCAGCACCGCGTCGCAGCCCAGCTCCATGGCGATGGCCGCATCCGAAGCCGTGCCCACGCCCGCGTCCAGCAGGACGGGAACCGAAATGGTGTCTATGATCAGGCGCGTGTTCCAGGGATTGAGGATGCCCATCCCGGAACCGATGATGGAAGCCAGCGGCATGATGGCCACGCAGCCCATATCCTCCAGCATGCGCGCCTGGATGGGATCGTCCGAACAGTACACCATGACCTGGAAGCCCTCCTGCACCAGCGTGCGCGCCGCCTTCAGGGTCTCGGGCATGTTGGGGTACAGGCTCTGCGCGTCGCCGAAGATCTCCAGCTTGGCCAGCGGGTGGCCGTCCAGCAGTTCGCGCGCCAGGCGCAGGGTGCGCACCGCATCTTCGGCGGTGA
The DNA here is from genome assembly GCA_023425645.1 of Pseudomonadota bacterium. Taxonomy (GTDB): domain Bacteria; phylum Pseudomonadota; class Gammaproteobacteria; order Burkholderiales; family Burkholderiaceae_B; genus Alcaligenes. The sequence goes on from JAFACG010000037.1 coordinate 7,272, forward strand.
AGCAGCCGGCCGTATTGGGCAGGTAGGTGTAGCGCTCGGGGCTCACGTAATCCAGCAGGCTGGGCTCGCCCGGATCCTGGCCGATATTGGTGCGCCGGATGGCCACCGTGACGATTTCCGCGCCGCTGACCTCGATGGCCTCGCGGGTCTGCTCGAAATCCTTGTATTTGCCCGTCCCTACCAGCAGGCGCGACTGGTACGACTTGCCGGCAATGATCAATGGGTCGTTCATGGCCCTGCTCCTACAGATGAATCAAGCGCCTGGCCGGCTGAGCCGGCCAGGCCAGGGTCACGATCAGATGTAGTCCTTGTACTTCTCCAGCAGGCGCACGGGCTTGGCCAGCGCGTCGCGACGGAACGGGTCGCCCAGCTCGCGGGTGCACATGATCTCGATGACGCAGGTCTTGCCTTCGTTCATCTGCATGTCGATCGCGCGCTTCAGGGCCGGGCCCACGTCCTCCAGCTTGTCCACCACGATGCCTTCGGCGCCCATGGACCGGGCGATGCCGGCGAAAGAAGGGCTGTCCAGTTCGCCCGCCACGAAGCGGCGGTTGTAGAACTCGACCTGGTTCTTCTTCTCGGCGCCCCACTGGCGGTTGTGGAAGACCACGGCCGTCACGGGGATGTCATGGCGCACGGCCGTCAGGATTTCCATCATGCTCATGGCCCAGGCGCCGTCGCCGGCGTAGGCAATGGCGGGGCGCTCGGGCGCGGCCGTCTTGGCGCCGATGATGGTGGGCAGCGCGTAGCCGCAGTTGCCGAAGCTCATGGGCGCGAAGAAGCTGCGCGGCCGCTCGAAGCGCAGGTAGCTGTGCGCCACCGAGTTGATGTTGCCGATGTCCGTGGACACCATCACGTCCTTGGGCATGGCTTTTTCCAGCTCGCGCAGCACCTGGCGCGGATGCAGGTATTCGCCGCCGCTGAAGGGCTTCTCCTTGGCGTTTTCAGCAATCATGTCCAGGCTGTAGGGATCGGTCTCGTGGGTCCACTCGTCCAGCTCCTTCTCCCAGGCTGCCTTCTCCGCGGCGATCTGGTCGGCGCGTTCGGCCTTGGTGGCGTCGCAGGCCAGATCGCGGCCGTCCAGGCGCTTGGCCAGTTCCTGGGCCACCGCCTTGGCGTCGCCGCAGATGCCCACGGCGATCTTCTTGACCAGGCCCAGCATCTTCTGGTCGGCGTCCACCTGGATGATCTTGGCGTTCTTGGGCCAGTAGTCCATGCCATGCTGGGGCAGCGTGCCGAACGGTCCCAGGCGGGTGCCCAGCGCCAGCACCACGTCGGCCCGGGAAATCAGCTTCATGCCGGCCTTGGAGCCCTGGTAGCCCAGCGGGCCGCACCACAGGGGGTGGCTGGCGGGGAAGGAATCGTTGTGCTGGTAGCTGTTGACCACCGGCGCGCCCAGGCGCTCGGCCAGGGCCTTGCACTCTTCCACGGCGTCGGCCATGACCACGCCGCCGCCCGAGATGATGACGGGGAACTTGGCCTGGGCCAGCAGATCGGCCGCCTCGTCCAGGCTGCGCGCGCCGCCGGGGCCGCGGTCCACGCGGGCGGGCTTGGGGATTTCGCAGGTGATTTCGCCGTAGAAGTAGTCGCGGGGAATGTTCAGCTGGGTGGGACCCATTTCGCTGACGGCGCGGTCAAAGCAGCGCGCCGTGAACTCAGCCATGCGATTGGGATTGGTCACGTGACCCTGGTACTTGGTGAACTCCTGGAACATGGGCAGCTGGTTGCATTCCTGGAAGCCGCCCAGGCCCTGGGTGTTGGTGCCGGTTTCAGGGGTGACGATGACCACGGGGCTGTGCGCCCAGTAGGCGGCGGCGATGCCCGTCACGCAGTTGCTGATGCCGGGGCCGTTCTGGCCGATCACCATGCCGTGGCGGCCGGACACGCGGGCGTAGCCGTCGGCCATGTGGGCGGCGCCCTGCTCGTGCACCACCGGGATCAGGCGGATGCCGGCGGGAGCAAAAATGTCCATGGCATCCATGAAGGCCGAGCCCATGATGCCGAACATATCGGTGACCCCGTAGGACACCATGGTTTCCACAAATGCCTCGGAAGGCGTCATCTTGGTTGGTCCGCTGACCACGCTGCGATTGTCCGTATTGGCCTGGCTCATGTTTCAGTCTCCATTGCGCGACGGGCCAGGGGCGGCCCGGTTATAAAGTCAAAAATCTTGTTTTTCGAGATTTTTTATTAACTTTATCGAGACAAACGCACAGTGTCAACATAGAATCTCAATTATCGATATTCAACGTACCGATTTTTGTTTTATTTTTGCATATCGACGTACGAACATTCACGCCGCGCCGCCCGCCGGCCCGCACGAAATGGGGGTTCCATGACCATCACCACTTTGCCCGACCACATGGTCGGCATCCGCGACACCTTCGGCCTGCCCCTGGACGGCCAGGCCCTGGCCCTGCAGCCCGGCGCCGCCCAGGTGCCCGCGCGCGATGAGGCCTATCGATTCAATCCGGAAGTCACCCGGGCGATTCTTGCCGGCTTCACGCACAACCGCCGCGTCCTGGTGCAGGGCCGCCACGGCACCGGCAAATCCACTCATATCGAACAGGTCGCCGCCCGCCTGAACTGGCCCTGCCTGCGCGTGAACCTGGACGGGCACCTGAGCCGCCTGGACCTGGTGGGCAAGGACACCATCCAGATCCAGGACGGCCTGCAGGTCACGGGCTTTCAGGAAGGCCTGATTCCCTGGGCCATGCAGCGCCCCATGGCGCTGATCCTGGACGAGTACGACGCCGGACGCCCCGACATCCTGTTCGTGGTGCAGCAGCTGCTGGAACAGGACGGCGGCCTGACCCTGATGGACCAGAACCGCGTCATCCGCCCCCATCCGCAATTCCGCATCTTCGCCACGGCCAACACGCTGGGCCTGGGCGACACCAGCGGCCTGTATCACGGCACGCAGCTGCTCAACCACGCCCAGCTCGACCGCTGGAACATCGTGGCGCGGCTGGACTACCTGCATCCGGACCAGGAAACGGACATCGTGCTGGCGCGCGTGCCGGGCAAGGACACGCCGGCCGGGCGCGAACAGGTGCAAGCCATGGTGGCGCTGGCGGCCATGACGCGCCATGGCTTCGCCTGCGGCGACCTGTCGGCGCTGATGTCCCCGCGCACCGTCATCACCTGGGCGCAGAACGAAGAAATCTTCCACGACCTGGAACTGGCCTTCCGGCTGAGCTTCCTGAACAAGTGCGACCTGTCCGAACACGCGCTGATCGCGGAATACTATCAACGCTGTTTTGGCCGGGAGCTGGCCCTGGAACCCCTGGCCGGGGAGCACGCCGGATGAGGGATCCCACGCTCCTGCGCCGCCTGCACCGCGCCCACGAGCTGGGCGCGGCCGTGGCCCGCGCGCTGACGGACGACCCGCTGGTCCACCACCGCCAGCAGGCGCTTTACCGAGGCGAGCTGCGCCTGGCCAGCCTGGCGCCCCACCTGCGCCCCGATCCGCAGGACGATGCGCACAGCCTGCGCGGCGTCGCGGACAGCCTGGCCCTGCGCCTGCTGCATACCGACCGCGCCCTGCATGCCGCGCGCCTGCCCGACGAGCCCGTGGCCCGCCTGTTCTTCGACTGGCTGGAACTGCTGCGCACCGAGACCCTGGCCGCACGACACTGGCCGGGCGTGCGCAGGAACCTGCGGGCGCGCTTCGAACGCTGGTCGGCCGGCTACCACCACCACGGCCACACCCGCAGCGAACTGGGGCTGCTGGTCTACACGGTGGCGCAGATGGTGTGGAGCCGGCTCAACGGCTGGCCCGTCCTGGAAGAAACCGAAGACCTGATCGAATCCACGCGCGCGGGCATCGCCCCCATGATGGGAGGGCTGTTGCAGACCCTGAAGCGCAGCGCCCCCGACCAGGACCGCTACGGGCTGGCCGCCCTGGAGCTGGCCGGACGCATAGGCCTGACCGTGCAGGGGCTGCGCCCGTCCAGGCCGCGCCAGGAAGGCGGGGATGCGCCCGAACTGCAAGCCTTCGCCCTGCTGCTGCCCGACAGCGACGAACCCAGCTACGGAGGCGTGCGCCACGACCAGGACCGCGCCGCGCGGGAAGCGGCCCAGGGCGGCTATCGCGTGTTCGACCGCAGCGGCGACAAGGAAGAGCACATGGCCTGCCTGGTGCGGGCGCCCCTGCTGCGCCAGTTGCGCGAGCAACTGGACCAGGCCATCGCCGCCTATGCCATTCCGTTGCCGCGGCTGGTGGCGCGCATGCGCAAAGTGCTGCGCCAGCCCGTGCGCGATCAATGGCAGTACGGCCAGACCGAGGGGCTGGTGGATGGCCGGCGGCTGGCCCAGTTGATCAGCTCCCCCCAGGAGCGCCGCCTGTTCAAGCAGGTGGACGAGCCCTTGCGCAATCAGTGCGCGGTCACCTTTCTGCTGGACTGCTCAGGCTCCATGAAGGACCAGGCGCAGACTCTGGCCGTCATGGTGGACGTGCTGGCCCGCGCCCTGGAGCGCAGCGGCGCACAGACCGAAGTGCTGGGCTTCTCCACGCAGGCCTGGAACGGCGGGCGGCCCTACCGCCGCTGGCTGGCGCGCGGCAAGCCCGCCCAGCCCGGCCGGATGAACGAGATCAGCCATCGCATTTTCAAAAGCGCAGCATCCACCTGGCGGCAATCGCGTCCGGCCATCGCCGCACTGCTCAAACAGGACCTGTACCGCGAAGGCGTGGACGGAGAGGCGCTGGCCTGGGCCTGCCAGCGCAGCCTGGCGCTGACGGCGCGGCGCCGCCTGGTGTATGTCATCTCGGACGCCAGCCCCATGGACAGCGCCACGGTGCTGGCCAACGGCCCGGACTACCTGGACCAGCATCTGCTGCAGGTGATGCGCGCCTACGAGCGCCAGGGTGTGGAAATCACGGGCATAGGATTGGGGCTGGATCTGGGCGCGCTGTACCGGCACACCCTGATCGCCCACATGGAGAAAGGGCTGGACCAGCAATTCCTGGATGATTTCATCGCCAGCCTGGCGCCCCGCCGCCTGCTCCGCTAGGCGGTACGGACCGGGGCCGGACGGCCCCATGCCCCCCGGCTAGGGCCGCGCAAGATCAGAAGTCTTCTTCGATGCGCGCCAGGGCGGCGGCGGCTCGCTGCAGGGCGGGCAGGCACTGCAAGGCCTTTTCCGGCGTCATGCGCATGATGGGCGCCTGGGTGGCCACGGCCATGTTGGACTTGCCGTCCTTGCGCGGCACCAGCACCGCCACGCAGAACAGGCCCGACAGGAACTCTTCGTTGTCGAAGGCATAGCCGTTGAGCTTGACCTGGACGATGTCCTTTTCGTAGTCCTCGACCGAAGTCAGCGTGTTGGGCGTGTAGCGCTCCATGGGCGTGTGCGACAGCAGGCGCTTGCGCTGGGCGGCGCTGAGCTGCGCCAGCAGCACCTTGCCGCTGGCCGAGCAGTGTACCGGCACGCGCGAACCCGGATACAGATAGAAGCGCAACGGCGCGGCGGTTTCCACGCGGTCCAGGTACAGCACGTCCGTGCCCGACAGGGCCGTCAGATTGCAGGTCTCGCCCAGCTCGTCCACCAGATGGCGCAGCACGGCATGGCGCGCGCCGTGCTTGGCATCGTGCAGCAGCAGGTTTTCCGCCAGGCGGCGCAGGCGCGAACCGATCCCGTAATGCCGGCCATCGCTTTCACGCAGCAGCAGCCCGCTGCCTTCCAGCTGCTGCAGCATGCGGTGCACAGTGGGCTTGGGCAGGCCGGTCAGCTCCACCAGGTCCTGCAATGTGTAGCGCCGGTCCTGGCCCGCCATGACTTCCAGCAACGCGAACAGGCGCATGGTGGGCGTATCGCCGCTCAGGCGCGCGCCTTCAGCGACGTCGGTTTGGATCTTGGACATAAAGAAGCTCTCGTATCGGGGCAATTTTCACAAAATTCTATACCAGTAAATGGAACCGATCATTGACTGTCTCGGTTTTTACCGCTAGATTTTGCCATGTATCTCGAAAAACAAAACAAAAAGTTCCATAAACACGAATACCACGGAGACAGGGCATGAAGCTCATCGAACATCTGATCGCCGCCGCCCAGGCCCGGCCCCGCCGCATCGTACTGTGCGAAGCCGACGACGAACGCATCCTGCGAGCGGCTTGCCAGGCCAGCTGGGATGCCGTCGCCCACATCACGCTGGTGGGCGATCCCCGACGCATCGCCGCCCGCTTCGTTGAACTCGGCCTGGATCCGGGGGATGTCCGGATCGAAGACCCCTGCAATTCGCCCAATCGGCCCGCCCTGCTGGCGGCCCTGCTGGAACGCCGCAAGGACAAGGGGCTGACGGACGAACAGGCGCAGCGCTGGCTGGACGAGCCGCTGTGCTACGCCAACATGATGGTGCATGCCGGACTGGCCGACGGCTCGGTGGCGGGCGCCGTGCACAGCACCGCCGACGTGGTGCGCACCGCCCTTCAACTGATCGGCAAGGCGCCTCACGCCAGGCTGGTGTCCAGCTTCTTCATCATGATGCTGTGCAAGCAGGATCATCCGCGCAAGGGCGGGCTGATCTTCAGCGATTGCGGCCTGGTGATCGATCCGGATGCCGAGCAGCTGTGCGACATCGCCCTGGCCGCGGCCGACAGCGCGCAGCTTCTGTTGAACGAAACCCCGCGCGTGGCCATGCTGAGCTTTTCCACGGCCGGCAGCGCCCAGCACGAACGGGTCAGCAAGGTCGTGCAGGCCGCGCGCCAGATCAAGGCGCGCCGCCCCGACCTGGCCATCGACGAGGACGTGCAGCTGGACGCCGCCCTGATCGAAGAAGTGGCCGCCCGCAAGCTGCCCGGCTCGGCCGTGGCCGGCAAGGCCAACGTGCTGATCTTCCCCAACCTGGAAGCGGGCAACATCGGCTACAAGATGGCCGAGCGTCTGGGCGGCGCCATCGCGATCGGCCCCTTGCTGCAAGGCCTGAGCAAGCCCGCCAACGACCTGTCGCGCGGCTGTTCCACGCAGGACATCTACAACGTCATCGCCGTGACGGGAGTGCAATGCCTGCAGGAGACAGCCGCGCGGAACTGAGGACCTGGCAGCTTCCGATCTACATATTCAACTCCAGCCCCTTGAGCCGTTCCTGCCAGGCCCGGGCCTCGGCCAGCAGCTCCTGCTGCAGGCCGGGCCCGACCTGCGCATTGACCTGCAGGCCGGCGTCTTCATACAGGCGTACCAGCTCCGGCTCCTTCAGGGCCGTCTGCACCGCCGCGGCCAAGGCGGCGATGCGCTCGGGCGCAGTATCCTTGCGCGCCACCAGCATCCACCAGTTGTCGGGTATGGCCTGCAGCAGCTTGCCCCACCCCGCCTCTTGCACTGTAGGCACGTTTGGCAGCATGGCCAGACGCTGGGGCGCCACCACGGCCAGGGCCCGGACACGCCCCGATTGCAGCAAGGCCTGTACCGAGGAATAGCCGATGACGGCGAACTGCACCTCTCCCGCACCCAGCGCCGTGGCCAGGGCGCCTCCGCCCCGGTACGGCACATGCACGGCCTTGGCTCCGCCGGCCTGCAGGAACAGCGCCCCGGCCAGATGCGGCACGGTGCCCGCGCTGGGCGACCCATAATTGGCATTGCCCTTCTGTACGTTCAGGTAGGCCACCAGCTCGTCCACCGAGCGTATGGGCAGCTGGGCGTTGACCACGATCAGCAAAGGGACGGACACCACTTTGGCAACCGGCACGAACTGCGCCAGAGGGTCGAGCTTCTGGTCCGGGAACAGGAACTGATTGATCACCAGGTTGTTGGTGGCGGCCGACAGCACGGCATAGCCATCGGCGGGCTGGCGCAGCACATGGTCCGCGCCGATCAGCCCGCCCGCGCCCGGCTTGGACTCGATGATGAACGGCTGTCCCAGATTGCGCTGCAACTGATTGCCCAGCAGGCGGGGCACCAGGTCGGCAATGCCGCCCCCGCCGTACGGCGCCACGATGCGCACCGGCTGGCTTGGATAGGAGTCGGCAGCCAGCGCCGCCGTACAGGACACGGCCATGCCGCCTGCCAGGGCAAGACGGCGCAAGACGACACCACACCGGCGGCCCCTTGTAGTGCGTGCGTATGGCCTGCTCCATCTCGGGCGCGGTGTCGAAATCATTGAAGAAATGATAGGCCACCGCAAGACGCGGCTCGCACAGCGCGAACACCTTGCCCGCCTACACCGGATCCGAATGCGCCATGCTGCCCACGCCGATGGCCGTGCGCTCGTCATAGCCGGAACGTTCCATCAACTGCTGGCGGGTGTTGAAAGTCTCATGCACCACCACGTCCGCATTGCACGCGTTCTCCACGAAGAAGTAGCTGGGCGTGGCGTCGCCCGAATACACGAAGGACAGGCCGTTCCAGTCCAGGCGCAGGCTGACCGCCCCATCGTAGATGTGCACGGCCGGAAAGCTCGTGACCTTGACGCCGTTCCGGTCGTAGACCACGTGCGCCCTGGAATAATCGAATTCGTGTACGTTCACCTCCGCCCCCACGGCCGGCAGCAGGCCCACCCGCGTGTCGGTGTCCCAGGCGTAGGACTCCATCTGCTTGGTCACGAAGTGCTTCATGCCATATTTTTCGATCGGCCCCGACGGCCCGTAGACCTCCAGCGGGCGGGTGCGGCCGCCCGCCCAGCTGCCGATCCAGATCTGCGCGAAGTCCCCCACATGATCCGTGTGCAGATGGGTCGCAAAATACGCCGTCATCTTCTGGTAGGGAATCTCCAGCGCGCCGAAATTGGTCTGCGTGCCATAGCCGAAATCGAACTGGAACTTGTCGCCGTTGCCCAGCTCCACCAGCCATCCGGCATTGGCCTGCGACGGCCGCAGAAAGGGGCGTCCGGTGCCCAATGCGGTGATCCGCATCTCGTCTTTGCCCAGCTCTTCCGTATTGGGAAAAAACTGATCCCGATAGTGCGCCATGCTTATCTCCTGAATGGTAATTATTGGATTGCGCAGGATCAGTCTAGAATTTGATTTGTTGTCTGACTATTTAGATTTCAACCCTTATCCATACCGGAATTGATATGTCTGAGCCCCAGGATCCAGCCCTGCAGCAGGCGCGCCAGCGCTGGCACCAGGTCGCCCGCTTCAAGCTGCGCCACCTGGTGCTGCTGGACGCCATCGGCGAACTGCGGAACCTGCGCCTGGCGGCGGAACACACGCACATGACCCAGCCGGCGGCCAGCCACATGCTCAAGCACATCGAAGGGCTGCTGGGCCTGCCCCTGTTCGAGCGCGGCAAGCACGGCCTGCGCCCCAACCCGGAGGGGGAATTGATGATCCGCTACGCTCGCCGCATGATCCACGACCTGCTTGCCGCGCAAAGCGAAATCCAGCAATTGGACCAGGGCCTGGCCGGCAGCATACTGGTGGGATCGGTGCAGTCCTCGGCCAGCCAGATTCTGCCGCGCACCACGGCCCAGGCCTTGCAAGAACAAGGCCTGCTGCGCATCCTGCCCTTTGAGCTGGGCCAGCTCCTGGGCGCCCTGACCATCGTCACCCTGAAGAACGGCGTGCCGCGCCGCAGCGTACAGGCGCTGGTGCAGGCTCTGCGCGCCACGGCGGCCCAGGAACAGACCGCGCAGGCCCGGTAGCAAAACGCTACACCCGCTGCCGGGGCTTGCGGCCATAATGGCCGGCGCGAGGGTCCTGCCCCGGGGCCCGAAGGACAGAACCATGTACAAAAACATCGCGTTCGGGCTGACGTTGCTCGCCTGCGCCCAGGCCGGCGCGCAGGCCTCGGAAATCCAGATTCACGGATCGGACCAAACGCAGACCATCACCTGCCAGAACGACGCCCTGCTGATCGCCGGCGAGCGCAACACGGCCACCATACAGGGGCACTGCGCCGAGATCCGGGTGGAAGGGGCCGACAACACCGTCAGCTTCACCCAGGCCGACCGTCTGGCCGTACACGGCGTACGCCACCACGTCAGCGGCGGCACGACCCAGGAACTGGAGGCCTTCGGCAAGGACAACACGCTGGAGCTGACGCTGCGCCAGCCTTCGGACGCCGTTCAGGCCCGCATCAAGGGCGCGGGGCACCGCGTGAACCTGCAAGTCGCCTCGCAGGCCGACATCGCCCTGGACGGCGCGGACAACTCGCTGCATTGGCGGCGCGTGGCCGATGCGCCCGACCCCAGAATCGTCCAGCATGGAGCCAGGAACCGCATCACCCAGGACTGACCGGCCTTTCCCTGGCCCCCGGTTTGCTGTTATTACTAAGGGCTGACGCAGGCTTGACCACGCTGCTTTTTCCGACCACGGGCGGCCCGCCGCCTTCCAACCCGCGGAGATGCCATGCGAATCCCCTCTTTCCTGATCCGATGCCTGGGCGGCACCGTGCTTGCCCTGGCCGCCCAGACCGGCCTGGCCGCCTATCCCGACAAGCCCATCACCCTGATCGTGCCCTTCGCGCCGGGCGGCACCACCGACCTGATCGGGCGGCTGGTCGCCCAGCACCTGGGCGGCAAGCTGGGGCAGCCGGTCGTGGTGGAGAACCGCGCCGGCGCGGGCGGCTCCATCGGCACCGCCGCGGTGGCCGCCGCCAAGCCGGACGGCTACACCCTGGGCCTGGCCACCGTCAGCACGCATGGCATCAATCCCGTGGTCTACAAGAAACTCCCCTTCGACGCCCTGAAGGACTTCCAGCCCATCACGAATCTGGCCGCCGTGCCCAATGTGATGGTGGCCACGCCCAAGCTGGGCATCAAGGACATGCCCGCCCTGCTGGAGCGCGCGCGCAAGGAACCGGGCAGGCTCAGCTATGCCTCCGCCGGCAATGGCTCGGTGGCCCACATGATGGGCGAGCTCTTTCAATCGGCCTCGGGCACCGACCTGCTGCACGTGCCCTACAAAGGCTCGGGACAGGCGCTGACCGACACCCTGGCCGGCCAGGTCCAGTTGATGTTCGACAACCTGCCCTCCGCCCTGCCCCACATCCAGAGCGGCAAGCTCCATGCCCTGGCAGTGGCCTCGCCCGAACGGGTCGCTTCCCTGCCGGACGTGCCCACCTTCGCCGAACTGGACCTGGAGGCCGTGAACGACGCGTCCTGGTTCGGACTGGTCGCGCCCATAGGCCTGCCGGACGACAAGCTGGCGCTGCTGCATCAGGCCGTGGTGCAGACCCTGGCCGAACCCGCCGTCCAGAACCGGCTTGAACAACTGGGCGCCAGCCCCATCGGCGACAGTCCCGATGCCTTTGCCCGCACCATCATACGCACCCAGGAACGCAACCGGGAACTGGTGCGGCAGGCGCAGATACCGCCCATGTAAACATCTGGGCAACAAGCGATACGGCCCGCAACATCCTATCGCCGTCCAGTCCGCAAAGCCTCGTACAATGGCGACGACGCAAGCACAATCTCATGCCATGAACGCACATACAGACGCCCTGCCCGACGCCCCTTCTGTCACGCGGCCCACGCCTCCCTTGCCTGCCCTGCCGGAATGGGAGTGTTTCTGCGACGCCGCTCATAAAGCCAATCAATACGCCTTCGAACTGCATTGCCTGAAGGCCGCCGGCATCCAGGTGGACCTGAGCGGCCAGCGCTATTCGCCCGAACTGCAGCAAGCCGGCGCGCAATTGCTGGCGGCGCGCAATTTTGAAGCGGCGCGCGCCAACCTGTTGCAAGGCGGGATCGCCAACCCGACCGAGCAGCGCGCCGCCTGGCACAGCGCGCTGCGCGCTCCGGCGCCCATTGCGGAGGTGATCAAGGAAAGGGAACGCATGAACGAGTTCGTGCGCGTCGCGGATTCGGAGCGCCGCTGGCGCAACATCGTGCACATCGGCATAGGCGGCAGCGACTGGGGCGTGCGCCTGTCCCTGGCGGCCTTCGGCTACCGCCGCAGCTGGCGCAATGTGCGCTTCCTGGCCAACATCGACGGCCACGCTCTGGAGCACGCCTTGTCGGGACTGGACCCGCACGACACCCTGGTCGTCATCGCCTCCAAGTCCTTCACCACCACCGAAACACTGCAAAACGGCCAGCGCGCGCTGGAATGGCTGCAGGCGGCCGGCGTCGCCAACCCCTACGAGCAGATCGTAGCCATCACGGCCCGGCCCGACGCCGCGGCCCGCTGGGGCGTGCCCCAAGGCCACATCTTCCAGTTCTGGGACTGGGTGGGGGGTCGCTTCTCCCTGTGGTCCGCCGTCAGCCTGACCACGGCGCTGGCTGTCAGCGCCGACGTGGTGGCCGGCATGCTTTCGGGTGCCGCCGCCATGGACCAGCATTTCCTCGAAGCGCCCATCGCCCAGAACGTGCCGGTGCAGATGGCGCTGGCCGGCATCGTCAACCGCAGCGTGCTGGGTTATGGCTCGCTGAACATCTCGCCCTACGATTTCCGCCTGGGCAATCTGGTGCCCTACATCCAGCAACTGGACATGGAATCCCTGGGCAAATCCGTCACCCTGGACGGCCAGCCCGTAGGCGTGCCGACCGGCCCGGCGGTGTGGGGGCTGGCCGGCACGGATGCCCAGCACACCTTCTACCAATGGCTGCACCAGGGCAGCGACGGCGCGCCGGTCGACTTCATCATTTGCCAGCAAGCCGACCACGAGAACCAGGAACACCACCGCCTGCTCCTGGCCAACTGCCTGGCGCAGCGCGAAGCCCTGATGCGCGGCAAGAACTACGAGCAAGCCCTGGCGGAATGCCGCAACGGCGGCGCAAACGCAGACGCCGCCCAGCTGGCGCACCACCGCGTGCACTCGGGCGGACGCCCCAACACCCTGATCGTGCTGCCTCGCCTGACCCCCTTCGCCCTGGGCGCCCTGCTGGCCATGTACGAACACAAGATCTTCGTCCAGGGCCTGATCTGGGGCATCAACCCCTTCGATCAATGGGGCGTGGAATACGGCAAAGTGCTGGCCAGCGGCATCATGGACGAGCTGTCCGGCGAACAGCCCGTGCAGAACAAGCACGACGCCTCCACCAGCCACTGGATACGCGCCTTCAGGGGCTAGAACAGCCACCGCCTTTGAGCGCCTGTGGAACAAGTTTGGATAAGACGCGAAGCACTTGGCCCCTAACCGGGCCATATTGCCTATTCAATCCATTTAAAGTAGAGTTAATCAGTTTTAAAGCCAATTTTCCGGCATTTGGACACTTATGAAGCTGATCGGGGTTGGACTCTACACACTGCAGCAGGCGGCACGCTTATCTGGAGCCTCAGCCCCGGAAGTCAGCCGCTGGCTGTTCGGGTACAAAACCAGTCAAGGCAAAGTCCACGCCCCTTTGTGGTCCACCCAATTGGAAGGCTGTGACGAAAAAGTCATTGGGTTCCGGGACCTGATGGAGCTGCGAGTGGTCAAAGCCTTTGTAAAACATGGCGTTCCGCTTCGCGTGATCCGAACCGCACTCAAACATGCCCAGGAAATTTTTGGCGCCCACTATCCCTTTACCTCTCATCGATTCCTGACCGACGGACGTACTATTTTCCATGAGGCGATTGACCGCGAAAGCATGGAAATGACAGATCTCGTCCGGCGCCAACTGGTCTTTGAACAGATCATCAGACCCCAGCTTTATGAAGGTATCGAATTTTCATCGGACGGCGCTGCCGTACGATGGTTTCCCGAAAAACACAAAACCATCGTATTGGATCCAGACTTATCGTTTGGCCGCCCAGTGCTGACAAAATTCGGGATACCCACGGAAATTATCCTTCAAGCCATGCGAGCCGAAAGCAATAACGCCAAAGCGGTTGCGGCCCAGTTCGAAATTCCCGTCGCCGATGTGCGGGCAGCGGTGAAATTCGAAGAGCAACCGCTCGCCGCTTGAAATTCTTCCTGGACAACAATCTTTCTCCCGCATTGGCCGCGGGACTTGACGCATTGTGTCGCGGTAGCGGGACCGGCAACCAGGTCCATCACCTCAAATCCAAATTCCCGCAAACAACCGCCGACCACATCTGGATCAACGCACTGGCCTCGGAGGGCGGATGGGCCATCGTTTCCCAGGATGGCATCCGAAAGAACGATCTGGAAAGGGAAGCTCTGCGTGCATGCGGCTTGCCCATCTTTGTCCTGTCCAGACAGTGGAGCCGCCAACCCTACTGGGACAAGGCGCACAATTTGATTCGCTGGTGGCCGTCCATCGAAGATTATGTGAAACGCGTGCGTGGCGGTGCTGCCGTCAGAGTCCCATGGCGTTTTGGCACAGGTCGGTTTGAACAGATACGCCTGTAGCAGGCACAAAAAAGCTAGAACAGCCACCGCCCCTGCAGTTCAAAGCCGTGGTCCTGCAGGTGTCCTGAACGGCGGGCCTGATAGGACAGGGTCAGCCAGGAGGAATCCGACAAGGGGGCCTGCATGCGCAGGCCCATCAGCCATGCGTGACGGGCGCTGCGATACGGGGCTGCGTCGCCGGCGGGCAAGCCGTTCACCTGCCAGTCGTGCGTGGCGGCGGGCCGGTTCCATTGGCGCTCCCAGCCCAGCCATGCGCGCCAACTCGCAGCCTGCGAATCCTCATCGTTGAAACGCCAGGTCAGCAGCAGCCGGCTATCCAGCGCGTGATTGCGCTGGGCGCCTGCCTGCCAACGCTCCCTGGCCTCCAGCTCCAATACTGACTGCCTGATGCGCATGGCGCGCCAGTCAGCCTCCACGCTCCAGGCGTGCCCGCCCTGCCGCCATATCGGATACGCCGCGCCCAGCAGCAATTGGACACTGTCGGCACGACCACGCCCCTGCCGATGCGGCCAGGCATGCCGTACAAGATGACGGCCCGCCATCAAGGTCAGCCGTGTCTCCAGCCCATGCCAAGGCTGCTGCCCATAGACGCCGATATAGTAGGAACGGGTGTCGCTGCGCACCGCTTCTACGGCGTCCTGCAAGCGCGAAGTCTGATAGACCGCCATACCGCCCAGGCGCCCCCGGCGCCACGGACGCTCCATGCCCATGATCAACTGGTCCAGTTGCCGGTCCAGCTCCATGCCCGCCGCCTGCAGGCCCTGCTGTCCGGCATGACGATAGCTTGCCCATGCTCCTCCCGATGCGGGATTGTGCGATGTATCGCGCCATGCCTGCGTGGCGTACCCGGCGTCCTGCATCAATTGCGCCCGCCAAGCGTTCAGGGGGTGACGCAACCAGACGCGCGGAACGGCCGGCCCGCCTTCGATCCCAAGCGGCCGCAAACGCAGGGTCACGCCCTGCGGATCGTAGTCCAGTCCTGCCAGGGCGGCGTCCCGATCCAGGTGCAAGGACTCGAAACGACCGGCCAGCCCGCCATCGGCCTGCACGATGCGGTAATCGCCATCCAGCCCCGAAGATGCCAGCTCCACCCATAAGGCGCCGGCCAGCAAGCTCTTGCCCTGGACATGCAACTGATCGAAGCGGCCATCGCCCAGCACGCGCATGCGCAGCACGGAACCCGAATCCAGCCGCAGGTCCTCCAGCACTCTCAAAGGCCGCCCCGGACTGTCCAGGTGCAGGCTGCCGCCCGGCAGCACGGCCAGGGCGCGCACCAGCGCATCCTGGGCCCGCAGGACGGCGCCATCCGCCACCTGCACATGCGCGGGCACATCGCCGCGCAGCCCCAGCGCGCCCTGCCGCACCAGAAAGCGGCCGTTCAAGCTGCCTCCTTGCCGTTGATCCAGCCAAAGCAGGCCCTGCCCGGATTTCATCCAGACAGCATTGCCGAACACGGGACCGCGCTGCGTGGCCTCGCCCCGGGCCACATGCCAATCGATGGCGGGCTGTCCTGATCGCGCATGCCCCTGCACCGGAAAGTCGGCAAGCAGGCCGGAGGCATACTCCAGCCGGGCGCCCGCCATGACGTCCAGATGCGAATTCGGACCTACCGCCTGGGGATGACGCAAAGACAAACCGCCTTCCAGCAGTTGCAAAGGCCCCCATACCCGGTTGGGCGCCGAAATGATCCACTGTCCGCCCCCTTGTTTGCGCAGCGGCGCATAGAAAACGGCGTCCGTCCCAAGCTCGCCCGCGCTTTCAAACCACACGCCCGGCGCCACATCAACGGTTGCCGCTCCGGCGATCCGGGCGATACGTTCCGTACGGAAACTGCCCTGGATGGACAAAGGCGCTGCGTCCAGTACATAAGGCCGCCCCGGGGCTCCCAGGTCCGAATCCATCACCGCCCGTCTGCCCTCCGCCACGGCGGCGGACGCGCACAGCCCTGCCAGGCCGATCAGCCAGGCAATAAAAAACCCCAGATTCCGAATTACAGTCATGTCATTCTCCACGCAATGATCAGCGAGGAAATATGACCATGGCCAAGAATGGCAAGGCTTGCGCCGGCTCAATCGTAAGCCGGCGACATTTATGTCATATCTGACAGCTACAAGTGTCGCCCTATTTGTGCTAGGACATACTCAGTTTGATACTCCGCTGGCCCGCATCCACTGCTGCGCCAGCTCATGCACGTCCAGATCCGCCCGTATTTGCGTGGGTGCTCTACAGCCTGTATTCCACAGGAAAAAATCCACTTCTCCAGACGGTGTCCCCAAGGCCGCGTAGACCGACGGCATGATGGGCACGTGATCGCCGTACCAGCACAAACTGGCGGGCCGGCCGCAGTTCATCAGGCTTTGCCGCAAACGGGCCAGCATGGCATCGGCATTGCGCACGTGCCGCAGATAAATGGTCAGGTCGTCGCACCCCGCCTCCGGCGGCCGCGAATACAGGCGCTCCACGTCTTCCGGCGCCACTTTTTCCAGATGCAGCGGACCGTGGTTTTCCATGGTGATGACATGGATGAAGACCGGCTCCCGAGCCTGGCTCAGCAGGCTCGCCACTTTTTCGGCCACGGCGATATCGCCCACATACGGCCCGGTCAGGGCGACATCCGCGAAGGCGCGTATATCCAGGAACTCATCGAACCCGAAACGTGGATAGACGCGATCGCGCTGATAGAAGCTGGCGGGATAGGGGTGGATGCAAATCGTGCGATAGCCCCGGCCTTTGAGCCAGGAAGCCAGTGTCTCCACCTGCCAGCCCGCGGACACGGCCCGATAAGGGTTGAAGCGATGCACTCCCAGCGCATGGTTGGCTATGCCGCTCAGGAAAGAGAACTCCGAACGGACCGTGTTCGCCCCCCATGCCGGCACGCGCAAGCCGCCCTGGACAGCCGCTTCCGCCTTGAAACGGTCGAATTCGGCCAGGATGTCCTGCCGGATGCCGTCCCACAGCGTCCTGGCATCAAAGAACGATTCGCTCTGCACGGACACCAGGTGCGGCAGGACTGGAGCATGCCCGGCTCCCTCCAAGGCTTTCAAAGGAGACTGCGCATCGGGACGTCGGCGCCCTTGCTGCCAATAGCGCCAAAGACTTGCCAATAAGCCCAGTGCAGGCAGATCCCGTTCAGGCGACAGGCTGACAGGCAGGCGCCGCCGGCTTCCCCAACTCAGCAGGACCAGCGACTGCCCGCCCAATACGGCCAACGCTCCGCCCTGGCCGGACCAGGACCAGCGCAGCGCGGGAACGGACTCCCCCCACAAGCCGATCGCCACGGCGGACACGAATCCCGCCGCCGCCAACAGGAACTTGCCCCATCCCAGGAATGGAATGTAGAGCCGGGGGTGGCGGATGGCATCGGTGAAATATTCGTAATCCTGGAACACGAAGGGCTCGCGCAGGGCCTTGAACTTGGCGTTGTTGACCAGCACGAGCATCAGCAGAAAAGCGGACACAAGCGCGACGGCGAACCTTAAACCATGAACAGCTTAAACCACTATGAAAACGCAGGTAACGAAGCACCAACTCAATAAGACGCTCCCCCTCAATTCCTAAGGATGCTTTTTTACATCACTTATCAACACCGGCCGTTGTCTTCCCGGTTCTGCGTTTTCCCATCCAGAGCCCGACCGGGAACCGTACCAATGCCTAACCTCTTCCACAGTGCAAGTTCTCGCGGCAGGATTATGAACACCACTTCATGAGACCAATCGTCTCGCAACATCGTCATACATGCCGATCGTTATGACGCTCCCAGTTCGTAATAAGAAGTTACATATTAGATTAGGGCCATGCCCGGCACGGGGTTTTCCCTTATCTCCCTTGAAAATCGTTCAATACCCCGTCATTTTGCACGGGTTTTCCCTGGCTTATAGGTAGTTTGCGGGGGCCTGTATATGAATTCGATTATGAACAGACCCCATCACTCCATTACATTGGCGTTGTTCTGCACAACAACTCATCCAATACGGAGACATTTCATGGGTACGAGCACTACCTCCGCACCCGTCGACGAACGTTTACCAAACGGGAAACTTGCCGTCCTCGGCCTGCAACACGTCCTGGTGATGTATGCGGGTGCCGTGGCGGTTCCACTGATTGTGGGCCGCGCACTCAACCTCTCGTCCGAAGAGGTATCGATCCTGATCGCGGCCGACCTGTTCGTCTGCGGCCTGGTGTCCATCATCCAGTCGCTGGGTTTCACCCAATATTTCGGCATCAAGCTGCCCGTCATGATGGGCGTGACCTTCGCGGCCGTCGGCCCCATGGTGTCCATGGCGCAGGCCAATCCCGGGCACGAAGGCGCGCAATTGCTCTTTGGCACGGTGATCGGCGCGGGCATCATCACCATGATCATCGCGCCGGCCGTCAGCAAGATGCTGCGCTTCTTTCCGCCCGTGGTGACGGGCACCATCATCGCCATGATCGGCATCACGCTGATGCGCGTGGGCATCAACTGGATCTTCGGCAACCCCGTGGGCCCGACCGCGCCATCCGTGGTGAACCCCGATCACCTGGCCTGGCTGCAGCATGCGCAGTCTGCGGCCGCCATGCCTGGCTCGGCCCTGCCGCCTCCGCCGGACGGCCTGGTGCTCAAGCCCACCGTTCCCAACCCTCGCTACGCCAACCTGACCGGGCTGGGAATCGCCGCCATCGTGCTGGTGTCCATCCTGCTGATCGCCAAGTTCTGCAAGGGCTTCCTGGCCAACGTCGCCGTGCTGCTGGGCATCGTGATCGGCGCCGTCATCGCCTCGGCCATGGGCATCATGACCTACGAAAAAGTCGCCAAGGCCGACTGGGTGGACCTGGTGCTGCCTTTCCACTTCGGCATGCCCAAGTTCGACGCCCTGCACATCGCCACCATGACGCTGGTCATGATCGTGGTGCTGATCGAGTCCACCGGCATGTTCCTCGCGCTGAGCGACATGACGGGCAAGAAGGTTGACCAGAAAGACCTGGCGCGCGGCTTGCGCACCGATGGCCTGGGCACCTTGCTGGGCGGCATCTTCAACACCTTCCCCTACTCCAGCTTCTCGCAGAACGTGGGCCTGGTGGCGGTGACCGGCGTGCGCAGCCGCTTCGTGTGCGTGGCCGGCGGCGTCATCCTGGTCATCCTGGGCCTGCTGCCCAAGATGGCCGCCCTGGTCGAGTCCCTGCCCACCGTGGTGCTGGGCGGCGCCGGCATCGTGATGTTCGGCATGGTGACCGCCACCGGCATCCGCATCCTGTCGGGCGTGGACTACAAGACCAATCGCAACAACTCCATGATCGTGGCCATCTCGATCGGCGTGGGCATGATTCCCCTGGTTGCGCCCAACTACATGCAGTGGATGCCTCACGCCATCCACCCCCTGATCGAATCGGGCATCCTGCTGACCTCCATTGCCGCCGTCCTGTTGAACCTGTTCTTCAACGGCGCCAAAGAAGACAAGCACGCCGCCATCGAAGCAGCCAAGCACGCCGAAGCGTAAGGGCGGCCTGGAATAAAAAAGCAGCAAGCAGCAACTTCACACCGGCTTATCGGCCTAGCGATAAGCCGGTTTTTTTCATTCAAGATGCGAATCGGCGCGCGCCGGCCACGCACAGCACGGCGCCCAGGGTGACCAGCACCATGCCGATGCTGACGGCCTCCCCCAGCAGGGCGGCCGCCAGGGCCAGGCCCATGAACGGCTGCAGCAGCTGCAACTGCCCTACCGCGGCAATGCCGCCGTGCGCCAATCCCCGGTACCAGAACACGAAACCCAGCAACATGCTGAACAGGGATACATAGCCAAAACCCAGCCAGGCGGACAGGCTCACCGAAGCGAAGCTGGACGGCCAGCGCCAGATCGCCATGGCGGCCATGGCGGGCAGCGACAGAAGCAGGGCCCAGCAGATCACCTGCCAGCCGCCCAGCCGGCGCGACAGACGCGCGCCTTCGGCATAACCCAGGCCGCAGACCACGACGGCGGCCAGCATCAGGGAATCGCCCTGCCAGGACGCGTCCAGGCCATCGCGAGCGGCATACCCCACCACGACGGCGCTGCCCAGGAGCGAACACACCCAGAACGCCGGGCGGTGGCGCTCGCCCGCCAGCAGCACGCCGAAGGCAGCCGTGCACAAAGGCAGCAAGCCGACAAAGACGATGGAATGGGCGGAAGTGACGTATTGCAGCGCCAGCGCCGTCAGCAAGGGAAAACCGAGCACGACGCCCAAGGCGACCAGGACCGAGGACCGGAACCCGTAATGCGCCGCATTGTGCACGGACAGCAGATTATTGGGCCCCGGCGCCATGTTCAAGGCAAAGCAGGCGGGAATGAACAGAATCAAGGTGGTCAGGTTCATGAGATCAACGGGGTGGTTCGGCGAGAGAGTCGGGCGCGTCAGACAAGGCTGGCTCCAAGGGCGGATTGGGCCCAATGTAAACAGGCTTGCCATCCTGCCAGACCACAGCGTACTGCCCAAGGCGGCGCTTGCGGTCCAACGCCTTGGCCACCGACTTCCTCAGGCTTTCCAGAACTTTGCGGTCATCATCGCCATAGAGGGTCATAAACCGGCCTCTCGTCTTAATTGCAAGTACTCGGGCTCTGCAAGCACTTCCAGTTGCTCCCCCCGTTGCACGAACCTAGTATAGTCATAACCTTCTTTTGATCGGACCCATTGGCGCCGTACAGGCTACAAAATCACCGCGCCAGCCGTACCGGTGGTCTCGGAGAAGACGCGTCCATCAGGCATATCAAAACCACCCAACAAGAATCTGCCGCCTTATGCGCTGATACTGTTCACCAGCAGATCCGCCGGTCCCAGGGCGGGAGAATCGCCCTTCTTGCCGCGCGCGTCGCGCATTTCCTGGATCAGCAGGCGCTTGTTGTCGCGGCTGCGGTAGGCGTGTTCACGCATCAGGGCTTCGGCGCGGCTGGCCTCGCCGCGGACCAGGGCCTGCAGGACGTCTTCGTGGTCGGTCTGGGCGCGGGTCACGAAAGAGGTTGCCAGCCGTGTGGGCACGGTGGCCAGGGCCAGCGAACCGGGCCCGACGAACGGCATCTTGTTGTTGTGCTCCAGCGCCGACACCAGCGCGCTGTTGCCGCAGGCCTGAGCCAGCACATCGTGGAAACGCTGGTTGACCTTGCGCCAGGCCTGCGCGTCCACGGCATGGCTTTCTGCATGCAATGCCTGGTCCACCAGCGCGCGACCAGCCTGCACGGCCGCCTCCAGTTCGGCGCGCGCCTCCGGAGTCAGGCCGGCCTCGGCCACCAGGCGGGCCGCCATGCCTTCCAGCACGCCGCGAACCTCCACCGCATCGCCGATATCGTCCATGGAAAACACGCGCACGCGAAAGCCCCGCGAGGGCAATTGCTCCAGCAGGCCTTCTTTTTCCAGCTCGGCAAACGCAAGCCGCAAGGGCGTGCGCGACACGCCCAGGCGAGCGGCGTAGTGCAGCTCCGTCAGGCGCTCGCCGGGACGTACCTCTCCGGAAAGAATGATCTCCCGAAGCGCTGAAATAACACGGTCTGTCTGAACGGCCATGGCAGGTCGATAGTGGTTGCGGAGCCGACAGTGTAACTCAGACTGTCGCCCCTAATATTGCATGCAAAAAACTTGATGAAGATCAATATTGCATGCAATAATAAATTTAAACAACGATTATTTGACCAAAAACAGAGCCTTGTTCTTATTTTGCATGCAAGGAATTGCAGGAGACGCCATGAAGTTAGCCCGTTTCTCGCACCGGGGCGCCGCTCGCTGGGGACTGGTGGCACAGGACCGCGTGATTCCCCTGGACGCCGTGTGGCCCACGCTGGCCCAAGGCCTGGCGCAATCGCCGGCCGCCCTGCAGGCCGCCGCTGAACAGCAAGGCCAAAGCGCATTGCATGCAAACGAAGTGCAATGGCTGCCCGTTGCCGAATCCGGCAGCAAGATTCTGTGCGTGGGGCTGAACTACGGCCGCCACGTCCTGGAAGGCGGACGCGACCTGCCCTCCCACCCTTCCCTGTTCTTGCGTCACCTGGACTCTTTCGTGGGCCATGAACAGGACATCATCCGCCCCGCCTGTTCCACGCAGTTCGACTTCGAGGGCGAACTGGCCGTGGTGATCGGCCGGGAAGGCCGCCACATTCCCGCCGAACGGGCCATGGACCATGTGGCCGGCTACACCTGCATGGGCGAGAACTCGGTGCGCGACTTCCAGAAACACACCGCGCAGGTGACCGCCGGCAAGAACTTCGACCGCAGCGGCGCGCTGGGCCCCTGGATCGTTACCCGCGATGAAGCGGGCGCCCCGGAGGCCATGACCCTGCAGACGCGGCTGAACGGCGAGGTGATGCAGTCCGCGCCCGTGTCCGACCTGATCTTCCCCATCCCCGCGCTGATCGCCTACATCAGCACCTTCACCACGCTGCGCGCGGGCGATGTGATCGCCACCGGCACGCCCGAAGGCATAGGCCTGCGCCGCACGCCGCCGCTGTTCATGAAAGCCGGCGACGTGCTGGAAATCGACATCTCCGGCCTGGGCGTGCTGCGCTCGACCGTGGCCGACGAACCAACCGCTTGATACCAAGGAATCCTCATGCAGCAAGATGGCGTTCTCTACCTGACCGAACGTGACGTGGTGTCCGTGCTGGACATGCCTGCCGCGATCGACGCCCTGGCCGGCATGCTGGCCGCCCAAGGCCGCCAGGCCGTCAAGAACGTGCCCAAGGCGCTGGGCACCTGGGGCGACAGCTGCTCCATGCATGCGCTGGGCTCGGTGATGACCGAAGGCGGTCAATGCGGCTTCAAGACCTGGGTGCACACGCCGCGCGGCGGCGGCTCCATGTTCAGCCTGTTCGACGCCGACACCGGCCGCCTGCAGGCCCTGATCGAGGCCCGCGCGCTGGGCATGATGCGCACGGCCGCCATCAGCGGCGTGGCCACCCGCGCCCTGGCCCCGCGCGAGGCGCGCGTGGCCGCGCTGATCGGCACCGGTCCGCAGGCCGTCACCCAGCTGGCCGCCCTGGCGGCCGTGCAGGAACTGGATGAGGTGCGCGTCTACAGCCCCACCGCCGAAAAACGCGCCGCCTTCGTCGCCAAGCTGGCTCCGCGCTACGGCTTTGCGCTGCGCGACTGCGCCAGCCTGCAAGCGGCCATGGACGGCGCCGGCATCGTCACCACCATCACCCGCGCCACCGATCCATTCATCACCCCTGAACTGATGCAGTCCTGTCGCCACATCAATGCCGTGGGCGCCATCCTGCCCGCCAAGGCCGAACTGGAACAGGCCGTGGTGCAGTCCGCCGACCTGATCGTGGTGGACGACAGGGACAACGCCCTGCGCGGCTCGCGCGAATTGCGCGAGCGCTTCGGCGCCGAGGCCGCCGCCTGGGGCGAGGTCTCCTCGCTGAGCGAGCGGCTGGCCCAAGGCATCGGCCGCCCGGACGGTGCGCGCCTGACCTTGTTCAAGGGCATGGGCATGGGCCTGTCCGACCTGGCCATGGCCACCACCGTGTATCAGCGCGCAGTCGAACGCGGACTGGGCATCGCCCTGCCCGCCCAGACCCGCCAGAACCTGCTTCTCGATTAAATCTAGTGCGGCCGTCACGGCCCAGAGGAACTCTCATGGAAAAAACGTCTAGCCCCTTCGTGGATGTCAGCGGCGCCGCTCCTCGCGAGCAGAACATGTGGCCATCCATCGTGATCACCAAGGAATCCATCGATCTGGAGATCGCCCGCCTGCAGGACATCGCGCGTCCTGACAACGGCCGGCGCGCCAGCTTGATCGTGCACCCTCAGGCCACCCGCCCCGGCCTGGGCCTGTCGCCGGGCATCGACGTGACCATCAATGTCCTGAACCCGGGCGAGCGCACCTTCAATCTGCGCAAGAACTCCAATATGGTCGAGATCTGCATTTCGGGCAGCGGCGTGGCGGTCTGTGACGGCACGCAGACCCGCGTCAGCAAGTTCGACGTCTGGAACACGCCTTCCATGGCCGTGCACAGCTACTACAACGACAGCAACGCCCCCTGGGTGCGCCTGTCCTACTCCAACGCGCCGCTGCTGGAAAAACTGGAAATCCACTACGTGGAAGAGTTCGAGGGCGACATTCCTCCGGCCGACGCCGGCACCACGCCCGCCGCCGCCCCGAACAGCTCGGGCGGTCCGCGCGCCCGGGACCTGGCCCTGCGCGAACAGATCACCGAGCAAGGCGCCTGGCTGCTTGGCTACGAATGGCTGATCGACATCGACGTGATCGAATCCAAGTCGCTGCACTGGCCCTGGGAAAAAGTCTCCCAATACCTGCCCAGCGTGGAGGAGATCGACCGCGGCTACAACGGCCGGCGCCTGTTCGTGCTGTACAACCCCGCGACGGAGCGGCGCATCGGCACCACGCACAGCTTCTTCGCCACGATCTCCAGCTCGCCGCCGAACAACCACCACATCCCGCACCGCCACAGCTCCGCCGCCATGAACTATTACCTGCGCGGCCGCGGCTACAGCAAGGTCAACGGCGAGCGTCTTGAGTGGAAGGAAGGCGACCTGATCCTGTCCGCACCGGGCTGGGCCATGCACTCGCACCACTCCGGCGACCAGACCACCTCCGCCCTGACCATCCAGGACCATCCGCTGCAGATCGCGATGGAATCGCTGATCTGGCAGGAACGCATCAAGGAGCCCATTCTGACACTGGGCCGCCAGGCCGGCTTCGAAAGCAACCGCGCCCAGTTCGTCGCGGCCAAGTAAGCCGCCCGCATCACAGGAACGACATCATGACCACAGTACAGGACACGCTCGCGCTGCGCATGCAGATCCGCGATTTCTACGACGACTACGCCAACACCCTGGACGAAGTGAACCTGGAAGGCTGGGTGGATTACTTCACCGAGGACTGCCACTACCGCGTGATATCGCAGGAGAACGTCAAGGCCGGGCTGCCGCTGGGCCTGATCTACTGCATGAACAAGAACATGCTGCGCGACCGCGTCACCGCCCTGCGCGAAACCACCATGTACGAGCCGCGCACGCTGCGCCACTTCATCAGCGGCGTGCGCATCAACCGTATCGAAGACGGACTGATCCACGCCCAGGCCAACTTCCTGATCACCGAGGCGCTGTCCGACCAGGAACCCACCGTGAACCTGGTGGGCCAGTACCAGGACATCCTGGAGCAGACGGAAGACGGCTTCCTGCTGCGCCGCCGCGATTGCGTGTACGACAACTACCGCATCCGCAACTCCCTGATCATCCCCGTCTGACGCCCCCGCCAGGAGAATCTCATGAGCTGCAATCACACTGAACAGGCGCCGCGCGTGGTCGAGGCGCCCATCGTCATCAACCGCCGCTGGCCCGAGGAAGGCTTTACCCGCATTCCGGCCTGGGTCTACACCGACCCGGCCGTCTACAAGAAAGAAATGGAAGTGTTCTTCGCCGGCGACACCTGGAACTACGTCGGCCTGGAATGCGAAGTGCCCGAAGTCGGCAGCTTCAAGCGCCAGTGGATCGGCGACCGCCCCGTGGTCATGGTGCGCAATGAAGACGGCGAGATCAACGTGATCGAGAACCGCTGCGCCCACAAGGGCGCCCAGATCTGCTGGGAAAATACCGGCAAGGTCACGGACTTCACCTGCCCCTACCACCAGTGGAACTACGACCTGAACGGCAACCTGCAAGGCGTGCCCTTCCGCCGCGGCGCGCTGGGCAAGGGCGGCATGCCCAAGGACTTCGACCCCAAGAAATGGGGCATCAAGCGCCTGCGCACCGTGAACCGCGGCGGCTCCATCTGGGCGACCTTTTCCGAGACCGCGCCCAGCTTCGAGGAATACTGCGGCCCCGACGTGCTGGCCGAGATCGACCACATGCTGCCGGGCAAGAAGCTGACGCTGCTGGGCTACAGCCGCCAGCTGATCCCCAGCAACTGGAAGATGTACCTGGAGAACCTGAAGGATCCCTACCACGCCACCTTGCTGCACACCTTCTACATCACTTTCGGCCTGTGGCGCGCGGACTCCAAGTCCGAGTGCATCCCCACCGGCGGCGGCGCCCACAGCGTGATGGTGTCGCACAACGAAGGCAAGAAGAAGACCGAGGCCACGGCGGAGATGGAACGCTTCCGCGACGACCTGCGCATCCTGGATGCAGAGACCGTCACGCCCCGCAAGGAGTTCAACCGCGGCCGCGTGGGCGGCGCCTGGATCTTCCCCGCCGCGCAGTTCGGCATCCAGGCCAACTCGCTCAAGACGCGCCACGTGATCCCGCGCGGCCCCAACGCGCACGAACTGGTCTTCACCTACTACGGCTACGAGGACGACGACGAGGAAATGACCCGCCTGCGCCTGAAGCACGCCAACCTGCTCGGCCCGGCCGGCTTCGTCTCCATGGACGACAGCGAAATGCTCAAGCAGGTGCAGACCGGCATCTCCGGCTATCCGGAAAGCGTCAGCGTGGTGGAGATGGGCGGCCGCGACACCGAACCCGCCGACTACATGGTCAGCGAAGTGCTGATCCGCGCCTTCTACAAGTACTACCGCGAGGCAATGGGACTATGACGACCGAACTGAACTGGATCCTGGCCGCCCAGACCGGCGACATCTCGCCCGACACCAATACGCTGCGCGTGGTGGTCAACGGCGAGGCCGTCTGCCTGTACCAACTGGAGGACGGCTCCGTGCACGCCACGCAGGACCGCTGCACGCACGGCAACGCCAGCCTGGCCGACGGCTACATCGAAGACGGCCTGATCGAATGTCCGCTGCACCAGGGCTGTTTCGACATACGCACCGGCAAGGCGCGCACCGCGCCCTGCACCGTCGATCTGAAGACCTACGCGGTCAAGGTCGAGGGCGAGGCCATCTACGTGGCCGGAGACGCCGCATGACCACGGTGGTGATCGTGGGCGCCGGGCAGGCGGGCGGCTGGGCCGCCCGCACGCTGCGCGACCAGGGTTTTGCGGGCCGCATCGTGCTGGTGGGCCAGGAAAGCCATGCGCCCTACGAGCGCCCGCCGCTGTCCAAGGACATCCTGCTGGGTCAAGGTACGAGCGTGGCCGAACTGACCCTGCTGGACGCCGCGACCATGCAGGCGCTGAATATCGAGGCCCTGCTGGGCCGCCGCGCCCTGCGCATCGACCGCGAGCGGCGCTGCGTGATCCTGGACGATGGCGGCGAGCTGGCCTATGACCATCTGGTGCTGGCCACCGGCGGGCGCGCCCGCCAACTGCTGCCGGAACTGGCGGACCATCCACGCATGTTCACCCTGCGCACGCTGGACGACGCCCTGCGCCTGAAGGAATCCCTGCCCCGGCCCAGCCGCCTGCTGATCATCGGCGGAGGCTGGATCGGACTGGAAGTGGCCGCCACGGCCCGCCAGCTGGGCCATGCCGTGACGCTGCTGGAAGCCGCGCCGCGCTTGTGCCAGCGCAGCGTCTGCGCCGCCATGTCCGACGAACTGGCCGCCGTGCATGGCGAGCAGGGCGTGGACCTGCGCCTGGGCGTGACCGCCGCGCAAGTACATCCCGAAGGCGAGGGCTTCAAAGCCGTGCTGTCCGACGGCGACACCCTGTCCTGCACCCACATCGTGATGGCGGCCGGGCTGCTGGCCAACGATGAGCTGGCCGTGGAAGCCGGCCTGCCCTGCCGGCAGGGCGTGGTGGTGGACGAACGCTGCCGCAGCGCCGACCCGCGCATCTATGCGGCCGGCGACGTGGCCTTGCGCCCCGCCGACGGCCAACGCCCCGCCATGCGGCTGGAATCCTGGCAGAACGCCCAGGACCAGGGCATCGCCGTCGCGCAGGCCATCCTGGGGCAGGATGTGCATTACCTGCCCACGCCGCTGGTCTGGTCGCAACAATACGATCGCTTCATCCAGATCTGCGGCCATGTCAGCGAAGCCCGCTCCACGGCGCTGCGCCCCCTGAAACAAGGCGGCAGCCTGCGCTTCTACCTTGATGATCAAGGCATCGTGCAAGGCGTCATCGGCATCAATGCGGGGCGCGACTGGCGCGCCGCGCGCGCCTTGGTGGAACGCCAGAGCTGGGCCGACCCGCAGGAGCTGGCGGACCCCGCCATCGCCTTGAACAAGCTGTCCCAGGCCATGGCCTGAACCGGAGCCAAGACATGGATAATCACATTGCCTATACGGCCTGTCTGCAACTGGCCAGCCGCTTCTACCTGAGTCTGGACGCCTCCGATACGGCGGGCCTGCTGGCCTGCGTGACGCAGGACACGGTCTGGCACCGCCAGGGCCAGGCGCTGCAAGGCCCCCAGGCCATCGGGCAGGCCTTGGCCGAGCGCCGTGCCGAGCGCATCACCAGCCATCAGATCAGCAATTTTCATCTTGACGCCGAAACGGACGAAGAAGCCGTGGCCCATTACTACGTAACGGTCTACGACAACCAGGGCCCCGACGGCGCCCTGCAGCTCAAGACCATTCTGCGCAGCCAGGACCATTTCCGTCGTGTGGACGGCCAATGGACTTTGGTTTGCAAGCGCAGCAGCAAGCATCTTTAACGCAGTACTTTCATCATTCAGAAAAAGGGGGGAGCAGCAGACATGCTCACACAAAAATTCATCAACACCGGCGTCCGCCTGGCGCTGACCGCCTTGCTCGGAACGGGCTTCGCTTTGGGCGCTGCCGCGCAGGCTGCGGACTACCCGGAGCGCGCGATCACCGTGATCGTGCCCTTCCCGGCGGGCGGCGGCGGCGACACGCTGGCGCGCATCGCCACCGAAGCCATCGGCCGCCAGCTCGGCCAGACGCTGATCGTGGAAAACCGCCCAGGGGCAGGGGGCAACATCGGCACCTCCCAGGTGGCTCGCGCCAAGCCGGACGGCTACACCCTGGGCTACGGCACCAACGGCACCGGCGCCATCAACCACTGGCTGTACTCCAATCCCGGCTATTCCAACGCCGACCTGGAGCCCATCTCGCGCCTGACCACCATTGCCGCCGCGCTGGTCGTCAACCCCGACAGCAAGTACAAGACCGTCAAGGACCTGGTCGACTACGGCAAGGCCAACCCCGACAGCCTGACCTGCGGCTCGGCCGGCAACGGCACGACCTCGCACCTGGCCTGTGAGCTGTTCAAGCAGATGACGGGCGTGAGCATCCTGCACATCCCCTACAAGGGCGGCGCGGCGGCCATGACCGACCTGATGGGCGGGCGCGTGGACCTGCTGATCGACGTGATGCCCAACCTGTCCGGCCAGATCGAAGCCGGCAAGCTGCGCCCGCTGGCCGTCACCATGAAAAAGCGCCTGGATTCGCACCCCAACATCCCGACCATGGAAGAGGCCGGCGTGCCCGGTTACGACTTCTTTGCCTGGGACGCCATCTGGGCGCCCAAGGGCACGCCCACGGAAGTGCTGGACCGCCTGAACGAGGCCGCCCGCAAGGCCATGAGCGATCCCAAGACCGTGGCGATCCTGAAGGCCCGCGGCGCCGACACGGCCCCCACCAGCCGCGAAGAGCTGGCCTCCTTCGTGCAAGAGGAATACACCCGCCTGGGTGAAGTCGTGAAAAAGTCCGGCGCCCGCGTCGACTGATCCCGACCGGCCCGGCTCCCCGCCGGGCCCACGCCGGCGCCCGCCAGGGCGCCGGCTTTTTTACAGAATCGTCCGATTCCCGTTGCGGTCCATTTCGAACACCTTGAACTGCTGCAGATAATGCCGCAGCCACAGGGACGCCTGGCCCAGTTGCGCCTGGCGGGACCACAGCAGATCCACGCCCACCACCCAGTCCGTGTGCGGATAAGCCTGCAGGGGCAGCTCCACCAGTTCGCCCGATTCGATCTCGCGCAGGATGGACTGGCGCGGCAAGGTGGTCCAGCCCAGGCCGGCGCGGGTCATCTCCAGCAGGGCCGAATAGCTTTCGGCCTGCCAGCTATTGCCCGCCTCCAGGTATTCCGTCGAAGGCAGCCGGTGGCCATGGGCCGCAAAGGCCAGCCGGCGATGCGCGCGCAGCTCGGCAAAGCTGATGGAGGCGCGCCGGGCCAGCGGGTGGTCGCGATGCACCACGTGCGTCAGGATCAGCTTGCCCATCTGCCTGAAGGCCACCCCGCGCGGGTAGGCCGGCTGTGAAAAGGCGATGCCCAGGTCCACTTCCCCCTGCTGCACCAATACCGATACGTCGCCGTCCATGGGATGGCGGATGGTCACGTCCAGATACGGGAACTGGCGCGCCAGCTCCTGCAGCGGCGGCACCATCACGGGGTATGGCACCTCGATGGCCAGCAGCAGCTCGGACTGGGGGATCTCCACCAGCTGCCGCGCATGCATCTCCAGATGGGCGCAGCGATCCAGCACCAGTTCGGCCTGGCGCAGCAATTGCTCGCCCGCCGGGGTCAGCACCGGCAGCTTGGCCTGACGATCAAACAGCTCCACGCCCAGGTCCACCTCCAGATTGGCCACAGCCGCGCTGACCGTGGACTGGCTCTTGCCCAGCCGGCGCGCCGCCGCCGAGAACGAGCCTTGCCGAGCCACCGCGCCGAACATTTCCAGCTGCTCGATCGAAAACCGCATGCCGCCTCCGAACCATCGGTTTTTCCGATGAATATTAATTATGTTCAATTGAAAAACTGATTGATCATAGCAGCAAGCTCACCGAGAAGAGTGATACGTGGCCCTGACCACAAAGGAGACAGCCATGAAACATTCCACTCCGGTTCATCCCGTGGATGAACTTCTGCCATTGCGCCAGTTGGCCAGTTTCGGCCTGCAGCATGTGCTGGTGATGTATGCCGGCGCCGTGGCGGTGCCCCTGATCCTGGGCAGCGCCCTGGGCCTCGCCACTGAACACATGATCACCCTGATCAACGCCAATCTGCTGACCTCGGGCGTGGCCACCCTGATCCAGACGCTGGGCTTCTGGCGCTTCGGCGCCCGCCTGCCGCTGATCCAGGGGTGTTCCTTCATCGCCATCGCCCCCATGATCATGATAGGCCAGCAGTACGGCCTGACCACGGTCTTTGGCGCGGTGATCGCGGCCGGCGCGCTGACGATCGCCATTGCGCCGCTGTTCAGCCGCCTGCTCAAGCTGTTCCCGCCCGTGGTGATCGGCAGCCTGATCACCGTGATCGGCATTTCCCTGATGCCCGCGGCCGCCATCTGGCTGGGCGGGGGCAACCCGGACGCGGCCGACTTCGGCGCGCCGGGCAACCTGCTGCTGGGCCTGGCCACCATCGTCGTCACCCTCTTCATCCACGCGCGCTTCTCCGGCTTCGTGGGCAACCTGTCGGTGCTGATCGGCCTGCTGTGCGGCACCGCCCTGGCCATGCTGATGGGCTACACGGATTTCAGCCGCGTCGGCCAGGCGGCCTGGTTCGAGCTGAGCCCGCCCTTCGCCTTCGGCATGCCCGAGTTCGCCCTGGCGCCCACGCTGGTGATGATGATGGCCATGCTGGTCATCATGGCCGAGACGACCGGCAACGTGCTGGCCATCGGCAAGATCACCGGCAAGCCCGCCAGCCAGACCACGCTGGGCGACGCCTTCCGCGCCGACGGCCTGTCCACCATGCTGGGCGGCCTGTTCAACAGCTTTCCCTACAACGCCTTCACCCAGAATACCGGCCTGATCGCCATGTCCAACGTGCGCAGCCGCTACGTGGTGGCCGCCGCCGGAGTGATCATGATCCTGATAGGCCTGTTTCCCAAGCTGGGCGCGCTGATCGCCACCATTCCCCGGCCCGTTCTGGGCGGCTGCGCCATCGTCATGTTCGGCATGACCACGGTGGCCGGCATCCAGGAGCTGAGCCGCGTGAAATTCGAAGGCACGCGCAACGGCCTGATCGTGGCGGTGTCCGTCAGCGTGGGCGTGCTGCCCATGTCCCTGCCCGCCCTGTTCCAGCGCGTGGAAGGGCCGCTGAAACTGTTCGTGGAAAGCGGCATCTTCCTGGCCGCCATCACGGCCATCGTACTGAACCTGCTTCTGAACACCCGAGAAACCCTGGCGGCCGCCGGCGCGTCCGACGATCCCGCCGCCCCCACCCTGACACAAGAACAAGGAGCCCAACATGGATAACATCGTCACCTCGTCCGCCGGCCTGAGCGCGCGCGACATGGAACTGCTGCGCCAGACCATCACGCTGTCCGAAGAGTCCAAGGCCCGCGGCCGGCATCCCTTCGCCGCCCTGGTGGCCGACAAGGACGGCAACATCATCTGCACCGCAGGCAACAACTCCATGCCGCCCGAAGGCGACCCCACCCAGCACGCCGAGCTGCGGGCCGCCGCGCAGGCGGCCCGCCTGCTGCCGCCCGAAGCGCTGGCCGACTGCACCCTGTACACCAGCGCCGAACCCTGCTGCATGTGCTCGGGCGCCATCTACTGGTGCGGCATAGGCCGCGTGGTCTACGCACTGGCCGAAGAGAATCTGCTGGTGCTGACGGGCGATCATCCCGAAAACCCCACCTTCTCCCTGCCCTGCCGGGAAGTCTTTGCGCGCGGCCAGCGCAAGGTGAGCGTATTCGGTCCCCTGATCGAGGACGAAGCCGCCGCGCCGCACCACGGCTTCTGGAAGTAGATCTGCACAGACCCTGCGCCCGCGTCCGCCACGCGGGCGTAGACCCCGACGTCAGCAGGTGCTTCACGCCACAGGCGCAGGACAAGGATTACAATCCTCCGGGCGTGCGGCCCATGGGGACCGCAGCCTACCCTCCCCTCTCATGTCTCCCAAAGACCTACGCGATCTGTTCATGCTGGCTGCCATCTGGGGCAGCTCGTTCTTGTTCACGCTCAAAGCGGTGCCCGCCTTCGGCCCCTTTCCCCTGACCGTCGTGCGCGTGGGCGCCAGCGCCATCGCGTTGATGAGCTACCTGTCCCTTACCGGACGCCTGAAAGTCTTCCTGGACAACTGGAAACCGATCTTCGGGCTGGGCATCCTGAACGCCGCCGTCCCCTTCGCCCTGTACGCCTACGCCGCCCTGCGCCTGGAGTCGGGCCTGCTGGCCGTGCTCAATGCCATGGCCCCGCTGTTCGGCGCCCTGGTGGCGCGCCTGTGGCTCAAGGAACGCCTCTCGCGCAGCCGCATCCTGGGCCTGTTCGTGGGCTTTCTGGGCATTCTGATCCTGGTGTACGACAAGCTGTCCTTCACCCAGGGCGCGCAAGGCTGGGCCGTGCTGGCCTCGCTGCTGGCCACGGTGTTCTACGGCATCGCCGCCAATTACACCGCCCGCTATCTGCGCGGCGTCGAGCCGCGGGCCGTGGCCGCCGGCAGCATGGTCAGCGCCACGCTGGCCCTGCTGCCCTTCGCCCTGATCTGGTGGCCCGAGCAGACGCCGCCCCTGGCATCCTGGGGCGCGGCGCTGTCCCTGTCCCTGCTGTGCACGGCCGTAGCCTACCTGATCTTCTACCGCTTGCTGGCCAATGTGGGGCCGTCCAAGACCATCACCGTCACTTTCCTGGTGCCGCCCTTCGGCGTGTTCTGGGGCACGCTGCTGCTGGGCGAGGCGCTGACGCTGCAGATGCTGGCCGGCATGGCCACCGTGCTGGTGGGCACGCTGCTGGCCACCGGCGTCATCGGCCGGCGCAAGGCCGCCTGAAGCGGCGCGGCTATTCGTCCAGCGCGTCCTGCGCCTGGGCGTGCAGCCAGGCGGCGTAGCGCTCCTCCAGGACGGAGCGCAGAGCCTGGTAGGAATCCCAATCGTCGGGAACGTGGTAGATGGACGGCAGCGCCGCACTATCCAGCGTCTCCACGTAGTCATCCAGATAGAACTGATCGTAATAGAAGTCGGAAAATGCCCGGCCCTGGGGCGTCATGTGCTCGCCGAGCAGCTCGTCGCCACAGCACATCTGCAGCAGTTGGGAGCCTTTGATCATGTGGTCGCGGCATTGCCGCACCTCGTTCGGGAATTGCGCGACCAATTCGTCCGACAGCAGGCGGCGGGACACCAGCCAGGCCAGGTACAGGCCCATGTGCGTGCGGCCGCCTTCGGGGCCCAGGTCCTGCGGATAGTCTCCCCCGACATGCCACTCCAGGGCGTCGTATTTCACATGGTTGGAAGATGGCGTTTTCACGGCTTTACCTCCTTGAAGATGCGAAAGATGGGAAACCGGAACCGGCCCGGTTCAAACCAGTATATCGGCGGCCCTTGGCAAAAGTGTGACCACCTGTGAAGAACTTGGTTGACGCATGACGCATGCGCTCCCATGCAGACAGGCCGCCCGCAGGCGGCCTGTCTGCAGGACCCTGGTACAGCTTCAGACCCGTTCGAAAATCCCCGCCGCGCCCATGCCGGTGCCTATACACATGGTCAGCATGCCGTACTTGAGCTTGTGGCGCTGCAGGGCATGGATCACCGTGGCGGCGCGCATGGCGCCGGTGGCGCCCAGGGGGTGGCCCATGGCGATGGCCCCGCCCAGCGGATTGACGCGCGCCGGATCCAGGCCCAGGTCGCGGATGACGGCCAGGGACTGCGCGGCGAAGGCTTCGTTGAGTTCGATCCAGTCCATCTGGTCCTGCTTCAGGCCGGCCAGGGCCAGCGCATGGGGCACCGCCTCCTTGGGGCCTATGCCCATGATCTCGGGCGGCACGCCGCGCACGGAAAAAGTCACGAAGCGCGCCAGCGGGGTCAGGTTGTGCTCGCGCAGGGCGCGCTCCGATACCACCAGCAGCACGCCCGCCCCGTCCGAGGTCTGGGAGCTGTTGCCCGCCGTGACCGAACCCTTGGCCGCGAAGACCGGCCGCAGCTTGGCCAAGGCCTCCAGGCTGGTGTCGGGGCGCGGCCCCTCGTCGCGGCTCACCACCTTGACCTGCTCGGCCACCTCGAAGCTGTCCAGGTCGGGATGGCGACGAGTCACGGTGACGGGCAGGATCTCGTCCGAAAACTCGCCCGATTCCCAGGCCTTGACGGCCTTCTGGTGCGAGGCCAGGGCGAAGGCGTCCTGGTCCTCGCGCGAGACTTTCCATTCGCGGGCCACTTCCTCGGCCGTCAACCCCATGCCGTAGGCAATGCCGTAGTTTTCCTCGGATGCGAAAATCTCCGGGCTGAACGTGGTGTTCACGCCCATGACGGGCACCTGGCTCATGGATTCCACGCCGGCCGCCAGGATGACGTCCGCCTGCCCCGTGCGGATGCGATCGGCCGCGATGGCCACGGCGCTCAGCCCCGACGCGCAGAACCGGTTCACCGTCATGCCCGGCACGGTATAGGGCAGGCCTGCCAGCAGGGCGGAGATACGCGCCACGTTGAAGCCCTGCGAACCTTCCGGCAGCGCGCAGCCGGCCACCAGATCCTCGATGGCGGCGGGGTCCAGGTCGGGCAGGCCGGCCAGGGTGTCGCGCACCGCGCCGGCCAGCAGTTCGTCGGGCCGCAGGGAGGAAAACACGCCGCGCGGCGCCTTGCCGATGGGCGTGCGCTTGGCGGCCACGATATACGCTTGTTGCAATGTCATGTCAGCTCCTTGATCGGGCTCAGTTGCGCACCGGCTTGCCGGTGGTCAGCATGCCGGTGATGCGTTCCTGGGTCTTGGGCGAATTGAGCAGCTCCAGGAAGGCCTGCCGCTCCTGGGCCAGCATCCACACTTCGTCCACCAGAGAGCCCGGATCCACGTCGCCGCCGCAGATCACCGTGGCGACCTGCTCGGCGATGCGAAAATCGTAGTCGGAGATGAAGCCCCCGACCTTCATGTTCAGCAATTGCGCCTTGAGGGTGGCGATGCCATCGCGCCCGGCCACCGGGAAGCGGCGCGGCAAGGGCGGACGCCAGCCTGCGCAGGCCAGGGCCAGCGCCTGGCGCACGGCCACGTACAGCAGCTCGTGCCGATTCATGATGATGGTGTCGGATTCGCGCAGATAGCCGATCTGGCGCGCTTCCAGGGCGGAACGCGAGACCTGGGCGCTGGCCACCGCCAGCGCGAAGCGCTTCAGGTACGCCAGCAAGGGCGCATCCGGCGCGCCCTGGGCCTGCAGTTCCGCGGCGCGGCGCGCGCAGAACGCCAGCCCGCCGGCGCCGGGCACCAGGCCTATGCCCACTTCCACCAGGCCGATGTACGTCTCGAAATGCGCCACGCGGTGCGCGCAGTGCACGGACAGCTCGCAGCCGCCGCCCAGAGCCAAGCCCGCCAGGGCCGCCACGACGGGCACCTGGGCATAGCGCAGGCGCAGCACCATGTCCTGCATTTCCCGCTCGATGGGTTCGACCGCCGCCACGCCGCGCTGCTCGAACAGCGGCAGTATGGCCTTCAGGTCCGCGCCGGCCGAGAACGGCTCGCCCGTCTGGGCGATGACCAGCGCCTGGTACGAGGCCTCGGCCAGTTCCACGGCCTTGACCAGCCCGCGCACCACGCCCGGGCTGAGGGTGTGCATCTTGGTCTTGAAGGAGACGATGAGCACGTCCTGCGGATGGGGAGCCGGCAGGGTCCAGCAGCGCACGGACTCATCCTCGAACACGGTGTGCGTCTCCATGGGATCCACTTCGCCCACCAGCAGGGGGGCCCCGATCTGGCGCTGGTACACGGGCAGCATGCTGCGGCCCTCGAAGCGGCCCTGCGCGGGGTTCCAGGACCCGGCCGACGTGTGTACGCCCTGCGCTTCCCAGACCGGGCCGCGCGTGGCCCAGTCGGGCAGGGGCTGGCTGCTGAGCGCCTTGCCGTACTGGATGT
Source organism: Pseudomonadota bacterium (assembly GCA_023425645.1). Taxonomy (GTDB): domain Bacteria; phylum Pseudomonadota; class Gammaproteobacteria; order Burkholderiales; family Burkholderiaceae_B; genus Alcaligenes. Next base: position 43,989 of record JAFACG010000037.1, read on the forward strand.
CCTGCATGATCCATTGCGTGACCTGGCGCCAGCCGGCCGCCTGCCAGATCTCGAACGGGCCCTGCTTGTGGCCGAAGCCCCACTTCAGGGCCAGGTCCAGCTGGCGCGCATTGTCGGCGATATCCTGCAGGTGCACGGCGCTGTAGTGGAAGGTGTCGCGCAGCACGGCCCAGACGAACTGGGCCTGGGGATGGGTTGATTCCCGCAATTGGCGCAGGCGCTCGGCCGGATCGCGCACCGCCAGGATGGCGGCCACGTCCGGATCAATGGTCCGGTCCGCGGGCACGTAGTCGCGCTGCTCGGCATCGAAGCGCTGAATCTCGCGCCCTTTCTTGCGATAGAAGCCCGCACCCGTCTTCTGGCCCAGGGCGCCGGCGTCGATCAAGCCCTGGACTTCGGGAGGCAGGCCGAAATGCTCATGGAAGCTGTCGTCGGGCAGATGGTCCTGCATGGTGCGGATGACGTGCGCCAGGGTGTCCAGCCCCACCACGTCCGCCGTGCGGTACGTGCCGGACTTGGCGCGCCCCAGGCGCGTGCCGGTCAGCTCGTCCACCTGTTCGTAAGTCAGGCCGAAACGGCGCGCCTGCTCGAACACGGACAGGATGCCGAACACGCCGATGCGATTGCCGATGAAGTTGGGCGTATCCTTGGCGTGCACCACGCCCTTGCCCAGTTGCGACACCAGGAAGGTCTCCAGGGTGTCCAGCAGCTCGGGCTGGGTGTAGCGGGTGGGAATCAGCTCCACCAGGTTCATGTAGCGCGGCGGGTTGAAGAAATGCACGCCGCAGAAACGGTGCCGCAGCTCTTCGGGCAGGACCTCGGCCAGGGCCGTGATGGACAGCCCGGACGTATTGCTGGCGATGATGGCTTGCGGATGCAGGGCCGGCGCTATCTTGCGATACAGGTCCTGCTTCCAGTCCAGGCGCTCGGCGATGGCCTCGATGACCAGGTTGCACTGTCCCAGGCGGTCCAGGTCGTCTTCATAGTTGGCCGGCTCGATCAGGTCGGCCAGGTCAGGCGTGCCCAGAGGGGCCGGGTTCATTTTGCGCAGATTGGCGATGGCGCGCGTCACGATCCCGTTCTTGGGCCCTTCGCGGGCCGGAAGGTCGAACAGCACCACGGGAATGCCGGCGTTGACGCAATGGGCGGCGATCTGCGCCCCCATGACGCCGGCGCCGCAGACCGCGACCCGGCGCAAGGCCCGGGCTCCGCCCGCCACCGCACTGGTTGGACTAGATGTCATAGGTTTGTCTCCAAGAAACCGGAACCCTGCGCACGCGAACGCAACAGCCTGGCGCCCTGAAATGCGCAGCGATTTAATAATCGTACACGCTGGACGTGCTTTTGCAACATGAGGATTCTTTTATTTTTAAACAAAGCTGGACGCAGATCAAATCGCGCCGTCCATGGCTCGACCGCATCCCTGCCCGACCGCTCGCCGGCGGCACGGCAGCGTCGCCAGAAAAAAATTCAAACACTTGTTTCAATCTCTTTTATTTCAATGATGTGAACATCATTCAGGCTAGCTTCCAGCGGTTCATCGTGCTTGTTCAGGCGCATTTTTGCAAGCCTGCGCGGCAGGCGGATCCGAGCTGTCTCACACTTATTTTTCCTATTTATTTTTTTGCATTTTTATTTAATTTTTATTTCGACTTTTCTTTTTTCAATTTGTGATCGACTTTCAAACGGAGGACGTGCACGGACCGGCGGCCGGCCCGTGCAAGCAGGTGCGGGCGACGCTTCTATGCCAGAATAGAATTACTTTCACCTTCAACCATTCAGTCGACCGAGGTAACAACGTGGCCGGGCCCCCGGAACCTTCTCAGCGCCCCATGTCCCTGACCGGACTGTTCCTGGCTTTCGCCCGCATCGGCGTCACCAGCTTCGGCGGCGGGCTCAGCGGCTGGCTGATGCGCGAATTCGTCATTCAGCGCCGCCTGATGAGCCAGGACGACTTCCTGAGCGGGCTGGCGCTCTCCCAGGCCCTGCCCGGCATCAATGTCGTCAACCTGGCGATCTGGATAGGCTATCGCCTGCGCGGCGGTCCGGGCGCCACCGTGGCGGCGCTGGGCATGGTGGTGCCGCCGCTGTTCGTCGCCATCCTGATGCTGGTCGGGCTGGAGCAGCTGACTGGTTCGGACCTGGCCCGCCAGGTCATGGCCGGCGTCGCCGCCGCCGCCATCGGCCTGTCGCTGGAAATGGGCGTGCGCTCGGCGCGGCGCGCCTCGCAAGGGCTGCTGCCCGTCCTGCTGATGGCCGCCGTGTTCCTGGGCATCTTCGTCATGGAATGGAGCCTGATCGCCGTGGTGCTCCTCACCGCGCCGCTGTCCATCTGGGTCGCCTGGCAACGCCTGGATCCTGGCCAGGCGGACTGACCATGCTGACCGTCCTGCTGCAGCTGATGCGCGTCTTCGCCCCGCTGTCCTTCCTGACGGTGGGCGGCGGACAAAGCATCATTCCCGAAATCCACCGCCAATCGGTGGAGATCCACGGCTGGATCAGCAACCAGGAGTTCCTGGACCTGTTCGCGCTCTCGCGCCTGACCCCCGGCCCCAAATCGCTGCTGGTGACGATGGTGGGCTGGAAGACCGCCGGCTGGGCCGGTGCGCTGGCGGCGTCCGTGGCCATCTTCCTGCCCTCGGCCCTGCTGATCTACTACCTGGCCACGGTCTGGAAACGCTATGAGGGAACCCGCTTCATCCGCGCCGTGGAAACCGGCCTGCTGCCCATCGCGGCGGGCATGATCCTGGCGGCCAGCGGCACCATCCTGAAAGCCGCCGAAGGCGGCCCCTGGGCCTGGGGCGTCGCACTGGCGGGCACCGCCCTGCTGCTGCGCACCCGCATCAACCCCCTGGCGCTGCTGGCCCTGGGCGGCCTGCTGTTCGCCCTGGTGCGCCCGCTGGGCTGACCCCTTTTCCTGGCGCGCCGCCGCGCCGGGCCGTCAAAGCAAAGACTCTTCCGGGTCGGATTGCGCCTGCAAGACGTCTTCCAGGCGGCGCGCCTCGCGCTCCAGCAGCGTCACCACCTGAGCCAGCCGGGCCTCGTCCAGGCGTGCGCGGGTGGTGGACACGCTCAGACAGGCTCCAGGCTGGCCGCGGCCGTCCCGTATGGGCACGGCAACCGAGCGCACGTCCGCCTCGGCCGCGTCGCGCACGGCGTAGCCCTGCTCGCAGGCCTGCCGCCAGCGGCACTCGGCCTCCTGTTCGCCCTGCGGATCGCGCTGGCGCAAGAAGGCCGCGTTGCGGCGCAGTACGCCCAGCACCTCCGCTTCCGGCAGATGCATCAAGAGCGCGATGCCGCTGGCGCCCCGTCCGAGCGGCCGGCGCACGCCCACGTCCAGCGTGAAAGCCTTGAACAAATGCGCCCCCGAGCGGCGGTCCAGGCACAGCAGATCCAGCCCGCTGCGCTTGGACACGAAAGCCGTATCGCCCGTCTCCGCCGCGATGCGCGCCACCGAAGGGCGGCACAAGGTGGCGAAGTCGTAGTCGGCGCTGGCCGTCAGGCCCAGTTCCGCCACCATGGCGCCCAGGAAATAGCGGCGGCTGTAGGGTCGCTGGCGCACCACGCCCTGCGCCTGCAGTTCTGCCAGCAAACGGTGCACCGTGGGCTGGGACAGGCCCGTCAGTATCGTCAGGTCCTTCAGGCGCACCCCCGTTCCCTGGTGATGAGCGATCACGCGAAGAATATCGAAGGCCCGGCCCAGACTTTGCACTGAAGACATAAAAAAACTCCACCATACGGATTACTTGTAAATACGTTAAGCAGTTCATTGACAAGGATTTATCGTTTTATTTACGCTATCCAGCAATTACTTAACGCATTAATTAATCCATATTATGGACTTTTATACGGAGTAGCACAATGACCCAGTCCCCCGCCTCGGCCGGCGCCCGTTTCCGTCAGGCCCTGAAAGAAGAGCATCCGCTGCAGATCGTCGGCACGCTCAATCCCTACACGGCCATGATGGCCAAGACGCTGGGCTTTCGCGCCATCTATCTGGCCGGCGCCGGCGTGGCCAATTATTCCTATGGCCTGCCCGACCTGGGCATCACCAACCTGAGCGACGTGCTGACGGACCTGCGCCGCATCACCGACGCCGTGGACCTGCCCGTCGTGGTGGATGTGGACACGGGCTTTGGCGGCGCCTTCACGATCGCCCGCATGATGAAAGGCCTGATCAAGGACGGCGCGGCCGCCTTGCACATGGAAGACCAGGTGCAGCTCAAGCGCTGCGGCCACCGCCCCGGCAAGGAGATCGTCAGCCAGGACGAGATGCTGGATCGCATCAAGGCCGCGGTGGACGCCCGCACCGATCCGGACTTCTTCATCATCGCCCGCACCGACGCGCTGGCCATCGAGGGCCTGGACAAGGCGCTGGACCGCGCGCAGGCTTATCTGGACGCCGGCGCCGACATGATCTTCGCCGAAGCCTGCACCACGCTGGAGGAATACGCCGCCTTCGCCCAACGCCTGAACCGCCCCCATTCGGTGCTGGCCAACATCACCGAATTTTCCAAGACGCCCAACTTCACCACCGAGGAGCTGGCGCAGGCCGGCGTATCGGCCGCCCTGTATCCGCTGTCGGCCGCCCGCGCCATGAATGCCGCCGCCTTGCGCGTCTATCAGGAGATCCGTCACAAAGACACGCAAAAAGGCGTGCTGGACATCATGCAGCAACGCGAAGAGCTGTACAAATTCCTGGATTACCACGCCTACGAGGCGCGCATCGACGCCCTGTTCTCGCAACAGAAATAAACCTTCCCGACGAGGAAGGACGAGGAGACGACCATGACCAAGACCCCTTTGCGCCTTGTGGCGGCCTGCCTGCTGAGCGCAGCCGGCGCCGTCCACGCCGCGCCCTATCCGAACGGGCCCATCCGCTTCATCGTGCCCTTCGCTCCCGGCGGAGGCACCGATGTGGTGGCCCGCATCCTGGCCAAGGAACTGGCCAAGGAGCTGGATGCGACCGTGGTGGTGGAGAACAAGCCCGGCGCCAACGGCATCATCGGCACCAAGGCGGCGCTGCAGGCGCCGGCCGACGGCCAGACCATCGTGCTGGCCATCGAAGCCACCGTGGCCATGAGCCCCTGGCTCTACAAGAACACCGGCTACAGCTACAAGGACTTCGCGGGCATCTCGCAGGTGTCCGCCCAGCCCTATCTGCTGGTGGCCAATCCCGCCGTCAAGGCCGACTCGCTGCGCTCGCTGAGCGAACTGTCGCAGAAGGAAGCGGGCGAGCTGAACTATGCCACCGGCGCCTCGGCCGCCTTTCTGGCCGGCGAGGCCCTGAAAGCAGCCACGCACCTGGACATGCTGAACATCCCCTATAAAGGGTCGGGCGAAGCCATCAGCGACGTGGTGGGCGGCCGGGTACAGCTGATGATCTCCAGCCCCGTCTCGGTCCTGCCCCATTTGCAGCAAGGCCAGCTCAAGCCCATCGCCGTCACCAGCCGCGAACGCTACCGGCTGCTGCCGGACCTGCCCTCCGTGGCCGAGCAAGGCTACCCGGGCTTCGACGTGGTGGGCTGGTACGGGCTGGCCGCTCCGGCCGGCACGCCGCCCGAGATCATCCGCACCCTGCACGCCGCCACCCAGAAAGCCCTGGAGTCGCCCGAGCTGAAGACCCAATTCCAGACCGCCGGGGTCGAACCCAAGGGATCGAGCAGCGAAGCCTTCGACGCCCTGATGAAGAGCGAGACGCAACGGTGGGAGCAGCCCATCAGGGACGCCGGGCTTTTCCAAAAATGACACAAGGAGTTATCCATGCCGCACGCCTGGATTGAATACAGCAGCAATATCGAGCACGACGAAGAAATCCAGACCCTGGGCCCCGCCCTGCACAAGGCCATGATGGACAGCGGCATCTTTCCGCTGGCGGGCATACGCATACGCCTGCTGCCCATCCAGAACGCCCTGATCGCGGACGGCAACCCGCGCAATGCCTTCGTGCACATCGTGCTGCGCATCGGCCACGGTCGGGACGAAGCCACGCAGAAGCGGGTGGCGGACGGGATCTTCGAGGCGCTGACCCGCCACCTGGCGGCCTTGAGCGAACGCCGGCCCACGGCCATCGCCTTCGAAGTGCAGGAAATGCACCCCACCCTGAACTACAAGGCCAACTCCATCCGCAAATTCATGAACCAGGACGGAATCTGAGATGTCGATTGTCTGCTATCGCCACCAGGGCGCGCGCGCCATCGGCGTGCTGCGCCAGGGCCTTATCCATCCTCTGGACGCGGACGCCGCCGCCATGAAGGCCTTGTTGCCCAGGCCGCAGGAGCTGGACGCTCGCATCGCCCAGGCGCTGGCCGCGCCCGGCCTGGCCCAGGACCAGGTCGAATTCCTGCCCACTCTGTTCGAGCCCGAGAAGATCTTCTGCGTGGGCGTCAATTACGCGGACCGCAACGAGGAGTACAAGGACGGCAGCGCCGCGCCCGCCTACCCCAGCCTGTTCATGCGCACCGCGTCCACCTTCGTGGGGCATGGCCAGCCCCTGCTCAAGCCCGCCATCAGCGAGCAGTTCGACTATGAAGGCGAGATCGTGCTGGTGATCGGCAAGGAGGGACGCTGCATCGCCCGCGAACAGGCCCTGGAGCACGTGGCCGGCCTGTGCATCGCCAACGAAGGCACGGTGCGCGACTGGCTGCGCCACGGCAAGTTCAACGTCACCCAAGGCAAGAACTTCGAGGCCAGCGGCAGCATAGGCCCCTGGATGACGCTGCTGCGCGACCCCGCCCAGTTCCAGGACCTGCACCTGCAGACCTGGGTGAACGAGGAACTGCGCCAGGACGACACCACCGCGAACCTGATCTTCGGCTTCGACCGTCTGATCGAATACATTTCGCAGTTCAGCCGCCTGATGCCGGGCGACGTGATCCTGACCGGCACGCCCACGGGCGCCGGCGCGCGTTTCGACCCGCCCCGCTACCTGCAAGACGGCGACCGCCTGCGCATCCGCGTGAGCGGCCTGGGGACTCTGGAAAATCCCGTCGGCCCCGCGCGCTGCTGAGCCCTGCACGCGCCCGAAGCCCGCATGCCGGCAGGCGGGCCGGGCGCGATTGCGTTGAGTGTCAGACAGCGCAAGCGGTACAATGACAGGTCCATTCAACCGTCCTTGCCCGCCTCATGGCCGAAAATACTGACCAAGCCGTACTAAAACTGGACTCCGCCTCGCTGGGCTACGGGTCCTTTACCGTGCTGTCGGACATCTCCATGTCGGTCTGCAAGGGTCAGGTCGTGGCCATGATGGGCGGCTCGGGTTCCGGAAAAACAACACTTCTGCGCGCCGCCACGGGGCAGATCCGCGCCCAGAAGGGCGTGGTCGCGGCCTTCGGCCAGGACATCGCGCAGCTGGACGGCGAGCAGCTGCGCCGCACTCGCAAGCGCATGGGCGTGCTTTTCCAGCAAGGCGCCTTGTTCACCGACCTGAACGTCTTCGAGAACGTCGCCTTTCCCCTGCGCGAACTGACGCGCATCTCCGAAGCGCAGATCCAGGAGCGCGTGCTGGACAAGCTGGACGCCGTGGGCCTGCGCGCCGCGGCCCACCTTGGCATCAGCGAGATTTCCGGCGGCATGGCCCGCCGCGTGGCCCTGGCGCGCGCCATCGTGCTGGAGCCCGAACTGATCCTGTACGACGAGCCCTTCGCCGGCCTGGACCCGATTTCCATGGGCATTACCGCGCAGCTCATCCGCGACCTGACGGACCGCCTGAACTGCGCCTCGGTCCTGATCACGCACGATGTCGCCGAATCCTTCGCCATCGCCGATCAGGTCTACATCGTGGGCCAGGGGCGGCTCATCGCCCAGGGCGCGCCCGCCCAGCTGCGCGATTCCGCCGACCCTTACGTGCGGCAATTCCTGCGCGGCGAACCGGACGGCCCCATCGCTTTCAATTATCCCGTCACCCCGGCTTTCGAAGCCTGGCTCAAGAACCGGACGACGCGACCATGAATCTGATCACCCGCCCTTTCGCCGCCCTGGGCGCCGCCGTGCGCAGCAGCGTCTTCGGCCTGGGCGCCTTCAGCCGCCTGCTGGTCAGCCTGCTGGCGCGCTCCTCGCTGCTGTGGCGGCGGCCGCGCCTGGTTTCGCAACAAATACATTTCATTGGCAACTATTCGCTGCTGATCATTGCCGTTTCAGGACTTTTCGTCGGCTTCGTGCTGGGCCTGCAGGGGTACTACACCCTGAACCGCTATGGCTCCGAAGAAGCCCTGGGCCTGCTGGTGGCCCTGTCGCTGGTGCGCGAGCTGGGCCCGGTAGTCACCGCCCTGCTGTTCGCCGGGCGCGCCGGCACGTCCCTGACCGCCGAGATCGGCCTGATGAAGGCCGGCGAGCAGATCGCCGCCATGGAAGTCATGGCCGTGGATCCCTTGCGCCGCCTGCTGGTGCCGCGCTTCTGGGGCGGAGTCATCGCCATGCCCATCCTGGCCGCCGTGTTTTCCATGGTCGGCATCCTGGGCGGCTACGTGGTGGGCGTGCAGCTGATCGGCATCGACGCCGGTTCGTTCTGGTCGCAGATGCAGAACGGCGTGGACGTCATCGACGACGTGCTCAACGGCTTCATCAAGAGCGTGGTGTTCGGCGTCATCGTCACCCTGATCGCGCTCTATATGGGCTGGCACGCCAAGCCCACCCCCGAAGGCGTCTCCCGCGCCACGACCCGCACGGTGGTCAGCGGCGCGCTGGCGGTGCTGGGCACGGACTTCCTGCTCACCGCCCTCATGTTCAGTTAACTATTTAGGAATTGCTCAGCTATGAATCGCGAGAAAACCGATTTCTGGGTTGGCCTGTTCGTACTGCTGGGGCTGGTCGCGCTGGCGTTCCTGGCCCTGCGCGCCGGCAACCTCAGCTCATTTTCGCTGGCCCAGACCTACGAGGTCTCGGCCAAGTTCGACAACCTGGGGGGCCTGAAGCCGCGCGCGCCCATCAAGGCCAGCGGCGTGGTGGTGGGCCGGGTGCGCTCGATCAGCTTCGACAATGTCGACTTCAAGGCCGTGGTCACCATGGACATGGACGAACAGTATAAATTCCCGGCCGACACCTCGGCCTCCATCCTGACCTCGGGCCTGCTGGGCGAGCAGTACATCGGACTGACGGCCGGCGGCGACGACAAGAATCTGCAGAACGGCAGTACCATTGCCTACACCCAAAGCGCCGTGGTGCTGGAAGAACTCATTAGCAAGTTCCTCTACAACTCGGCCGCCAAGGAAGGCGACGCCGGCTCGGGCAAGTAAACCGCAGCCCTGCTGCCCCAACAAGAACACGAAACCATGACTACAGACACGACCCGTCGTTCCTACGCGCTGCCGCGCGCCGCCCGCCTGGGCCTGATCGGCGCCACGGCCGCCCTGGCCGCCGGCTGCGCCAGCGTGCCCAACCCCAATCCCAACGATCCCTGGGAGGGCATGAACCGCGGCATCTACACGTTCAACGAAAACGTGGACAAGGTCCTCATCAAGCCCATCGCCGAAGGCTATACGGCGCTCACGCCCCAACCGGTGCGCACCTGCGTCAGCAACATCTTCAACAACTTCGGCGATGCCTGGTCGGCGGTCAACAGCTTCCTGCAGGGCGAGCACATCGACTTCTTCAATACGCTGGGCCGCGTGCTGTTCAACTCCACCATGGGCCTGGGCGGCTGTATCGACGTGGCCTCCATGAACGGCTCGCGCCGCATCCCCAACGACTTCGGCATCACCCTGGGCGTGTGGGGCATCAAGCCCGGCCCCTATGTGGTGCTGCCTTTCTTCGGCCCCAGCACGGTGCGCGACGGCCTTGCGCGCGGCACCAGCTTCATCGAAGGATTCTCGGCCACCGGCCCCATCATGGCCATCCGCGACGTGCCCGTGCGCAACAGCATCATGGGCCTGTGGGCCGTGGATGCGCGCGCCAGCCTGCTGGATGCGGAAAAACTTGTTAACGACATCGCCCTTGACCGGTACAGCTTCATACGCGACGCTTACCTGCAACGACGCAACGCCATGGTCCAGTCGCGCCGAACCGGCGGCGACACCAGTCAGGATCTGCCCGACTACTCGGATGCTGACGAATAAGACCCGGCCTGCCCGCTTCACATTGAATCTGGAGTTTTACGCATGAACCCACGTCCCGCCGCCGGCGGGACTGCTTTGCAGTCCTCGCCCTCCCGCCTCTTCCACTGGTTCCTGGCCGCCTGCGCGATCCTGGCCCTGTGCCTGCACACGGCCGCCCAGGCCCAGGTCATCGACCCCAAGGCGGCGCCCAACGACTTCGTGGCGGCCGTCGGCAGCAAGGCTCTGCAGGTCGTCAAGGACAGCGACGCCATCCGCAGCGGCAACCGCAGCGCCATCCTGTCCGCCGTGGACCAGCACATCCTGCCCTACGTGAACCTGGAGAAAACCACGCGCCTGGCCGCCGGCCGCTACTGGCGCCAGGCCACGCCCGAGCAGCGCCAGCAACTGATCGATGCCTTCAAAGGCACCCTGGTGCGCACCTACAGCGGCGCCCTGTCCCGCGTGGACGACAAGACCCAGCTGAACATCCTGCCCTTCCGCGGCGACCCCAACGCCGACGACGTGGTCGTGCGCTCCTCGCTGACCCAGTCCAGCGGCGCCCCCGTGGGCGTGGACTACCGCATGGAAAAGACGCCCGAGGGCTGGAAGATCTACGACCTGAACGTGGAAGGCATCTGGCTGATCCAGAACTACCGCAACCAGTTCTCCCAGCAGATCGAGCAGAACGGCATCAACGGCCTGATCCAGGCGCTCAACAACCAGAACAAGTAAGCCGGCCGCCCTTCACGGGGCGGCAGGGCGCGCTCTGGCCATGAGCTTATAACCAGACCAGAGTAGTACCCTATAATAAAGAACCTGACCATCGCCGCGGCAGGCCCTGCGCACCAGCGCAGGCCCGCTCTCGCCACAGGGGCGCCGCGGCGGCGACAACCACAGCACATCCGCGTCAGGCCAACCTTAATTGCCATGTCCGCCCTTAAACTCGACAACGTCAGCAAACGCTTTGCGCCCCGCCGCCGCGGCCTCAAAAGCCTGTTTTCCCCTCCCCGCACCGATGCCGGCTTCCTGGCCGTTGACCAGGTCAGCCTGACCATCGAGCACGGCGAGTTCTTCGGCCTGCTGGGCCCCAACGGCGCGGGCAAGACCACCCTGATCTCCATGCTCGCCGGCCTGACCCAGCCCACCAGCGGCAAAGTCAGCGTCTGCGGCTACGACGTGCGCACCCAGTATCAGCAGGCGCGCCGCTCCCTGGGCGTGGTGCCCCAGGAAATCGTCTACGACCCCTTCTTCACCGTGCGCGAGACCCTGCGCCTGCAATCGGGCTACTTCGGCCTGAAGCACAACGACGACTGGATCGACGAGATCCTGGCCAACCTGGCCCTGACGGACAAGGCCGACGCCAATATGCGCGCCCTGTCCGGCGGCATGAAACGCCGCGTGCTGGTCGCCCAGGCGCTGGTGCACCGCCCGCCCGTCATCATCCTGGACGAACCCACCGCCGGCGTGGACGTGGACCTGCGCCGCACCCTGTGGGAGTTCATCATCCGCCTGAACCAGCAGGGCCACACCATCCTGCTGACCACGCACTACCTGGAAGAGGCCGAAGCCCTGTGCGGACGCTTAGGCATGCTCAAGCACGGCAACATCGTCGCTCTGGACACCACCCAGGCCATCATGGAGCGCGCCGGCGGGACCGACCTGGAAGACGCATTCGTGCGCATCATGCACAACGAAGGAAAAATGGGAGTGGCCCTATGAACCAACCCGCCTCCCCCAAGCACTGGGGCGTGCCCCAGAACGCCGATGCCGCCGCACCGCGCCCCGGCACGGTGCAGCCGCCCGCGCAGCCCGCCATGGGCTCGGGCTTTCCCACGCTGCTGCGCAAGGAACTGATGCGCTTCTGGAAGGTCGCCTTCCAGACCATCGCCGCTCCGGTGCTGACGGCGCTGATGTACCTGCTGATCTTCGCCCACGTGCTCGAAGGCCGCGTCACGGTGTACGACTCCGTACCCTACACCGCCTTCCTGATCCCCGGACTGATGATGATGAGCATGCTGCAGAACGCCTTCGCCAATCCGTCGTCCTCGCTGATCCAGAGCCGCATTTCCGGCAACCTGGTGTTCATCCTTCTGCCGCCTCTCTCGCACCGCGAGATCTTCGCCGCCTACCTGCTGGCCTCCATTGCGCGCGGCCTGTGCGTGGGCATATGCGTGTGGGCCATATCCTTATTCTTCGTGCACCTGCCCGTGGCCAACCCGCTGTGGGTTATCCTCTTTGCCGTCATGTCCTGCGGCATCATGGGCACGCTGGGCCTGATCGCCGGCCTCTGGTCCGAGAAATTCGACCAGCTGGCCGCGTTCCAGAACTTCCTGATCATGCCGGCCACCTTCCTGTCCGGCGTGTTCTACTCGATCCACAGCCTGCCGCCCTTCTGGCAGACGGTCTCGCACTGGAACCCGCTCTTCTACACCATAGACGGGTTCCGCTACGGGTTCTTCGCCGCCTCGGACGTCTCGCCCTGGTTCAGCTTTGCCGTCGTCGCCGGCGTCTTTGCTGCGCTGTGCCTGATTTCGCTACGCCTGCTCGCATCAGGCTATAAATTACGGAATTGACCTCATGTTGCCGACCCCTGAACAAGTACGCCAATACATTGCCGACAACCTGCCCTGCGACCACCTGCACGTCGATGGCGACGGCTCGCATTTCGAGGCGCTGATCGTCAGCCCCGCCTTTGAGGGCAAGCGCCTGATCGCCCGCCACCAACTGGTCTACAAGGCCCTGGGCGATCGCATGAAGGCCGAGATCCACGCCCTGTCCATGCGCACCCTGACTCCCGACGAATACAAGGCCAATCCGAATGGATAAATTACGCATTTCGGGCGGCCAGCGCCTGAACGGGGAAATCTCCGTCTCCGGCGCCAAGAACGCCGCCCTGCCCATTCTGTGCGCCAGCCTGCTGACGGCCGACACCGTGGTGCTGGACAATGTGCCGCGCCTGCGCGACATCGACACCACCCTCAAGCTGCTCGGACAGCTGGGCGTGGCGCAGGAGCGCAACGGCACGCTGGCCCTGACCGCCGCCGACATCACCAGCCTGGAAGCGCCTTACGAGCTGGTCAAGACCATGCGCGCCTCCATCCTGGTGCTGGGCCCGCTGCTGGCCCGCTTCGGCGAGGCGCGCGTCAGCCTGCCGGGCGGCTGCGCCATAGGCCAGCGCCCCGTGGACCAGCACATCAAGGGACTGGCGGCCATGGGCGCGGAGATCCACGTCGAGCACGGCTTCGTCAATGCGCGCGCCAAGCGCCTGCGCGGCGCGGTGGTGCGCACCGACATGATCACCGTCACGGGCACGGAGAACCTGATGATGGCCGCGGTGCTGGCCGAGGGCCAGACGATTCTGGAGAACGCCGCCCGCGAACCGGAAATCATCGACCTGGCCGAACTGCTCATCAAGATGGGCGCCCGCATCCAGGGCCACGGCACCGACCGCATCGTCATCGACGGCGTGGATCGCCTGCACGGCGCCGAACACCGCATCTGCCCGGACCGCATCGAGACCGGCACCTTTCTGTGCGCCGTGGGCGCGACCGGCGGCGAGCTCATCCTGCGCAATACCGACGCCCAGGCTCTGGGCGCCACGCTGGACAAGCTGCGCGAGGCCGGCCTGCACATCGAGACGGGCGCGGACTGGATCAAGGGCTCCATGCAGGGCCGCCCCAAGGCCGTGGGCTTTCGCACCAGCGAATACCCGGGCTTTCCCACCGACATGCAGGCCCAGCTGATGGCGCTGAACACCATCGCCGACGGCACCTCCTCCGTGGTGGAAACCATTTTCGAAAACCGCTACATGCACGTCCAGGAGCTGAACCGCCTGGGCGCGCAGATCGAGATCGACGGCCACGTGGCGGTGGTCAAGGGCGTGCCCTACCTGACCGGCGCCACCGTCATGGCCACCGACCTGCGGGCCTCCGCCAGCCTGGTCATCGCCGGACTGGCCGCCCGCGGCGAAACCACCGTCGAGCGCATCTACCACCTGGACCGCGGCTACGACCGCATGGAAGCCAAGCTCCAGGCCGTGGGCGCGCAGATCGAGCGCATCAGCAGCAAGGAAAACGCATGAGCCCCGCCAGCCTGAACCAGCCTCTGACGCTGGCCCTGTCCAAGGGCCGCATCTTCGACGAGACCCTGCCCCTGCTGGAAGAAGCCGGCATCAAGGTGCTGGAAAGCCCCGAAACCTCCCGCAAGCTGATCCTGCCCACCAACAATCCCGACCTGCGCCTGATCATCGTGCGTGCCACCGACGTGCCCACCTACGTGCAGTACGGCGCCGCGCACATCGGCATCGCCGGCAAGGACGTGCTGTACGAACACATGGAGCAGCACCCCGGCGGTCTGTACCAGCCCGTGGACCTGAACATCGCCCGCTGCCGCCTGTGCGTGGCCGTGGCCGAGGGCTTCGACTACCACTCCGCCGTCAAGCAGGGCTCGCGCCTGCGCATCGCCACCAAGTACACCCGCGCCGCGCGCGAGCACTTCGCCAGCAAGGGCGTGTACGTGGACCTGATCAAGCTGTACGGCTCCATGGAACTGGCGCCGCTGGTGGGCCTGGCCGACGCCATCGTGGACCTGGTGTCCAGCGGCGGAACCCTGCGCGCCAACAAGCTGGTCGAAGTGGAAGAAATCGCCACGATCTCCTCGCGCCTGATCGTCAACCAGGCCGCCATGAAGAACCGCGGCCCGCAGCTGCAGCCCCTGATCGACGCCTTCTCGCGCGCCTCCGTGGAGCATGGCCCGGCCTAGACCCGTTGCCCGCACGCCGCGGCGACATGGGTCTTCGAAGGCCGGTCCCCTCCTGGGCCGGCCGACCCGGCCCGCCTTAAGCAAAACGGTATACACTGCCTGTTGAACTTCTGTTTTCCTCTATAGCGTCATGTCACTGATCCATCGCCTGAATGCCGAGTCCGCCCAGTTCGACGCCGAACTGCGCTCGTTGCTGGCCTATGAAGCCTCCGAAGACGAATCCATCGAACGGGCCTGCGCCGACATCCTGCATCGCATCCAGCATGAAGGCGACGCCGCCCTGCTCGACTACACGCGCCGCTTCGACCGCCTGGACGTGGACCGGGCCGCCGCGCTTGAGATCTCCCGCGAAGAACTGCAGGCTGCGCTGGACGGCCTGCCGGCCGATCAGCGCCAGGCCCTGGAGCAGGCAGCCGAGCGCGTGCGCCGCTACCACGAGCACCAGCGCGCCCAGACCTGGACCTATACCGAACCCGACGGCACGGTGCTGGGCCAGCAGGTCACCCCGCTGGACCGCGTGGGCCTGTACGTGCCCGGCGGCAAGGCCGCCTACCCCTCGTCCGTGCTGATGAACGCCATTCCGGCCAAGGTGGCCGGCGTGCCCGAGCTGATCATGGTCACGCCCACGCCCGACGGCGTGCGCAACCCCATCGTGCTGGCCGCCGCCGCCCTGGGCGGGGTGGACCGCGTCTTCACCATCGGCGGCGCCCAAGCCGTGGGCGCGCTGGCCTATGGCACGGACACCATTCCCGCCGTAGACAAGATCGTCGGGCCCGGCAACGCCTATGTGGCTTCGGCCAAGCGCCGGGTCTTCGGCGTGGTGGGCATCGACATGATCGCCGGCCCCAGCGAGATCCTGATCATCAGCGACGGCAGCGCGCCGCCCGACTGGATCGCCATGGACCTGTTCTCCCAGGCCGAGCACGACGAACTGGCCCAGGCCATCCTGCTCTGTCCGGACGCCGCCTACCTGGACCAGGTCGAGGCCGCCATCGAGCGCCTGCTGGCCACCATGCCGCGCGCCGACATCATCCGCCGCAGCCTGTCCGGCCGGGGCGCCCTGATCAAGGTGCGCGACCTGGACGAGGCCTGCCGCATCAGCAACCACATCGCGCCCGAACACCTGGAGGTGTCCACGCGCAATGCCCGGGACCTGCTGGGCAAGATCCGCCATGCCGGCGCCATTTTCCTGGGCCCCTACAGCTCCGAATCGCTGGGCGATTACTGTGCGGGCCCGAACCATGTCCTGCCGACGGCGCGCACCGCGCGCTTCTCGTCGCCGCTGGGCGTCTACGATTTCCAGAAACGCAGCAGCATCATCCAGGTTTCGGAATCGGGCGCGCAGACGCTGGGACCCATAGCCGCCACGCTGGCCGAGGGCGAGGGCCTGTACGCCCACGCCGCCAGCGCGCAATTCCGACTGACCCAATCCTGAAACCGGCCTAGCCGCCGGCCTGACATGCGTACCGCCGAGATTACCCGCAACACCAACGAAACCCGCATCCGCGTCGCCATCAACCTGGACGGCACGGGCCGCCACAACCTGAACAGCGGCGTGCCCTTCCTTGACCACATGCTGGACCAGATCGCCCGCCATGGCCTGATCGACCTGGACGTGCACTGCGAAGGCGACACCCACATCGACGACCACCACACGGTCGAGGACATCGGCATCGCCCTGGGCCAGGCCTTCGCCAAGGCCGTGGGCAACAAGGCGGGCCTGCGCCGCTACGGCCACTCCTACGTCCCCCTGGACGAGGCCCTGTCGCGCGTGGTGGTGGACTTTTCCGGCCGCCCCGGCCTGTTCTATTTTCTGCCCTTCACCCGCGCACGGATCGGCCAGTTCGATGTAGACTTGACGCGCGAGTTTTTCCAGGGCTTCGTCAATCACGCGCTGGTCACCTTGCACATCGATAACCTACGCGGCGAAAACGCACACCATCAGTGCGAAACCGTGTTCAAAGCCTTTGGCCGAGCACTGCGGATGGCGCTGGAGCTCGATCCGCGCAGCGAAGGCGTGGTGCCTTCGACCAAAGGGGTTCTGTAAACCTTCCTTCGGCCACACATCGTGACAACCATCGCCATTGTCGACTACGGCACGGGCAACATTTTTTCTGTTGCCCGCGCACTGAGCGCCGCCGCGCCCGCTGATCGCGTCATCCTCGCCCAGACCCCCCAAGCCATCCTGGACGCCGACCGGGTGGTGCTGCCCGGCCAGGGCGCCATGCCCGACTGCATGCGCCACCTGGACGAATCGGGCCTGCGCGAGGCGCTGCTGGCCGCGGCCCGCAACAAGCCCCTGCTGGGGATCTGCGTGGGCGAACAGATGCTGTTCGACCTGAGCGAGGAAGGCAATGTGCCCTGCCTGGGCCTGATGCCCGGACGCGTGCGCCGCTTCGAAGGCCCCGGCTACAAGAGCGCCAGCGGCGCCCGGCAGCCCGATGGCCGGGAGCCCGGCGCCTTGGAACCCGGCGTCCTGAAAGTGCCACATATAGGCTGGAATCGCGTGCACCAGAGCCGGGACCACGCCCTGTGGGCCGGCATCCCCGACGGCGCCTATTTCTATTTCGTGCACAGTTATTTTGCGGATCCGTCTGATCCAGGCCAAATCTGCGGCACGAGCCAGTACGGCCAGCGCTTTACCTGCGCGGTGGCAACCGCTAATATTTTCGCGGTGCAGTGCCATCCAGAGAAAAGCGCGGACAACGGCCTGCAACTGTTCCGGAATTTCGCCCGCTGGAAACCCTGATTCCAATTACCGTTCCGCGGCTTCTTTCCTTTCCATCCATCAGACTCAGTATTTCTTACGTTTTTACGGCTAAAGACCATGCTTTTGATCCCCGCCATCGACCTCAAAGACGGGCGTTGCGTGCGCCTTCGCCAGGGCGACCTGGACGATGCTACTGTTTTCTCCGATGACCCGGCCAAAATAGCAACACAATGGCTGGAAGCAGGTGCTCGCCGTCTGCATCTGGTGGACCTGAACGGCGCCTTCGCCGGCAAGCCCAAGAACGTGGAAGCCATCAAATCCATCCTCAAGGCCGTCGACGGCGAAATCCCCGTGCAGATCGGCGGCGGCATCCGCGACCTGGACACGATAGAGCGCTACCTGGACGTCGGCATGAGCTACGTCATCATCGGCACCGCCGCGGTCAAGAGCCCGGGCTTCCTGCAGGACGCCTGCAGCGCCTTTCCCGGCAGCATCATCGTGGGCCTGGACGCGCGCGACGGCAAGATCGCCACGGACGGCTGGAGCAAGCTGACCCGCCACGACGTGCTGGACCTGGCCAAGAAATTCGAGGACTACGGCTGCGAGTCCATCATCTACACCGACATCGGCCGCGACGGCATGCTCTCGGGCGTGAACATCGAGGCCACCGTGCGCCTGTCCCAGCACGTCAAGATCCCCGTCATCGCTTCGGGCGGGGTCACCAACCTGAAGGACATCGAGGCCCTGTGCGCCGTCGAATCCGAAGGCGTGGAAGGCGTGATCCTGGGCCGCAGCATCTACGAAGGCACGCTGGACTTCGCCCAGGCCCAGGAATTCGCCGACGAGTACCAGGCATGAGCCAGGACGTCGCCAGCGAACTCTCCTGCCGCATCATCCCCTGCCTGGACGTGACCGCCGGACGCGTGGTCAAGGGCGTGAACTTCGTGGACCTGGTCGATGCCGGCGATCCCGTCGAGATCGCCCGCCAGTACAACGAACAAGGCGCGGACGAGCTCACCTTCCTAGACATCACCGCCACCTCGGACAACCGCGACCTGATCCTGCCCATCATCGAACAAGTCGCCAGCCAGGTGTTCATTCCCCTGACGGTGGGCGGCGGCGTGCGTGAAGTGGCGGACGTGCAGCGCCTGCTCAATGCGGGCGCCGACAAGGTCTCCATCAACAGCGCCGCCATCACCAATCCGGACCTGGTGCGCGCCGCCAGCGACCACCACGGCAACCAGTGCATCGTGGTGGCCATCGACGCGCGCCGCGTCAGCGCCGCGGGCGAGCCGCCCCGCTGGGAAGTGTTCACCCACGGCGGCCGCCGGGCCACCGGGCTGGACGTCGTGGAATGGGCGGTGCGCATGGCCGACTACGGCGCGGGCGAGCTGCTGCTGACCAGCATGGACCGCGACGGCACCAAGTCGGGCTTCGACCTCGAACTGACCCGCGCCGTCTCCAGCGCCGTCTCCGTGCCGGTGATCGCCTCCGGCGGCGTGGGCGGGCTGCAGGACCTGGCCGATGGCGTGCTGCAGGGCGGCGCCAGCGCCGTGCTGGCCGCCAGCATTTTCCACTACGGACAACATTCGATCGCCGAGGCCAAGGAGTTCATGGCCGCCCAAGGCATACAGGTACGCCGCTGATGTCTACCCTACCCGCCTGGCTGGCCGAGGTCCGGTTCGACGAGCAGGGACTGATCCCCGCCATCGCCCAGGACCAGGCCAGCGGAAAAATCCTCATGGTCGCCTGGATGAACCAGGAGTCGCTGCTGGAGACGGCGCGCACGCGGCGCGCCGTGTACTGGTCGCGCTCGCGCCAGCGCCTCTGGCGCAAGGGCGAGGAATCCGGCCACGTCCAGCACGTCTCGGACATCCGCCTGGACTGCGACGGCGACGTCATCCTCCTGAGCGTCGAGCAGGTCGGCCACATCGCCTGCCATACCGGCCGGGAAAGCTGCTTCTTTCGCCAGCTGCAGGGACGGGACGAGCAGGCGCAATGGGCCATCACCGATCCCGTGCTGAAAGACCCGGAGCACATCTACCGATGAGCCAAGAACTGAATCCCGACACCATCCTGGAACACCTGGGCCGCACCCTGAAGTCGCGCCTGCCCGCCCAGGGCGGCGACCCGGCATCGTCCTACGCCGCCAAGCTGTTCGCCAAGGGGCCGGACGCCTTCCTGAAGAAGATAGGCGAAGAAGCCACGGAACTGGTCATGGCCGCCAAGGACGAACAGCGCGAGCGCATCGTCAGCGAGACCGCCGACCTGTGGTTCCACAGCCTGGTGGCCCTGACCTACTACGGCTTGGAGCCGCGCGACGTGCTGGCCGAGCTGGTGCGCCGCGAGGGCACCTCGGGACTGGCGGAAAAAGCCTCCCGGCCGCGCGACGGACTGTAATCCTGTCACGCAGACGCGATACACTGTCCGGATACATGGACTTATTCAAGGCGCCCGCCGGGCGGGCGTCCCGCTACCGAGGTTCCTATGAGCGAGAACTGTCTCTTCTGTAAAATCGCCGCCGGCGACATTCCCTCCAAGAAAGTCTACGAGGACGAGGACTTCCTGGTCATCCACGACATCAATCCGGCCGCTCCGGTACATCTACTGGTAATCCCCAAGCAGCACGTGCAGTCCCTGCAGGCAATTTCTCCCGAAGACAGCGTGTGGTTGGGTAAAATGTTGGCAATGGCCCCGACGCTGGCTGCCCAGGCAGGCTGCCGTCCCGGACCCGAAGGCGGCTTTCGCGTCGTGATCAACAACGGCCTCGACGGCGGGCAGGAAATCAATCACTTACACATGCACATCCTGGGCGGTCCGCGCCCATGGGCACATCGCGCAGCCGTGGCTGCATAACGGAGATACATTATGGGTAGCTTTAGCATTTGGCACTGGCTGGTCGTCCTGGTCATCGTCGCCCTCATTTTCGGCACCAAGAAGCTGCGCAACATCGGCTCGGACCTGGGCGGCGCCGTCAAGGGCTTCAAGGAAGGCATGAAAGACGCGGCCGATGACGGCAAGACCCCCGAATCGGTGAGCCAGCGCGCCGCCGATCCTCAGACCATCGACGTGCAGGCCACGGAAAAATCCGATCGCGCCTGATCGCTTTTGTGTGAGCTTCAATGTTTGATGTCAGCTTTACCGAGTTAATCGTCATCGGCGTGGTCGCCCTGATCGTCATCGGTCCCGAGCGTCTGCCCAAGGTGGCTCGCACGGCAGGGCACCTGCTCGGCCGCGCGCAGCGCTATGTCAACGAAGTCAAGTCCGACATCCAGCGCGAAATCAACCTGGACGAAGTCAACAAGCTCAAGGACCAGATGGAAGAGGCGGCCCGTTCCGTGCGCTCTTCCGTCGAAGACACGGGCAAGAGCCTGAGCCAGTCGCTGGAGCAGGCGCGCGACGCCCTCCAGCAGGCCTCGGACTCGGCGCGCAGCGCCCTGTCCGCCCAGTCCGACGAGCCCGCCCGGAAAGCGGACGCGCCGCCCGCCGCTCCCGAGCCCGCCGCTCCCGAGCCCGCCGCCGGCGACGCGCCGCAGGACGCGGCCAGGCCCGCGCCCGCACAGTCCGCCCCAGGGGACGCTCCCGCCTCCAACCCCAAAGGACCGACGGCATGAGCACCGAAGCGCCTCAGGAAGACTCCTTCATCTCCCACTTGATCGAGCTGCGCACCCGCCTGCTGCGGGCCGTGCTGACCGTGGTGGGCATTTTCGTGGTGCTGTTCATGTACCCCGGCGCCTCGGCCATCTACGACGTGCTGGCCCAGCCCATGATGGCCTCGCTGCCCGAAGGCACGCGCATGATCGCCACCGGCGTCATCACGCCCTTCATGGTGCCCGTCAAGGTCACCCTGATGGCCGCCTTCGTGCTGGCCCTGCCCGTGGTGCTCTACCAGGCCTGGGCCTTCATCGCGCCCGGCCTGTACAGCCACGAAAAAAAACTGGCCCTGCCGCTGATCTTCACCAGCACCCTGCTGTTCATCGCCGGCATGGCCTTCTGCTATTTCGTGGTGTTCCGCACGGTGTTCCACTTCATCGCCACCTTCGCGCCGCAGTCCATCACGCCGGCGCCGGACATCGAAGCCTACCTGGGCTTTGTCATGACCATGTTCATGGCCTTCGGCATCACCTTCGAGGTGCCCATCGCCGTGATCCTGCTGGTCAAGACCGACGTGGTCACGGTGGCCAAGCTGCGCGAGATCCGCGGCTACGTCATCGTGGGCGCCTTCGTGATCGCCGCCATCGTCACGCCCCCGGACGTGGTCAGCCAGATCCTGCTGGCCGCGCCGCTGTGCCTGCTGTACGAAATGGGCATCCTGGCGGCCAGCATGATCAAGAAACGCGAAGTCCCGGAAAGCGAAAGACGCGAGCTGGACCTCTAGAACGCATCCCGGTCCACGGTAAAAAGCCCCT
The DNA here is from genome assembly GCA_023425645.1 of Pseudomonadota bacterium. GTDB lineage: Bacteria > Pseudomonadota > Gammaproteobacteria > Burkholderiales > Burkholderiaceae_B > Alcaligenes. The sequence goes on from JAFACG010000037.1 coordinate 65,900, forward strand.
TGTCGCCATGACAAGGGGCTCTTTTTTTGCCGCACGGAAACAAGCGGCAGCGGGCCTTCAGCGGTTCCGGGCCGCCGGCCGCGCGCCCACCTTGACCTTCAGCTCCAGCGTCCTGCCCTCGCGCAGCAGGGACAGGGCGACCTCCTGGCCGGGCTTGATGGGCGCGATCTGGTTCAGCAGGCCGATGGAGTCGGTGACCTTCTGGCCATTGAAGCGCAGCACGATATCCCCCACCCGCATGCCCGCCTGGGCGCCCGGGCCCTGGTGCTGCAGGCTGGCGATGATGACGCCTTCGTCGCTGTCCAGATGGAAGACTTTGGCCAGATCCGGCGTGATGTCCTGCGGCTCCAGGCCCAGCCAGCCGCGCGTCACCACGCCATTGCGGATGATCTCCTCCATGATGGCCAGGGCCGTCGTGGCGGGGATGGCAAAGCCTATGCCCAGGGATCCGCCCGTCTCGGAATAGATGGCGGTGTTGATGCCCACCAGCCGGCCGCGCGCATTCACCAGCGCGCCGCCCGAATTGCCGGGATTGATGGCCGCGTCGGTCTGGATGAAGTTCTCGTAGATATTGATGCCCAGGCGGTTGCGTCCCAGCCCCGACACAATGCCCATGGTCGTGGTCTGGCCCACGCCGAACGGATTGCCGATGGCCAGCACCACATCCCCCACGCGCAGATCCGAGCTGTCCTCGGCCGCAATCGCGGTCAGGCCGGACAGATCGATCTTCAGCACGGCCAGATCGCTTTCCGGGTCCGCGCCTATCAGCCGCGCCCGCGCCTGGCGTCCGTCGGCCAGGGCGACCTCGATGGCGTCGGCCGCCTCGATCACATGGTAATTGGTGAGGATGAAGCCTTCCTCATGTACGATCACTCCCGAGCCCAGGTTGGTATTGGGGCGGCGCTCGATCAGGTCGGGCAGTTCGCGGAACAGGCGGTTCAGCTCTGGATCCTGGAACGGCGACGGATTGCCGCCCAGATGCTTGCTGGTGTACACATTGACCACGGCGGGCGCGGCGCTGGCGACGGCGGACGCATAAGACAGGGGCCCCGGCCCGGCTTGCACGGCGCTCGGCGCGACCGGCGAAGCCGGCGCCGGGACAGGCGCGGCGGGCTTGGCCGGCGTCGCAGGCGCGCCCAGCCACTGCGGCCTGAGTGTCGCCACGATAAAGAAGCCCGCCAGACAGACCGTCACCGCTTGAGCAAATACCAGCCACAATCGACGCATAGCACTCATTCAGATAAGGATTTCCATGACACAGGTTTCAACTGCCGATCTGGCCAACTGGCTGGACACCACCCTGGATGCCGCCCGGTTCAAGGATTACTGCCCCAACGGCCTGCAGGTGGAGGGCAAGCCCGTCATCCGCAAACTGGTCACCGGCGTGACCGCATCGCTGGCGCTGGTGGACGCGGCCATCGCCCGCCAAGCGGACGCCATCCTGGTGCACCACGGCTGGTTCTGGAAGAACGAGAATCCCTGCATACGCGGCGCCAGGAAAACGCGCATCGAACGCGTCCTGCAGCACCAGCTTAACCTGCTCGGCTACCATCTGCCCCTGGACGCCCACCCGGAATTCGGCAATAACGCCCAGCTGGGGCGCCGGCTGGGGATAGAGCCGCTGCGCGATGAACAAGGCCGACCCCGCACCTGCGGCCCGGACGGACTGGTCTGGCTGGGCGAATTGGCGGAGCCGGCGACCCTCGAAACCTTTCGCCTGACAGTTTGCAGTAATTTACAACGTGAGCCACTGGTTGTTGGGGATTTACAACGAAACATACGCCGCATCGCCTGGTGCACGGGCGGAGCGCAGGGTTTCATCGACGCCGCGATCGAAGCCGGCGCGGACCTGTACATCACCGGCGAGGCCTCGGAACAGACCTTTCACAGCGCCCAGGAGAACGGCATCGCCTTCATGGCGGCGGGTCATCACGCCACCGAACGCTACGGCGCCAAGGCCCTGGGCGAGGAGATCGCCCGGCGCTTTGGCATCGAGGTCGAGTTCGTGGATCTGGACAATCCCGTGTGAACGGCGGACAGGCGCGCTGACATGACGCTGAACAAGGTTTTATGCGGCTGACAGCTAGACACGGGCCGGTGAAGAAGGGCTAAAATCAAGTATCCGGCAGCGACCCGACTTGGCATTGCCGGCTGGTTTGCATGAACAAAAAAGGGTGCCTGACGACACCCTTGCTCTAGCGCATTGATCAGGCAACGCCTTTATTTCTTCAGCGAATCCCGGATCTCGCGCAACAACAGCACGTCCTCGGGGGTTGGCTCAGGAGCGGCTTCCTCCTTCTTGACCACGGTGTCGCGCATGCGGTTGACCATCTTCACCATGCAGAACACCACGAAGGCCAGCAGGATGAAATTGATCAGTATGGTCAGGAAGTTGCCCCACGACAGGATAACGGCGCCCGCCTTGGTCAGGGCATCGAAGGTTTCAGGGCCGCTGTAGCCTTCGGGCAGGCGCAAGACCGTGAATTGATTGGTGAAATCGACTTCGCCCCCCAGTATGAAGCTGATGACGGGCATGATGATGTCCTTCACCAGCGAGTCGATGATCTTGCCGAACGCGGCCCCGATGATGACACCGACCGCGAGGTCTATCATGTTGCCCTTGACTGCAAACTCCCGGAATTCGTGGAGAAAACCTCGAGCCTTGTTCATATGTTCACCTTTGATCAAGTCATGCTGTGCTGGGTAACGCTATAATACGCGGTTGAATAATATACCCAGGCCCAAATCCGTAAATTGTGGTATGCCCGAATCGGGCAGGAATAAGGATACTAGAATGAGTCAGATTACGACACAGCCCGATGACATAGGCGCGGTTGATCCCAACCTTCCGCCCGATCCTTCGCGCCGCACCTGGGTCGCCACCGCCTGTGCGTTAGGTGGTGTCGCTGGTGTGGCCACCGCTGTTCCTTTCGTCAGCTCCTTTGCTCCGTCCGACAAGGCCAAGGCCGCCGGCGCGCCCGTGGAAGTGGACATCTCCGGCATCGCCCCCGGCGAAATGCGCACCGTGGAATGGCGCGGCAAGCCCGTCTGGATCCTGCATCGCACGAAAGAGCAGCTGGACGCCCTGCCCAAGCTGGACAACCAGCTGGCCGACCCCAATTCGGACCGCCCCGGCTTCACGCCCGCCTACGCCAAGAACGAGTACCGTTCGCGTCGTCCTGAAATCTTTATCTGTATCGGTATCTGCACCCACCTGGGCTGCTCGCCAACGCCCCACCTGGCCGCCGGCGCCGGCGCCGGCCTGCCTGGCGGCTGGGAAGGCGGCTTCCTGTGCCCCTGCCACGGTTCGACCTTCGACCTGGCCGGCCGCGTCTACAGCAACAAGCCCGCGCCCGACAACCTCGAAATCCCGCCCTACCAGTTCTCGGCCGACGGCACGATGGTCACGATCGGCGTGGACGAAGACAACAAGGCCTAAGGCGGCTGTAACCCAATACGTATTCATTAAAAGATAAAGGAGCCGTTTCATGGCTGGCGAGAAAACCGTCGAAACGACAGGACTCTTGGGATGGATTGACAGGCGTTTCCCCCTGACATCCCTGTACAAGGAGCACATGTCGGAATACTACGCTCCGAAGAACTTCAACTTCTGGTACTTCTTCGGTTCCCTGGCACTGCTGGTGCTGGTCATCCAAATCGTGACCGGGATCTTCCTGGTCATGAACTACAAGCCCGACGCCAAGCTGGCGTTCGAATCCGTCGAATACATCATGCGCGAAGTGCCCGGCGGCTGGATCATCCGCTACATGCACTCCACCGGCGCCTCCATGTTCTTCGTGGTGGTGTACCTGCACATGCTGCGCGGCCTGTTCTACGGCTCCTACCGCAAGCCCCGCGAACTGGTCTGGATCTTCGGCGTGGCCATCTTCCTGTGCCTGATGGGCGAAGCCTTCATGGGCTACCTGCTGCCCTGGGGCCAGATGTCCTACTGGGGCGCCCAGGTGATCGTGAACCTGTTCTCGGCCATCCCCTTCATCGGTCCTGACCTGGCCATCTTCATCCGCGGCGACTACGTGGTGTCCGACGCCACCCTGAACCGCTTCTTCGCCCTGCACGTGATCGCCATTCCCCTGGTCCTGCTGGGCCTGGTCGTGGCCCACCTGATCGCCCTGCACGAAGTGGGTTCCAACAACCCCGACGGCGTGGAAATCAAGAAAGGCCCCAAGGACGCCCAAGGTCGCCCCCTGGACGGCATTCCATTCCACCCCTACTACACCGTGCACGACATCCTGGGCGTGGCCGGCTTCCTGATCGTGTTCGCCGCGATCCTGTTCTTCGCGCCTGAAATGGGCGGCTACTTCCTGGAGTTCAACAACTTCACCCCGGCCGACGCCCTGAAGACGCCTCCGCACATCGCCCCGGTCTGGTACTTCACGCCGTTCTACTCGATGCTGCGCGCCACCACCGCCGACTTCACCTGGATCCTGGCCGGCGCCTCGGTCATCGCCGCCATCGCGCTGTTCGTCAAGGGCAAGCTGCCCGGCATCTGGCGCGTGGCCGTTCCCGCCATCCTGATCGCCATCGCCGTGCTGTTCCGCATCATCGACGCCAAGTTCTGGGGCGTGGTGGCCATGGGCGGCGCGGTCGTGATCCTGTTCTTCCTGCCCTGGCTGGACGCCTCGCCCGTCAAGTCGATCCGCTATCGTCCCACCTGGCACAAAGTGCTGTACGCGATTTTCATCGTCAACTTCCTGATCCTGGGTTACCTGGGCACGCAAGCACCTAACGATCTGTTCAACCTGCTGAGCCAGATCGGCACCGTGATCTACCTGGCCTTCTTCCTGCTGATGCCGGTCTGGAGCCGCCTGGGTACGTTCAAGCCCGAACCTGATCGCGTGACCTTCCGCCCTCACTAGGCCCACAACACGTAACGGAATGACCATGATTAAAAAACTGCTTGGCGCTCTGGCCTTGTCCCTGACCTGCACGGTGGCTGTCGCCGCCGAGGGCGGCTATGCTCTGGAGCGCGCTCCCAACCGCATCAACGACATGGCTGCGCTGCAAAATGGCGCAAAACTGTTCGTCAACTACTGCCTGAACTGTCACAGCGCCAACTCCATGCGCTACAACAAGCTCACGGAAATCGGCCTGTCCGACGAAGACATCAAGAAGAACCTGCTGTTCACCTCGGACAAGGTGGGCGACCTCATGAAGATCGCCATGACGCCGGAAATGGGCAAGAAGTGGTTCGGCGCCGCGCCGCCGGACCTGTCCGTGATCGCCCGCGCCAAATCCGCCAACCTGGGCCCCACCGGCACGGACTACATCTACACCTATCTGCGCACGTTCTACCGCGACGCTTCCCGCCCCACCGGCTGGGACAACCTGGTCTTCCCCAGCGTGGGCATGCCCCACGCCCTGTGGGAGCGCCAGGGCGGCGTGACGCTGCACCGCACGACCGTGGCCGAAGAAGCCAAGGACGACGGCAGCAAGCAGTGGGTCAAGACCACCGCCACCTACGATCCCTTCGGTTTCTCCACAGTCACCAAGGAACCGCTGGCCAACTACACCGGCCATGCCACGGACTCCGTCAAACTGGAGCCCGTCAACGCCAAGCAGGCCGCCAAGTTCGACAGCGACGTGGCCGACCTGGCCAACTTCATGGGCTGGATGGCCGAACCCGCCCAGCTGGTGCGCAAGAAGATCGGCGTGGGCGTGATGCTGTTCCTGCTGCTGTTCTTCGCCGTCGCCTGGCGTCTGAACAGCGTGTTCTGGAAAGACATCAAGTAACACGCTATGCTAGTCGGGCTGGCCGCCAGGCCTGCCCGGCTTCCCGTTTGCCAAGGCCCAGCCGCGCGGCCTTGTTTCTTGAGCCGTGAGGCTCTTGTTTTTATTTCTACGACTGGAATCCCATACCATGATGGTGCTCTACTCTGGAACGACCTGCCCTTTCTCGCAACGCTGCCGTTTCGTGTTGTTTGAAAAAGGCATGGATTTCGAGATCCGCGACATCGACTTGTACAACAAGCCTGAAGATATCGCCGTCATGAACCCCTACGGACAGGTGCCCATCCTGGTCGAACGCGACCTGATCCTGTACGAATCGAACATCATCAACGAATACATCGACGAGCGCTTCCCCCATCCGCAGCTGATGCCTGCGGACCCCACCATGCGCGCCCGCACCCGCCTGTTCCTGTACAACTTCGAAAAGGAACTGTTCGTGCACGTGGCCGCCCTGGAAGACCGCCGCAACACCGACCCCAAGGCCCAGGACCTGGCCCGCCAGCAGATCCGCAACCACCTGGCGCAACTGGCCCCCATCCTGCTCAAGAACAAGTACATGCTGGGTGAAGAATTCTCCATGCTCGACGTGGCCATCGCCCCCCTGCTCTGGCGCCTGGACCACTATGGCATCGAACTGCCCAAGAGCGCCGCGCCCGTGCAGAAGTATGCCGAGCGCGTATTCTCGCGTCCCGCCTATATCGAGGCGCTGACGCCCTCCGAAAAAGTCATGCGTCGCTGATCCCATCATGCAAGAAACCTCGACCAAGCCCTACCTGCTGCGCGCCCTGCACGAATGGTGCACCGACAACGGCTACACGCCGCACATCGTCGTCACCGTGGACGCCAATACCGTGGTCCCGCGCGGGCACATCCAGGACGGCCAGATCACCCTGAACATCGGGCACCTGGCCACCAACCGCCTGGTCATGGGCAACGACTACATCGAATTCCAGACCCGCTTTGGCGGCGTCACGGAAGACATCTTCGTACCCGTTGCCGCCGTGTCGGCCATCTACGCCCGCGAGACGGGCGCCGGCATGGGCTTTGACGTGGTGGAGTCCGAGCCCTACCCGGGCGGCGATACGCCCGACGCCGCCTCCGAAAAGGCCGACGATGCACCCGCCCCCGCCAAGGATGGCGACGGCAGCAAGGTTTCGCACCTGAAGATCGTCAAGTAAGCACGCACGACGCACACGCAACAAGGGCCCCGCATGGGGCCCTTGTGCTTTTTGTTCCTCGCAGAAGTCCTCTCGACGCCGCACCGAATTGGTTCTGCCTGACCTCACCGATCACTGCAAAGCTCACGCAAAGACGCATGGTCAATGTTGATATTGACCGTTATTTAAGAGCACTTACCTTAACGCACTCACTATTTAAAAAAAATGGATTTGCTTAAATAAAAGCACAACTCCATAATGGGGCATGCCTGAATCTTCCCCCACCCTTCGGCTAGGACACTTTGTCGAAGCCCCTGTTGCGGGCGAGTTCGTGCGCGCCTTTGTACCGCCGCCGCTGCCTCCGCAACCGCCCATCGATGTACTGGCCCTGCTGGAACGACTAAGCTTAGCGGAACGCGCACTGGGACGTCTGGACGGCATCACGATGCTGCTCCCGCGTCAGGAACTGTTCCTCTATATGTATGTCAGGAAAGAAGCAGTCCTCTCATCCCAGATCGAAGGTACGCAATCAACTCTTTCGGATTTGCTCCGTTTCGAAACCGAAGCGCAAGCGGGCCAGCCAATCGACGACATTCGTGAAGTATCAAACTACGTCGATGCGATGATGTATGGTTTGGAACGACTGAAAGAGTTGCCCCTGTCCTTGCGCCTGATTCGCGAAATGCACGCGCGCCTGCTTCAAAGTGGACGTGGCGGCACGAAAAACCCCGGCGAATTTCGACGTTCACAGAACTGGATAGGCGGGTCGCGCCCGGGCAACGCGCTTTTCGTACCGCCGCCGCCCGCCGAGATGGCCTCTTGTCTTGATGCTCTTGAACGCTTCATGCATGAAGACCAGTCGCGACTACCGGCACTGGTTAAGGCAGGTCTGCTGCACGTCCAGTTCGAAACCATTCATCCGTTCTTGGACGGTAACGGCAGGATCGGCCGCCTGCTGGTCACCCTTTATCTGTGCGTCAACGGAGTGCTGCGCAAACCGTTGCTCTACCTGAGCCTTTATCTCAAAACTCATCGCACGGACTATTACCGCCTGCTTCAAGAAGTACGCGAGCACGGCGCATGGGAAGCCTGGCTCGACTTTTATCTCGCCGGCGTCGCAGATACGGCCAATCAGGCGTTCGACGCCGCCACCCGGATCGTCGATCTATTCAAGGAAGACCGCGAACGGATCACCGCGCAAAGTGACCGACCTGGCTCAGCCCTACGCGTCCATGATCTGTTTCAACAGCACCCCTATCTAACAGCCAGTCAACTCGTCCAACAAACAGGCCTTTCGACTCCGACGGTCAATGCAGCGCTCTCTGACCTGGAACGGCTCGGCATTATCAAAGAAATCACCGGTCGCAAACGGGGCCGCGTTTTCAGCTATCAGCAATACCTCGCCATTTTGAGCGAAGGCACCGTATAGTGGACCCCAAATTTGAGACGGGGGTTTAAGCTGTCGTCCGCGAAAGGATGGTAGCGAATGAGTGAAGGTAAAAAGCGCAGGGTGCACAGCGCCGAGTTTAAGGCCAAGGTGGGACTGGAAG
>JAFACG010000038.1 GCA_023425645.1 Pseudomonadota bacterium
CTGCTTGGCGGCGGGCGCGGCGGCCGGCGCGGCGGCTTGCGCAGCACCCGCGCTCGCCTCCACCTTCACGATGGCCGTGCCCTGGGCGACCTTGTCGCCCACCTTGACCAGCACTTCCTTGACCACGCCGCCCTGCGAGGCGGGGATCTCCATGGAGGCCTTGTCGGACTCCACGGTGATCAGGCTCTGCTCGGCTTCGATGGTGTCGCCTACCTGCACGAGGACTTCGATGACGTCGACTTCGCCGAAGTCGCCGATGTCCGGTACGATCAGATCAATCAGACTCATGGCAGCTCCTTACAGCGCGATGCGGCGGAAGTCGGCCAGCATCGTTGCCAGGAAGGCATTGAAGCGGGCGGCGGCGGCGCCGTCGATGACGCGGTGGTCGTAGGACAGCGACAGGGGCAGCATCAGGCGCGGCTCGAATTCCTTGCCGTTCCACACAGGCTGCATGCTCGAGCGCGACAGGCCCAGGATCGCCACTTCGGGAGCGTTGATGATGGGGGTGAAGTCGGTGCCGCCGATGCCGCCCAGGGACGAGATCGTGAAGCAGCCGCCTTGCATCTGGGCGGCGGTCAGCTTGCCGTCGCGGGCCGCGGCGGCCAGTTCGCCGGTTTCGCGGGCGATGTCCAGGATGCCCTTCTTGTCGGCGTCGCGGATCACGGGCACGACCAGGCCGTTGGGCGTGTCAGCGGCAAAACCGATGTGGTAGTACTGCTTGAGCACCAGATTGTCGCCATCCAGCGAGGCGTTGAACTCGGGGAACTTCTTGAGCGCGGCCACGGCGGCCTTGATCACGAAGGCCAGCATCGTGACGCGGGCGCCGGACTTCTTGTATTCCTCGTTCAGCTCCTTGCGCAGCGCCTCCAGCGAGGTGATGTCGGCCACGTCGTTGTTGGTGACGTGCGGGATCATGACCCAGTTGCGATGCAGGTTGGCGCCGGAGATCTTCTTGATGCGCGACAGCGGCTTGGCTTCCACGGGACCGAACTTGGCGAAGTCCACCTTGGGCCAGGCCAGCACGTCCAGGCCGCCCACCTGGGCGGCGGTGCCGGCGGCCGTGACAGGGGCGGCGCCGCCCGCCAGGGCCTGCTTGACGAAGGTGCGCACGTCATCGGCCGTGATGCGGCCCTTGTCGCCCGAACCGTGGACGCGGCTCAGGTCCACGCCCAGTTCACGGGCGAACTTGCGCACGCTGGGGGAAGCGTGAGGCAGGTTGCGCAGCGGCACGTCGGCCTCGGCATAGGAGGCGGTCGGGGACACGCGCGCCGGGGCGGGCGCGCCGGCGCCCGTCACCACGGACGAGGAGGAAGCGGCGGGCTCGGCGGCGGCCGGTGCGGCGGCCTGCGCGGGAGCGGGCTGTTCCTGCTTGGCAGGCGCGGCCGCGGGAGCGGCGCCCTGGACCGTCAGTTCCAGGATGTCGCTGCCCTGGCTGACCTTGTCGCCCAGCTTGACCTTGATGGCGGTAACCACGCCGGCATGCGACGAAGGCACTTCCATGGAAGCCTTGTCGGACTCCACGGTGATCAGGCTCTGGTCGACTTCGATGGTGTCGCCCACATTGACCATGATCTCGATCACGTCCACGTCGCGGGCGTCGCCGATGTCGGGCACCTGAACGGTGACTTTCTGCTCGCCGCCCGCGGCGGCCGGAGCCGCTGCCGGCGCCGCCGCAGCGGCGGGCTCGGCCTTGGCGGGTTCGGCCTTGGCGGGTTCGGCGGCCTTGGCAGGCTCGGCGGCGGGAGCGGCTTGCGCCGCGTCGGCCGTCTCCAGGTCCAGGACGACGCTGCCTTCCTTGACCTTGTCGCCCAGCTTGACCTTGATGGCCTTGACCACGCCGGCGTGCGAGGACGGGATTTCCATGGAGGCCTTGTCGGACTCCACGGTGATCAGGCTCTGCTCGACCTCGATGGTGTCGCCTTCGTTGACCAGGATCTCGATGACGTCGACTTCGTCCTCAGCACCGATGTCCGGGATTTTGACTTGAATGATATTGCTCATGGTGCAGTCCCTTATGCGTGGTGCGGGTTGGCCTTGGCAGGATTGATGCCGTACTTGGCGATCGCTTCGGAAGCCTTGCTGAATGGGATCTTGCCTTCTTCAGCCAGGGCGCGCAGCGCGGCCAGGACCACGAAGTGACGATTGACCTCGAAGTGCTCACGCAGCTTGGAGCGGAAGTCCGAGCGGCCGAAGCCATCGGTGCCCAGCACCTTGAAGGTGCGATCCTTGGGAACGAACGGACGGATCTGGTCGCCGAACGCCTTGACGTAGTCGGTGGAGACCACGATGGGGCCCTCGGTGCCCTGCAGCTTGGCGGTGACGTAAGGCACGGGCAGGTCCTTGCCTTCGGGATTGAGCAGCGCGGTGCGCTCGCAGTCCAGGCCGTCGCGGCGCAGCTCGGTGAAGCTGGTGACGCTCCAGACGTCCGAGCCGATGCCCCAATCCTTTTCCAGCAGTTCCTGGGCGGCGATGACTTCGCGCAGGATCGTGCCCGAGCCCATCAGCTGGACGCGCAGCTTGCTGCCTTCGCCGGCGGACTTGAACTTGTACATGCCGCGCAGAATGCCTTCCTCGTCGCCCTCGACCAGGCCGGGCTGCGGGTAGTTCTCGTTCATCAGGGTGACGTAGTAGTACACGTCTTCCTGGTCTTCAACCATGCGCTTGAGGCCGTTCTGCATGATCACGGCCACTTCGTGGGCGAAGGTGGGGTCGTAGGACACGCAGTTGGGGATCAGCGAGGACTGGATGTGGCTGTGGCCGTCTTCATGCTGCAGGCCTTCGCCGTTCAGCGTGGTGCGGCCGGCGGTGCCGCCCAGCACGAAACCGCGCGCCTTCATGTCGCCCGCCGCCCAGGCCAGGTCGCCGAAGCGCTGGAACCCGAACATCGAGTAATAGATGAAGAACGGGATCATGATGCGGTTGTTGTTCGAGTACGACGTGGCCGCGGCGATCCAGGAGCTGAAGGCGCCCTGTTCGTTGATGCCTTCCTGCAGCAGCTGGCCGTTGGCCGTCTCGCGGTAGTACATCACCTGGTCCTTGTCGACCGGCACGTACTTCTGGCCTTCGGGCGCATAGATGCCGATCTGGCGGAACAGGCCTTCCATGCCGAAGGTGCGGGACTCGTCGGCCAGGATGGGCACGGCGCGCGGACCGACCTGCTTGTCGCGCAGCAAGGTGTTCAGGAAGCGCACGAAAGCCTGGGTGGTGGAGATCTCGCGGCCTTCCGCAGTCGCTTCCAGGATGGGCTTGAACGCGTCCAGCGCGGGCACCGTCAGCTGCTCGTCGGCCTTGGTGCGGCGCTTGGGCAGGTAGCCGCCCAGCGCCTTGCGGCGGGCGTGCAGGTACTGCATTTCAGGCGAATCTTCGGCCGGCTTGAAGTATGGCAGCTCTTCCAGCTTGTCGTCGGGCACGGGGATGTTGAAGCGGTCGCGGAATTCGCGCACGGCATCCAGATCCAGGCTCTTTTGCTGGTGGGAGGGGTTCTTGGCCTGGCCGACGTGGCCCATGCCGTAGCCCTTGATGGTCTTGGCCAGGATGACGGTGGGCTGGCCCTCGTGCTTGGTGGCGGCATCGAAGGCGGCATACACTTTGTGAGGATCGTGGCCGCCGCGGTTCAAGCGCCAGATGTCCTCGTCGCTCATGCGGCTGACCATCTCCAGCAGCTTGGGATGCTTGCCGAAGAAGTGCTCGCGCACGTAGGCGCCGTCGTTGGCCTTGTAGGCCTGGTATTCGCCGTCAACGGTCTCTTCCATGACGCGGCGCAGGATGCCTTCCTTGTCGCGGGCCAGCAGCGGATCCCAGTAGCCGCCCCAGATCAGCTTGATCACGTTCCAGCCGGCGCCGCGGAAGGTGCCTTCCAGTTCCTGGATGATCTTGCCGTTGCCGCGCACGGGACCGTCCAGACGCTGCAGGTTGCAGTTGACGATGAAGATCAGGTTGTCCAGCTTCTCGCGTGCGGCCAGGCCGATGGCGCCCAGGGATTCGGGTTCGTCCATCTCGCCGTCGCCCAGGAACACCCAGACTTTGCGGCCGCTGGTATCGGCGATGCCGCGGGCGTGCAGGTACTTCAGGAAGCGGGCCTGGTAGATGGCCATCAGCGGGCCCAGACCCATGGACACGGTGGGGAACTGCCAGAACTCGGGCATCAGCTTGGGATGCGGATAGGAAGGCAGGCCCTTGCCGTCGACTTCCTGGCGGAAGTTGTTCAGCTGGTCTTCGGAGATGCGGCCTTCCATGAAGGCGCGGGCGTACATGCCGGGCGAGGAGTGACCCTGGAAGAACACCAGGTCGCCGCCGTGGTCTTGGGATTCGGCGTGCCAGAAGTGGTTCTGGCCGCAGCCTATCATGGTGGCCAGCGAGGCGAAGGAGGCGATGTGGCCGCCCAGACCGCCGCCGTCGGGCGGCGTTTCGCGGTTGGCGCGCACGACCATGGCCATGGCGTTCCAGCGGATGTAGGAGCGGATGCGCTCTTCCAGTTCCAGGTTGCCGGGGTGCGGAGGCTCCAGGCCCGGAGGAATGGTGTTGACGTAGGCCGTGTTGGGCGAGAACGGGATGTGGGCGCCCGAGCGGCGCGCCAGGTCGATCAGCTTCTCGATCAGGTCATGGGCGCGCGCAGGGCCTTCACGGTCCACGACCGCTTCCAGGGCCTCGAGCCACTCTTTTGTTTCCAAGGCTTGGTCTTGATTGACGTGGGCCGAACTATTGTCTTGAGTTGAGGACATATAGTGTCTCCGTATATGGGGTATGAGTCCGGACTTCCACAACGCTGAACACGTGATAGGCCAAAGCGTTGGTAACGAAGCTTATGACTGCGGACCGTGAGCGGTGAAGGCGCTATACGCCTGCATCGAGGCCATTCTAGGAAAGAACATCCAAAGGCTCAAGCAAAATTTCATTTTATGGTATGAGTTTTTATAATGTGAAATATCACCAAGGAAAATAGCGCTACATTACAATTCACGCACAACCACATTGATGCAGTCATGGCCAACCATTCCAAAAAGTCTCTGATTCCGACGACCTTCTACGACCAGGCCAAGCAGAACCGCCGCGGCTTCTATTGGCTGACGCCGGTGGTCGTACTGTTTCTCTATCTCTGCGTCATGGGCGTGTTCGTGTGGCTGCAGCGCCTGCAGAACGACAGCGTCATGTTCGTGACCATCGACCAGGAGACCCGTCAGCAGCGGCTCATGATGGTCATCATCGCCCTGTCACTGGTCATCGTGGTCAGCCTGCTGGCCCTGTGGCGCTACACGCGCTTTCGCACCCGCGCCGAAGCCGCTCAGATCGCCGAAACCGGGTTCCGGCGCGCCATGGAGAACTCCATGTCCACCGGCATGCGGGTGTTCGACATGCAGGGGCGCATCGCCTACGTGAACCCGGCCTTCTGCCGCATGATCGGATGGAACGAGGCCGACCTGGTCGGGCGCACCGCGCCCTTCCCCTACTGGCTGCCGGGCCGCCACCAGCAGCACCAGGAGACCCTGGACCTGCTGCTGTCGGGGCGCACGCCCAGCAGCGGCCTGGAAGTGGAGGCCCAGCGGCGCGACGGCTCGCGCTTCACCGCCCGCATGTACGTCTCGCCGCTGCGCGCGCCCAACGGCGAGCAGATCGGCTGGATGACCTCCATGACGGACATCACCGAACCCAAGCGCATCCGCGAGGCCCTGACGGCCGCGCACGAACGCTTCATGACCGTGCTCGAAGGCCTGGACGACGCCATCTCCGTGGTGGCCGACACCTCCGAGGGCCTGGAGCTGCTGTTCGCCAACCGCACCTATCGGCGCTTCTTCGGGGCGCAGTCCAACGGCCACGCGGAACTGCTGGGCGGGCGCCTGGGTCGCTTCACCGACGAAACCGTGGAAATCTACTCCGAATCGGCGGCGCGGTGGTTCGAAGTGCATCACCGCATGCTGGCCTGGACGGACGGACGCCGCGTGCGCCTGCAGGTGGCGCGCGACATCACCGACAGGCGCAAGCACGAGGAAGCCTCGCGCATACAGCAGGAAAAGGTCCAGCTGACCAGCCGCCTGACCACCATGGGCGAGATGGCCTCCTCGCTGGCCCACGAGCTGAACCAGCCCCTGACGGCCATCAGCAACTACAGCATGGGCGCCGTGGCCATGCTCAAGTCCGGGCGCTACCAGCCCGAGACCCTGCTCGCCGCCCTGGAAAAAGCCGCCCAGCAGGCCGAGCGGGCCGGCAAGATCATCAGCCGCATCCGCGAATTCGTCAAACGCAGCGAGCCGCGCCGCCAGCGCGTGGGCGTGATGCGCATCGTGGAGAACGCGGTGGGCTTTGCCGAGATCGACGCCCGCAAGCGCCAGATCGATATAGACCTTACTATTCCAGACCCCTTGCCGGACGTCATCGCCGACCCCATTCTTATAGAACAGGTATTATTGAATCTGCTCAAGAACGGCATCGAAGCCATGGAACACAGCGAGCACCACGTGCTCAAGCTGGTCATCAGCCAGCAGGAATCGCTTTTGGAAATGGCCGTGATCGACCGCGGCCATGGCCTGAAGGATCCCGAGCGCCTGTTCGAGCCTTTCTACAGCACCAAGTCCGAAGGCCTGGGGATGGGCCTGAACATCTGCCGTACCATTATTGAATCGCATCACGGCCGCCTCTGGGCGAGCCCGAATCCCGAAGGCGGAACAATCTTCCGTTTCAGCCTTCCCTGTGCAGCGCCGGATGTACCGGACACCATTGATAACAAACTGGAGATAACCGAATGACCAGCCCTCAGACGCCATGCACCATCTATGTGGTTGACGATGACGAAGCCGTGCGCGACTCCCTGCGCTGGCTTCTGGAGGCCAATGGCTATCGCGTGCGCTGCTTTGCGTCCGGCGAGGAATTCCTGAGCGCCTACGACCCTTCCCAGGTCGCGGTCCTGATTGTCGATGTGCGCATGCCCGGCATGAGCGGCCTGGAGCTCCAGGAAACCCTGATCGCCCGCAAGGCCACCATACCGATCGTGTTCATCACCGGACACGGCGACGTGCCCATGGCCGTCAGCACCATGAAGAAAGGCGCCATCGACTTCCTGGAGAAACCCTTCAACGAAGCCGACCTGCGCACCATCGTGGGCCGCATGATAGAACAGGCCACGGCCCGCGCCTCGCAGGCCCAGGCCCAGAAAGACCAGCAGGAGATCCTCGGCCGCCTGACGGCCCGCGAACAACAGGTGCTCGAGCGCATCGTGGCGGGCCGCCTGAACAAACAGATCGCCGGGGACCTGAACATCAGCATCAAAACTGTCGAAGCGCATCGCGCCAACATCATGGAAAAACTGGAAGTCACCACAGTCGCCGACCTCATGAAAATCGCCCTTGCCAAGTCCGAGGAAGCGTAAATGAGTGCTCGCATCATCGATGGAAAAGCCCTATCCGCCCGGATCAAGGCTGAAGTGGCCGCCCGCGTGGCCGAACTCAAGCAGGAAGGCCTGCAGCCCGGCCTGACCGTGGTCCTGGTCGGCGAGGATCCCGCCTCCCAGGTCTATGTACGCAACAAGTCCCTGGCCTGCGAGGCCGCCGGCCTGAAGTCGGACCTGATCCGCCTGCCCGCCGACACGTCCGAATCCGAACTGCTCGCCCTGATCGCGCGCCTGAACCAGGACGACGGCGTGCACGGCATTCTGGTTCAGCTTCCCCTGCCCGGCCACATGGACGAGCACAAGGTCATCGAAGCCATCGCGCCTGAAAAGGACGTGGACGGCTTTCACATCAGCAACGCCGGCCTGCTGCTGACCGGCAAGCCCCTGTTCCGCCCCTGCACGCCCTACGGCGTCATGAAGATGCTGGAATCCGAAGGCGTGAACCTGCGCGGCGCCGAAGCCGTGGTGGTGGGCGCCAGCAACATCGTGGGCAAGCCCATGGCCCTGCTGCTGCTGGCCGCCGGCGCCACCGTCACGCTGTGCAACTCCAAGACCCGCGACCTGGCCGCGCAGACGCGCCGCGCCGACGTGCTGGTGGCGGCCGTGGGCCGTCCCGGGATCATCACCGGCGACATGGTCAAGCCGGGCGCCGTCGTCATCGACGTGGGCATCAATCGCGGCGCGGACGGCAAGCTGTGCGGCGACGTGGACTTCGCCAGCGCCAGCGCCGTGGCCTCGGCCATCACGCCGGTGCCCGGCGGCGTCGGTCCCATGACCATCGCCATGCTGCTCGTGAACACCCTGGAAGCGGCCGAACGCACGGCCGGCATCACCCACTGATTTATAGCCCTATGACGACGAATCCCCTGCTGGTCGCTATCGACAACCTCATTGATTACCCCGCCATCCGGCCCGAGCACGTGGAGCAGGCCGTAGACCAGCTCCTGGCCCAGGCCCGGCAAGCCGTGGAAACCGTGTCGAGCGACGATCGCGAACCCAGTTGGGAGACCGTCGTCGAACCGCTCACCGACGCCACGGAAACGCTGTACCGGGCCTGGTCGGTCGCCGGGCACCTGAACTCCGTGATCAACACGCCCGAGCTGCGCGAAGCCTACAACAACTGCCTGCCGCGCATGAGCGAGTTCTCCACCTGGGTGGGCCTGAACCGCCAGCTGTTCCTGCGCTACCAGGCGCTGGCCGACAGCCCGGCCTTCGCCGGGCTCAGCCCCCAGCGCCAGCGCATCGTCACCCTGGCGCTGCGGGACTTCCGCCTGAGCGGCGTGGAACTGCAGGGCCAGGCCCGCGAGGACTACGCCCGCATTTCCGAAGAGCTGGCCCAGACCTCGCAACAGTTCTCTGAACATGTGCTGGACGCCATCGACCAATGGCACTACCTGGTCACCGACGAAAAAGAACTGGAAGGCGTGCCCGCGGACGTGCTGGCCGCCGCTGCCCGGGCCGCGCAGGAAAACGGCCAGCAAGGCTGGCGCCTGACCCTGAAGATGCCCTGCTACCTGCCCGTGATGCAGTATGCGCGCAACCAGGATCTGCGCGAGCTCCTGTACCGCGCCTACACCACGGTCGCCTCGGAACAGGGCGATCCCCAATTCGACAACTCCCAGGCCATCGAGACCCTGCTGCGCCTGCGCGCCGAGGAAGCCGGCCTGCTGGGCTTCGCCAGCTACGCCCACATGCGCCTGGAAACCCGCATGGCCGACACGCCGGAACAGGTGCTGGGCTTTCTGCGCGACCTGGCCGCCAAGGCGCGCCCCTATGCCCGCCAGGACCTGGCCGAGCTGCAGGAATTCGCCCGCCAGGAACTGGGACTGGCCGTCCTGCAGCCCTGGGACGTGGCCTATTGCTCGGAGCGGCTGCGCGAACAGCGCTACGTGTACTCGGAAGACGAAGTCAAACAATATTTCACCGAACCGGCGGTGCTCAAAGGCCTGTTCCAGGTCATCCAGCGCCTGTTCGACGTCACGCTGCGCCCCACCACGGCGCCCGTCTGGCATCCTGCCGTGCGCGCCTTCGAGGTCTGCGGATCGGACGGCAAGACGCTGGGCTACCTGTACATGGACCTGCACGCCCGCCAGGGCAAGCAAGGCGGGGCCTGGGTCGACAGCGAACGCAGCCGGCGCCGCCTGGGCGAGCACCTGTGCCTGCCCATCGCCTACCTGGTGTGCAATTTCGCCGAGCCGCAGTCCGGCCGCCCCGCCCTGCTCACGCACGACGATGTCATCACCCTGTTCCACGAATCGGGTCACGCCCTGCACGCCCTGCTCTCGCGCGTGGACGACCCGGCCGCCTCGGCCTTCGCCGCCGTGGAATGGGACGCCATCGAGCTGCCTTCGCAGTTCATGGAGAACTTCTGCTGGGAATGGCCGGTGGTGCAGATGCTGACGGCCCACGCCGATACCGGCGAGCACCTGCCGCGCGAACTCTACGAGAAACTGCGTCACGCGCGCAATTTCCAGAGCGGCATGCAGATGGTGCGCCAGCTGGAGTTCTCCCTGTTCGACATGCTGATCCACGCCCGCGATACGGGCCTGGACATTGCCGCCGTCATGCAGATACTGGACCAGGTGCGCCAGGAAGTGGCGGTGATCTTCCCGCCGGACTGGCATCGCTTCCCGCACCAGTTCTCCCATCTGTTCGCGGGCGGCTACGGCGCGGGCTACTACAGCTACAAATGGGCGGAAGTGCTGTCGGCCGACGCCTATTCGGCCTTCGAGGAACAGGCCTACGTGCACGCCGACGGTGCTCGCGATACGCTGGACAGCAATACCGGCCATCGCTTCTGGCGCGAAGTCCTTTCGGTGGGCGGCGAGCGCCCCGCCGCCGAATCGTTCCGCGCCTTCCGCGGCCGCGACCCTTCCATTGCCGCCCTGCTGCGCCACAGCGGGCTGACCCCGGAACCAGCCTGACCAGAACCCGCCCGACCGGAGAACCGCCCATGAAGTCCTGTCTTGTCCTGCTCAAACGGCTTGCCCTGACAATGCTGCTGGGCTTCATGCTGGCCGGTCCGGGCGCAGCCGCCAACCTGCACCCGGTGCGCGGCTTTCTGCCCGACCTGCGCTTCTCCCTGCAGGCGGCAGGCCCCAAGTCCGTCACCCAGGACGACTTCAAGGACAAGGTGGTGCTGCTGTTCTTCGGCTACGCCAGTTGCCCCGACGTGTGCCCCACCACGCTGGCCCAATTGGCCGCCGTCATGGAAAGCCTGGGCCCCCAGGCCCGGGACGTGCGCATCCTGTTCGTCAGCGTGGATCCGCACCGCGATACGCCCGAATCGCTGGAAAGCTACGTCAAGGCCTTCGACGAGCACGCCATCGGCCTGACCGGCACGGAAAAGCAGATCGCCGATCTCGCTCGACGCTACCGCGTCGCCTACCAGATCGAGAAACCCGACCCCAAGACGCCGGACGACTACGAGGTCGCCCACAGCCGCGGCGTGTATTTCTTCGATCGCCAGGGCAAGGCCCGCTTCCTCGCGCCCGACACCGAATCGGTGGACGTGCTGGCGGACGGCGTGCGCCGCCTGCTCTAGGAACGAACGGCGGCATTGCGCCGCCTGTTTCGGAACACGCCTGCGTCCCTCACTCCGTCTTCAGGGCCGACTGCGCCTGGCGCAATGCGGTACGCAAGCCCTCCTGCAGCACCGGATGATAGAAAGGCATGGCCAGCATCTGGTCCAGGCTCAAGCCCATCTGCAAGGACCAGGCCAGCAAATGGCCGATGTGCTCGGCGTCCGGCCCCACCATCTCCGCGCCCAGGAAGCGGCCTGCACGATCGGCATACACATGCAGCAGCCCCTGGTTGCGCAGCATGACGCGTGCGCGCCCCTGGTTAGCGAAACTGACCGCTCCCACCACCGCGCCCTCCGGCAAGGCCTTGAAGGGCGTGCCGATCACTGCAACCTGCGGGTCGGTGAACATCACTGCCATGGGCGCCCGGCGGGGCCCCGGCGCCGCGCCGCCCGAACTGGCCGCCTGCAGGGCGGCCAGCCTGCCGTCGTCGGCCGCTTCGTGCAGGATGGGCGCACGCTGGTTCACATCGCCCGCCAGATAGATGGGGGTGCCCTTCAACTGCAGCGTGGCCTCGTCATATACGGGCCGCCCCTTCTCGTCCCATTGCGCCCCGGTATTCTCCAGGCCCAGGCCTTGCAGTTGCGGACGGCGGCCGGCGGCGGCCAGTACGCAGTCGTACTCCTCCACCACTTCGCGGCCCTGGACCTGCAGCCGCACCCGGGCCTTGCCGTCGACCGCCTCGCCGCCCAATACCGTCACGTCGGCGCGCAGGTTCAATTCCTGGGTCCAGATGGCGCGAGCCGCCTCGCGCACCTGAGGATCGGACAAGCCCGCCAGGCTCTGGCTGCGGGCGACGATGGCCACGTCCACATCCAGGCGCGCCAGGGCCTGCCCCAGCTCCAGGCCGATCACGCCGGCGCCGATCACCAGCACGCGGCGCGGCAGATCGGTCCAGTAGAAAACGTCTTCATTGCTGATCAGCAACGAACCCAGGGCCTCCAGCTCTTTGGGTCGCACTGGTTCGGAGCCGGCCGCCACGATGATGCGGCGCGCCGTGACGCGGGTATGGTCGTCCACCTCCAGCACATGGTCGGACACGAAGCGCGCCCGGCCGCGCAGCTTGTCCTGCGCGTCGAACCCTTCCACGTCGTCCACCACGAACTGCACGAAGCGGTCCCGCTCGCGGCGCACCCGCTCCATGACCTGCGCGCCGTCGACGCGCACGGGTCCGTCGACGTGCACGCCGAACGGCGCCGTGCGCCGCGCGTCATGGGCGGCGTCGGCCGCCGCGATCAGCAGCTTGGAGGGCATGCAGCCCACACGGGCGCACATGGTGCCGTAGGGGCCCGACTCGATCAGGACGGTCCTCTGTCCGGCGCGCTTGGCCGTCCGGTACGCCGTCATGCCCGCCGTGCCGGCGCCGATCACCGCCACGTCACACTGAATTTCCTTCATATGCACTCCCGATTCGACAATCCCGGCGTGAAAGGCCGGAGTTCTTCACCACCGCGGAGCTGCGCTCTACAATGGATCAATTCGTGTCTGAATCATAACGCAGTCGAGCTTGACTGCCGGAAGGAAGCCCATGCTGATCAGTGAAGCCGCGCGCGAGACTGGCCTGACCCCGAAAATGATCCGCCATTACGAAGAGCTGGGGCTGCTCAGCAGCGAACGGGCGGGCAACGGCTATCGCATGTACCAGCCGCAAGACCTGGACACGCTGCGCTTCATCGTGCGCGCCAAGGATCTGGGCTTCAGCCTGACGGACATCCAGCAACTGACCAGCCTCTGGCGCAATCACCGGCGCCCGAGCAGCGAGGTCAAGCAATTGGCCCAGACCCATATCCGGCATCTGGAAACGCGTGCGGCGCAATTGCTGGACATGGCCGCCAAGCTGCGCCAGCTCGCCGAGCAATGCCATGGAGACCATCGCCCTGACTGCCCCATCCTGGACAGCCTGGAAGGCGCCTGTACGCATGCCGAAGCGAAGGGCGACGACAAGGCCCGTCGCCCCCCTGGGCGAGCGCCCGAAAAAGCATGAAACGCCGTTCCCAGGGGCCGGCAAGCGCTTCCGCTCGCCGTCGCAGGCCTACTCTTCCACGGCCAGCCTTGCAGCAGCGCTACGGGAAACGGCCGGTTTGGGATAACCATTAAGATACAGATTCAGAATCAGGGCGGTGATGGCGGCCAGCACGATCCCGCTATGCGTGAAAGGCGACAGCCACTCCGGCAGGCGGCTGAACACCTTGCCATTGACCATGGGCATGAGGCCGATCACGACGCTGACGGCGACAATGAATAAATTGTTGCGGCCGCTCATGCCCTTGTAATCCACCCCGGCCAGGACATTGATGCCGGTTGCGACCACCATGCCGAACATGACGATGCCCGCCCCGCCCAGCACCGACTGGGGAATCAGTGCGAACAACATGGACAGCTTGGGAAACAAGGCCAGGACAACCATGATGACGCCGGCGCAGGCACAGACCCAGCGGCTCTTGACGCCGGTCACCCCCACCAGACCCACATTCTGGGAATAGGTCACGTAGGGAAAGGTATTGAATATGCCGCCAATGAAAGTGCCCAGGCCATCGACGCGCAAGCCGCGCGTCACGTCCTCGGTACCGACTTTCTTGCCGACCATCTCGGCCACCGCCAGCATCATGCCCGTGGTCTCTATCATCACCACGACCATGATGATGGACAGCGCCAGAATGGAACCGATGTCAAAGGTGGGCAAGCCGAAGTGAAAAGGGGTGATCATGGCAAGCCATGCGGCATCGCCCAAACGGCTGAAATCGACCAGCCCCAGGGAGGTCGATGCCAGGAAGCCGCCCGCAATGCCGACCAGAACCGCGATATTGCGCAAGAATCCACGGGCATACTTGGTGATCACGATGATGATCGCCAGAACGAAGGCGCTGATCGCCAGGTTCGACAGGCTGCCCGCCGACTCTCCCCTGCCCGCTATCCAATTGACGCCTACAGGTATCAGGTTAAGGCCGGTCACGGTAATCACGGTGCCGGTCACGACAGGCGGAAACAAGCGCACCAGGCGGCCGACGACGGGCGCCATCAGCATGGCGACCAGGCCCGAGACGATGATGGCTCCAAACATCCCTTGAAGTCCTATATTGGGATTGTTGATCATCACCAGCATGGGCGGTACGGCCGCAAACGTGACCCCCATCATCAATGGCAATCGTATGCCGAACTTCCAGATGCCGACCGACTGGATGAAGGACGCCACTCCGCAAACGAACAGATCGGCGCTGATCAGGAATGCAATCTGATCCGCAGGCAGCTTGGCAGCCGTACCGATCAAAATAGGGACGGCGATGGCGCCGGCATACATGACCAGCACATGCTGCAGCCCGAATACGAGCAATTTCCCCGGAACTACGATCTCATCTACAGCCGTCACCTCTTGTTGCAAGGGTCGAGTAGTGTGCTCATTACCCATATGCCGCCTCCTTATAGGGGTTTCCAGCCTGCCTGGATTAATCCAGGCAGGCTGTTCTTGTCTCTTTTTATTGTGACGCGTGAAAAAATCAATGCTTCCTATTTTTTCATTTCGGATTCTAGTTTCTTATAGGTCTCCCTTATGAATTTTCCAACTGCAATACTGTTTTCCAACGTATTGTATTCAACCCCCAATCCATAGTCCGGCAGATTGATGTAATCAACCGTCATCAGTTTCAAAGGACTTTCTTTGTTGCTCAAGTGATGGCGCAGGGTTTTCCGTATCACCTCCTTGGTCGGTTCCAGCAAATAGGCGTGCCACTCCTCGTACCACTCGCCCTTGTTCGGCTTGAGGAAGGGGTACTGCACCCCGCGCCCCGGCAAGCCATCCTCGCCAAGCGCCCATTTGTTCACCGGCCCGTTCGGCACGGCAGGCCTGTTCTGCTGCCACCAGACCATGTTCTGGCCCAGCCATTCATCGGCCAGATTGCCTGGTTCGAATGGATCAAGAATCACCTTTCCATCCAGCACGTCCTGCCGTATGCCCGATATTTCCTGCTCGGCTGGGTTGGCCATCTTGAAAATACAGTGGCTGTAATCCATTACGAAATTGAAAGGCACGCCTCTGCTTCTTATTTTTTCCGCTATTGGCGTCACTCTTCTGAAATCCTCTGACCACATCAATATATGGACTTCAAAACCGATCTCCACGCCGTATTTATCCCCGAGATCGAACGCCTTCAAGTAAAGCTCAATCAACTCCTCGTCTCTTACCACATGCCCTTTTTCATGATGGGTCAAAACCATCATATTGTGATAGCGCACGCCCGTTAAAGCGCAGTTTTTCAGATTGCGTTCAAGAACCTCCATTTCCTGGTCGCCTATGCGATAGGTCCAGGCGGAGCCCAGGACCGGAAATGAATATTTCTGTACCGCGGCAATATAGTCGTCCACCTTGCCGCTCAAGGGCAGGCGATCAAAGAAATCAAATACGCCCGATTCGACCACCAGGCGAAACTGTTCGTCGACAGGCAGCTCGTTCAAGGAGACGGGGTTCCCGGGGCGGGAATTCTGCACTCCGCGCCCCGCGCAGCCCAGCAATATCGGCATCGTCATGGTCGACTCCCGGTCAGGCGCTCAGGGCGTCGGCGCTCTGCTGCTGGCGTTCCCTGACCAGGTCCAGGAGCCAGCGGCGGTATTCCGTAGTCACGGCATCGGCCCCGCGCACAGGCAGCTCCAGGCGGGCCTCATCGCCAATCAAGGGCAGGAACTTGGGCTCTTGCGACTCTATGACCGGCAGATCCTGGGCCAATACCTCAAGCTCGAAATCCACGAAAAAGCTGTCGTGCTCGGGCTCCAATCCGAAGTCTCTGGCTATCCACCAGAAGCTGCGCGTCTTTTCAGCGCTGATCGGCGAGGCGGCCATCATCAATACATAATTCTTGCCGTTCTCTACGCGCCGGCTCAGATGGACGGTATGAGGCATGATCACCCGATAGGAATTGGCCACTTCGATCCAGGCATCGCCCTCTATCCCCAACAGCTTTCTTTTCTTGCCTACGCTCGGCTCTTTGATGGGCGGCCTTTCAAAGCGCAATACACCCTGCTCCTGCTCGCGCCAGGGTTCGACGGCGTCCACCTCCGGACGGGAGCGGCTGCCGATACTGCCGTCATGCACAAATGCAAAATGCGAAAAATCCACAAAATTCTCGAGACGCCGCGGCGCACTGGTTTCCAGTCGTAGGCGGGACCCTGTATGAGCCGATAGTTGGGATCGTCGAACTCAGGGAAGCTGGGCACATCGAATCTGGGCGTCTCGCTGAGACAGACCCATACGGTCCCTACCGACTCCTTCACTTGATAGGATGGAATCCGCGGTTTCATGACCTGCACCAACTCATTGCGAGCGGGAATACGCACGCAATTGCCGTTGCTGTCGTAGCGCCAGCCGTGGTACGGGCATTCAAAGCAATTGTCGACCAGCATGCCGTTTGACAACGCCGCTCCGCGATGGGCGCATCTATCGGCCAGAGCGCTCACCTTGCCTTCGATGCGGGCAATGACGATTTTCTGATCCAGCAGCACTACTTGCCGAGGCTTGTCCCCCACTTCGCTGGAGTAGGCCACGGGATGCCAGAATTGATGCAAGGTCTGATACAAGGGGTGTTCACTGTAATCCTGCATGAGCGTTTTCATCGGCTTGTCTCTCCTTATCGTTAAATATCCAGCAGCAATCTGCCTTCTTTACAGCGTGACACGCATATCAACATGGTTTTGTTGCCCGCCTGCTCGGCCTCTGACAGAAGCGAATCCCTATGATCCGGAATCCCTCCCAAGACGCGGGTTTCACAGGATCCGCAGATTCCTTCCTTGCACGAGTACATGGGGTTCAGGCCGGCTTCTATCAGCACGTCCAGAATCGACTGATCGGCGGCGACATGAAGGACGGCGCCATTGCGCAACTCGACGTCAAAACCCGCATTCACTTGCCCTTGCATGGGTTCAGCGGAAAAACGCTCGATATGGGCGCGATCAAGCGGCACGTCCGCGGCCTGCGCGGCGGCCACAAACGCATCCAGCATGCCGGACGGGCCGCAACAGTAGTAGCGCGCCTGCCGACCATGGGTGCTGAACACGCGGGCCAGGCTGAGAGACTCATGGGGCGGCTCCTGATCAAAGACGGTGAACAACTCCCCATGGGCATGGGATTTGGCCAAGGCCTGTATCGAATCCAGAAACGCCGCATGACCGGCGGTCCGGGCGCAGTAATACAGGACTCAGCGCTGCCCGCGTTTCTCCAATTCCTGAACCATGCTCCAGATGGGGGTGATTCCTATCCCGCCCGCCACCAGTACGGCAGTATCCCGGCAGTCCCGCAAAGGGAAGTTGTTTCTGGGCAGGCTCACATGCACGGTCTGCCCAGTCTGCAATTGCCCATGTATATAGGCCGATCCCCCCCCCCGGCTGGTCTTGCTGCGGGCGACGGCGATCCTGTACGTGTTCTCGTCGCAGGAGCTCACCAGGGAATACTGGCGCACCAAGCCATTCGGTAAATGAACATCGATGTGTGCGCCTGCCGAATAGGCAGGCAACGCGTCCGGACTGGCAAGCTCCAGTTCGAGCTCCAGAACCTCGGCGGCGACTTTATGAATCCTGCTCACCCGCGCCGGATGAATGCCCACCATGGGGGCTGACAGCGTCATCGTCATCTCGCTCACCTCGCCAATTTCTGCGTTTCATACGTTTGCCAGCTATTGGGGCCATTACAACAAGCCGGCAATCATTAAACGAATTATTTATATTTATGTTTTAAGAAAATAAAACACTGAATTGGAGGAGTGATGAGCATCACGCTACGCCAGCTGCGCGCTTTCCTGCTGGTCGCCGACACCCGGCATTTCACCCAGGCGGCGGCGGCCATGCATATCACGCAATCGGCGCTGAGCGCCTTGATCAGGGAATTGGAGGGGCGCCTGGCGGTGCAGCTGCTCGACCGCAATACGCGGATGGTGGAACTGACCGAGGCCGGCCGATACTTCCGTCAAGTGGCGGAGAACGTATTCAACGACCTCAACAAAGGCATCAATGACCTGCATGAGCTGTCCACGCTGCAGCGCGGCCAGGTCCGCATCGTCGCCTCCACGGTGATAGCCTCAGGCCTGCTCAGCCCATGCTTCAAGAGCTTTCGCACGCTCTACCCGAACATCAAGCTCAGCCTGCACGATGTAGCCGAAGAAGCCATTGCCGAGACAGTCGCCGCCGGAAGCGTGGATTTCGGCATCGGCACCTGCTTCGAGCTCAGCGGCAGCCTGGACCTGGAGGAGTCCCATCTTTTCGACAACAAGTTCATCGCGCTGTGCAGCAAGAACCACCCCTTGGCGCAACGGAAAACCATTGCCTGGGCGGATTTGCAGGGCCAGGCCTTCATTGCCCTGGCTCCCTCCAGCCCGATCCGCAAACTGATAGACCAGACCTGCCATGACCTGGGGATCGAGCTGCGCATCACCAACGAAGTCTCATTCGCAACAACGGTCCTGAGCCTGGTGAACGCCGACATGGGGGTCAGCATCCTGCCCATGAACAATCACCCATACATTCCCGCCTTCGACGTTCATGCGGCGGAACTCGTGGAGCCCGAGGTCATGCGGCGCATATCCATACTGACGCGCAAGAATCGAACCCTGATGCCGGCCCCGATCGAATTCATCGCTCACATCAGGCAGCATCTGGCCGACACGCTCGCCTAAAGCGCGTTATGCGCTTTTCACGCGCAGTTCGGTCACCCATTCTGAGGAAGATTCCCCATGGAAGAATTAAAACCAATCCCCGATAGCTTTACCGTACCCATCGCGAGTCGGGATTTCGAACTTATTGAATGCGAAACATCTTCTAGAATTCTGGTGGAAATCGGTGCGCCGATTCGAGATGTCGAGACGGTCCGAGGGATGGACTGGCGGTGCCCGGTACGATTTTCGGGTGAAAAAATTGAAAAAGTCCATTCTG
Source organism: Pseudomonadota bacterium (assembly GCA_023425645.1). Lineage (GTDB taxonomy): Bacteria > Pseudomonadota > Gammaproteobacteria > Burkholderiales > Burkholderiaceae_B > Alcaligenes. The sequence continues at coordinate 18,871 of JAFACG010000038.1, forward strand.
CCTGCGGAATTGATTCGTTCCAAAGTCTATGTCTCGCATTTCGACTCGTGAGATACACATTGGAGGAGCTCGAAAGAAACTTAGAAGGCAAAATCCGATTACTTGAATCAGATTTCCCTGCATTTGTAGATTGCGAGCCTTTGCGGCGCGATTCCGAAAGCGCGTAACACGCTCTAAGCGCCTGGTATTTGCCCAAGTGAAAAACCCGGCCAAAGCCGGGTTTTCATGGTCGCGAAGGCCGGTCAGCCCGCTTGCCACTCGCTGACGAAGCCGGCGGGCTCGGGGCGCTGCGGCAGGCCCAAGGCATGGATGGGCGTGCCGATGGAGACAAAACCCATGAAATGGTAGTCCAGCGCATCAAAGCCCAGGGTCTCGGGCACTTCCTCGACATAGGTTCCCAGTCCCGTGCTCCAGAAAGCGCCAAAGCCCAATTGATGGGCGGCATTGAGCATATTGGTGACGGCCGCGCCCGTGGCCAGCAGGCGCTCGGTTTCGGGGATCTTCTGGTTGCTGTGATCGATGTGGCAGGCCACGGCGATCAACAGCGGCACCTTTTCCAGCCAGGCGCGCACGCCCGCGATCTTCTGCTCCGGCAGCGGCGTGCCGGAGCGTTCGCTGGCGGCGATGGCCAGTTCGCCCAGGGCCTGCACATTGGCCCCGCGGATCAGCTTGAACCGCCAGGGCTGCAGCCGGCCATGGTCGGGCGCGCACATGGCGGCGCGCAGGATCAGGTCCAGTTGCCGTTCGTCGGGGCCGGGCCCTTGGACGAGCTTGATGGAACGGCGGGACAGCAAAGAATCGATGTTGCTCATACGTCTTCCAGAATCAGTTGAAGGCTACGCCTCAGGGCGGCCCATGAATGCAAAAATCCGGCCTTGCAGCCGGCTCTTCTTCGCCATGATGCAGGGGGCGCTCTGGGCGCCGCATCGGTTCAGCCTCGCCAGGTCAGGCCTTGCCAGGCGCACAAGCCTGCACGAGCAAGGCTTTCATGTCGCGCACGGCCTTGTCCCAGCCGTCGAAGACGGCCTGGGCGACGATGGCGTGGCCGATATTCAGTTCGGCAATGCCGGGCAAGGCCGCGATGGCCTGGGCATTGCCGTAATGCAGGCCGTGGCCGGCGTTGACGCGCAGCCCCAGGGACACGCCCTGAGCGATGCCGGTGCGGATGCGCTCCAGTTCGGCGGCGGCCTGCTCCGGCGTGTCGGCGTCCGCGTAGGCGCCGGTGTGCAGCTCGATGACAGTGGCGCCCACGTCTGCAGCCGCCTGGATCTGGGCGGCGTCCGCATCGATGAACAAGGATACGCGGATGCCGGCCTCCTGCAACTGCCGCACCGCCGCCCTGACCTGTTCCAGATGGCCCAGAACGTCCAGGCCGCCTTCGGTGGTCAGCTCGGCCCTATGCTCGGGCACCAGGCAGACATCGTCAGGCTTGACGCGGCAGGCGATGTCCAGCATTTCAGGGGTGATGGCGCATTCCAGATTCATGCGGGTGCGCAGGACAGGCCGCATATTGAAGACATCGGCGTCCTGGATGTGGCGCCGGTCTTCGCGCAGATGCAAGGTGATCAGGTCCGCCCCGGCGTCTTCTGCCCGCAGGGCGGCCTGGATGGGATCGGGATAAGTGGTGAGACGCTGCTGGCGCAGCGTTGCAACGTGGTCGATATTGACGCCCAGTTCTATCATTCCCCTACGGCCTCCGTGAATCCAGGGATGGTTTACGAGGGCGGACCGGCTTGCAGGCACCTTGGCCCTTGCCGATACCGGTCCACCCAGGGCGTATTATCGCCTGTTTATCCCTGCGATGTCGCGGCAGCCGGCGCGGGCGCCGTCCTTGCCACGGTATCGGCGTTCCAGCCGCCGCCCAGCGCCTTGTACAGCTCGACGCGGTTCAGCAGCGAGGCCAGGCCGGTCTGGATATAGGCCTGGCGGGTGCCATACAGGTTGACCTCGGCGGTCTGCACCTGCAGGAAGCTGTCCACGCCCACTTCGTAGCGCAGCTTGGCCAGACGCAGCGACTCGCTGGCTGCCTTGTCCACTTCCTGCAGCGCCTCGATCTGCTTGCCGAAGGTGGCCTCGCCGGCCAGCGCATCAGCCACTTCGCGGAACGCCACCTGGATGCTCTTCTCGTACTGGGACACGGCAATGTCGCGGCGGGCCTCGGCCAGCGCCAGATTGCCGCGCGTGCCGCCCGAGAACAGCGGCATCACGATCTGGGGCTGGAACTGCCAGTAGCGGTTGCCGGAGCTAAACAGGCCGCCCAGCTCGGGGCTCAGGAAGCCCAGCAGCCCGGTCAGGGTGACGTTCGGGAAGAAGGCCGCCCGCGCCACGCCGATATTGTAGTTGGCGCCTTGCAGGGCGTGCTCGGCCCCGATGATGTCGGGACGGCGTTCCAGCAGGTCGGATGGCAGCCCGGCCGGCAGGCTGGGCATCAGTTGCGCCCGGGTGAACGGCAAGCCTTGCGGCAGGCCTTCAGGCACGGGCGAGCCCAGCAGCACCTGCAGAGCGTTGATCGCCTTCTGGCGATCGCGCTCGACCTGCTGCATGTCGGAGCGCACCGTGTTGTACTGCACCTTGGCCTGGTTCAGGTCCAGCGAGGACACCACGCCGGCGTCGAACGAGGACTGCACCAGGCGCAGCGTCTCCTGCCGGCTGCGCAAGGTGTTTTCCATCAGCTTGTGCAGCTCGTCGGCGGCGCGCACCCGGAAGTAGGCCTCGGCCGTGCCGGCCACGACTGCAATGTGCGCGGTGCGCCGCGCCTGTTCGGTCGCCAGGTATTGCTCGCGAGCGGCTCGCGACAGGTTGCGCACCCGTCCGAAGAAGTCCAGCTCGAAAGACGTGATGCCGATGCCGGCCTGGAAGCCCCTGGATACCGACGGCGAGTCGGGGCCGCCCGGACGGGACTCGGGCGGATAGCGGGTGGCCTGCTCGGCCGCCATGACGCCGATGGTGGGCAATTGCTCGCTCTGGGCGATGCCGTACTGCGCGCGCGCCTCTTCGATCCGCTGGGTGGCGATGCGCAGGTCGCGGTTGTTGTCCAGCGCCTGCTGGATCAGGACATGCAGGCGCGGATCGGTGAAGAACTCGCGCCAGCCCAGGTCGGCCGCGCTGACCGCATCGGCCTGGCCCTGCTGGGCCAGGGGGAACTGCTCGGGCACGGGCGAGGCGGGACGCTCGTACTTGGGCGCCAGCGAGCATGCCGACAAGGCAAGCGCGAGAGCCAGCACCAGAGGACTGCGTGAAAATAGGCGAGACATCAGACCTGTCCTCCTTCGGACCGTTCTTGTTGCGCGGCCTTGGCGGCCAACTCGCGCTCGTGCTGCTTGGCGGCTTCACCGAACAGATGAGGCTTGGTTTTGAAGAGCTTGAGGATGACGACGAAGAAAGTCGGCACCATCAGCACGGCCAGAGGCGTGGCGGCCAGCATGCCGCCCAGCACGCCCAGGCCCACCGCATTCTGGCTGGCGGCGCCCGCGCCCGTGGCGAGCGCCAGCGGCACCACGCCCAGGATGAAGGCGAAGGACGTCATCAGGATGGGACGGAAGCGCAGGCGCGCCGCCTCCAGCGTGGCGTCGATCAGGGTCGCCCCCCGGGCGTAGGCGTCCTTGGCGAACTCCACGATCAGAATGGCGTTCTTGGCCGACAGGCCGATCACGGTCACCATCCCCACCTGGAAGTACACGTCATTGGCCATGCCCATGCCGAACACCAGCAGGACCGCGCCCAGCATGCCCAGCGGAACCGCCAGCATGACCGAGAGCGGAATCGCCCAGCTTTCATACAGGGCCGCCAGCACCATGTACACGACCAGCACGGCCAGGCTCATCAGGATGCTGGACTGGCCGCTGGCCTGGCGCTCCTGGTAGGACAGGCCGGTCCATTCGATGCCGTAGCCCGCGGGCAGCTCTTTCATCAGGCGTTCCATTTCGGCCATGGCATCGCCCGAGGTGTAGCCTGGGGCCGGACCGCCGCCGATACGCACGGACTCGTAGCTGTTGTAGCGCACGATCTGCACGGGACCCTGCTCCACGTCCTGGCTGACGAAGGCCGACAGGGGCACCATCTTGCCTTCGTTGTTGCGGGCGTTGAGCTTGAGCACGTCGTCGACCGTCATGCGGTAAGGCGCGTCCGCCTGGACCCATACGCTTTGCACGCGGCCCTGGTTGGTAAACTTGCCGACGTAGGACGAGCCCAGCGCGGTCGAGATCAGCGAAGCGGCTTCACTGAAGTCCACGCCCAGGGCGGCGGCCTTCTCGCGATCGATCTTCAGGCTGATCTGCTTGCCGGGACCCAGGCCCGTGATGCGCACGCTCTGCGGATCCAGCACGGGGCTCTGCTTGGCCAGGTTCAGCAACTGCTGCGCGCCGGCCATCAAGGCGTCGTGGCCCATGCCGCTGCGGTCTTCCAGACGCATGTCGAAGCCGGCCGAGTTGCCCAGCGCCGAAATGGCGGGCGGCACGATGGCGATCACCATGGAATCAGGCAGGCCGAACAGCAGCTGGCCCATCGCCTTGCCGGACAGCGCCTGGGCCGAGTTCTCCTTGCCCTTGCGCTCGCTGAAGTCCTTCAGGGGCACGAAGGCGATGGCCGAGTTCAGGCCGTTGCCGTTGAAGCTGAAGCCCTGCACGGCAATGATGTTCTCCACCTGAGGCTGCTGCTTGAAGTAGCCCTCGACCTGCTCGATGATCTCGATGGTGCGGTTGGCGGTCGCGCCCGAAGGCAGCTCGATGTTGGCGATCACGTAGCCCTGGTCTTCCTCGGGGAGGAAGGCGGTGGGCATGCGCAGGTACACGAAGCCCAGCACCAGCACCATGATCAGGTAGATGAACATCATGCGCCCGCCGCGGCGCAAGGTCTTGGCCACGACGCCTTCGTAGCGGTTGGTCGTGGTGTTGAACGTGCGGTTGAACCAGCCGAAGAAGCCGCGCTTGGTCTCGTGGTGGCCCTTGGGGATGGGCTTGAGCAGCGTCGCGCACAGCGCCGGCGTGAAGGACAGGGCCAGGAATGCCGAAAATGCGATGGACACGGCCATGGCCACGGAAAACTGGCGATAGATCACGCCCACCGAACCCGACATGAAGGCCAGCGGCAGGAACACTGTGGTCAGCACCAGCGTGATGCCCACGATGGCCCCGCTGATCTGCGGCATGGCCTTCTTGGTCGCTTCCTTGGGCGACAGCCCGTCCTCCACCATGATGCGTTCGACGTTCTCCACCACCACGATGGCGTCGTCCACCAGAATGCCGATGGCCAGCACCATGGCGAACATGGTCAGCACGTTCACCGACATGCCCAGGGCCAGCATCACGCCGAAGGCGCCCAGGATGGCCACTGGCACCACCAGGGCGGGAATCACCGTATAGCGCACGTTCTGCAGGAACACGAACATCACGATGAACACCAGCACCATGGCTTCCAGCAAGGTGTGCACCACCTGGGTGATGGACTTGTCGATGTAGGGCGAGGTGTCGTAGGGAATGTCGTAGCGGATGTTGTCGGGGAAGAACTGGGCCAGCTCGTCCATCTGCTTCTTGATGGCGTCGGCCGTATCGAGGGCGTTGGCCTCGGGCGAGAGCGAGATGGCGAAGGCTGCCGTGGGCTGGCCGTTCAGGCGGGCGCCGAACTGGTAGTTGTCGGCCCCCACTTCCACGCGCGCCACATCCTTGATGCGCACGGCCGAACCGTCCGGATTGGAGCGCAGGATGATGTTCTCGAACTCTTCCACCGTCTCCAGCTGGCCGTTGACGGTGATGGGCGCGGTCACGCGCTGGCTGCTCGGATTGGGCGGCGAGCCCAGGATGCCCGCGGACACCAGCACGTTCTGGCGACTGATGGCCGAGGTGACCTCGGACATGCTCATCTGGTAGCCGACGAGCTTTTGCGGATCCACCCAGACGCGCATGGCGCGGCCGGCCGCGAACAACTGGAAGCGGCCCACGCCGGGAACGCGGGAAATCGTGTTCTGGATATTGCGCTGGATGTAGTCGGCCAGCGCGACCTGGTCCAGGGTGCCGTCGGTCGAGGACAGCGTCACCACCATCAGAAAGCCCGTGCTGGACTGTTCCACGTGCAGGCCCTGCTGCATCACGGCGGCGGGCAGCGACGCCGTGATGTTGCTGACCCGGTTCTGCACGTCCACCTGCGCCAGATCGGGGTTGGTGCCGGGACGGAAGGTGGCCGTGATTTCCGTGGACCCGTAGGAGTCGCTGACGGATTCATAGTACAGCAGGCCCTTGGCGCCGTTGAGTTCGTTCTCGATGACGCTGGCCACGGTGCTGGAGACGTCCTCGGCGGTTGCACCGGGATAGGTTGCGCGGATGGTCACCTGGGGCGGCGCCACATCCGGATACTGCGCCACGGGCATGTTCGGCAGGGCCAGCAGGCCCAGCAGAGTGATGACCAAGGCAACGACCCACGCGAAAATGGGTCTATCGATGAAAAACTGAGGCATGTCGCTTACTCGCTAGACTTGGCATCGGTTTGTGCTGCAGGGGCTGGCTCTTGCGCCGGCTGGGCGGGCCGCCCCTGATCGGGCGCCGCCTGGCCCTGGGGCGCGGCGCCCGCGCCCTTGTCGCCCTTCCAGGGCATGGGCTGCACCGGCGCGCCGGGGCGGATTTTCTGGAAACCCTCAACCACGACCTGGTCGCCGGCGTTCAGGCCTTGGTTCACGATGTACTGGCCTTTGTCCTCGGCGCCCAGAGCCACGGGCACGGCCTGCACCTTGCCGTCGCGCACCACCATCAGGCTGGTGCGCCCGTCGTTGGTGTACTGGACGGCCTGGGCGGGAACCAGCAGCGCATCGCGCGCGACGCCCTGCTCCAGCCGCACCCGCACGTACATGCCGGGCAGCAGGATCTGGTCGGGGTTGGGGAACTCGGCCCGCAGCGTCACCTGGGACGTGGACGGATCCACGCTCACGCCGCTGAACAGCAGGGCGCCGTCGTGATCATAAGTCGTGCCGTCTTCCAGGATGGCGTGCGCCTTGGCCTTGCCCTCGCCGGCCTGGATCAGCTTGCCGTCGGCCATGGCGCGGCGCAGCTGGGACAGCTCCGAGGTTGAACGGGTGACGTCCACATAGACGCGGTCCAGCTGCTGGACCGTGGCCAGCTGGGTGCCATTGGCGGCGGACACCAGAGCGCCTTCGGTGACCATGGCCTTGCCGATGCGCCCGTCGACAGGCGAGACGACCTTGGTGTAACCCAGGTTGATGTCGGCCGCGTCCAGGGCCGCCTTGGCGGCTGCGATGGCCGCGTCCGCCTGCAAGGCGCGCGCCTTGGCCGTATCGTATTCCTGACGGGATACGGCGTTTTCCTTGATCAGGCGCTCATAGCGCTGGGCCAGCAGCGCTGCGCTGCGAGCCTCGGCCTGGGCGTTCTTGAGCTGGGCGGCCGCCTGATTGCGGGCAGCGCGATACGGCGCCGGATCGATGGTGAACAGGAGCTGGCCCTGCTTCACGTCGCTGCCCTGCTCGAAGTTGATTTCTTCGACGATCCCGTTGACGCGGGCGCGGATCTGGGCATCCTTGATGGCCTCCACCCGGCCGGGCAGCTCGGAGAACAGCTCCGTGGATGTCGGCTGCACGGTGATGACGCTGACCGGGATCTTCATCCCGCTCATGTCGGCTTGGGGCTCTTTGTTGCCGCAAGCGGCAAGCAGGACCATGGAAGAGAAAGCAGCAATGCGCAAAGGCTGCCAACCCAGCAGGCTTTTAGATGACATGAAGTACTCCTGAGCTAAGCGTCATACAAAATGTTACGCTTAAACTGACTGCGTAGTATGGTTTCGGCAATCCTGAAGTATATGTCGAAAACGTTCTCAAAAATACAGAAAAAGAGAAACCGGACTCATTTCGGCATATATCAATTGTGAAGGCGGCAGCCTGCCGTGAGTCCACTCGCCCCTGCGCATCTGCCCGCCCGACTGAAAAGCATAAGTATAATCAGGCGCCTGTGAGCTAGAGGTGAAAAAAAACCACGGTCGGTCCAGCGGACCGCCGTGGTTTTTCTCGCATGACGGGAAAACAACTAGCTCAAGAGCAAGCTGTCGTCAGCCAGCGTCTCGCCGCGCACCTTCTCGAACATCTCCAGCAGGTCGCGCACGTCCAGGCCCTGGCGCTGTTCGCCGCTGACGTCCAGCACCACCTTGCCCTGATGCAGCATGACCGTGCGGTCGCCCACGTCCAGCGCTTGGCGCATGCTGTGCGTGACCATCATGGTGGTCAGGCCGCCTTCGCGCACGATGCGGTTGGTCAGTTGCAGCACGAAATCCGCCGTGCGCGGGTCCAGCGCCGCCGTGTGCTCGTCCAGCAACAGGATCTTGGACGGCCTCAAGGCCGCCATCAGCAGGCTGACGGCCTGGCGCTGGCCGCCCGACAGCAGGCCGATGCGGTCGGCCAGGCGATTCTCCAGGCCCAGTCCCAGCGTCGCCAGGCGCTCGCGGAACTCATCGCGCATGTCATTGCGCACCGCGCGCGACAAGCCCCGGCGGCTGCCGCGGCCGGTGGCCAGCGCCATGTTCTCCTCGATGGTCAGATCTTCACAGGTGCCCGCCATGGGGTCCTGGAACACGCGCGCCACCCAGTTGGCCCGCTGCCAGACCGGCATGCGGGTGACGTTGGCCTTGTCGATCAGGATCTCGCCCTCGTCCACCGACTGGTCGCCCGAAATGGCGTTCAGGAAGGTGGACTTGCCCGCTCCGTTGGAGCCGATGACGGTGACGAACTGGCCTTCCGGAATGTTCAGCGACAGGCCGCGCAAAGCGCGGGTCTCGATGGGCGTGCCGGGGTTGAAGGTCAGGCGCAGATTATTGGCTTCCAGCATCTTACTGAGCTCCTTTGCGGCCGCGCATGCGTTTCTTGAACAGGGGTATCACCAGGGCGACGGTCACCAGCAAGGCCGTGACCAGGTTCAGGTCCTGCGCCTTCAGGCCGATGACATCGGCGTTGAGCGCCAGGGCGATGAAAAAACGGTACAGGATGGCGCCCAGGATCACTGCCAGAGTCGCATAGAACAGCTTGCGCGCCGGCAGGATGCTCTCGCCCACGATCACGGCCGCCAGGCCGATCACGATGGTGCCTATGCCCATGGAAATGTCCGAACCGCCCTGGGACTGGGCGAACAGCGCGCCGGCCAGCGCGACCAGCGCGTTGGAAATGGCCATGCCCAGCAGAACCATATTGCCGGTGGCCACGCCCTGGGAGCGCGCCATGCGGGCGTTTGATCCGGTGGCGCGCATGGCCAGCCCGGTCTGGGTGCCGAAGAACCAGTCCAGCGCCAGCTTGACCAGCACCACCAGAACGATCAGCAGCAAAGGCCGGGCGATGTAGTCGGCGATGGTGTCGGGCTGCAGCACGGTAAAGACCGTGGGCTCCATGATCAGCGGCACGTTGGGGCGGCCCATGATGCGCAGGTTGATGGAATACAGGGCGATCATCATCAGGATGCTGGCCAGCAGATCCATGATCTTCAGGCGCACATTGAGCCAGCCGGTCACGCTGCCGGCCAGCGCGCCGGTGAAGGTGGCGGCGATGGTGGCCAGGAAAGGATCCGAGCCTTGGCTGATGAGGGTGGCGGCCACGGCGCCGCCCAGAGGAAAACTGCCGTCGACCGTCAGGTCGGGAAAACGCAGGATGCGAAAAGAGATCAGGACTCCCAGGGCGACCAGTCCGAATATCAGACCGATCTCCAGGGCCCCCCACATGGAATAGATAGACATGTTGTCGTGCGTCTGGTGTGCAATTGACACAGGTGGGCGGCTTGTGGCGGCCCACCTGCAAAAAAGAGATAAACGCCCTCGCGCCGCGCGGGCCAAGCCCTGCTCGCCGCCTCCCGGGGGAGGCGTTTCTTGTTCTGGAATCGGCCCGGTGCAAGGAACAAGGCGCGATTATTCCACGATCTTGGTGGCGGTCTTCACGAATTCATCGTTGAGCGTCACGCCCTGGCGCTTGGCCGCGCCGGGATTGACGTACAGCTCCAGCTTGCTGCTGGTCTCGGAAGCGATGGCGCCGGGCTTCTCGCCTTTCAGGATGCGGATGACGATCCCGCCGGTCTGCACGCCCAGGTCATAGTAGTTCACGCCCAGGGCGGCGATGGCGCCGCGCGCCACGCTGTCGGTGTCCGAGGCGATCAGCGGCACCTTGGCGTCGTTGCCGACCTTGACCAGGGACTCGTAGGCCGAGACCACATTGTTGTCGGTGTTGGTGTAGATCACGTCCACCTTGCCCACCAGGCTGCGAGCCGCCGCGCCCACGTCCACGGTGCGGGCCGCGGTGGCCTCGACCAGCGACATGCCGTGCTTGGGCAGCAGTTCTTTCATCTGCTTGACGACCACGGCGGAGTTGGCTTCGCCGGGGTTGTAGACCATGCCGACCTTCTTGGCCTCGGGAACGACTTTCTTGATCAGCTCGATCTGCGGCTCCAGGGCCAGGGCGTCGGACACGCCGGTGACGTTGGTGCCGGATGGTTCCATGCTGGACACCAGGTGCGCCACCACGGGATCGGTCACGGCCGAATACACCACCGGTATATCCTTGGTGGCGGCGACCACGGCCTGCGCCGACGGCGTGGAAATGGCGACGATCACGTCGGGCTTGTCGCCCACGAACTTGCGCGCGATCTGAGCGGCAATCGCCGGATTGCCCTGAGCGGTCTGGAACTGCCACTTCAGGCCCTTGGCTTCGGTGTAGCCGGCATCGGTCAGCGCCTTGTGCACGCCGTCCTTGATGGAATCGAGCGCCGGATGTTCGACGATCGACGACACCGACACCGATTGTGCATGCACGGCGGCGCCGGACATGAACCCCACACATGCCAAAGCGGCCGCCAGTTGATGTACAGACCTGATCAGCTTCATCCGATACTCCTTAGATGCGAGAAAAAGCGGTAATTTTATAGGCACTAAAGTCTACCGCGAATAAAACGGCCGCGCCCTGCAGGTAATCCCTGCCCTCAAGGCCGTCTGGCGCCTGTGTCGCGCAGCGCCGACAACAGCTCGCGGGCCCAGCGCTGTGCAGGCAGCTGATGATCGGCCTGCACCTGCATGGCGCGCTCCAGCAGTTCGCCGGCCGTAATCTCCAGCGCATCGCCCTTGAAGGCCAGCACCACCTGATTGCCCTCGTCCATCTCGGGCAGCAGCAGCACCTTGCCCTCGAAGGCCTGGCGTATGTGGCTGATGTTGCGCTCGAAGCTGGGATGGGCGCCGAACAGGTTGACCGTCATGATGCCCTCCCCGTCCAGCACCGCGCGGCAGTTCTGATAGAACTCCAGGCTGTCGCGCACCGGCCCCTGGGCGGACGCGTCATACAGGTCCACCATCAGGGCGCGGTATTGGCCATGCTGATCCGGGTCCTGGACCCACACCCCCGCATCTTCGTGATCGATCTGCGAACGGTCGCTGCCCGGTAGGCGGAAAAAAGCCTGGCAGATGCCGGTCACGGCCGGATTCCACTCCACCGTGCGCACCTGGCAGGGCGTGTTCTTGAGGCAGAATCGCAGCAGCGAACCCGCGCCCAGTCCCAGTATGGCCAGCTTGTCCTGCTTGCCCGGCCGGGTGAACATCAGCCAGGCCATCATCTGCTGGGTATAGGCCAGGACCAGTTCGGCCGGCTTGCGCGTGCGCATCGCGCCTTGTATCCATTCCGTCCCGAAGTGCAGATAGCGGATGCCATCGCTCTCGGACATGGTGGGGCTGTCATGCTCAAAATCGGCGCACATCACTTCATTCCTCGAAAATCGCCGGCCGCGCCCGGCGCTTTTGACAAAGGCGCCATCATACCAGCCAGCCGCCCCCCCGAACGGCCCGGCCTGCCTCAATCGCGGGCGAAGATGGCCGCGATCCCCTGCCCGCCGCCTATGCACATGGTGACCAGGGCGTAGCGCCCTTGGATTCGCTGCAGCTCGTGCAGGGCCTTGACCGTCAGTACCGCCCCGGTGGCGCCGATGGGATGCCCCAGGCTGATGCCGCTGCCGTTGGGATTGACCCGTTCGAGGTCCAGGCCCAGTTCGCGCGATACCGCGCAAGCCTGCGCCGCGAAGGCCTCGTTGGACTCGATCACGTCCAGGTCCGCCAGCGCCAGGCCGGCGCGCTGCAAGGCGGCGCGCGTGGCCGGCACCGGCCCCATGCCCATGATGCCGGGCTCCACGCCGGCATGCCCCCAGGACACCAGGCGCGCCAGCGGCGCCAGTCCCCTGGCGCGCGCCTGGTCCGCGGACATGAGCAGGACCGCCGCCGCGCCGTCATTCAGGCCCGAGGCATTGCCCGCCGTCACGCTGCCGCCTTCCTGAAGGAACACGGGCTTGAGGCTGCTGAAGCTCTCCGGGGTCGCATCGGGGCGCACGTGCTCGTCCTGGTCGAACACAAGCTCGCCCTTGCGGCTTTTCTGGATGACGGGCACGATCTGCCCCTTGAAATAACCCTGCTCGATGGCCCGCTGAGCCCGCCGGTGCGACTGCAGCGCCAGCTCGTCCTGGTCCGCCCGCGTGATCCCGTAACGGCGCGCCACATTCTCGGCCGTGATGCCCATATGGACCCGATCGAAGGGATCGGTCAGCGCGCCCGTCATCATGTCCATCATCACGGTGTCGCCCATGCGGGCTCCCCAGCGGTGCGCGCTGGACATATAAGGAGCGCGGCTCATGCTTTCGGCCCCGCCGGCCAGGGCCACTTCGGCGTCGCCCAGCAGAATGCCCTGCGCGGCCGAGACGATGGCCTGCAGGCCCGAGCCGCACAAGCGATTCACGTTCATGGCCGGCGTGTCATAGCCCAGCCCGGCCTGCACGGCCGCCACGCGCGACAGATACATGTCGCGCGGTTCGGTCTGGATCACCTGTCCCATGACCACATGCTGCACATCGGCGGCGTCCACCCCGCTGCGATCGAGCGCGGCCCGCAGCACCATGGCTCCCAATTCCACCGGCGATACATTCTTGAGCGCTCCGCCAAAATCGCCGATGGCGGTGCGGCATGCCTGGACTACGACTACGTCTGTCATTGAAGTCTCCCTGCGCCCTTTGCGGGCGCGGCAACAGGAGCAAAAAGCGTGGACGCCCCGCTCCCGGAACGTAAATCCCCTGTTCCTGAGACCGCAGACCGGACACAACAGGGACAATTCACAGTAAGGTTCCTGATACGTTATACAAAACACACGCCGCTGATAACCCTCTTTAAGGAATTCCCCCATGTACGAGCGCATTCTGGTCGCCACCGACGGATCGGAACTATCCGACCACGCCGTCCGCCACGCCTTGAATCTGGCCAAAGCCTGCGACGCCAAGCTCATTGCACTGCGCGTCATCCCGCGCTACCGGCAGAGCTACCTGGAAGGCGGCCCCATCCTGGACCAGAAGATGGACAGCCGCGTCGAGGCGCTGTGGACGGAGCACGCCCAAGCCGAGCTGGCGGCCGTCAAGCAGGCCGGCAAGGACATAGGCGTGGCGGTCAAAACCGTCGTCGCCAAGTCGGACCTGATCGCCAATGCCATCATATCGGCCGCCGAAAAACAGAAGGCCGACCTGATCGTCATGGCCTCGCACGGCCGCAAGGGCTACCAGCGCATCCTGCTGGGCAGCGAGACCCAGCACGTCCTGACCCAGTCGGAAATCCCGGTGCTGGTCATCCGCAAGAAAGCAAAGAAAAAATAGGCGCCTGCCGCCGGAATCAAAGCGCAGGCCCGGGCCTGCGCTTTTTTATCCGCATCGATGCCGCCCGGGCGCCCGACCCACGCGAATTCCCAAGAGCCTTATTTGAGACGGGCTATTGCACCGGCCGGTTTCTGCAGCAAGAATCGGAGTGTCCCCCGCGATAAAGGACGACACACTGCCTATCCCCTTCTTCCGGAGCACGGTCATGAGTCTCAGCACGCAGGAAAAACGCCGGCGCTTTCGCGCACTGCACCAGCAAGGCACCCTCATATTGCCCAATCCCTGGGACCTGGGCGGCGTACGCCGCCTGGAACGGCTAGGCGCGCAGGCCATCGCCAGCAGCAGTGCGGCCTACGCCTGGGCTCAGGGGCTGGACGATTTCCAGCCCGGCCGCGACGCGCTGCTCGAACATTTGCGCCAGCTGGCCTCCAGCACCGATTTGCCCATCAATGCCGACTTCGAAGACGGTTTCGCCGCGCAGCCCGACGAGGTAGCCGCCAATGTGCGCCTGGCGATAGGCACCGGCATCGCCGGACTGTCCATCGAGGACCGCCGCGACGACGGACTGTATGAAAAAGACCTGGCCGTCGCCCGCATCCGGGCTTCCAGGGCCGCCATCCAGGCCAGCGGCGAGGACGTCCTGCTGGTGGGGCGCAGCGAAGGCCTGTTGACAGGCGCGGCCGGCCTGGACGAAACCATAGACAGGCTGCAGGCCTACGCCCAGGCGGGCGCCGACGTGGTCTACGCGCCAGGCCTGCGCCGGCTGGACGACATCGCACGCGTCGTACAGGCCGTGGCCCCTACCCCCGTCAATGTGCTGCTGATCGATCCCAGCCTGACCGTGTCCGACCTCGCCGCCCTGGGCGTGCGCCGCGTCAGCACGGGATCCCAGCTGGCCGTCGCGGCCTGGGCGGGATTCGAGCAGGCCGCCGTCAGCCTGCTGCAGCATGGGCGCCTGCCTGAGCGCCTGTCCTGATCCCCGCCAGGCTGTGCAGCCGCACCCAAGGCCCAAAAAAATAGCGCAAGCAATCATGCTTGCGCTATTTTTCAATACCGCGGCACTATCAGGCCGTTTCGGCGGCGCAGTGCTCGCTGGGCTGCTCCGTCTTGCTTTCGGCATCTGTTTCCCGCGCGGCTTTCTTGGGAGCGACCCAATTAAGGGGCTCGACCTCAAAGGCCTGTTTGCGACGAACCGGTTTCGATTGACTCACGATTTGCTCCTGTTGACATCGACAGGGGGCGCCCCCTTAGCGCCCCGATTATTTGATTATATCAATAATTAGAATACGAATCAATTTTTGCAGAAGTTAGGTATTCAATCGCTGAAAATAAGCTGTTTTTGAACAAAATCAGGCATGCCAGCGCGGACCTTGCGAGTCTGCCCGCCTGGTTTGGAGCCGGCATCCTTATTTGTACTGATCGTCAGCCCAGGACAAGCCGTGTACGCTCTGCGCATGCCTCGCCAGAAGGCCATCATGCACAAGGGAGACATATCATGGACACCCTGGATCGCCCGCTGCGCTATTTTCTGCGCATCGCTCAGCTTGAATCCCTGTCGCGGGCCGCGGACGAACTGGACCAGAGCCAATCAGGCATCAGCAAGCAACTGGCCGCCCTGGAGCAGGCCCTGGGCAAGCCGCTGTTCGTGCGCACCGGGCGCGGCGTCAAGCTGACCGACGCCGGCCGCCTGTTGCGCGACGCCATCGAACCGGCCTATCGGCGCATAGACCTGGCGGTGGACACCGTGCGCCAGCAGTACGGGGTGAGCCAGGGCACCGTCCGCCTGGCCACCGTTCACACCCTGAGCTACTACTTCATGGCCGATGTGGCGGCAACCTTCATGAGTTCGCACCCCAGCGTCAACCTGTCCCTGCTCGGCCACAGCTCGCCCGAAGTCGTCTCCCTGGTCGAAACCGGCAAGGCGGACATGGGCTTTGTCTACGACGTGGCCGTGGACTGCGGCGACCTGGTGTCGCATGTGCTGTTCGACGACCAGATGTGCCTGATCTCGGCGCGTCCGGATCCGGCGCCGGACGGCGACCTGACGGCGCGGCCGCTGCGGCTGGTGGGGTTTCCCAGCCACTATGCCTTGCGCCGCATGGTGCACAGCAGCGGACTGGAGCCCGAATTCGTGGCCGAGGCCGAGACCATAGACGCCATGCTGCGCCTGGTGTCCTCCGGCGTAGGCGACTGCATCCTGCCAGCCCGCATTCCCGACAGGCTCCTGGCCGAGTACGAACTGCACAAGCACCCCGTCACGGCGCCGGCCTTGCAGCGCCGGGTCGTCGCCATCCTGCGCGCGGATCGCCAGCCTCAGACCCTGACGACAGAACTGCTCAGTTGCGCCATGCGCGCCGCCGACACCCTGGAAGACGCCACGGTGGAATAGCTGCTATGAGCGCAGCATCATGGCTTGCGCTCCCTGCAATCGCCATACTGGCTCCAGGCCTGCCCCATGCAGGCTCACAACAATTCCAAAGGAGACAAGATGCCGAACGCACTCAGGGAGAAATCCTATTTCGACGCCCGGGCCACGCAGGACATGGCCCGCCACCTGCGCCCGGTGGAGCGCAGCATTCCCGAAACCATGGCCTGCGCCTGCCGCATCCTGGCCATGACCGAACAGGAGGCCGGGCTGGCGGGACAGATCAGCGTGCGCTCCGAACGCCCCGACGCCTACTGGACTCTGCGCTTCGGTCTGGGCTTTGACGAGGCCATGCCCCAGGACTTCATCGAAGTGGACCGGGACCTGAACACCTTGTCCGGGCACGGCATGGCCAATCCGGCCACGCGCTTTCACCTGTGGGTCTACCAGGCCAGGCCCGACGTGCAATCCATCATCCACACCCATTCTCCCTGGGCCAGCGCGCTGGCGGCGGCCCGGCAGCCGCTGGTCATCGCCCAGATGGACATGACGCCCCTGCACGAGGATTGCGCCTTCCTGCCCGACTGGCCCGGCGTGCCGATCGCGGACCAGGAAGGAGTCATCATCTCCGGGGCGCTGGGCGACAAGCGCGCCATCATCCTGGCCCATCACGGCTATCTGACCGCCGGCCGCTCCTGCGAAGAAGCCACCTACCTGTCCGTGTACCTGGAGCGAGCCGCGCGCCTGCAGATCCGCGCCCAGGCCTTCGGGCCGCTGACGCCCGTGGACGACGCGCTGGCCCGCGAGGCGCATGACTACCTGCTCAAACCCTTCATCGTGCGCGCCACCTTCGACTACTGGGTCCGGCAGTCGCGTCGCGCCCCCGGCCTGCCCTCGCTCTGAGCCGCCTTTCTCACACTTGCAAGGATACGAACATGACTATGCCTGCAAAGCAGGCGGCGCGCTCGCGCCGCCAGTACGTGACGGCGGGACTGGCCAGCATGATGGGCACCACCATCGAATGGTACGACTTCTTCCTCTACGGCACGGCCGCCGCCCTGATATTCAACCAGATATTCTTCCCGGCCTTCGACCCGATCACGGGCACGCTGGCCGCCTTCGCCACCTATTCCGTGGGTTTCTTCGCCCGCCCTTTGGGCGGCATCGTCTTCGGCCATTTCGGCGATCGCGTCGGACGCAAGTCCATGCTGCTGATCACCCTGTTCATGATGGGCATACCAACCATCCTGATCGGGCTGATCCCCTCGTATGACAGCATAGGCTACTGGGGCGCCGTGCTGCTGGTGCTGATGCGTTTCTGCCAGGGCGTGGCGGTGGGCGGCGAATGGGGCGGCGCCGTGCTGATGGCCGTGGAGCACGCCCCCGAAGGAAAGAAGGGCTTCTTCGGCAGCCTGCCCCAGGCCGGGGTGGCGCCGGGCCTGATCCTGTCGTCGCTGGCCATGGGCGCGGTCGCCGCCCTGCCCGAAAAAGACATGCTCACCTGGGGCTGGCGCATCCCGTTCCTGGCCAGCGTGCTGCTCCTGCTGGTGGGCTGGTTCATCCGCCTGAAAGTGGCCGAGTCCCCCGACTTCGAGCGCATGCAGGGCAAGGGCGACAAGGTGGAGGTGCCCGCCAAGGTGGTCTTCAGGCGCTATCCCCGCGAGCTGCTGCTGGTGATCGGCGCCCGTCTGGCGGAGGTGACCTGGTTCTACACCGTCGTCACCTTCGCCCTGGCCTACGCCACCGGCACGCTGGGCCTGCCGCGCACCGTGCTGCTGGACGCCACCATCTGGGGCGCGGCCGCAGCCCTGTTCGCCATGCCGGTATTCGGCCTGCTGGGCGATCGCCTGGGCCACAAGTGGGTGTTCATGACCGGCTCGGCGGGCATTCTGGTCTTCGCGCCGCTGTTCTTCGACATGCTGCAGACCCGCGACACCGGCACCATCACCCTGGCCATGATGCTGGCCGTCGGCCTGGTCTATGCCTGCCTGTACGGACCGCAGGGCAGCCTGTTTTCGTCCCAGTTCCCGCCTGAGGTGCGCTACAGCGGCATCTCGATCGCCGTGCAGATCTCCGGCGCCCTGGGCGGCGGCCTGGCGCCCATCGTGGCCACATCCCTGCTGGCCTGGGGCGACGGCAGCCCGCGCTACATAGTCTGGTACCTGAGTCTGCTGGGAGTGGTCGCCATGGCCAGCGCATGGCGCATGCACGGGCCGCGGCATTTCGGCGCGCCGGCCGCCCGCCCCGCCGCCCCGGCGCTTCGATCCTGACGCGGTCTTACAGGGCAGCGGCCGGGAGGCGATCCCGGCCGCATCCTCCTATTGCGCCACGCAGTCCACGTAGTACCGCATCTGCCCGTCCGCGCCGCGCTCCTCCACGAAGCCGTGGATGTCCGTCCCGAAACCCGGACACCGCAGGTTGAGTTCGCGCGGGAATTTCAGGAAGTCCACGATGGTCTTGTTGAAGGCCTCGCCCGGGATCAGCAGCGGGATGCCGGGCGGATACGGCGTGATCAGGTTGGTCGTGACCCGGCCTTCCAGGCGGTCGATCTCCACCCGTTCGGTGCGCCGCTGGGCAATGCAGGCGAAGGCGTCGCTGGGCTTCATGACGGGCACGACCTGCGACAAATACATTTCCGTGGTCAGTCGCGCGATATCGTGGCGGGCATACATCTGGTGCACGTGCTGGCACAGGTCGCGCAGGCCCATTTCTTCGTAGCAGGAGTATTGGCGGGCGAACTCCGGCAGCACGCGCCAGACCGGCAGGTTGCGATCGTAGTCGTCCTTGAACTGCTGCAAGGCGGTCACCAGCGAGTTCCAGCGGCCTTTGGTGATGCCGATGGTGAACATGATGAAGAAACTGTAGAGCCCCGTCTTTTCGACGATGACGCCGCGCTGGGCCAGGAACTTGGTCACGATGGAGGCGGGAATGCCGCTGGCGGCGAAGGTGCCGTCCAGGTCCAGCCCCGGCGTGACGATGGTGGCCTTGATGGGATCGAGCATGTTGAAGCCGTCCGCCAACGGGCCGAAGCCGTGCCAGCCGCCATGTTCGGGATCGTCGCGGATGATCCAGTCCGCCGCCTCGCCGATGCCGTCCTCCGCCAGGCTGGGCGGGCCCCAGACCTTGAACCACCAGTCGTCGGCCGCGAACTGCGACTCCACCTTGCGCATGGCGCGTCGGAAGTCCAGCGCCTCCACGATGCTTTCCTCGACCAGCACCCGGCCGCCCGGCGGCTCCATCATGGCGGCGGCCACGTCGCAGGACGCGACGATGGCGTACTGCGGGCTGGTGCTGGTGTGCATCAGGTAGGCCTCGTTGAAGAGGTGGCGATCCAGCCGGCGCGTGGCCGAATCCTGCGCCAGCACATGGCTGGCCTGGCTGATGCCGGCCAGCAGCTTGTGAGTGGACTGCGTGGAGAACACGAGGGACTCCCGGGGCCGCGGGCGGCTCTTGCCCATGGCGTGGAAATGGCCGTAGAACGGGTGGAAGGCCGCGTGCGGGATCCAGGCTTCGTCAAAGTGCAGTACGTCCACGTAGCCGTCCAGGGCCGACTTGATGGCTTCGGTGTCGTAGATGACGCCGTCGTAGGTGGACTGGGTCAGGGTCATGACGCGCGGCTGGACCGTATCGGCGTCCACGTGGGACAGCAAGGGGTGGGCGCGGATCTTGTCGCGGATGGACTGCACGTCGAATTCGCTGCGCGCAATCGGTCCGATGATGCCGAAATGGTTGCGCGTAGGGCGCAGAAACACCGGAATGGCGCCCGTCATGACGATGCTGTGCAGGATGGACTTGTGGCAGTTGCGGTCCACCACCACCACGTCGCCCGGCGCCACGGCATGGTGCCAGACGATCTTGTTGCTGGTGCTGGTGCCGTTGGTGACGAAAAAACAGTGGTCCGCATTGAAGATGCGCGCGGCGTTGCGCTCGCTGGCCCCGATGGCGCCGTTGTGATCGAGCAGTTGTCCCAGCTCCTCCACCGCGTTGCAGACGTCGGCGCGCAGCATGTTTTCTCCGAAGAACTGATGGAAGATCTGTCCCACCGGGCTCTTCAGGAAGGCCACTCCGCCCGAATGGCCCGGGCAGTGCCAGGAATAGGAGCCGTCCTCGGCATAGTCCAGCAGGGCCTTCAGAAACGGCGGCTTGACGCCTTCCACGTAGCTGCGCGCCTCGCGCACGATATGGCGGGCCACGAATTCAGGCGTGTCCTCGAACATGTGGATGACGCCCTGCAGCTCGCGCAGGATGTCGTTGGGCATGTGGCGTGCGGTCTTGGTCTCGCCGTACACGTAGATGGGCACGTCGGTGTTGCGCCGGCGCACGGCGTGGATGAAGGCGCGCAAGTTGACCAGGGCCGGCGCGCTGTCGCCGTCCTGGGTGAACTCCTCGTCGTCGATGGACAGGATGAAGGCGCTGGCGCGGCTTTGCTGCTGGGCGAACTGGCTCAGGTCGCCATAGCTGGTGGTGCCCAGCACCTCGAAGCCCTCGGCCGCAATGGCGTCGGCCAGCACCCGGATGCTGAGCCCGGAGGCATTTTCGGAACGAAAGTCTTCGTCGATGATGACGATGGGGAACTGATAATGCACGCGAAGTCCTTGGACGTTGGAATGCCGCGCACAGACGGCAAAATGAGTGCGGGACGGTACGTCTGCATGCTGTGAATCGTGCCGGGGCCAGCCCTTGTGCCTTCAGGCTTGCATTTGCCTTTGTCCTCGGGCATAATTTTACATGTCCCAGGACAAAATAAAAGGCGCGGTGACAGATTGGTTATGTGGCGGACTGCAAATCCGCCTAGGTTGGTTCGATTCCAGCCCGCGCCTCCACTACCTTTCCTGCAGCTGGCCGTCCGGCCGCCAAGAACACTACGGTTCCGTCTGCCGCCAAAGGATTGCGGCTGCGCATCTCAAGAACGCCACCATCGCGGCTTACCCTGGCAATTCCCAGGCAGGATTCCAGACCGCCTCCCATACATGGCCGTCAGGGTCCTGGAAGTAGCCCGCGTAGCCGCCCCAGAAGGTCTCCTGCGCCGGCTTGAGGACGACGCCTCCCGCTTCTCTGGCCAGTCGCATGATCTCGTCCACTTCCGCCCTGGAAGAAACGTTATGCCCGAGCGTCATTTCTATGGCGCAGGAAGAACTCAATGGCAAGCCCGTGTCGTACGCAATACTCGAACGAGGCCATAGCGCCAGACGAAGGCCGGGCTGCAAATCAATGAAGACGACGGCGCCGTATTCAAATTCGGCGCCGACAATTCCTTCGGTCTTGAAGCCAAGTCCGTCCCGATAAAAACGCAGCGACCTGGCGAGATCATCGACACCGATGGTGATGACATGAATGCGTGGCTGCATGGCATATATCCTCCGAATCAGTCCATCGACTATATCGTTCACAAGCACTTGCACCAATCGGAGCGCCGTCGCCCTGCGTCAGACATGCCCCCCAATCGACGACCGCGAGGTCACACGCTCGAGACTGACAGGAGCGTCCGCTGCTATGATAGTGGCATCCGCGCAACACGGACGCGCTCACCTGGCCCGCACTGAACGGGGGGCTGAATGGGTAGCCAAATCAAGAATATACGCAAAACACCAATATAAGCTTCTGAATTTCAAAGAATTCCCATACACCATGAAACTTGCCACCTGGAACGTCAATTCCCTGAACGTTCGCCTGCCGCAGGTCCTGGACTGGCTCCAGGCCAATCCCGTGGACGTGCTCTGCCTGCAGGAACTGAAGATTCCCGATGAGCGCTTTCCTCTGCAGGCCCTGCAGGAGATCGGCTACCAGGCCCATTGGGCCGGCCAGAAAACCTACAACGGCGTGGCCCTGATCTCGCGCCAGCCCGGTGCGGATGTGCAGCGCAATCTGCCCAACCATGAAGACCCCCAGCAGCGGCTGCTGGCCGCCACCTACGAGTCGCCGGATGGCCCGCTGCGCGTCATCAGCGCCTACTGTCCCAATGGCCAGTCGCTGGAGAGCGACAAGTACGTCTACAAGCTGCAATGGTTCTCGGCCCTGCGCGAATGGCTGCAAAAAGAGTTGGCCGAGTATCCGCGGCTGGCCATCCTGGGCGACTATAATATTGCCCCGGCCGACGAAGACGTGCACGATCCGGCCAAGTGGGCGGGGGACGTGCTGGTGTCGCCGGCCGAGCGCCAGGCATTCCGGCAGCTGCTGGATCTGGGCCTGCACGACGCCTACCGGCTGTTCGAGCAGACCGGCAGCCCTTTCACCTGGTGGGACTACCGACGCTTCGCCTTCCGCCGCGACGCGGGCCTGCGCATCGACCACGTGCTGCTGTCCGAGGCGCTGCGGCCCCGCTGTTCGGCCTGCATGATCGACCGCGAGCCGCGCGCCAACGAACAGCCCTCGGATCACGCGCCCGTCGTCGCCACCCTTTCCTTTACCTGAACCGGCCATCCACCATGCAAGTACAAAGCGAAATCATACGACTGACCGACTCGGGCTACGTGCTCGAGATAGCGCTGGACGAACACAAGGTGTGGGCCTACCTGGCCATCAGCGAACCGGACCTGGATGCGGTCACGGAAATCGTTCCGGAAGAGCAGTTCGAGGCGGGCGGCGACGTGCACGTCATGGCCATCGCCCAGGCTGAGGATGCCGCCGAGCAGGTGCAGGACGTGCTCTTCAACATGAACCCCAACGACACGGTCGTGTTCCTGTGCGCCGACGCCGCCAGCCTGCAGGCCGTCCTGGGCGAATTCGGCCAGACCGGCGAACAGGCCGATTAATTTCCTTCAACGTTTCATTTCAGACACCGCTCATCATGTCCACGAGCTATCCCGGCACCATCTTCATGGTCGTCGCCCCCAGCGGCGCCGGCAAATCCAGCCTGGTCAACGCCCTGCTGGCCCAGGACCCGGCCATCATGCTGTCCATTTCCGCCACCACGCGCGCGCCTCGCCCGGGCGAGGTCGACGGCCAGCACTACTTCTTCGTCGACAAGCCCCGCTTCGAGCAACTGTGCCAGGAAAAGGCCATGCTGGAATGGGCCCTGGTGCACGGCAACTACTACGGCACGCCGCGCGCGCCCATCGAGCAGGCCCTGCGGTCCGGCCGCGACGTGCTGCTGGAGATAGACTGGCAGGGCGCGCAGCAGGCGCGCGAACACTTCCCCCAGGCCGTCGGCATCTTCATCCTGCCGCCTTCGCTGCCCACCCTGGAGGCGCGCCTGCGCAATCGCGGCCAGGACAGCGACGAGGTCATCGCCCGCCGCCTGCAGGCCGCCAGCAGCGAAATCGCCCATGTGAATGAGTGCCAATATGCTATTATCAATCAAGATTTCGATGAGGCATTAGCGCAACTATCGAGCATCGTACAGGCCAGCCGTCTGCGCACGGCCACCCAGTCGGTACGGCATCGCGAACTCTTTCAACAATTAGGCGCCGATGCCCTTTCGCATCAAGTTTGATTTTTCCTCTTTCATTCTTCTTCGACCACAGGTCTAACTATGGCACGCATCACTGTCGAGGACTGCCTGGAGCAAGTCCCCAACCGTTTCAAACTGACCCTGGCTGCCGCCTACCGCGCGCGCGAACTGGCTCAGGGCCATGAACCCCGCCTGGAAAGCAAGAACAAGCCCACCGTGACGGCGCTGCGCGAAATCGCCGCTGGCGCAACCGGCCTGGAAATGCTGCGCAAGGTTCCCACCTGATCCATCTGCGGAGCACTGTATGGCATTTCCGGGTTTACGCGGCGCATCGTCTGGTCTTCTGGCCGTCCTGAAAAAAGGCTCGCGGCTGGGACGCCGCAAGCCCAAGGCCGAAGCCGGCGTCGCGCCGCTGCCCGCCCCGGAAGGCGGCAACGCCGCCATCGCCTCGCTCGCTCCGCTGACCAAGATCATCTCCCAGTACCTGGACCCCAAGGACGTGGAACGCGTCCGCGAAGCGTACCGCTTCGCCGACCAGGCCCACCTCGGGCAGTTCCGCGCCAGCGGCGAGCCCTACATCTCGCATCCCATCGCCGTCACTGAAATCTGCGCCGGCTGGAAGCTGGACACCGACGCGCTGATGTCCGCCCTGCTGCACGACGTCATCGAAGACCAGGACGTCTCCAAGCAGGAGCTGGCCGAAAAATTCGGCACCGACGTGGCCGAGATCGTGGACGGCCTGTCCAAGCTGGAACGCCTGGAATTCGCCACCAAGACGCAGCAGCAGGCCGACAGCTTTCGCAAGATGCTGCTGGCCATGTCGCGCGACGTGCGCGTCATCCTGATCAAGCTGGCCGACCGCCTGCACAATATGCGCACGCTGGACGCGGTCAAGCCGGAAAAGCGCCGCCGCGTGGCCCAGGAAACCCTGGACATCTACGCGCCCATCGCCCATCGCCTGGGCCTGAACACGCTGTTCCGCGAACTGCAGGACCGCTGTTTCAAGGCCATGTATCCCAATCGCTACAAGGTGCTGCACAAGGCCCTGATGGCGGCGCGCGGCAATCGCCGCGAGGTGCTGGGCAAGATCACCGACGCGGTCAAGATTGCCCTGCCGGCCGCCGGCATCGAGGCGGAGATATCCGGCCGCGAGAAATCCCTCTACAGCATCTTCTGCAAGATGGTCGAACAGAAGAAGTCCTTCTCGGACGTGCTGGACATCTACGGTTTCCGGGTCATTGTGCATACGCTGCCCGAATGCTACCTGGCCCTGGGCACGCTGCACCAGCTCTACCGCCCGGTGCCGGGCAAGTTCAAGGACTACATCGCCATCCCCAAGGTCAATGGCTACCAGTCCCTGCACACCACCCTGATCGGCCCCTACGGCACCCCCGTGGAATTCCAGTTCCGCACCCGCGAAATGGACCACGTGGCCGAAGAAGGCGTGGCTTCGCACTGGCTGTACAAGGAAGACGACGTCACGCTCAACGACTTGCAGAAGCGCACCCATCGCTGGCTGCAGTCGCTGCTGGACATCCAGAGCCAGACCGGCGATTCCGCCGAGTTCCTGGAACACGTCAAGGTGGACCTGTTCCCCGACGCCGTGTACGTCTATACCCCCAAGGGCAAGATCATCTCCCTGCCCCGCGGCGCCACTCCCGTGGACTTCGCCTACAGCATCCATACGGACATCGGCAACCACGCCGTGGCCTCCAAGATCAACAGCGAATTCGCCCCCCTGCGCACCGAACTCAAGAGCGGGGACTCGGTGGAGATCATCACCTCCCCGGCCGCCCGTCCCAGCGCGCAATGGCTCAATTACGTCCGCTCGGGCCGCGCCCGCTCGGAAATCCGCCATTACCTGCGCACCGTCAAGTACGAGGAATCCGTCGCCTTCGGCCGCCGCCTGCTGGACCAGGCCTTCGACCAGCTCGGCCTGCCGCACGCGGGCGACGACGACCCGAACTGGGACAAGCTCGCCAAGGGCTCGGGCGCCGCCTCGCGCGAAGAGATCCTGGCCGACATCGGTCTGGGCAAGCGCCTGGCCGCCGTGGTCGCGCGCCGCTTTGCTCCGGAAAACGCCCTGCTGGAAACCACGGCGGCGGCTTTCGACGAGATCACCGCGAACACCTCCGCCCCCATCCTCATCCACGGCAACGAAGGCCAGGCCGTGCAGCTGGCGCCCTGCTGCGGTCCGCTGCCGGGCGACGCCATCATCGGCGGCATACGGCTGGGCCACGGCCTGGTGGTGCACATGGCCGAATGCGCCGTGGCTCAGCGCGCCCAGGCCAAGGAACCCGAACGCTGGGTGCCCGTCATGTGGGACAGCAACACGGCGCGCCACCTGTCCACCCGCCTGGACGTCACCGCCATCAACGAGCGCGGCGTGCTGGGCCGCCTGGCCGCGGAAATCACGGACGCGGATTCCAACATCATCCATATCTCCATGCCGGATGAATCCGCCGCCACCTCGGTGCTGCACCTGACCGTCCAGGTCGACAGCCGCACCCACCTGGCTCGCGTCATACGCGCCATCCGGCACGTGCCCCAGGTCCAGAAGATCGTGCGCCTGAAAGGCTGATTCCCCTGCTCCACGAAGAACGCCTGCTGTGTATTAGCAGGCGTTTTGGAATGCCAAGGTGTCGCAAGACGACAGACGACGTTGCGGCGCAGGGCAAGTGACGAACCATGAGAAACGGCCCTCGTCTATCGACAGACTGTCATGCCGGATCGGCACGACCAGGCCTGACGGTAGATTTCATGCCCCCATCGCCCACGCCGCCAGGCCATAGGCCAGCACGCCGGCCAAGGTGGATCCGGCGATGCCGCCCGGCCAGCGCCGTCCCAGGAGCACGCCGGCCAGGCCGGTCAGCACCGGCACGCCGTCTATCCAGGGCTGTTCCGGACGAACCAGGGAAATCAGCGAGACCACCAGCAAGGCCACGATGCCCGCCGGGCCGATGGCGCTGAACAGGCGCGACCAGACCGACCGCGTATCCGGTCCTCCCGCCCGCCCCGATCGGCTTCTCAGGCGCAATGGCAGGTAGCGGATCAGAAACGTACCCAGGCCCGCCAGCATAATCATCACCACAAAACCCCAGTCCATCTCCACCCCTCAAGCTCGGCGCAAGGCCATCAGTCCGCCGGCCAGCATGCCCACGACGATGGCCAGGTACGAAGGCAAGGTCAGCATGGCGAGCAGCGCCGCCAGTCCGGCCCCCGCCATGACCATCATGGGCGCGCTGCGGCGGATCTCCAGCAGCAAAGCGAAGAACAGAGCCGGCAGCACGAAGCCCAGCGTTTTTTCCAGCACCGGCGACTGCCCCAGCAAATCGCCGGCGAAGAAAGCGCCCAGCGCGGTGCCTCCGACCCAGGACAGATACGCCCCCAGCTGCAGACCGCAATACCAGGACTCCTGCTCCCTGGGCGGCTGACGCGACAGGCTGCCGGCGGAGGCGGCGAAGACCTCGTCCGTCAGCCCGGGAGCCAGCCACAGGCTGCGCACCGTGCGCGGTCCGCTGAAAAAGCCCAGCAAAGCCGGACCGTAGAACAGATGGCGCAGGTTCATGACCACCACGATGCCCAGTATGCTGGGATAGGCGGCGCCCGCCGCAAGCAGGCTGATGAGAATGAACTGGCTGGCGCCCGCATACACCACCAGCGACACCAGCACGGCCAGCCAGGGGGACAGTCCCGCGTGCACGGCGGACAGGCCGAAGGAAATGGCGACCGGCACATAGCCCAGCGCGATCGAGGCGCTGTCGCGCATGCCGCGCAGATAGGCAGACTTGATGATCATGGCCAGCGCTTCGCTATGGCTGGAAAGCCCCGATGAAGATGGCCGGGTCGACGCGGGCATTGTTCAGGCTGACGTTCCAGTGCAGATGCGGGCCCGTCGCCCGCCCCGTGGCGCCCGAGCGGCCCACGACATCGCCCTTGCGCACCGCATCGCCCTTGCGCACGTCAAAGGCCGAAAGATGGCAATACATGGTGATCAGGCCCTGGCCATGGTCCACGAACACCGTCTTGCCATTGAAAAAGTAGTCCGCCACGATGGTCACCACGCCGTCGGCCGGAACCCTGACCTGCGTGCCGGTCGCAGCCGCAAAGTCCAGTCCCGAATGCGGATTGCGCTCTTCTCCGTTGAAGAACCGCCGCAGGCCGAACGGGCTGGTCAGCCGCCCCGGCACGGGTTTTTCAAACACCACATTGCTGGGCCCTTCCGTCCGAAAGCTGGCGTAGGCCTCCATCTGCTCTTTGTACTCGCGCTCGAAGCGCGCCTGTTGCTGCGGATCCGGATTGACGTGCGACTTGTTCTTGAGCGTGATGCGCTGTTCACGGTAACGCTTGCTGCCCACCTGAAAGGGCACCTGCCCGGCGCCGTGCACCGACAGATTGTGCAAACCGGGAGCCGTCTTCAGGTCTATGCCCGCGATGGCCTTCCAGCGCTGGTCCGCATCGCGGATCACCAGGACGCGATGGGCGCCCAGACTGACCCGGGGCGCCTGCGCGGCCTCGCCCAGATCCACGACAGCCACGCCGCCCGGCACGGGCTTGTTCAAGGTCCGCTCGATGAAGGTGCCTTGCGGCGCAGCCTGCGCCAGCCATGGAGCGCCCAGCGCCCACATGGACGTAGCGCCCAGCAGGCGGCGGCGCGTAATGGAGAAATCGGATTGGCCCATGGCAATGTCCTGGTGGTAAACAAAAACACCCCAAGCCGGCAAGCGGCCTGGGGCGTTCGAAACATCTGCGCGGACTTATTCCGCTTCGCCGCTGGCGGTCAGTTCCTTCTCGGCCTCAGGCAGCACCTGGACTTTAAGATCCTCGCGCATGGCTTGCAGCACAGCTTCGGTTTCGCTGCGGGCCAGGGCCTGGTTCAACTGGGCGGTCAGCAGGCCCAGGCCAGGGTTGCCGGCCTTGCCGGGCTCGTGGCTGACGATCTCCACCACGGTATAGCCCTGCGGCTGGGCGGCGCCCACATAGGCGGGAAGCTTGTCCACGGGCGCGGCAAGCACCTTGTTCAGCAGGGCCTCGTCCATTTCGGGGAACGCGGCGCGGCTGACGGCGAACTGCTTGGAGAAGCCTTCTGCGGCGGCGCCGCCCTTGAGCTGTTCCAGTTGCTGTTCGCCCGCCTGGACCGCCAGCTCCTGGGAGCGTTCACGCACCAGGCTTTCGCGAGCCTGGTTGCGAACCTTGTCCAGCGCGGGTACATGGGCGGGCTTGACGTCGATGACGCGCACCGCGATCAGGGTGTCGGGCGAGATCTCCACCACGCCGGCGTTCTTGCGCGAGCTCATGGCGGTGGGATTGAAGAGCGCCTGGCGCACGCGGCTGTCGTCCAGCACGGCGGCGTCCGCGCTGTCGGCGGCGGCCTTGTCGCTGTCGATGTGGCCGGCCGGAACCAGGCCCTGGCGCGTGATGCCGTCCACGTTCTTCAGGGTCAGGCCCAGCGCGCTGGCGGCGGCCTGCAGGTTTTCTTCGTTGTCGTAGACCAGGTTGGTCAGCTTGGTGGCCATGTCGGCGAAACGTTCGGCGGCCAGCTGCTTGCGCACTTCGGACTCGACCTTGGAGCGGGCCTGCTCGAAGGATTCGCCCTGTTCGGCCTGCACATCGTTGATCTTGAAGATGTGAAAGCCGCTGGGGCCTTCGATGACGCCGGATACATCGCCTTTGTTCAGCGAGAACACGGCGTTTTCCAACACGGCAGGCCAGGACCCCTTGGTGATCCAGCCCAGTTCGCCGCCGTCGCGGGCGCTGCCGCCGTCTTCGGAACTGCTGCGCGCCAGATCGGCAAAGGCATTCTTGTCGGCCTGGGCTTTTTCGGCCAGTTCCCGGGCCTTGGCCTGGGCGGCCTCGCGCTGGGCCTCGGAGGCTCCGGCGGGCAGGGATACCAGGATATGGCTGAGGTTCACGCGGCCGGGCTGCACGTAGCGGGCCTTGTTCTGTTCGTAGTACTGCTTGAGTTGTTCATCGGTGGGCTTGGCCACGTCGGCCGAAGCGGCTTGCTCGTCCAGCAGCAGGTATTCGGCGCTGACCTGCTCGGGCAGCTCCAGCGCAGCCTTGTTCTTGTCGTACCAGGCCTGCAGATCCGCCTCGGTGACCTGCACCTGGTCTTCGAAGCTGCGCGCCAGGAAAGTGCGGGTGCGCACGCCGCGCTCTTCGGTCAGGGCGATCTCGAGCCGGTTCATGACGCTGGGCAGCATGGCGGCGGTGGCGCCCACGGGGCCGAGCACACGGTCCAGGGCCAGTTGGCCGCGCTGGCTCTGTTCGAAATCGCGCACGCTGATGCCGGCCGAGGACAGGACCTGGTTGTACAGCGAGGGCGAGAACACGCCATTTTCCTGGAACTGGGGCATGGTGGCGATGGCATCGCGCAGCGCGGCGTCCGAGACGCTGAAACGGGCTCGGGTGGCTTCGTCGATCTGCACGCGCTGGTCGATCATGGATTCCAGCAACTGGCGGCGGCTGGCGGGACTGTCCGCCTGGGCCAGGTCGAAGCCGGCCGGGTTGCTGCGCTGCATTTCGTCCAGCTGCATGCGGCGGGCGCGGTCGAACTCCTGTGCGGTGATGGCGCCGTCGCCCACTTTGACGATGTCGCTGTCCCCGGACACATAATTGGAGTAGCCGCTGACGCCGATCAGGACAAACGACGGCAGAATCAGCACTAACAGGACCAACTGCATGATGCGTTGGTTCTTACGGATAATCTCGAACATTAATCATCACCTACTTTCGCTTGCAGCGCTGCGCTGCGGGCGGCGCATCAGGACGGACCCGGCATGGACCGGCCTGAAAATATACCGTGTTTAGATTAAGTATGTTTGACTTAAATAGGTTGAGTCGGCCTAAAGCCGGATTGTAAATCCAAAACCCTAACCCTACAGTGTACAGCCCCGGTTAAAATAGTACATTGGCTTTTTTCACCTGCCGCCTGCGAGTCCTACATGAGCCCCATCACCCATCACTGGCCCTACCACAGCCTGATCGCCCATCGCGGCGCGGGCAAGGTCGCCCCTGAAAACACCCTGGCCGCCATGCGCGTCGGCGCCCAGAACGGCTTCACCATGATGGAGTACGACGTCAAGCTGAGCCGGGACGGCGTTCCCATCCTGCTGCACGACGACACCATGGATCGCACCTCCAACGCCAAGGGGCTGGCTGCGGACTACACCCTGGCCGAACTGTCGGCCTGGGACTTCGGCGCCTGGCATTCCTCGGCCTACGCGGGCGAGCCCGTCGCCACCCTCAGCGCGATCGCCGCCTTCACGCTGGCCAACCAGATCCACAGCAACATCGAAATCAAGCCCACCACCGGCCAGGAAGCCGAAACCGGCGCCGCCGTGGCGCTGGCGGCCCAGCGTCTGTGGGCCAGGGCCAGCCTGCCGCCGCTGCTGTCCTCTTTTTCCGAAGAAGCCCTGGCCGCCGCGCAACGCGTCGCACCGACCCTGCCGCGCGCCCTGCTCATCGAAGAACAGGTGCCCGCCGACTGGCCGCAGCGCCTGGAGCGCCTGGGATGCTGCGGCCTGAACCTGAACGATCGCTACACCGACCAGGCCCTGGTGCGCGCCATACGCCAGGCCGGCTACACCGTGGCCGTCTGGACCGTGAATGACGCCGAACGCGTGCGCGAGCTGCTCGACTGGGGCTGCAACGCCGTCTTCACCGACAAGGTCACCACCATCCGTCCCGACACTCTCTAACCGGCCCTGCGCCAGGACTGCTCTTGTTTAGTTACCGCCACGCCTTTCACGCCGGCAATCACGCCGACGTGCTCAAGCACGCCACCCTGCTGCACATCTTCGATTACTACACGCAGAAGGACAGCGCCTTCACCGTCATCGACACGCATTGCGGCGCGGGGCTGTACGACCTGGAGGACGATTGGGCCCAGACCCGGGGCGAGTTCTACGACGGACTGGACCGGGTCCTGCAGCAGGACCGCCATCCTGAACTGATCGAGCGCTACATAGACGCCGTCGCGGACCTGAATCCGGACGAGGTGGCCCGCTACTATCCGGGCTCGCCCTGGCTGGCGCTGAGCCTGCTGCGCCGGCAGGACAGCTTCCACGGTTTCGAGCTGCACCCCTCGGAGTTCGAGGTGCTGAGCGAGAACGTCGGCCAGCTGTTCCCGCGCGGCAACCGCCGCGTGCGCCTGTACCAGCAAAATGGCTTCGAACATCTGAACCGCCTGCTGCCACCGCCGTCGCGGCGCGGCGTCGTGGTCATGGACCCCTCCTACGAGGCCAAGTCGGACTACAGGCAGGTGCCGGTCAGCGTGAAAGAGGCCCTGAAGCGCTTCGCCCAGGCCTGCATCGTGATCTGGTACCCGATCGTACAGCGCCCCGAGGTCCAGCAGCTGCAACGCAGCCTGGAGCAACTGGACACGCCCTGGCTGCACGCCAGCCTGAACGTGCGCGCCCCGGCCGCCAACGGACTGGGCCTGCACGGCAGCGGCCTGTTCATCACCAATCCGCCCTGGACGCTGCAGGCCGCGCTGGCGCAAAGCCTGCCCTGGCTAAAAGAAAAGCTGGCCCAGGACGACCGGGCCAGCTATCAATTGCGCACCTCTTCCAAATAGAAAAGCCGGGTTCAGGCCAGGCGCTCGGATTCCTTCATGTAGCGCCATTGGCCCATGGGCAGGTCGCCCAGCACCAGTTCGCCGATGCGCACGCGCTTCAAACCCACCACCTTGAGCCCCACCATCTCGCACATGCGGCGGATCTGGCGTTTCTTGCCTTCGCGCAGCACGAAGCGCAGCTGGTCCTCGTTCTGCCAGGACACCTGCGCGGGCAGCAGCGGCTTGCCGTCCAGGCTCAGGCCGTAATTGAGCAGTTCCAGGCCGCGCTCGCTGAGCTTGCCGGTGACGCGCACCAGGTATTCCTTGTCGATGACCGAATCATCGCCGATGATCTGGCGGGCGATGCGCCCATCCTGGGTCAGGATGAGCAGGCCGGTGGAATCGATGTCCAGGCGGCCGGCCGGAGCCAGTCCGCGCAGGTGCGCGGGCTCGAATTTGGGACCGCCGCGCCCGCCCTTGTACTGGGTCGAGGCGTTGATCAGCGAGACCGCATTGCGATAGCCCGATTCGGCCTGTCCCGACACAAAGCCCACGGGCTTGTGCAGCAGAATGGTCACGCGCTGGGTCTGGCGCTTGCGGGCCTGCTTCTCCAGCGTGATTTTCTGGTTGGGGTAGGCCTTGCTGCCCAGTTCGGAGACGATTTCGCCGTCCACGCGCACCCAGCCGCGCTCGATGAAAGCGTCGGCCTCGCGGCGCGAGCACATGCCGCGCTGGGCCATTAATTTTGAGATACGTTCTTTTTCCATGAGCGCTATTTTATGGCTTTGGCGATAATACCGGACATGAAATTGAGTCCCACTGCAAAAAAACCCTGGCACGACCAGGTTCATCCGTCCGCCACGCCCGCCCAGAAACACTGGCTGCACCGCCCCGGCGCCCTGACCGCCGGCCTGCGGCGCCTGGGCCAGGTGCGCCTGGACGTGGTGCGCGAGTACGCCTGCCGCCTGGACGCCCAGGAAGCCGCGCTGATTGAAAGGCCGCGCGGCACGCTCGCCTGGATACGCGAAGTCTCTATGTCCATCGACGGCGTGCGCTGCGTGGTCGCCCGCAGCTTCACGCCCCTGGCCGCCTCGCACAGCGTCTGGCAGGGCATACGGCGCCTGCGCAGCCGCCCCCTGGCCGACATGCTCTACAACGACGCCCAGATACAACGGTCCGCCTTCCTGAGCTGCCGCCTGAATCGCGCCGTCCCGTTTTTCCGCACCATCGAACGCGCCCTGGACGGCTCCGGGGAGCCCGTGCCACAGGCCCGGCAATTGCTGGCGCGCTGCTCCGTATTCTGGCGCCACGGCCAGCCCCTGCTGGTGGCCGAATGCTTCATGCCCGCGTTCTGGACGCCTGGCTCCACGCTTGTTTAATTTCCAATTATCATTAGCTAATAATTTCAATTTATGTAGAGAGCTCGTCGCCATGCCCACCATCCCAGACAACGGTCGCCGCAATGCCTTCATCCTGTCCGGCATGCAGGCGCTGGGAGGCGCCAACCCGGCGCTGGTCGTGGCCCTGAGCAGCCTGGTGGGCCAGCAGATGGCCAGCCGCAGCGACCTGGCGACCCTGCCCGTGGGCATCTTCAATCTGGGACTGGCGGCGGGCATCCTGCCGGCGGCCTACCTGATGCGCCGCCTGGGCCGCCAGGGCGGCTACCTCATCGGCGCCCTGCTGGGCGTGGGCGCCGGCCTGCTGGCCTCCGGAGGCATCTACGCAGGTTCCTTCGCCCTGTTCTGCCTGGGCACGCTGCTGGCCGGGCTGTACGCCTCCTATGTACAGAGCTACCGCTTCGCGGCCGCCGACAACGCCTCCGAAGCCTTCCGGCCCAAGGCCATCTCCTGGGTCATGGCCGGCGGCCTGCTCGGCGCGATGATCGCCACCCAGACCATCGTGCACACCCAGGACATCTGGCCGCAGCACCCGTTCGCCGCGGCCTTCCTGGCGCAAGCCGCGCTGGCGGCGCTGGTCCTGCCTTTTGCGGCCGCCCTGCGCCTGGGACGCGGCGCCGCCCAGGCGGGGGCGACTCCCTATACCGGGCGCCCCTTGCGCGAGATCGCCGCCAACAGCCGCTTCATCATCGCCGTGCTGGCGGGCGTGGCCTCCTACGGACTGATGAACTTCCTGATGACGGCCTCGCCGCTGGCCATGATAGGCTGCGGCCACAGCCTGAACGATTCGACGCTGGGCATACAGTGGCACATCCTGGCCATGTTCGGGCCGAGCTTTTTCACCGGCGGCCTGATCAAGCGCTTCGGCAAGATCCCGGTCACCTTCGTGGGCGTGCTGCTGCTGGGACTGGCCAGCGTGGTCGCGCTGACGGGCATCAGCGTGACGCACTTCTGGTTCAGCCTGGTGCTGCTGGGCCTGGGCTGGAATTTCGGCTTCATCGGCGCCACCAATATGGTGCTGGACTGCTACCGTCCGGAAGAACGCAGCCGCGTGCAGGCCCTGAACGATTTCATCATCTTCACCTGCGTGGCGCTGTCCTCGTTCACGTCCGGCCGCGTGCTCGCCAACTATGGCTGGAAGGGCGTCAACACCTGGACCCTGCCCATTTCCGGCATGGTGATGCTGGCCCTGGCCTGGCTGTGGCTGCAGGACAGGCGCGGACTGCGCGAGGCGCAGGCCTGAAGGCGGCCGTCCGCGGGCGCGGACTCGAAAAGAAACCGCGGGCAGGCCCGCGGTTCACACGCCCCTTACAGCATGGGCAGATAGGCGGGCTCGGGGCCCTGGGCGAAGTACCGGTCCAGTTCGTCTAGATGTTCGGCACTGAGCGTCAGGTCGCCGGCAGCGGCGTTTTCCTGGGTATGCTCCGCCGTGGAGGACTTGGGGATGACGAACACATCGCGCTTGCGCAGCAGGAAAGCCAGGGCCACCTGACGCGGCGTGGCGCCATAGGCGCTGCCGATTTCCTCCAGCAAGGCGCCGCCTTCGGAATCCGGATCGGGGAAATCGTCGTGCCCGAAGGGACTGTAGGCCACCACGCGCACCCCGTGCTCATGGCACCAAGGCAGTACGGAATGCTCGATGGCGCGCTCGTTCAGATGATAAAGCACCTGATTGCAGGCGATGCGGTTCGGCCCGACGATGTCGTAGGCCTCCTGCAGCCATTGCGCGTCGAAATTGCTGACGCCCCATTGCAGTATCTTGCCGTCGCGGCGCAACTGCTCGAAGGCGGCGAAGGTTTCCTCCAGGGGCACGCGACCGGGCCAGTGCAGCAGGTACATGTCCAGCCTATCCGTACCCAGGCGCTTCAGGCTGGCTTCGCAGGCCTTGATGACACCCTGGCGCGACGCATTGTACGGCAGCACCTTGGACACCAGGAAGGCTTCGTCGCGGCGGCCGCGCAAGGCCTGCCCGATCAGGGTTTCGGCGTCGCCGTCGCCATACATCTCCGCGGTGTCGATGTGATTCATGCCGGCGTCCAGACCGGCGCGGAATGCGGCGATGGCCTGGTTCCAGTCGCCCGCGTCCACATACCAGCTGCCCTGGCCCACGCGCGAGACGCGCGCTGCCGTACCCATGGTTTCGTACTGCATGGAAATCTCCTTGTTTGCCGCCCGGCCCGAAGGCGCGTGGTCAGAGCGCGTCGCGCCCGCTTTCGCCGGTACGGATGCGAATGGCCTGCTCCACCGGCGTGACGAAGATCTTGCCATCGCCGATCTTGCCGGTGTGCGCGGCCTTGATGATGGCGTCGATGACCGCCTCGCAGCGCTCGGCCGCCACCACGATGTCCACGCGGATCTTGGGCAGGAAATCCACCACGTACTCGGCGCCGCGGTAAAGTTCGGTATGTCCCTTCTGGCGGCCGAAACCCTTGACCTCGGTGACGGTCAACCCGTTGACGTCCAGTTCGGCCAGGGCTTCGCGGACTTCGTCCAGCTTGAAAGGCTTGATGATGGCGGTGATTTGTTTCATGGTTGTGCGTGCTTCATGATTTGAAAGAATCGCTTTGCCCCAGGGCGGGCCTGTGGCTTTCCGCCGCCAGGCTGAGTCCCAGGCTGAGGTCGCGCCCGGTGGGCGACTGGAACAGCCGCAGGCCCATTTCCGGCAGGATGGACAGGAAGTGATCGAAGATATCGCCCTGGATGCGCTCGTGGTCCACCCAGGCCGTCTTGTTGGTGAAGCAATAGACTTCCACCGGAATGCCGTCGGCCGTGGGCTCCATCATGCGCACCATCTGAATCATATCCTGATGCACCTCCGGATGCCGCTTGATGTAGGCCATGCAGTAGGCCCGGAATGTACCCAGATTGGTCAGTCGCCGGTAATTGACCGCATCCATGCCGGCGCGCCCCAGCTCCTGGTTGGACGCCTCGATTTCACGCTGCTTCTGCTCCAGGTAGTCGCGCAGGAGCGCGAAACGGGACAGATTGCCGACCTCTTCGGGGGTCAGGAAGCGCACGCTGGAGGCATCGATGCTGAGGGTGCGCTTGATGCGCCGCCCGCCCGATTCGAACATCTGCCGCCAATTGCGATAGCTTTCGGAAAACAGCTTGTAGGTGGGAATGGTGGTGACGGTCTTGTCCCAGTTCTGCACCTTGACCGTATGCAGGGCGATGTCGATGACGAAGCCGTCGGCATTGGCCTGCTTCATCTCGATCCAGTCGCCGATGCGCAGCATGTCGTTGGAACTCATCTGCGTGCTGGCCACCAGCGAGAGCAGCGTGTCCTTGAACACCAGCAGCAGCACCGCCGACAGCGCGCCCAGGCCCGAGAGCAGCAGTACCGGCGACTGGTCCAGCAAAATGGAGGTCATGACGATGAAGCCGATGGCCCAGACTCCGATCTTGGCCACTTCGATATAGCCTTTGATGGACTTGGTGCGTCCCCGGCTGGAATTGGCATAGACATCCTGCCAGGCGCCCAGCAGGCTGACGATGGCCATGATGACGAACACGCAGAACGCCATCAGGAACAGGCGCGCGACCGGCTGCAGGATGGCCGGCGACAGCGGCAGCAGCGCCAGGTTCGAGGCCACCACCAGCAGGGGCACGGCGTAGCCGACATGGCGCACGAAACGGCGCTTGACCAGCGCGCGGGCCCATTCGTCCTTGCCCGCCACCTTCAGGATGCGGCGCACCAGGCTGGAGAGCACGCTGGACGTGATCCAGCTCGCGAACCACACCAGCAGCGCCAGCATGCCGATGCCCGCCAGCACCTGCACCCATAGTTCCTGCGGCAGATAGCCCTCGATCCGTTGCCATCCCAGCAAATCGGCCAGGGCGCGCTCGTGCTCCATGTCGGTTCCCCGTCCGGCCGGCCGCAAAAATGCGCCGGCTCGGTTTCCTAGACTGTCAAAACTCTCTAATATACTGCACAGCGCCTGCGCGCAGTGGGCGGCAACGCCCTGCTGCCCCGCCCGATCCACTATAATTGCCCCCTATGTCTACGAACACACCCAACTCCCATCACGACCAGTTCGCCAACAAGGCCAAAGCCTGGTCGGCCCGATTCTCCGAACCCGTCTCCGATCTGGTCAAGCGCTACACCGCTTCCGTGGACTTCGACAAGCGCATGGCGCGCTTCGACATCCAGGGCTCGCTGGCCCACGCCAGCATGCTGGCCGCCGTGGGCGTCATCAGCGCGCAGGACAAGGCGGACATCGAACGCGGCATGGCCCAGATACTGGACGAGATCGAGCAGGGCCAATTCCAGTGGCTGCTGGACCTGGAGGACGTGCACCTGAACATTGAGAAGCGGCTGGTGGAGCTGATCGGCGACGCGGGCAAGCGTCTGCACACGGGCCGCTCGCGCAACGACCAGGTGGCCACCGACATCCGCCTGTGGCTGCGCAATGAAATCGATATCGCCGTGGACCTGCTGGCCCAGATGCAGCGCAAGCTGGCCGAGCTGGCCCTGGCCCAGGCCGACACCATTCTGCCCGGCTTCACCCACCTGCAGGTGGCCCAGCCGGTCACCTTCGGCCATCACCTGCTGGCCTACGCCGAAATGTTTCGCCGCGACGCCGAACGCCTGCAGGACTGCCGCAAGCGCGTCAACCGCCTGCCCCTGGGCGCGGCCGCCCTGGCCGGCACCAGCTACCCGATCGACCGCGAGATGGTCGCCGGCCTGCTGGGCTTCGATGAAGTCTGCCGCAACTCGCTGGACGCCGTCTCGGACCGTGACTTCGCCATCGAGTTCTGCGCCGCCGCCGCGTTGATCATGACGCACATCTCGCGCTTCTCCGAAGAGCTGGTGCTGTGGATGAGCCCGCGCGTGGGCTTCATCGACCTGGCCGACCGCTTCTGCACGGGCAGTTCCATCATGCCCCAGAAGAAGAACCCCGACGTGCCCGAGCTGGCCCGCGGCAAGACCGGCCGCGTCAACGGCCATCTGATCGCCCTGCTGACCCTGATGAAAGGCCAGCCCCTGGCCTACAACAAGGACAACCAGGAAGACAAGGAAGGCCTGTTCGACTCCGCCGACACCATCCGCGACACCCTGACCATCTTCGTGGATCTGATCTCCGGCATCAAGGTCAAGCCCGAGGCCATGCGCGCGGCCGCGCTGCAGGGCTTTGCCACCGCCACCGACCTGGCCGACTACCTGGTCAAGAAAGGCCTGCCTTTCCGCGACGCCCACGAAACCGTGGCGCTGGCCGTGCGCCACTGCGAAGAGCACGGCTACGACCTGGCCGACCTGTCCCTGGAGCAGCTGCAGAGCTTCGACGCCCGTATCGAATCCGACATCTTCCAGGTGCTGACCCTGGAAGGTTCGGTCGCCTCGCGCAAGCACATCGGCGGCACCGCCCCCGAACGCGTGCGCATCGAAGCCCAGCTCATCCTGGACCGCATCCCCGGCTGATGCTGCCTGCGCCGCACCACATGCCCGAACAGGCCGGCCCCCGCCGGCCTATTTCTTTTTCACAATCCGCCGGTTTACGCCGCCCCCACTCCCGACCTGCTGCTGGACGAGCCCGACAACCACCTGGACCTGCCTTCCCTGCAGGCCCCGGAAGCCATGCTGCGCAGCTACCGGGGCGCTCTGCTCGTGGCCTCGCACGACGATGCCTTTCTGGAACAGGCCGGGGTGAGGGACAGGCTCGGCATCGAGGACGGCGCCTGGATCCTGCAGCAGGGTTGACGCCGCGGTCCTGCGGCGTCGGGCCTTCAAGGCTGTATCAGCAACAGGGTGCTGTCCCTGCCGTTGCGGCGGATATCCTGCTGCGCGACGTCCACCTTCTTGCACTGGAAGTCTTTATAGAGCGCCAGCTGATCCTCGTAATGCGGGCTGCGCTTGCCGTGCCTGTCCACAAAGCCGCTTTGGCCGGGAGGAACTGCATCGCAGAACTCGACTCCTCGTCCGTCGAAAACGATCCGGTTGTTCTCCGTGCCGCGATTCTGGTAACCCGTGTAGGAGAAGGTATTGCCGGGCGTGGTCTGCGGCGTGCCGGTGAAGTTCCTGTCGCTGAAGCGATGCACGGAGGTCGGCAAGGACCAGCGCGCCATGTCCGCCCCCTGCTCCCGGCGCAGACGCGTCTGGGCATTGGCCAGCGCCTGGCGCATGACCTCTTGGGAACCGCGTTCGCCGAACATATTGAACCGCGCGGGATCCGGATGCGCCTCCAGCGCCAGGGCGCGCAGCAGCACCTTGGTGCCCATGCTCAGATTGATGGATCCCGGATTGGGCCCCTGCTGGGTGGCCAAGCCGGTCTGGCGGTACTGCGCCTGATGCGATTGCGGCACCAGCGGCATCAGGACCAGATCGTACATTTCTTCCAGCCAGGTCTTGAAGATCACCCGGGCGGGACCTGAATTGCGGCCGTCCTGGTCGCGCTCCATGCCGTCCCAGGCCAGCAGCTCCGCCAATAGCGGCCGGGTCGGATCGCTGGCCGGCGTGCGGGCGGCCAGGCGCTCCAGATGAGGACGGAAATAGCGCCAATTCACATCGTGGTACGAGGCGACCTTGTTGAAATCCCAGATCTCCTGCACGCTGAACCTGGGTTTTTGCTGGTACTGCGCATCCAATTCATTGACCCGGTCGCCATACGTCCAGAAGTACGTGTCCGTATTGGTCTTGTCCGGCGCCGGCTTGTTGTTCCAGTTGATCAGATAGCCCTTGGCCGGGTTGTAGGCCTTGGGGATGGCGTCAAACCCCTTGATCCCGGCCCATTCCATGCTGCCGTCGCCCAGGGCGGGAAGGCGAATGTCCTGCCCGGCGGGCCGCCGAGGGAGAAAGGCCGGCGACACGTATCCGATATTGCCATGCTGGTCGGCATAGTACCAATTGATGGTAATGGCCATTTTGGCGGCCTGCTGCAGGAAATCATTCCAGTTGCGCGCCTTGGCCACATTCAGCCAGGCCAGCAGGGACTGCACCTCATGCCCCTCCCAGCTGCGCTTCTTGCTGTAGGCCACGCCCTTTTCCAGGTCGAACTGCATGACCGGGCCGTGCACGGTGCGCCAGACCGTCACTTCCCTATCCGCCTGTCCTTTGACCTTGATGCGTTCCGTGCGCTGCTGCATGTCGCGATAGGCATGGTTGAACCAATACTGATCGCGTCGGACCGGATTCAGCTTTTCCTGATACATGTCGACCACGTCCTGGGGCCCGGCCGTCGCGCCCCAGGCGATCTCGCCATTGGTGCCGAACAGGACGATGGGATAGGCGAACGGCGTATTGCCCACCACATCGAATCCGGCCCCATGCAAGCCGATGCCATAGGTGTACGCGGGGTTGTACCAGCCGAACTGCGGCCCATTGATCAGAACCGTGGCATTCTCCTGGACCCGTTCGGGGCGTGTGCTCCACAAATTGCTGGCTTTGGGCGCGAAGTCGGGGCCGCGGCCGCCCCATTGACGATCCTGCCGGGCATGCTCCTGGGCCAGGGCCTGGTCCGACACCTGGGCCAGAACCGCTCCCTGCTTCTGGGCCGATGGCCGCGCCTGGCCGGCCTGGTCCGGCACGGTCGTGGGCGCAGCCGGATCGTTGATCCAGAGCAATTCGTTGAAAATGGCCCGGCCGCGCTCGGCGCCGTGCTGTTTTTCCAGGGCCTGCAACAGCCCCAGGGAGCTGACTTCGAGGTTGATGTCGGAAAAGCGGTTCGCCATGGACCCCACCCAGATCATGACCACGTCGAACTCGGTCAAAGGCGCAGGTTCGAAATCAAAATCGACATACTCCTTGGGAAGCAGGTCCGGATTGCGCCGCACCTTTTCCAGGTAGGCGTTGAAGCCGTCGGCGTAGCCTTTGAAGATATCCGCGTCCTCCTTGGACAAGGCGGCGATCTGCCGGCGAATGGAGTCCGGCGCGAAGTTCTGCCGAACCTGCATGTCATACTTCACATAGGCATCCTGCGCCCCCGGTCCCAGAACTTCAGCGGTCGTGCCGACGAACGAGCGCCTGGCCATGTCGGTCTGAAAGAGCCGGTCCTGCGCAACCGCATAGCCATAGCCATAGTACAGGCCATAATTGCTGTCCGCGAATACATGCGGCACGCCGTAATGGTCCCGCAGCACTTCCACGGATTGGACCTGGCCGCTGGCCGGTCCGCCGGCCAGCAAGGCCCCCAAAGCCAGCCCTGCCGCAAGCGTTCCTGTGCGGGTGAGTCGTGCACGCATTCCCTGCCTCCTTGTCATGATACAAAAAATTATTATTACCCTAAAATATTGAAGCAGATAACAATACGAGATCATAAATTTAAAGCAATCACTTTCGAACACAAGTCAGGGCTTGTACCTACGCGCTTCGGACCCACTGGCCCAGCCGCCTGAGGCTGCCGGCCTCCATCATGGCCGGCAGCCCCGAATCACGAGATCCGAATCAGATGCGCTTGGCCTCCCGTTCATAAGACCAGGTCCCGTACACATGAGGCCGCAGCGCCAGCCCAAAACTGCGCAAGCCATCCTCAGCGTCATCCAGATGCGCGCGAGTGTCTTCATCCAGCTTGCCAAGGGAAAGCGCGGTGAGCGGGCCAGCCGGATTGACCTGCCGATCCCGAAGCAGATCCATGCTCTTTTCAACCAGCTGCCTAATGGTACTACTCGTTCGGTAAGGGAACACTTCGCAGACCTGATGGGCACCTTTCACCGCAAAACTCAAACTATGCAAGCCAGCGCAGACGGCGGACCCGTTGCCCGTACTCAAACAGAATTTCAGATGATTCATCCAATACGCCAGCCCACCCGGAGCCCGTTCAAGAAACTCCCTCTCTGACGCTATGCAAATAGCATTCAGCTTAAAAACAGACTGCGCCTGCGAACCGTCGGCCACCTGCGACAGAGCCCGTCTGGCAGCACTCAAACCTTGGAATTGCAATGCATTCAGCAGCGCCTTGAGCTCGTCCGTGGTCAACATTCTGAAGTAGCGATCCAGCACTCTGTTGTCGGGAACCAATTGCAGCAGCGCGTGCAGACCCTGCCCATCCACGGGATCAGCAGCCAGCAGATCGACAAGCTTCACCAGATGCTCATACACGGCAGGCTGAGCCAGACGCTGATTCACGGCCTGGGCAACGTCGTCCAGCACCCGGGACGCCTGCATACGCAACTCGTCTTCAGCGCATGTCGAAATCCTGTCCAGAATGTTTCTGCGGGCTTTCTCGTTGCTCAAGACGCCACGGCGCAGGGCAATGAGATCGAATTCTTTCAATTCGTCCAGATAAGTGTCCAGGCAGTACTTCGCTCCCTTCAGCGAGTACAAACTGCCCTCCGGTGGCAGTTTCAGCTCTGTCAATGCGCGGGCGATCTTGTAGTCGTCCACGGCATCGGAGAACGGGATTGTCCTGTCCAGGTTGGCCGTCAGGAGGCCCAGCAAGTTGCCGATGCGCCAGCTGGTGATGCGGACATCAAACAATGCCTCGCGCCATGTCTGCTCCTTCGAAGGGCTGACGATGGCGTGAGAGGTCGCATGGATGCGTTTATCGAACCACGAACGTTGGACATCGAACAGCAAAATACTAAAGTGGACCCATTAGTCAAGACACTCAGCCGG
The DNA here is from genome assembly GCA_023425645.1 of Pseudomonadota bacterium. Lineage (GTDB taxonomy): Bacteria > Pseudomonadota > Gammaproteobacteria > Burkholderiales > Burkholderiaceae_B > Alcaligenes. Next base: position 61,761 of record JAFACG010000038.1, read on the forward strand.
TTAGTTTAAGCTGTGTCCATTTCCACTTCAGCAGCTGCCCGGCGCTGCCCCGTACTGCCGACCTTCTTTTGTCCTCGCTCCGCGTCGCCGA
>JAFACG010000030.1 GCA_023425645.1 Pseudomonadota bacterium
CGTTGTAGAGCTGCAGCGAGCAATCCGTCTGCCAAACGCGTCCGTTCGCATAACAGCAGTCGAGAACGAGGATGGCAGCGGTGACCTGGAATATGAGGTCATCGACGCAGCCCGTAAGGAGCAGACATGCAAGAACTAGATGCGTCGATTCTGGTGGCATTTTTCCTCGGAATTTTCCTCGGCTATCTAGTCTGGGGAGGGAAGAGCGTTGACTGAATCAATCACGGCCATGCTCGCCGTGACCGCAAAAGAATGGAATCTGCCCGGCCCTGTGCCGGGTTTTTGATGGGAGGACTTATGGATGAATGCGCAATTTCATTGAAAGAAGCGGCTAAGCGGCTTGGCGTTTCATACCAAACGATCTGGCAACGCCGCCACAAAATCGCCTTTCGTCTTCCTGGCAGCCGGATCTGGCGCGTCTGGCCATCACAACTTGCAAAGATCACCCAACCGAATTACAACGTCACTCGGATAGCGTCGGTCGGTGACAGGAGAACACAATGTCAATCCGACAACGTCAAGGCATTTGGCACGTCGATTTCTATGCGCCGAGCGGAGAAAGAATTAGACACTCTGCTGGCACAGCGGACAAGAAGGCCGCACAGGAATACCACGACCGCCTAAAAGCCCAGCTCTGGCGACAACATAAACTTGGTGAACAAAAGCCGCGCTCATATAGCGAGGCAGCCTTACGTTATCTGGAGGCCTGCGAAGGCCAGGCCGACTATGATTCCAAGGTCCGTTACATCGCCTACTGGCGCCAGTACCTCGGCCACTTGATGGTCGGCGATATTACGGCCGACGCCATCTTTGACGGCCTTCCAACCCACAAGACCTATAAACATAAAGGGGCACAGCCGCTGACCCCCGCGACGAAAAACCGATACTTGGCCACCATCCGCAGCATGATGAATATGTGCGTGACTTGGGGCTGGATCCACCACGCCCCCAAGCTGCCAAACTTCGCGGAGCCAAAAAAGCGAATCCGTTGGATCACGCGTGCCGAAGCAATGGCTCTTATTGAGCATGTACCCCAGCCATGGCTGCGCGACGCCTGCATCCTGGGTTTTGCAACAGGCATGCGTGAAGCAGAGATCTATGGGATGGAGTGGTCGCAGGTAAACGAGCGTGCGCGTACTGCGTGGGTAGGCGATGATCAAACCAAATCAGGACGCGCTCGCAGCATTCCGCTGAACGACGATGCTCTAGCGGTTATTCGTCGCCGAAAAGGCAGCCATCCGCGCTATGTGCTGTCGCGCAACGGCAGGCAGATTCGTGGAGGCGATGACAGAATGTTTGGCAGAGCCGTGGCGGCCGCCGGCATTGAACACTTTCGGTTCCACGACATCCGCCACACCTGGGCCAGCTGGCACGTCCAAGGCGGCACCCCGCTCATGGTGCTGAAAGAATTGGGCGGGTGGGAGACCATCGAAATGGTGCAGAAGTATGCCCACTTGGCCCCGAGCCACTTGGCCGCCCACGCGGGCACAGTCACGTTTTGGTCACAAGTCCAGGACGCGGACAAAGAAAACGGCAACGAGGATTGCGCCCTAGTTGCCGTAAACTACTGATACTAAAGAAGAAGTGGCGGACAGGGTGGGATTCGAACCCACGGTACGCTTGCACGTACGCCTGATTTCGAGTCAGGTACATTCGACCACTCTGCCACCTGTCCGCGAATAGCTTGCAATAAAAGAAGCTAGCCCATGACTATACGACAAGCACGCGGCGCTGACAAGCGAAATAATCCGCGGCGCGGGAGTCCGAGCGATGAAAAATGCCGCAGCGCAGCACCCTCAATAAAGATAAATTCTTTTCATTCAAGGGTTTACCCTTTATTTCAGGGTGATTTGCTTGTTTCTGATGCGCCGCAGGCCTATAGTGAATTCAACACCTCGCAATGCATTGCAGCTCTGCCCCCCGTAGGCAGCCCTTGTAATTCCGGTCCCGCCGCCGGACTTTTCCAAAGGAGTTGTCATGCACATCCAAACCTTCCAATGGGTGATCGATGCCAATGGCGACGGTTCCATAAGCCTGTCCGATATCATCGAGACCCTGCGCTGGATCTACCGCATCCCCGGCAGCCTGGTCGTGGAAGCGCTGGGCAATACTCCCGTGGTGTCGGACATGCTGCGCATCCAGGCCTCGCAAGAAACCGGCTATGCCTCCCTGAACGGCGGATTGGCCAGCATCCTGTCGCTGCTTTTCTGGGCCGTGCTGATCCTGTGGCTGCTCTATACGAGCTCCACGCCCAAGCCGGAGCCCGAATCCAAGACGAGCCGTCGCGCGCCGCGGCTGGGACGGCTGGCGCAGAACAGCCATGGACGCCAGCTGCATGCCAACCACGACCGCCATCAGATGCGGCAACGCCAAGTACAGCGTCATACTTTCTGACCCTTGCGCACATGCCCCCCGCCGGGGCATGTGCCGGGGCATGTGTTAAGAAACGTAAACCGTACTTGGTGGTCAGCCCGCTTCTGTTGCGTTTGGAATTGCTTTGCCAGGATTACCTAACGTTTACCCTAGGTTTTCTCGGCAACAATACCAGCACCTTGAGTCACTATAGGTGCAGCACATGAAGAAACTATTGTTGGCTGGCTTGACATCGCTGATGGCGCTGGGTGCGGGCTCCGCGTTCGCCGGCGGCGTCGATGTCGATATCAATGTGGGCATTCCTGGCTTCGGTTTCGGACCTGTGTATCGCCCTCCCGTCCACGTCGTGGAGCGCCCGGTCTACGTCGCGCCGCCGCCCGTGGTCTACCACCCGCCCCGCTACGTCTACCGCCCCGGCTATGTGAAGTACAGCCGCCACCACGGCAAGCACTGGCGCAAGGAACAGAAACGCGCCTACAAGCGCTGGCGCAAGGCGCAAGAGCGCTACTGGGATGATTGACCGCCACGGCAAGCCTGCTCCTGACATGCAGGCCGGGCAATGAAAATGGGCTGACAACCGCCAAGGTTATCAGCCCATTTTGCTGTCCGCCGCCCTGAACGGGCGGCTTGCCGGACGTCAGGGGACCAGACGCTCCAGGCCGCCCATGTAGGGCCGCAAGGCCTTGGGGATGACGACGCTGCCGTCTTCCTGCTGGTGGTTCTCCAGCACGGCCACCAGGGCGCGGCCCACCGCCAGGCCGGAACCGTTCAGGGTGTGCACGTAGTCGGGGCGCGCCTTGCTGTCGGCGCGAAAGCGCGCCTGCAGGCGCCGGGCCTGGAAGGCTTCACAATTGGAGACCGAGGAGATTTCGCGGAAGGTGTTCTGGGCCGGCAGCCAGACTTCCAGGTCGTAGGTCTTGGCCGACGAGAAGCCCATGTCGCCGGTGCACAATTGCACCACGCGGTAAGGCAGCTCCAGAGCCTGAAGCACATGCTCGGCATGGCCGACCATTTCTTCCAGCGCCTGGTAGGATTTTTCAGGGTGCACGATCTGCACCATCTCCACCTTGTCGAACTGGTGCTGGCGGATCATGCCGCGCGTATCCCGTCCGCCGCTGCCGGCTTCCGAACGAAAACACGGCGAATGCGCCGTCAGGCGGATGGGCAGCTGGTCGCCGGGCAGGATCTCGTCGCGCACGGTGCCGGTCAGGGTGATCTCCGAGGTGGAGATCAGGTACAGGTCCTCGGGCTTGCCTTCGCCCTGTTCGGCGGGTTCGCTGTCCTGGCCGCCCTTGGTGACCCAGAACATGTCGTCCTTGAACTTGGGCAGCTGGCCCGTGCCGTACAGCGTGGACGCATTGACGATATAAGGGGTGTAGCACTCGGTGTAGCCGTGCTCGCTGGTCTGCATATCCAGCATGAACTGGGCCAGCGCGCGGTGCAGGCGGGCCATCTGGCCGCGCAGCACCATGAAGCGGGCGCCGGAGAGCTTGCGGGCCGTCTCGAAGTCCAGGCCCAGCTTCTCGCCCAGCTCGACATGGTCGCGCGGCGCAAAAGCGATGTGCGCCGGATTGCCCTGCTCGTCCTTGGCCCCCGGCACCCAGCGGCGCACTTCAACGTTGTCGGCTTCGGACTCGCCCACGGGTACGCTCTCGTGCGGCAGGTTGGGAATGGTGGCGAACCAGGAGGACAGTTCGGACTGGACCTCGGCCAGATCCTGCTCCAGCTGCTTCAGGCGCACGGGAATCTGCTGGGATTGGGCCAGCTCGGCGCTGGCGTCCTCGCCCTTGGATTTGAGCTGGCCGATACGCTTGGCCAGGGCGTTGCGCTCGGCCTGCAGGGTTTCGGTCTCGACCTGCACGGACTTGCGCCGCGCTTCCAGCTGCTGAAAACGCTCGGTGTCGAATTGCACGCCGCGCTTGGCCAGCCCCTGGACCAGCGGATCCAGGTCTTTGCGTATTTGGTTCAGATCTAACATGTATTAGCCGTAAAGGTGGGGTTCAGTCCAGATTGATCCCATGATTTTACCCTCAAGCGGGACGGCGCGCAGAAGGGTCGGCTAGGCGCGACCAGGCGGAACTCCTACAATGCCTGCAAGAGCGCCCCAACCCCTGCCTGACTCGTGGAGGACCCTTCAATGGCCGACGACCTGCTCGCAAAGATCACCGAGACGCTGACCACCTCCGACCGCCTGGAGATACTGGTGCGCCGTCTGCTGGAAATGCTGGAGCTGGTGACCGGGCTGGAGTCCACCTACCTGACCGAGATCGACCTGCAGGCCAATGTGCAGCGCGTCCTGTTCTCACGCAACATCCGCACCTTGAACATTCCCGAAGGGCTGACCGTGCCCTGGGGCGATACGCTGTGCAAGCGCGCCCTGGATGAAGGCCGCCCCTATACCAACAATGTGGCCGACTGCTGGGGCGACTCGGACGCCGCCCGGGCCCTGGGGCTGCGCACTTATGCCAGCACGCCGGTACGGCTGAGCGACGGCTCGCTGTTTGGCACCTTGTGCGCCGCCAGCGCGCACGACAAGCCCATGGCGCCGCGCGGCCCGCTGACCCTGACGCTGTTCGCCGAACTCATTTCGAACTACATCGAGCGCGAACAGCTATTGGACAAGCTGGAGAAAGCCAACCAGGCTTTGCTGGGGTATTCCTACACGGACGCGCTTACCGACCTGCCCAACCGGCGCGCCGTCGTGCGAGGGCTGGAGGAACGTCTGGACCAGGCGCGCCGCCATGAACAGCAGCTATTGCTGGTCTTCATAGACCTGGACGACTTCAAGCGCATCAACGACGAGCATGGGCATGACACAGGAGACGACTTCCTGCGCGCAGTGGCGCAGCGCCTGGAGCGCGAATGCCGTCCCGGCGATCTCCTGGGTCGCCTGGGCGGCGACGAATTCATCCTGGCCGCCCTGGTCCGGGAAGACGAAGCCCCCGCGGCCATGGCATCCCTGAGGCAGCGCCTGGATCACGCCCTGACAGGCCGGTACGAGCTGGACGGCGTGGTGCTGGACTACAAGGGCGCCAGCATGGGCGTCATCACCCTGAACCCGGACCAGATCATGGCCGACCAGGCCCTGGCTCAGGCCGACCATGCCATGTACGAAGACAAGCACCGCCGCAAGCAGCAGGCCTGAGCCCGCCTACTTCTTGCCCGCCTCTTCGTCCAGCTGGCGCAGGCGCGCCAGCTTCTCGCCTATCTTGATTTCCAGCCCGCGCGGCACCGGCTTGTACCAGCCCGGTTCCTGCATGCCGTCAGGCAGATAGGTCTCGCCCGCCGCATAGGCGTTGGGCTCATCGTGGGCGTAGCGGTAGGCGTGGCCATAGCCCAGTTCTTTCATGAGCTTGGTGGGCGCGTTGCGCAAGTGCACCGGCACTTCGCGGCTCTTGTCCTGCTTCACGAAGGCCCGCGCCTGGTTGTAGGCCATGTAGCCCGCGTTGCTCTTGGCCGCCACGGCCAGATAGATGACCGCCTGCCCCAGGGCCAGTTCGCCCTCCGGGCTGCCCAGGCGCTCGTAGGTATTGGCCGCGTCATTGGCGATCTGCAGCGCGCGCGGATCGGCCAGGCCGATGTCCTCCCAGGCCATGCGCACGATGCGCCGCGCCAGATAGCGCGGATCGGCGCCGCCGTCCAGCATGCGCGTCAGCCAGTACAGGGCCGCATCGGGGCTGGAGCCGCGCACGGATTTGTGCAGGGCGGAAATCTGATCGTAAAAATTGTCGCCGCCTTTGTCGAAGCGACGGGCGTTTAGGGTCAGGGCTTTTTCGATGAAGGCGGCATCGATATGCGTCACGCCCGCGGCCCCGGCCGCGGTGCTGCATTGTTCCAGCAGGTTCAGGAAACGGCGCGCGTCCCCGTCCGCATAGCCGATCAGGGTATCGGCAGCCAGTTCGTCGAACTGCAACTGCGGCAGGGCCTTCTCCTGGGCGCGCTGCAGCAGCTGGCGCAGCTCCTCGTCCGTCAAGGACTTGAGCACATAGACCTGTGCCCGCGAGAGCAGCGCCGAGTTGACCTCGAAAGATGGGTTTTCCGTGGTCGCGCCAATAAAGGTGACCAGGCCGCTTTCCGCATAAGGCAGCAGGGCGTCCTGCTGGCCTTTGTTGAAGCGGTGGATCTCATCCACGAACAGGATGGTGCGCTTGCCCAGGCTCAGGTTCTGCTCGGCCTGCTCCATGGCGGCGCGGATGTCCTTGACCCCCGAGAATACCGCCGACAAGGCGATGAACTCGCAGTCGAAGGCCCGGGCCGTCAGTCTTGCCAGCGTGGTCTTGCCCACGCCGGGAGGGCCCCAGAAGATCATGGAATGCGGCTTGCCGGACTGGAAGGCCAGGCGCAGCGGCCGGCCTTCGCCCAGCAGATGGGACTGGCCGATGACTTCGTCCAGGGACTGGGGACGCAGAGCCTCGGCCAGGGGTGCGGCCGGCTCGACCTTGAACAGATCCGACATCAGGGCATGGAGACGACATCGACGCCGGGCGGCGCCTTGAAGTCGAAGGTACCGGCGGCAAAGCGCGTATTGGACTCCAGGGCGCTGAAATCGATGTACGTGGTCTGGCCGAAGGAATCCTTCAGCTCCAGCCGCCGGGGCTCGCGCCCCTTGAAGCCGATATCCACGTAGGCAAAGCCCGCATCGCTCTGGCGTGGCGTGGCGCGCAGCCAGTCCAGTCCGTCGCGTTCACCCTGGTCCTTGAGCTCGAAAGACTGCTCCAGGTCGCCCGTACCGAACAGGATGGCGGCCGGAGACGTGCCGATGGACTGGTCCACGCCGCGCTGCGTGACTTGCGCCAGGTCGGGATCGTATTGATAAAGATGCTTGCCATCGGACACAATCAGTTGCTCGTAGGGACGCTGCACCTGCCACTTGAACTGGCCGGGGCGCTGGAAGGCGAACAGTCCCGATTGCGGAGCGCCCTTGGATTGGCCCTGGGCATCCAGCGTGCGCTGGGAGAACTGGCCCTGCGCCGTCTTGACGTCCTGCACGAAGGCGCGCAGCTGCTCGCTGGCCGAAGCCGCCAGGGTCAGGGCCGGCGTGGCGGCCAGCGCCAGGCAGGCCATCAGGGTTTTAATCTTCATCGCTAGCACCTCCTGCGGGAACGAGGATTTCCCGGTTGCCATTGGGCTGCATGGCCGACACCAGGCCGGCCTGCTCCATCTGCTCCAGCAGGCGCGCCGCCCGGTTATAGCCGATGCGCAGATGGCGCTGCACCGAGGAAATGGACGCGCGCCGGTTCTTGATGATGACCTGCACCGCCTGGTCGTACAGCGGGTCGGACTCCGCATCCGCCATGCCCGTGACGGGATTGACGCCTTCGCCCGTCTCGCCCTCCAGGGCGCCTTCGAGCAGGCCTTCCACGTAGTCCGGCTCGCCGTGCTCTTTCAGGAATTCCACCACGCGATGGACCTCGTCGTCGCTGACGAAGGCGCCGTGGACGCGATTGGGCAGGCCCGTGCCGGGCGGCAGATAGAGCATGTCGCCCTGCCCCAGCAGGGTCTCGGCGCCCATCTGGTCCAGAATGGTGCGCGAGTCGATCTTGGAAGAGACCTGGAAGGCGATGCGGGTGGGGATGTTGGCCTTGATCAGGCCGGTGATGACATCCACGCTGGGCCGCTGCGTGGCCAGGATCAGGTGTATGCCGGCCGCGCGCGCCTTCTGCGCCAGCCGGGCGATGAGCTCTTCGATCTTCTTGCCCTGCACCATCATCAGGTCCGCCAGCTCGTCGATGATGACCACGATCATGGGCAGCACGGACAAGGGCTCGGGCGCATCGGGCGTGAGCGAGAAAGGATTGGGGATGAGCTCGTCGCGCTTCTGCGCTTCGCGGATCTTGGCGTTGAAGCCGGCCAGGTTGCGCACGCCCAGCTTGCTCATGAGCCGGTAGCGTTTTTCCATTTCGGCCACGCACCAGTTCAGGGCGTTGGACGCCAGGCGCATGTCGGTGACCACGGGGGCCAGCAGATGCGGGATGCCCTCGTAGACGCTCATTTCCAGCATCTTGGGGTCGATCAGGATCAGGCGCACGTCGGCCGGGTCGGCCTTGTACAACAGCGACAGGATCATCGCATTGATCCCCACCGACTTGCCCGAACCGGTGGTGCCGGCCACCAGCAGATGCGGCATCTTGGCCAGGTCGGCCACCACGGGCTTGCCGGCGATGTCCTTGCCCAGCGCCATGGTCAGCAGCGAGGCGCTGGCGTGATAGGTCTGCGAGCCGATGATTTCTTCAAGGCGCACCATCTGGCGGCGCGGATTGGGCAGCTCCAGGCCCATCAGGTTCTTGCCGGGAATGGTCTCCACCACGCGGATACTGACCAGACTGAGCGCCCGCGCCAGGTCCTTGGCCAGGTTGACGATCTGGCTGCCCTTCACGCCCGTGGCCGGTTCGATTTCGTAGCGCGTGATGACCGGGCCGGCCTGGGCCGCCACCACGGTAACCGCCACGCCGAAATCCGACAGTTTCTTTTCGATCAGGCGGGAAGTGAATTCGATGGTTTCGGGAGAGACGGTCTCCGCATTGTCCGAAGGCGCATCCAACAGCGAGAGCGGCGGCAGGTCGCCGGCTTCGCCGGCCTGACGCGGGGCCTTGAAAAGCGTCTGCTGCTTTTCCTTCTCGACGCGCTCGGATTTGGGAACGGCCACGAAGGCCGGCTCGATGCGCACGGGCTGTTCGTGCACCAGCTGTTCCTGCTTGGCCACCACGCTTTCGGTGCGCTCGGCGCGCTTGACCTCGCCCACGCGGCGATCTTCGCGCGCAGCGCGCAGCGCCAGCAGGCGGCGCAGGCCGTTTTCAATCAGGGCGCCAAGCCGTTCGGCCAGCACCAGCCAGGAAAAACCGAAGAACAGGCTGGCGCCCACCGCCACGAAAGCCAGCAGGACCAGCGTGGCGCCGCCGGCGCCGATGGAGGTGGACAGCAACTGCCCCAGCAGCTGGCCCAGCTGCCCGCCGGCTCCGGCCGGCAGGCCCAGGCGCGCGCCCAGGTCCTTGAAGAACAAGGCTTCCGAACCCATGCAGCCCAGGAACAGCAGGGTAAAGCCGATGCCGGTCTCCCAGCGCACGCGCGGCAGCGGATCTTCGCCCTTGCTGTTGGGCAGCAGCAGCGTGGTCAGACGATAGAAGCCCACCCCGACGCGCTGCACCAGCAGCACGACCCACAGCCAGGACGACAGGCCGAACAGGAAAAGCAGGAAATCGGCGATATGGGCGCCGAAGATGCCGCCGCCGTTCTGCGTGGCCCCGGCGTGCACGGAATGCGACCAGCCCGGATCGCCCGGGTCCCAGGTCGCCAGCACCAGCCCCAGCCAGGCCGCCAGCGCGGCGAAGATGATCCACCGCGCTTCGCGCAGCAGACCGGTCAGGCGCTGCTGAAGGGCCGAAGGGCCGTTGCGCACGTTTTTCGATGACCGGGAGGTACGAGGGGATGTTGCAGGTATTCTTGCCATGTACTCATTATAATTGGAGATCGTCTTTTTCGGATTTTCTGTGATGTCGACTACAAAACACGCGAAAGTACTTATTCTGGGCTCAGGCCCGGCCGGTTATACCGCAGCAGTCTATGCCGCCCGCGCCAACCTCAAGCCGGTACTGGTCACAGGCATGGAACAAGGCGGTCAGTTGATGACCACCACCGACGTGGACAACTGGCCGGCGGATGCGCAAGGCGTCCAGGGACCTGATCTTATGGCACGTTTCCAGGCGCATGCAGAACGATTCGAAACAGAATTAATCTTCGACATGATCGCTTCGGTGGACCTGGGCAAGCGGCCCTTCACCCTGAAGGGAGACAGCGGCACGGTCTATACCTGCGACGCCCTGATCATCGCCACCGGCGCCTCGGCCCAGTACCTGGGCCTGCCCACGGAGCAGGAATTCATGGGCCGCGGCGTATCGGGCTGCGCCACCTGCGACGGATTCTTCTACAAGAACCAGGACGTCATCGTGGTGGGCGGCGGGAATACGGCCGTGGAAGAGGCCCTGTACCTGTCCAACATCTGCAAGACCGTCACCCTGGTGCACCGCCGCGACACCTTCCGCTCGGAAGCCATCCTGACCGACAAGCTGATGGACAAGGTCGAGAACGGCAACATCCGCCTGAAGCTGCACTACGAGCTGCAGGAAGTGCTGGGCGACGCCTCCGGCGTGACCGGCGTGCGCCTGAAGAACAACCAGACCAATGCCACGGAAGACCTGGACGTGACCGGCGCCTTCATCGCCATCGGCCACAAGCCAAACACCGGCATCTTCCAGGGCCAGCTGGACATGCACGACGGCTACATCACCACCCGCAGCGGCCTGCAGGGCATGGCCACCATGACCTCGGTGCCGGGCGTCTTCGCCGCCGGCGACGTGCAGGACAACATCTATCGCCAGGCTATCACCAGCGCCGCCAGCGGCTGCATGGCCGCCCTGGACGCACAGCGCTGGCTGGATGAAAACGAGTAAGCCCAAGGCCGTGGGCAACAGCCTGGCCGACCTGAAGAAGCTGCAGAACCAGGTCCGCCAGGCCGAATCGCCCGCGCCCGAACCCGCCCGCCCCCAGCGCCGGCAGCGCCCTCGCCCGCCCGATCCGGGCAGCAAGCCCGCGCGCCGGCCCAACGTCTTCCAGACTGTCGCCGAACCGGCGTCCCAATTGGATCCCGCGGACCTGGCCCTGCTGCGCCAGTCGTTGCGCGATGTAGCGCCGCTCAAGAAGCGCGGCCAGTCCGCGCCGAGCACGCGCCCGGCCGCCACCCCGGAACAACTGGAACAGCGCCGCCGCCATGCGGTCGGCGACCCCTTGACGCCGCCCGCCCTGCCGGCGGCCTCGGACCAGTACGTCAGCGTCAAAGGCGAGACCAACGACCGGCGCCACCTGCGCCCGGGCTGCGGCACCGACGTGCTGCGCGACCTGGAGCGCAATCGCTGGCCGATCGAATCCAGCCTGGACCTGCATGGCTCCGACCTGGAGCAGGCGCGCGAACGCCTGGACAATTTCCTGCGCTCCTGCCTGGAGCACAATGTGCGCTGCGTACGCATCGTGCATGGCGCGGGCTACGGCTCACGCAACGGGGAACCCGTGCTCAAGCACACGGTGCGCCGCTGGCTGACCCAACTGCCCGCCGTGCTGGCTTTTGTGGAATGCGCGCCCAACGAGGGCGGCGACGGCGCAGTAAAGCTCGTGCTGCAGGCGCAGTCGCCCGCGCAGGAGCCACGGCGCTGACCACGCGCCGGCCCCGCCGCTGACGACGGGTTCAAGCGCGACTGGCCGGATACGATGCGGGAAGCGCCTGGTCGTGCAATGCCCCAGCCGCCAGGCCAAGGGGCTTCAGCCGAGGCCGGACGTGAAAAAGGCCAGCTTGCGCTGGCCTTTTCCTTGTTGTTGTTATGTTGTACTGCATATTGCGTTTATAGTGTCGACCGCTCGATGTCAGTCTTTATGCCCTGCTTTGCGGGCTATGTCTCCTCACCTGCATGAAACGCATTGTGCCCCAATTATGACAATGTCACACTTAGGGAATGCACTGATATCCGTTCAAGCCGAAAACAAGAGCCGCCTCTTTATTTAAACCTAAATTAATTGTCGCCGGGCGGCAATCCTTTCAGGACGCGCTTCAGGAACACCTGCATTTCCTTTTCGGCCTGCTTGTCGCCATGCTGGCGGGCGATCTCCAGTCCATGCTCCAGCACGCTCCTGGCCTGCGCCAGCTGACCGCTGTCCAGCAAAACCCGCCCCAGCTGCTTCCAGGCAGCGGTGTAATTTCCATCCATCTGCACGGCGCAGCGCAGATGCAACTCGGCCGCCGCCAGATCCCCATCAGCCAGGCAGGCATTGCCCAGCCCCAGCCGGAGCAAGGCGCTGTCCTTGCCGGCCTCCAGCAGTTTTTCCAATCCTTCGCGCATCGTTTCGCTCCAAAAAAAATCGTCTTGTCCAGGCCTGCACATCGAACATACGGCCGACTTTCACCGTAGAAGAAACCCGTCCATTGTTACAAGAAGCGCAAGCTGCATGCGTATATTGTCGCTTGAAACGGCAAATGATAAATTTTCAGCATGGATACCCCAATTCGACCTTCCTCTGAACATCATGCAGGTCTGGCCGAAGTCGCCCGGACCCTGGGGCATCCTTTACGCCTGGCGCTGCTGGAGCACCTGGCGCAGGGCGAACGACATGTCGAACGCCTGGCAGCCCTGACAGGCCAATCCACCGCGGCCGCCTCCCAGCATCTACAAGCCCTGCGGCGCGCGGGCTTCGTGCAGGCGCGCCGCAATGGCAAGCACAAAGTGTATCGGCTGGGCGATGGGCCGGTCCTGATCTTGCTGGCTGCGCTGCAGCATTATGCGAACTCGACGGAGCACGGCCTCTATCAATCCTCCGGCGCGCCCTCCTGCCCCGGCATGCATCTGGAAGAACTCCTGCGCACCCCGCAGCGGGACCGCCCCTTCCTGCTGGACGTCCGCCCGCAAGACGAGTATGCCCTGGGACACGTGCCCGGCGCCATCAACATTCCCGAGGATGAGCTGATCCGGCGGCTGCCCGAGCTGCCGCGTTGCCGCCGCTTGGCGGTCTACTGTCGCGGGCCGGCCTCTCCCCTGTCGGCCCGCGCCGTCCAGCTATTGTGCGCCGAAGGCTGGGACGCCTGTCGCCTGGAAGGCGGATTTCCGCAATGGCAAGCGGCCGGCTTACGTGTGGACATGCCCAGCATAGCTTCAGAAAACCCTTGAAAAACAATAAATTGAAAGCCTGGTTTTAAGCATATAACTATTTTATATCCAAACAATTAGCCCCCAATTGCTAACATGCCCCGAAGCTTCAGGGCGAGTATCGCGCTACGGCGGGCTCATGACCGCTTCGACGAAAGGCGCTTCCTGCGCGCTTCGCTCGCGCCCTGAAGGCAACCGCTCCAGCGCCGTCCCAACGGCCGCCGCTTCCCAGGAATCCTTCGCAACAAAAGCAAGAACGCCGCTTTATGACTATCCATTCTTCCCGTGATCGCGCCATGCATCTGGCCGCCTTCGTCGTTGCCGGCCCGGTATCGGGCTGCCACGGCGGCTGGCGCCACCCGGCTGCCGACACGCAACTGCTGTCCGCCTCCTATTACACCCGCCTGGGCCAATTGCTGGAGCAAGGGCGCTTCGACATGCTGTTCCTGGCCGACATCCTGGCCATCCCGCGCCGCTACCAGGGCCAGATGGACAGCCAACTGCAACTGGGGGCGCTAGGCGCCTTGCGCCTGGACCCCATGATCGTGCTGTCGCTGATCGCCGGCGCCACCCGCCACCTGGGCCTGGCCAGCACGATCTCCACCTCCTACTTCAGCCCCTACGCCGTGGCGCGTTCGCTGGCCACGCTGGATCACCTGAGCGCCGGGCGCGCCGCCTGGAACATCGTCACCTCCTTCCAGCAGGCCGAGGCCGCCAACTTCGGGCTGACCGACCAGTTGAGCCGCGACGAGCGCTACGACCGCGCCGAGGAGTTCGTGGAAGTGGCCTGCAAATTGTGGGATAGCTGGGATGACGAGGCCCTGCGCCTGGATGCCGCCACGCCCCAGTTCGCCGACCCGGCCCGCGTGCGCGCCATCGACCACCAGGGCAAATGGTTCAACGTGCAAGGTCCGCTGAACGTCAGCCGTCCTCCCCAAGGACGGCCGGTCTTCATCCAGGCCGGCGCCTCGGGCCGCGGCAAGGACTTCGCGGCGCGCTGGGCCGACGTCATTTTCGTGACTCATTCCTCGCTGGAATCCGCCCAGGCCTTCTATACGGAAATGAAAGAGCGCGCCGCCCGTTTCGGGCGCCCGCCCGACAGCCTGCGCATCCTGCCGGGCATCGTGCCCATCGTCGGCGAGACGGAGGCCATCGCCCTGGAACAGGAAAAGCTGCTCAGCGACCTGACCGATCCGGAGTCCGGCCTGTCCACGCTGTCCTATCACCTGGACATCGACCTGTCCCAGTTTCCCCAGGACGAAGTCCTGCCTGACCTGGACGTGCCCGGCGTGCAGGGCCACTACAAGGAAGTGGCCGAGCTCACCCGCCGCAGCGGCATCGGCCTGCGCGAGCTTGGCCACCGCTACGGCATCGGTCCCTTGCGCGACTTCGTGGGCTCGGCCGACAAAGTGGCCGACAGCCTGCAGCACTGGTTCGAGGCCGGCGCCTGCGATGGCTTCATGATCCAGGTGCCCTACCTGCCCGGCGGGCTGGAAAGCTTTGTACGCCTGGTCGTGCCCCGCCTGCAGGACCGCGAATTGTTCCGTCGCGACTACACCGGCGACACCCTGCGCGAGCATCTTGGGCTGGAACGCCCCGCTCGCATCTGAAAGGAGCCGACATGGCCAAGAATCACGTGGACAGCCGCCTGAGCGGCCAGGCAGGACGATTCCTGCTGCAGGCCCGCGACCAGCACCTGGTCGTGGACGCATCGGCGGGCCGCGGCGGCCAGGCCCAGGCCTGGCAGGCGGCCGAGCTGCTGCTGGGCGCCCTGCAGACCTGCTCGCACGCCGTCATCGACGACGAAGCACGCCAGCAGGGGCTGAACGACTACGCCCTGCGCATCGAAGCCGACTGCGAGAACGACGAGGAGCGGCCCGGCCACTACCGCTACATCACGCTGGACTATCACTTCCAGGGCGTCAGCCAGGAGCAGGCGCAGGACCTGGTGGCCCGCTTCCAGGCCGTCTGTCCCATCTACGGCTCGCTGTCCCGGGGCGCCCCGGTCAGCGTGCGCGTCTTCAGCACCCGCTGACCCCCTGAAACAACTCTTGCAAAGCACACACCCATCATGAAACTGAAACACCGGGCCGCCGGCCTGCTGGCCGCCGCATCCCTGGGCCTGGCCGCCCAGCAAGCCATGGCCCTGACCATAGGCACCATCCTGTCCACGACCGGGCCCGCCGCCTTTCTGGGCGAGGATATGAAAGCCGGCATGGAAATCGCCGTTGAGGAAATCAACGCCGCCGGCGGCATAGCCGGCGAGCCCGTCAAATGGGTCTTCTACGACGCCGAAAGCCAGACGGCCAAGGCCCTGGCCGCCACCCGCCGCCTGCTCTCGCAGGACAAGGCGGACATCATCGTGGGCGGCGGCAACATGAGCGGCATCGCGCTGGCCATGGTCCCCCTGAGCGCCAAGGCAAAGACGCCCTTCATTTCCACGGAAGGTTCGCTGGCCATCGTGGACCCGGCTGAACAGCGCCCCTGGGCCTTCAAGAGCACGGTGGACGACCGCCAGGTCTTCGAGCGCCTGGCCGACTACTTCCGCAAGCAAGGCATCACCCGCGTGGCGCTGCTGCACGACACCAGCGGCTTCGGACAGGCCGCCGCGGAGGAACTGAAGAAGATGGCGCCGGGCCTGGGCCTGGACGCACGCTTCGAGGCCTTCGCGCCCACCGACACCGATCTGACCCCGCAGCTGACCCGCATCAAGAACAGCGATGCGCAAGCCGTGCTGTGCTGGACCGTGACCCCGGCCGGGGTGATCTTCAACAAGCAGGCCACCCAGCTGGGGCTGACCGACCGCACGCTGATCCACAGCTACGGCTTCGTGTCGCAGAAGTACATGGAACTGGCGGGCGATGCCGCCGGCAACGTGCTGCTGGTGTCCGTCAAGTTTCCGGTGGGCGCCGACCTGCCCGACAGCGACACCCAGAAAGAAGTCATCGCCGAGCTGACCCGCAAGTTCGAGGCCCGCTACGGCCGCAAGCCCAACCAGTATGTCGCCCAGACCTATGACGCCATCCAGCTGGCCCGCCAGGCCCTGGAGCGCAGCGGCGGCGACAAGGACAAGACCCGCGCGGCGCTGGAGGCCATACAGGGCTACCACGGCGTGGGCGGCACCTTCAGCTTCTCGGCGCAGCGCCACTCGGGCCTGTCCAAGAGCGACATCGTCCTGCTGAAGTGGCAGGACGGCGCGTTCCGCCTGCACGACTACCAGTAGCGCCCGACGCGCAGCGGTCCCGCGGGGCCGCCGCGCTCCACTTTCGAGATCGACCTTGGACAGTTCCTCTTTTCTCCAGATCATCCTGTCGGGACTGGGCAATGGCAGCATCTACGCCCTGATCGCCGTGGGTTTCAACATCATTTTCAAAAGCACGGGCGCGCTGAACTTCGCGCAGGGCGAGTGGGTGATGCTGGGCGGCATGCTGGCCGCCTTCTGCTTCAATGACGCGCACCTGCCGGTATGGCAGGCCTGCCTGCTGGCCGGGCTGACCGTGGCCCTGGTCGGCGCGCTGACCGAGCGCCTGCTGATCCGTCCGCTGGTCAACCAGACGCCTTTCGCCTTGACCCTGGTGACGGTGGGCATCGCCTTGCTGTCCAAGAGCCTGGTGATGCTGACCCTGGGCAAGAACCCCGTCGGCTATCCCGGCCTGTCCGGCCGGGAGTTCGTGCAGTTGAGCGGGGCCTCCATCGCCAGCCAGACCCTGTGGATCCTGGCCATCACCATGGCCCTGATGACGCTGACCCATGTGTTCTTCGCCCATACGCGCTGGGGCTGCGCCATGCGCGCCGCGGCCGCCAACCCGGCCGCCGCGGCCCTGGTGGGCATACGCCACCGCCGCGTCGTGCTGGGCTCCTTCATCATCGCCGCCGCCGTGGGCGGGCTGGCCGGCACCATCATCACCCCGCTCACCCTGATGTCCTACGACAGCGGCGCCATGCTGGGCTTCAAGGGTTTCAGCGCCGCCATGCTGGGCGGTCTGGGCAGCCTGCCGGGCGCCACCCTGGGCGGCCTGCTGCTGGGCCTGCTGGAGGCGCTGGTCAGCGGTTACGTGACCTCGCAGTTCAAGGACGCGGCCGCCTTCCTGGTCCTGCTGCTGGTGCTGCTGCTGCGTCCGCAGGGCCTGCTGGGCAAGGCGGAGATCAACAAGCTATGAACGCCTGCCTGAACCCCACGGCGCGCCGTCTCGTCCCGCTCTGGCTGCTCCTGCTGGCCTGGCCCTGGCTGGCGCCCAACGACTACGTGCTGAGCCTGGGCTCGACCTTCTTCATTCATCTGCTGCTGATCGCCAGCCTGAACCTGCTGGTGGGCTATACCGGCCTGACCTCGCTCGCGCACGCCGCCTTCTGGGGCCTGGGCGCCTATGCCAGCGGCATGCTCAGCGTGCACGCGGGCCTGTCGCCCTGGCTGGGCACCGCGGCCGCCATGCTGCTGTGCGCGCTGTGCGCCGCGCTGGTCGGCTTGCCCACGCTGCGCCTGAGCGGCCATTACCTGGCGATGGCCACGCTGGGCTTCAATGCCATCGTGTCGGTGCTGCTGGTGGGACTGGTGGACTGGACCGGCGGACCCAACGGCCTGATCGGCATCCCCGCCTACCGCCTGGGCGACTGGGAGCTGGCCGACGCCGCCTCCTTCTACTGGCTGGGCTGGCTGCTGACCGGCGCCGTGATGCTGAGTCTGTGCTTCCTGGAACAGTCCCGCAGCGGCCGCGCCTTGCGCGCCATACGCAGCAGCGATGTGGCCGCCGCCTGCATGGGCATTTCCGTGCTGCGCTACAAGATCGGCGTCTTCGTGCTGGCCAGCGCCATCGCCGGTCTGGCCGGCGCCTTGTTCGCGCACCAGAACCAGTTCGTGTCGCCCGATTCCTTTTCCTTTTCCACCTCCATCCTGTTGCTGGTCATGGTGGCCATCGGCGGCTTCGGCAGCTATTGGGGCGCTTTCCTGGGCGCACTGCTCTATACCGCCCTGCCCGAGCTAATCCGCAGCTTCCACGACGTGGAGCTGCTGATCCTGGGCGCCGCCATGATCGTGGTCGTGGGCTTCATGCCCGCCGGCCTGGCGGGCCTGCTGCGCCGACTGGGCGGCAAGTCCGGGAGAGCCTCATGAGCACGCCCATCCTGCAACTGGACAAAGTCAGCCGCCACTTCGGCGGCCTCAAGGCCGTGGACGAGGTATCGCTGACCGTGCAGCCGGGCGCCATCCACGCCCTGATCGGGCCGAACGGCGCGGGCAAATCCACCCTGTTCAACCTGATCACCGGCGTCAATCCCGTATCGGGCGGCCGCATCCTGTTCCAGGGCCGGCCCGTCGAGCACCTGCCCGCGCACCTGCGCATCCAGGCCGGCATGGCCCGCAGCTTCCAGAACCTGCAGTTGTTCGCCGACATGACGGTGCTGGAAAATGTGATGGTCGGCTGCCACCCCCGCACCCGCAGCACCTTGTGGGACGCCCTGCTGAACAGCCGCCGGCAGCGCCGGGAGAATCGCCTCGGCCGGGAGCGCGCCATGCACCTGCTCGAGCAGCTCGGCCTGCAGGCCAAGGCCGGGCAGCCCGCCGGCGCGCTGAGCTACGGCGAAGGCAAGCTGATGGAGATTGCGCGCGCCATGGCGTCCGAGCCCAGCCTGGTGCTGCTGGACGAACCCCTGGCGGGCCTTCCGGCCGGCGCCATCGAACACGTTGAACAGGCCATCCGCTTCCTGCAAGGCCAGAAGGTCACCACCGTGCTGGTGGAACACAATGTGCGCGTGGTCATGCGCCTGTCCGACCACATCACCGTCCTGAACAATGGCCGGCGCATCGCGGACGGCGCCCCGGCGCAAGTGCGCGAAGACCCGGCCGTGCTCGATGCCTATCTGGGAGAAGGCCACCATGCTTGAAGTCGAATCCGTCTCGACCTGGATAGGCCAGGCGCGCATCCTGCACGGCGTGGACCTGCGCCTGCAGGCCGGGGAGATCGCCTGCCTGCTGGGGCCCAACGGCGCCGGGAAGTCCACGCTGATGAACACGCTGGCCGGGCTGCTGCGCCAGCGCGAGGGCCGGATCACGCTGGACGGGCGCGCGCTGGACGCGTTGCCGGCCGACAGGCGCATCCGGCAAGGCCTGTCCCTGTCGCCGGAAGGCCGACAGGTCTTTGCGCCGCTGAGCGTGCGCGAGAATCTGCAGATGGGCGCCTACAGCCGCCGCGACCGGCAAGCCGTGCGCCAGGACCTGGAGTGGGTTCTGGACGTATTCCCCAAACTGCAGCAGCGGCTGGAACAGACCGCCGGCACGCTCTCGGGCGGCGAGCAGCAGATGCTGGCCATCGGCCGCGCGCTGATGGGCAGGCCGCGCTGTCTGCTGCTGGACGAGCCCTCGCTAGGGCTGGCGCCCAAGATCGTGGCCGAGATCTTCGCCACCATCGCCCGGCTCAGCCGCGACGGCCTGGCCATCCTGCTGGCCGAACAGAACGCGCGCATGGCCTTGGGGGTCTCCCAACGCGCCTACGTCCTGAGCGAAGGCCGCATCGTGCGCGAAGGGCCGAGCGCCGAACTGGCCGCCGACCCGGCCATCCAGCAGGCCTATCTGGGCGTGTAGGGCGGCGCCTTCGAGAATGTAGCCCGACGCGCCAGCCTGACCACCTGCCACGTCCGGTTGCCGGCAACAGGAACAGAGCTCGGCCGAAACCTGTCCGGCCCTGCTCTGCAGGCCTTCAGTCAAGCCGTAGACGTCACGGCAGACGCCATAAATGGGTATCAGGCAGATTGCAAATCGGCGTTTGCATATGCAATGCCGGATTTGAATTGATGCGGCATTGGACTACTTGCTGAAAAGCGCAACAGAATATCCGTGCGTTCCGCGTTTTCTCCTATGGAAGCTTGCTCCAGGTCAGCCATAAGCGCTTACATCGCGCCCGTCCCGGAAATGTAGGATGCAAGTGCAAGGTGCCAAGAAGCAGCGTTCCTACCGCAGAAACGGTAACGGCGCCCCCAGCACAGGAGACAGCACCATGACCCGTCTTACCGAACCCGTCCCCCGTCCAGGCGACCTTCCGCCCAACGGCACTCCCAATCACGAGCCCCTTTCGGGCAATATGCCGGGTGAAGATCCTTTGCCGGATATGGACCCCGAGCCGCAACCAGACCTGGACCCCGAACGCCTGCCCGGTCATGAGCCTGGCGAGCCTTCCCGTCCAAATCCGAATGATCCCGGACGCGTCTGAAACACACCCGCATCCTGGCTCCATCTCCCTCGTGTTTAAGCCGCTCTACGAGCGGCTCTTTTTTTGAAGGGATATGCTGAGGCATTGGCATTGTCGAACGCCAACGGAAACAATCGCCGCAAAAACGAGCAAAATGCTTACAGTCTTGCAAGATGATCATGTGACGATGGCACTTCAGGCGCACGCGGCCGTTCGCGCTGTAACAAACGGCTGGGCGCCGGACCCACTCATCAGGAGACTGCCATGAGATATGTCATCGATCCAACCAAGGCCCCCGACACGACGCCGCCCGGCAAGACGCCCAACCCCGAGCCCGATCCTGAACGCATTCCCGGCAGCAGGCGGCCGGTGCAGGAGGACAGGGACAAGACGTCGGACACGGGCCCCAACCGCAATCCAGGGCAGCGTCCCGGCAATCAACCGCATCGCACACCGCACGAACCCGGCAGGGCCTGAACCCTGTCCTGTTATTTCTGCTCCTTCTGCAGCCGCCGGGCCGCCTTGTGGGCGGCCTTTTCATACCTCGCCTTTCCTGAGTCTGAGGCGACAGTCGATTACACAAAATACGTTTGCACATAAATGGCAAACATACTTCTATAGACTGAATTTTGTTTCAAGAATCGGCATGAGTCCTCTCATGCATTCATGCCTGAAACTGCGGCTGATCCTGCCGTTTCGACTGTAGCACCACTACCAGGAGAAGAAATATGGCCAAGCTTGACCACGGCACCATGTGCATCATGTGCCAGACACTACCGCTCTCGAAACCTCACACACCGGGACATGCGAATATGCGCCCCCTTACCCGGCTGGAGGACTTCGGAGAAAACGGCACCGAAAGCCTGTACCGCTGCTCGGTCTGCCATACGCACTGGCTGTACCAGCTGGACAAGTGGCAAGCCTGCCTCGGATTCAAGCTGTGGTCCGGGGACCTGCACAGCTACCGCACCCAAGACAGATTCTCGCGCATGGCGCCTGATCAAATCGGCCTGCAGAAAGCTTTCCGCGGCCCTTTGACGCATTGAGGAAACGAGATGGACGACCCATTCGCCGACCCGCAGGCAAAAAAAACCGCCGGCCATGAAGGCCGGCGGTTTCGCCTGCATCGAAGGGGCCCGCGGGCCCGCAGCGATTACATGTTTTCGATCAAAACGTATTTCAACAATAAAAACCGTTATATATCCGAATCATTGAGTCCATTTAGTTCCTTCTTGGCCCCAAATATGGCCCCATGCTCATGAACTGTTGTTTCATGGCTGAGCCCGCCACCTATCCCCTTGCGATAAAAACACCAGCTGCCTCAGGCCACTCAAAAGTGGTAGATTACTGTTTTTTTATACAGCAAATTATCATGCTCACCTATCGTCAACTCAAAGACATCCAGGAAGGCAACCGGCGCAACAGGGACGTGATGGACCTGCTGCGCGAGGTCAAGCGCCTGAGAGAGCTGGCTGTCCTGACGTACTCGATTCTAGGGACGATGCCGCTGAATGGCCTGGGCGAGAACATGCACCGCTTGGACCCTCTGTTTGAGGCCCTAAAACTGGAGAACGCCGTTCAGGGCTACATGCGTGCCGAAGAACATCGTCGCAGACTCAATTTTCCGCATCGCACCGCGGGCCGCGACGGCGACATGGCCTATTACCTGAAACGCTACAAAAAAGACTGAAAGCCCACCCCTGCTTGTTGACATACGCTCATTGAGCGTATATTATTCAGTCATGGTGATCGAAACCATGCACCGCGCCTCGGGTCATCAGGGGCTGGAGATTGAAATGCTGAATACCGAACAACAGATCGAACTGCAAGTGGCCGTCTACCAATCCGAGGGCATCCTCTCGGTTGGCAACGATATTGAGTCTGCTGTAACCGCCGCCGGCTATGCGGTGAGCGAGGTCGAGGATTTCAACGGCGGCAGCTACAACTTCAACGACGAGACGGGACGCGGCCCGGTCGTTGATATGCTGCACACCCGCCGAGTTACCGCAGACGCAGAAGCAGCGGCGGGCGCAAGCGCGAAAATTCGCTACATCACGCCAGAGCTGGCTGAATTGGTCCGCACCCAGGGCGGTGATGTGGCGTTTGATATCCGGGACGATGGCGTCCTGGACGTCTGGCAAGATTAACCCA
>JAFACG010000053.1 GCA_023425645.1 Pseudomonadota bacterium
ACATCAACATCCTGCAGGGCGCCAGCCTCCAGGGCGACATCCTGTCCAATTACTCCTCGCGCGATGAGGACGGCGAACTGCGCCTGACTCGCCTGAGCTTCGGCCAGAAAGCCGATGCGCAAGGGCGCGCGACCTTGCAGGCCGACCCCGACTTCCGTCTGTACTACGAGGGCAACATCCAGGGCGGCGACAACCTGGCGGTGGTCATCGCCGGCGGGGCGGCCTCGCTCAATGGCCAACATGAACTGTACGGTGTGCGCGTGGACCCCGGCGCCACGCTGGGCGGCAACAGCTCCTATGCCATCAACCCCGAGGACAGGTTCGCCAATTACGGCACCCTCAACCCCGGCAACTCCATCGGCCAGATGGCCAAGCCGGACCACTCGTTTGGCCAGATGACCATCACGGGCCACTTCATCCAGGGCCCCCAAGGCCGCATTGTGATCGACGCCAACACTCACCAGAAGGACCGCATCGAAGTCCATGGCCTGGCTGAATTGGCCGGCGAACTGAAGATACAGCTGCAACCCGACTGGTATGCGGATGGCTGGACGTTGAATCAAGACAAGGTGTTCAGCGCTACCCAGACGCAAGGCAGCTTTGATCAGTTCAGCGCCAGCCTGGCTTCGCCCACGCTGGCCGTACAGACCGCCGCCGACGGCCGCTGGACCGTCAAGCGTAATCCGACTGCTTATTCGCAATACGCCGCCAACCCCAATGCGTATGCGGTGGGCCGCAGCCTGGAACAAGCGCCCACCGAGGCCCAACGTCCGCTGGCCGCCGCCTACCAGGCGCTGGACTTCTCCCGCCCTGACGGCAGCGACATCAACCAGGGCCTGGACCAGTTGAGCGCCGGCGCCTACGGCGCGCAGCTGGCCGCCAGCCTGCGCCGCGAACAGCTCGTGTCCGAACAACTGCGCCAGCGGCCCGGCCTGGGCAAGGACGGCTGGCAGACCTTCATCCAGCCCTTTGGCGGCCGCTACCGCTGGCAGTTGGGCAGCGACGACGTGGACCACCGCAGTCAGACCTATGGCGTGCTGTTCGGCGCCGAGCATCGCGCATCGGGCAGCGACTGGAGCCTGGGCGTGCATGCCACGGCCAATGAGCAGCGCCTGAACATGGACGCCCCCTTCCAGGCCAAGAGCACGCTGACCGGCCTGGGCGCAGGCGTGCACGCCCTGTACCGCGCCGACGCCCGCCAAGGCTGGAGCGGCGCGGCCCAGCTGCGTGCCAGGCTGGAGCAGGGCAAGCTGAGCCGGCGCATCGACTTCGCCGGCTACCAGGCCAGCCCCTCGGCCGACTGGACCGGGCATACCCTGGCCGCGGGCATCCAGGCGGCCTACCACTGGCCGCTGGGCGAGGCGGGCAGCATCGGCCCGGTACTGGCGCTGGACTACCTGCGCTACAGCCGTCCCGGCTTGAGCGAAGAGGGGGACGCGGCCAGTCGCCTGCGCCTGGATTCCTCGCGCGCCGATGCGCTGCAGGCATCCTTGGGCCTGGCTGCGCGCCAGAGCTGGGAGCTCAAGCAGGGCCGCCGCCTGCAGGCCGACGTCTCTGCGTCCTGGGAACAGGCGCTGCTGGGCCGCCGCCAGACCCAGCACGCGCGGTTCGATGCCTCCCCGCAGACCGGCTTTGACGGGCGCTACGCCCGGGTCGACAGCCATGCGCTGGCGCTGCGCGCCGGGCTGACGCTGCACGCCTCTGAGCGCCTGCGCCTGGGCGTATCGGCCGGCACCCGCCTGCTGGGCAACAGCCGGGCGGACGTCAGCGGCAATGCAGCGCTGAACTGGGCGTTCTAGGGCCCCAAAAGCAAGAGGCCGACGTTCAGTCGGCCTCGGGCGGCGATGCTGGAGCGGGCTGGACCCGCCTCATGCCCGCCCACCGGTCCACTTCGACATGCTGGCCGGGTATCAACACCCTGACCTGACGGCGCCACCAAGTGCCTCCCGCCACCTCGACCGAACCTTCCTCCACCTGAACGCGCGCAAGCTTGTCATCCAGGTCCATGCGGAAATTCGCATCATGCGTGTGGGCCTCTGCAAAACCAGCGTGTACATTAAAACTTTGCTGCGCCTGTTCGGATACTTGAAAAAAAACGCTCCCGCGTATCAATTCCACATTGCGTGAATGGGCAGACAGACGAATCCGGATTTCCGAATCCGGGTCAAGGCGAATGAGCGAGCCGTCGGGCAGGCGATGCTCCAGCACATGCGTGGTCGACTGTACATGATCGTCCTGCAGGACGGCTTCAGGCCAGAACCACGCGCTCACCGCCACGGCGGCAGCCGCGATCGCACCGGCGAGCAGGCGGCGGCGCCGACCTGACGGGCTGGTCGCAGCGCCCAGACTGGGCAAGAGGCGCCGCAATTCGTGTTCAGGGGCGTCCAGGCTGGCGTCGCAAAAATAGCAGATGTAGCGATAGCAGCGTTCATGCTCGGGATTGGAGCGGCGCCAATCTTCGAACTCGCGCAGCTCGGCTGCCGTGGCCTCGCCGGAATTCAGGCGAGTGAACCAGTAAGCAGCCTGCGCCCGCATCTGATCCAGAAACTCCCCTTGATGTGTGCTCATGGCAGCAGCTAGCCCCGTTCAGTTACGCCCAGTAGTCGGATGAACTTGATGCAGTGCACAAAATGGCTGCACCCGCCATTGTAATTAAATAATACTGGACGCATGGTCGCTAATTCAAATATGGTTAATTCTTTTGCGCCACAAATTACGAGAAACACGGCCGCTTGAAACAGCTACATTAACTCAAATCCAGAATATCCAGAACAAATATTGACTTAATTTTTTACACAGAATTTAAAGCAAGTTGTCAATAAACAGTGCAATTCCTGCACAGAAGAAATCACCCCCCCGGCTCTTCGGTCCCGGCAAGCAAGCGGCCCGTCAATAAATCATGCTTGCGCAGGACTGTCGGCTCGTCCTGCGCCTCGGCAGTCCGCATCTGCAAGACCATGGGCCAATCAGGAAAAAGGCGGTAGTTCGGCGTGGATGCCTCCGTGCCGGGCGGATAGCTTATGCCTCCCAGCTCCACGGGCTGCATCAATTGCGCATGCACCAGATATAAGACGCGCTTGTGTTCATCCACGGCGAAATACGCCCATTCGAGCGCCATTCCCCACAAAGAGAGACGCAGGCCGTCTCCTTCCACACGCACGGACCAGCGGTCCGCGTCGCGCGCCCCATCGGTATAAGCCGTCCCGCCCGGCACGGCCATCACTTGTGCGCCCGCCGGCACATCAATGGCCAGGGGCGGCGCCTGCGCCACGTTGGTCCCCGTCGCCAGGGGGCTCCAACCCTTCAGGCCATTGCCCTGCGCCAAAGTGCAGCTGGCCATGCGAAAGCCGCCCTCCAGCTCCGGATCGGCCACCAGCTCCACCACCTGCCCGGCATCGCACAGCCAGCCGTCCAGGCGTTGGTCCTGCGCCAGGCGCACCTGCCAGGGCGCATCCGCCAGGTCCGGCCGCGAACGCTCGAACGACACGACAGACGCTTGACCCAGCAGTACAGGCTGCGGAAATCGGGCCCAGGCAACACTGTCCGGATCGCCCCAGCTCGCCAGCTCCAGGCGGGTGCCCGCCGGCATCTGCACGCCTGCCAGACGGGTATCGTGCGCCAGCGTATGCCGCCGGCTGGCGAGCTCGGCCGCCCTGTCCGGCTCGTACTCGTGCATCGACCACTGGAACGCCGCGTACCGGCCTCCCAACATCAATAAGGCCAGCAGGCCGGCCAGCCGTAGCCAGGGCTTCTGTCTGAAGCGCTCGCGCCGACGCGGCTGAAATGCCAGCAACAACAGCCAGGCCCCCAGCCAGATCAGGGCGATGGGACCCAGCACCAGAGTCAGCAGGACAGGCAGGGAAAGAGGAGCGACGGGAATCATGGCGAGAACATGGGCAGAAAAAAAAAGCGCTTCAGAGTAGCAGACAAGGCAGGCGACCCGACAGGGTCGCGCCCATCATCCGGACGAGACGCCGCAACTGTTCAGCTCCCAGGCAAAGCCTGCCTATAATGACATCTGCTGAAAAATCAGGATATGCCGTCCTGCGGCAAGTCTCCCGACAACCGCCACCGCTGATCGAGCCACCTTTGAATTTCTACCAATTGCATTGGCGCATCGCAGCCGGCACCGCCCTGGCCTTCCTGATCTTCACCGGGCTGGACCACCTGTTCTTCCATACATTCGAGCACGTGCGCGGCATAGACTGGGTCTACCTGCCCGCCGGCATACGCCTGCTGTGCACCTTGCTGTTCGGGTTCACAGGCTCGGTGGGCCTGTTCCTGGGGTCATGCCTGGCCGCCTTCCTCTATTATTTCCCCGACGAGCCGACGCGCGCCCTGGTCGGCAGCGCCATCTCCGCGTTCGCCCCCTACCTGGCCTATGTGCTGGCCCAGACAACGATGCGCCTGCGTCCCACGCTGAGCAATCTGACCGCCCGCAAGCTGCTGGCCTGCGCGCTGCTGTACGCCGGCTGCAATACGCTGCTGCACCTGCTATGGTTCATCACGACCGGGGACCCGGGCCCCCACCCCTGGCATTCCAGCGCGATCATGCTCATGGGGGACCTGTCGGGGTCGCTGATCGTGGTCTATCTGTTCAAGCACATCCTGTCGGCCACGCGCCGCTACCGCCGCCTGCGCCGGCGCGTATACCGCCACCAGCCTCCCCCGCTGGGCTGATCACACCATGATGTGGCCTTCCAGGTAGAACACGGCCTGGCCGCGCAGGGCTACGCGGTCCCCCTGCAGATGGCAGTCCAGCACGCCCCCGCGCGGCGAGGCCTGGCAGGCCAGCAATCGGGCCTTGCCCAGGCGCGGCGCCCAATAGGGCATCAGGGCGCAATGCGCCGAGCCGGTGACCGGATCTTCGTCTATGCCATGGCCCGGCGCGAAGAAGCGGCTGACGAAATCGAAACGGCCGCTGCCGCGCGCCGTCACAATGCAGGCGTCCCGGCCGATCTGCAACAGGGCGCGCATGTCGGGCTCCAGTTCGCGTACCTGCTGCTCGGACTCCAGCACGGCCATGCACGCGAAGTCGTTGGCCCACAGCTCCAGCGGCTGCGCGCCCAGCGCCTGCGCCAAGGCCGGATCGTCGGGCTGGCGCTGCGCGGGGCGGGCGGGAAAGTCCAGGATGTAATCCGCGCCTTCGCGCCGCACGGTCAACGCGCCGCTCAAGGTGTGGAACACGACTTGATCCTCCTGGGGCCGCAGCCGCTCCAGCACCACGGCGGCGCTGGCCAGCGTGGCATGGCCGCACAAGGGAACCTCCACCGAGGGTGTGAACCAGCGCAACTGGTAATCCGCGCCACGGGGGACCAGGAAGGCCGTCTCCGCCAGATTGTTCTCCTGGGCAATCGCCTGCAGGACCGCATCGTCCGGATAAGCGTGCATAGGCACGACCGCCGCCGGATTGCCGGCGAAAAGAGTATCGGTAAAGGCATCGACTTGATAGATCGGCAAACGCATCTCGGCTCCTGGACGCAAGGGGATATCAAGCGATCAGTATAAAAAGAAAACCGCCCCCGAAGGGGCGGCCGGAATGCAATGAGCCGTACGGACTTATTTCAGCTCCGCTTTGAGCGTGTCCAGCGCCGCCACGGCGCAGGCTTCGTCCAGGTGGCCGCCGGGGGCTCCGCCCACGCCGATGGCGCCTATGGTGTCATTGCCCACCTTGACGGGCACGCCGCCGCCCAGCAGCAGAAAGCCCTGGATGTCGCCCAGGTTGGCGGCGCCGGCGTTCTTCTGCGAACCCTCCAGCATGGCGCTGGTCAGGTTGCGGGCCGAGGCGGAGGTAAAGGCCTTGTCGATGCTGGCGCTTACGGTGTGAGGGCCGGCCTGGTCGGCACGCTGGAAGGCGCGCAGCACGCCGGCGCGATCCACCACGGCGGCCGATACGTTGTAGCCTTTGGCCGAGCATTGATTGACGGTTTCGGCGGCCAGGCGGCCGGCCAGGTCCAGGGAGATGTTTTTCTCGGTCAGCACACCCTGGGCCTGGGCGGCGCCGGCGGCGAACAACAGAGCCATCAGCAGGGAAGAACGCAACATAGCGGGAATCTCCATTAATCGTTTCCGACACCGTGGTCGGCATGGGGAAACTATAGGGCCCGCCCCCGCCTGGCCGCCATTCGGACGCCTACCCGTCCGCCTCCGTATTTCTGCGTAGCGGTATCGACCAGGCTGGCGTAATGACGGATCAGATGGGCCAGCGTATCCACCTGCAGCTTGGCGAACAGATTGGCGCGGTGCGTCTCCACCGTGCGCGGCGACAATGACAGGGCCCGGCCGATCTCCTTGTTGGTCAGGCCCTCGACGATCAAGCCCAGCACGTCGCGCTCGCGCTCGGACAGGCTGGCGTAACGTTCCCGCGCCCATTGATCGGCCGCCAGACGCTCGCGCCGGCGCACGTGCTGGCGCACGGCCTGCTGGACCGTGTCCAGCAGCACGTCATCGCCGACCGGCTTTTCCAGGAACTCCGCCGCCCCTGCCTTGAAGGCGCGCCGGCACATATCCACCGTGCCGTGGCCGGTCAACAGGATGATGGGCTGATCCACGCCCTGGTCGATCAAGGTGTCCAGCCGCGTCAGGCCGCTGATGCCCGGCATGCGCACATCCAGGATCAGAGCTCCGATGGCCTGCCGGTCGAAGGATTCCAGGAACAGCTGCGAATCCGCCCAGGCCTGCACCCGCAGGCCCACCGTGCTGATCAGCAGGGACAGGCTCTGCCGAACCGCGGCGTCATCGTCGAGCAGATGGATCAAGGGAGACAGGCTGGAGCTGGTTTCTGGCTGGTTCATGATGGATTGTCGTCGACTCGTTGCAGTTCCAGCGCGAATACGGCGCCGCCCAGCGGATCGTTGAACGCCGTCAGGCCGCCGCCCATGGCCTGAGCCAGGGATTCGCTCAGGCTCAGGCCCAGGCCCAGGCCGTCGGCCCGCGTGGTGAAGAATGGCTCGAACAGACGGTCCAGATGATGCGGATCTATGCCGGGGCCATTGTCGCGCACGGTCAGCACCACCCGTCCCTGGCGCGGCAGGATCTCCAGCCAGATGCGCGGGTCGGCGCGCTTGGCGCCGGCCAGGGCGGCCACGGCGTTGTTGAGCAGATTGTGGATGATCTGGCCCAGCGCCACCGGTTCGCCCAGCACATCCACGTCCTGCGGCGGCAGGCGCTTTTCAAGTTTGATGCCATGGCGCTCCAGCTCGGGCATCAGCAGATGTACGGATTCGTCCAGCACCTGCGTCAGGGACAGGGGATGGCACTGATCGGCCAGGCCGCTCTCGCGCAAGCTGTGGCGCAGGCGCGTCAATACGCTGGAGGCGCGCTTGATCTGCTCGACCGAGTGCCCCATGGCCTGGCGCGCCGGCTCCAGGTCCGGCGGATCCTCCTGCAACAGGCGCAGGCTGGCCTGGGTATTGGCCAGCACCGATGTCAGCGGCTGATTCAGTTCATGCGCCAGCCCCGCCGCCATCTCGCCCAGGGAATTCAGGCGAGCCACCTGGCCGATGCGCAGCAGTTCCTGGGCGCGCAGGGTCTGCTCGCGCTGCTTGCGTACATAGAAGGCCAGCAACACCAGCAGGGCGCTGGCAAGCGAGAACAGCAGCGCCTGTCCCCAGGGCAGATCCGCATAGGCGACCACGCGGCGCGTATGCAGCTGGAATGGCTGGCTGTTGGAAGCCAGCGTCTTGCCGGACTGGAACACCACCGGACCGGAGCGGTCCTGTCCAGGGCTGATCACCCACTGCTGATCCTGCCATTCCAGCACCACGCGCACCGGGCTGCCATTGCGCCGGAAAGGCCATTCGTCCCAGGCAATGGCCGCGTTCAGGTCCAGCAGCACCGCGAAACTGGCCGGGTGCGCGGCCACCAGCAGCACGTAGCGGCCCTGAGACAGGCGCACGTCGGTCAGCACGGCGCGCTCGACCTTCAAGGACTGCTGCTGGGCTTGCCGCCATTGTGGGTCCGCCCAGGCCGCGTCGCCTTCCTCCCGGTAA
Source organism: Pseudomonadota bacterium (assembly GCA_023425645.1). GTDB lineage: Bacteria > Pseudomonadota > Gammaproteobacteria > Burkholderiales > Burkholderiaceae_B > Alcaligenes. The sequence goes on from JAFACG010000053.1 coordinate 7,992, forward strand.
ATGGCCATGACCTGCGGGAACATGGCCTCCAGCGCGCCCAGCCGCTCGATGCGCTGCACCGGCGGCTGCAGCAGCGCGAGCATCTGCAGGATGGCGTCATGCTGCGCCAGGCGCTGGCCCAGCAGACGGTAGGCGATGTTGCTCTGCACGGTGAAGGCTTCCTGCTGGCGGCCCAGCTCGATGCGCGTCAGCACCGCCGACCCAGCCAACGACAGCCCGAGCCAGATCAGGAAACCGTACAGAAAGGAGCGGTGGCGCGTCTTCATGCAAGCATTGTGGGGACGGAAAACAACAGGGTAAATAGGCCGACTGGTCGATAAAACCAGCATTTGCTATATTAATCAAGGTCTTTGACCATGTGCTTGCACACAAGCCTCGAGGAACGACCTCGCCAATTCTTGGTTTCAATGTCCGGGACGGCCCGGCCCTTTTAAGTGGAGGGTCGTCATGGCCTGGTTCCTTCTTGTTCTCGCTGGTCTCTTTGAAGTCGTCTGGGCATACGCCATGAAACAATCGGACGGCTTTTCCCGCCTCATTCCTTCCGTGGTCACCCTCGTGACCATGATCGTCAGCTTCGCCTTGCTGTCCGTGGCCATGCGCTCGCTGCCCCTGGGCACCGCCTACACCATCTGGACGGGCATAGGCGCCGTAGGCGCCTTTCTGGTGGGCATCCTGGTGCTGAACGAGCTGGCCAGCCCCATGCGCATCGCAGCCGCCGTCCTGATCATCAGCGGCATCATCCTGATGAAGCTCTCGAGCTGAACGCGCCAGGCATGCATCAAACCGGCTTTCCCCCGAAAGCCGGTTTTTTTTGGCCGCTCCCGGGCCCCGAGGAGAGCCGGTCTTCGAACGCCCTAGACGTTGGCAGCTTCCAGCAGACAGGCGGACAAGCGGTCGAAGTGGAGCAGGGCGGCCTGGCTGAGGTCCACCTGCTTGCGCCGGGTGTCTTCGGTATCGCTCAAGACGATCCAGCCCTTCTCGCGCATGGATTTCAGGCGGGTATGGATGGTGGCGGGCGAACCCAGCCGCTCCACGGCCATCACATCCCGTACGGACAGGCGCAAGGACTCCCTGGACGCCTTGGCCACGAGGGTGAGGATACGCTCCTCCAGCGGGTCCAGCGCCGGCAAAGACGGCAGATTGTGCAGCGCGTCGGCAAGCTGCAGGAAACGCATGTAGATATCAGCAGGTCTGGTGGCAAATTTCATGACAAAATCTTTATTCCTTTGAAGTCGCTACCGCAGTGACGTTTCTAGAAATAAGTTCTGGTTATTATTGTTTTAGTTCCTGTCTGGCAAAGCAAAAAACAAGCCCACTTTATGGGCAGACAGGCAGGTATTGGTTCGGTCCACGCTTTGGGCTCGGGTTTAAACGCTGAAGCCGGGGCCAGATCCCTGCAAGGAACAAAGCGGCCTGACCCGGCTGTTTGCCTGAGATTCTATCAGAACCCCCATGCCGTGGCGCTTCATGCCATGCGATGCGCCACATGAAATTGTAAGGAACCCGAGCCCGATGATTAGCCGGCAGACCATCCCTCATTAAACGCCTCCTTGGCCGCGTGCACGAGCCTCGGCCGACGGCAAACGGCCCGCGTCGGTCCTGCGACGTATTCTTCCGCTCAGTTTTCGCGCACCTTTAAAATGGATTTCAGCAGGGCGGTCAGCCTTCGGCCCTCCACCTTCGGATCACCATGAAATCTGGAACATAAAAATGATTCTTCACCTGGACACGCCGCTTATTTATTCCCACGTCCTGAGCGACCAGCTCGGCAAGCACCTGTGGCTGAAGATGGATGCGCTGCAACCGAGCGGCTCGTTCAAGATCCGCGGCATCGGCCACGCCTGCCAGCACTACGCCCGACAGGGCAAGACCCGCTTCGTGAGCTCCTCCGGAGGCAACGCCGGCATCGCCGTGGCATATGCGGGCCGCCGGCTCAACGTCCCCGTGCTGGTCGTCGTGCCGGAGACCACCAGCGAACACGCCCGTCGCCTGATCCAGCGGGAAAAGGCGGAGCTGATCGTGGTCGGCAAGAACTGGAACGAAGCCAATGACCATGCCCAGGCCCTGCTGCAGGAAAGCGACGCTTTCATACACCCCTTCGACGACCCCTTGCTGTGGGAAGGCCACGCCAGCCTGATCACCGAAGTGGCGGCGCAGGACATACGCCCCGACGCCGTCTTGCTGGCTGTCGGCGGGGGCGGCCTGCTCAGCGGCGTGGCCCAGGGCATGCACGAGCAAGGCTGGGACGATACGCCCATCATCGCCGTGGAGACGCAGGGCACCGCTTCGCTGGGGGAATCCGTGCGTCAGCGCAGGCATGTCACCCTGGACGCCGTACAAGGGGTGGCAACGTCCCTGGCGGCGCGGCGCGTCTGCGACCAAGCCTATGCGCTGAGCCAGTCGCGCCCCCTTCAATGCGTGCAGGTCAGCGACGCGCAGGCCGTCAGCGCCTGCCTGCGCTTCCTGTCCGATCACCGCGTCCTGGTCGAGCCGGCCTGCGGCGCCGCCTTGGCGGCGCTGTACCTGGACCATGAAGCGCTGACTCCCTACCAGAACATCCTGGTCGTGGTCTGCGGAGGCTCGACCGCCACGCTGGAGCAATTGGTGCAGTGGCGAGCGTGAAATCCGCGAAGATCTCCGGCCTTGCGGCCGGAGCTTGTTCACCGTAAAAGTTTTTCACTTTAAGCAAATTTTTTATCGCCCTAATTTTTGAGACGTTTCAAAAAAACCACGACCATTACTCAGAAATCAATAAATTATCTATTTATTTATAGTTATATTTTTTATACTTAAATTGTGGAACAAGTGTTTCACGTGGAACAAAACGATGAAAATCACCCTTTGACCACGGGTACGCCACGGCGGATCAACAAGGAATAATCCTCGCCGTCCTGCTGGGCCAGAGCCCGTTCATTGACATGGCCAAGCCGGCGCAGTTCATCCAGGGTATGACCCGGCGCCAAGGCCCCTTGCGCAAACACATACTCGGGCAAATATCCTGAAGCCAGGATGCGCCAATCCCAAGGCAGGCCTTCCACGATATGGCTCATCATGTCATAGACGATCGTGGTGCAGTTGGCCGTCAAGGTATTGTAGAAACGGGGGCTGTCGCGCAATTCATTGCCCTGCTGCAAATAAGACAGGAACAGCGCCTGCATGGCCGGCTTGGGCAGGGCCACGCTGTACAGGTAGACATCCTCGCCGCGGGCATTGGCCCGCGTGCGTATGATGTCGCTTTCTTCGGCGGCAATCAGCGCCATCTCGAACTGCTTGAAAAAGCCGCCTATGGCGGAGAATTTTTCATGCCTTTCCTTGCGGATTTCGACGGAAAAGCTCACGTGGCGCCCATCGTCGAAGCCGAACGACACCAGGGTATGCGCAATGGCCGGCCCCATCCAGTACGACAGAAACATGTCCACTGAAACGAGGCGGTCCAGATCATACCGGCGCGTCTGCCAGCGTTCATCAAAATCGGTTTCGCTGCGCCAGACGAAATCGCGCACATTGTGCAAGGTCACCACCGAGCCCTGAACCTGCCCGTAGCTGACCCTGTCCACGTCAGACGCCCATAGCCTGCCGTTGCTGGGGGCAATACCGTGCCACCACACCAGCAAAGCAAGCAGGCCCAGGGTCTGGGGCAGAGCGAGCCATCCATTTCCCTTGCCCAGGGCATACAGGCTGAACAAGGCCGCCACGCCCCATAACGCCATCGCCCCTACACGCGCCACCCCAGCCTGAGTCTGAAACTGCAAGGCCAGCACGCCCCATGCCGTCGCTCCGGCGATCACCAGCAATAGAAACAGTTTCAGCAGCACATGCCACGCCATTTTCATGATTCCTCCCTGAATGTTCCGCCACTAGCATAGTGCCTTCCGGCGGACAAAAAAAACCTGTGTCCGAAGGAACACAGGTCTGCGGGAGCAGGGCGGCGGCAGAAAAGCCCGCGCGCGGTCAATCCAGGTAGCCCATGGCCTGACCTTGCCGGATTATTCCCTGCGCCTGCCAGGCAGGATCGAAGCGGTACCCGCTGTCTCGCGGAAACAGCAGCACCACCGTGGAACCCAGCAGGAATCGGCCCATTTCCTCACCTTTGGCCAGCGACACGTCCTGGTCCTGATAATTCCATTCGCGCACCTGCCCGTCGCGCGAGGCATTGACCACCCCGTGCCACACCGTCGCCATGCTGCCCACGACGGTTGCGCCCACCAGCACCAGGGCAAAGGGACCGCGTTCGGAATCGAACAGGCACACCACCCGCTCGTTGCGGGCGAACAGGCCGGGCACGCCGCGCGCCGTGGTCGGATTGACGGAAAACAGCTCGCCGGGCACGTGTATCATGCGCGTCAGCCGCCCGTCGCATGGCATGTGCACCCGATGATAATCACGCGGGCTCAGGTACAGGGTGGCAAACAGTCCGTCCTGGTAACGGGCGGCCAGGGCCGTGTCGCCGCCCAGCAGCGCCGCGGTCGAGTAGCTGTGGCCCTTGGCCTGGAAGACCTCGGCGCCGCGGATGGCGCCCAGCTGGCTGATGGCGCCATCCACGGGGCTGACCAGGGCGCTGTCGGCGACAGGCCTGGCGCCCGCGCGCAAGGCGCGGCCGAAGAACTCGTTGAAGGTCGCATAGCTGGCCGGATCCGGATTTTCGGCCTCGCTCATGTCGACCTGGTAGCGCCGGATGAAGCGCTCGATGGCCCAGGTGGTCCGCCCGCCCAGAGGCTTGGAAGCCAGGCCGCCCAGGAACTCGGTCAAGGCCTGCTTGGGCAGGAAATACTGGGGAAGTACGGCAAAACGAGAATACATAGAATCCACTCATCGACAGTCAATGCCCGGGAGCATGGCCCGGGACAGTCCCGCCAACCAAATGGCGCCTGCGGCGCCGGATCATGCGGCGCTTGTCCGACCCGTCATGAGGCCGGAGGGCGCGCGCATGAGCTCGTGGTCAAGACAAGAAGGGCATGAACAAAAGAATACGCTCTTGTAGCACAGCTTGTCGCCATATGGCATAGTCGCCGTTGAAATGAAGGCGCGCGGTCAGATGAATACGACGCGGTCGCGGCCTTCCTCCTTGGCCTGGTAAAGGGCGCGGTCCACACGGCGCAATGTACGCTCGTAGTCGGGGTGGCCGTCATACAACGCAATCCCCACGCTGGCCGTGATGCTCAGAGTCTGACTGTCCGACACGCGGAAAGTTTCCGCATGGATGCGCATGCGCAGGTTGCGCGCCGCGCGCAGGGCAGCGTCGGCATCCACATCCACCAGCAACACCAGAAATTCCTCGCCCCCCAATCTGAACACGTAATCGCCGGCACGCGCGCTGTTGCTGAGCAATTCGGCAAACTGCTGCAGGACCCGATCGCCCGCGTCATGACCATAGGTGTCGTTGACGCTCTTGAAATAGTCGATGTCCACGCCCAGCAGGGCGAAACGCGAGCCGCGCTGCTGGGCATAGCTGACCTCCCGGCTCAGGACCACAGGCAGGTACTTGCGGCTGAGCAGGCGGGTCAGCACGTCGCGTCCCGATTCCAGTTCATTCTGCTGCTCGAACAAGCGCTCCAGGTGCAGGCCGATGGCGCGCGTCTTGTCCCGCAAAGCATGCAGATGGCGGATCTGGCCGGCTTGGTCATCCCGGTCGAATCCGGGCACCAGCTCCGCGTCGATCAGGCGCATCAGCTCCAGGATCTCGCGACTTTCCACCGTGCCCTGGAAGGCATGCGAGCCTTTGTGCTTGAACCAGACGCCGAAATCAGAATCGCCGATGCGCGGCAGGGGCGCCTGGCTGCCGTTGACGGCCATGGCGAACATGAACTGGTTCTCCCAGTCCAGCAGGGCGGCGCGCTGGCGACCGCGCTCGGCGGCGGCGTTCTGCACAATGGCGAACAGCCGGTAGGACTCCTCGGCCCGGGACTTGCGCTCGCGGGAATCGGCATAGGCGTGGCTCATGATTTCCATGGCCAGGTCGATGAAATTCTGCACATAGCTGTAACAGTCCCAGGCCTGCTCACGGCTGATCTCCGTAGACTCGCACAGGTAGCGGGCATAGCGGCCCTTGAGCAGGCGCGCGCCACGCAGCACCAGATGCACCGGCACGCCGACCCGCGCATGCACCTCGCCGACCTGGTTCTGCAGCTTGACCTGTTCCTGCATGTCGCTGTCCACATCCACGGAGAACAGCTGGACCAGCCAGTTGCGCAGCGAACGGTGCAGGCGGGTCTGCACCTGCTCATGGGACAGATAGACCTGCGCGGCCGGATGGGTCAGCATATGCGTATAAAAATGCGTCGCCAGCTCATCCTGATGATCCAGGGTGATGGCCAGCACCTGGGCACGCACGGCCAGCGGCACCGGCTGCAGCAAGGCATGCCAGTCCTGGGCGGATTCTTCGATATTCGGTTGCGGCATGAAATACGGGAGGGGGTCGCGAAGCGATGATTGAAGGCTAAACAGCCATGATCGCGATTGTTGCATGAGGGAAGATTTCGCGCTATTTCCTATAGCGATCGGCGCGATCGGGCAAAATTTCCTGATTTCCTATAAAGAGAAGCATATATCAGTCATATGAAGTCTTGATACATTCTACGTCCCAAAAGCCTAAAAAACAGATCAAAAAAGCGTAGAATCCATGCTCTCTCAACGGTTTGTTCCAAATAAACCAATAACCTAGATTCATTCGCGGCATATTTCATGACCGAGGTCTACAGTCAGTGGCACGCCAAGCTGACGCTTGGCTTCTCTTTGCAGAATGGTTCCCGTTCTGTCCTGTCCACGCGTGTACACGAAGGCCCCCTGCTGATCCAGCGGGCCCTCTACCCCGAAGGTCCTGAAATCTGCCACGTCGCCATCCTGCACCCGCCCTCCGGCATCGCCGGCGGCGACATGCTGGACATCCAGGTACGCCTGGCCGAGCACACCCGCGTCACGATCACCACGCCCGGCGCCACCCGCTGGTACAAGTCCAACGGACGCCATGCCGCGCAGAACGTCCTGATCCAGGTCGGCGCCGGCGCCCAGCTGGACTGGCTGCCCTGCGAGAACATCTACTTCGAGCAGGTGGACGCCGCGGCGCGCAATCGCATCGAGCTGCACCCGGACAGCGCCGCCATCGGCTGGGAGATTTCCCAGCTGGGCTCGGCGCGCACGCCCGGACACTGGCTGGAGGGCCGCGTCGTCATGGACACGCAGCTCTACATCGGCCAGGAGCTGGTGTGGGTGGACGCGGGCGAGCTGGCTGCGGACGACGCCTTGCGCCAGGGCATTTGCGGGCTGGACGGCCTGCCCGTGCATGCCACGCTCTGGGCCTACGGGTCCGTCCTGGATACGGCCGAGCTCGAAGTCCTGAACGAACAGCTGGGATGGGGGCCGGAGCTGCGCGGCGGATTGACCGTCATGCCCCAGGAAGGCGGCAAGGCCCTGTACCTGCTGCGCGCCCTCGGCCTGCACGTCGAAGATGTGCGCGGCCTGCTGGTCCAGGCCTGGCAGCACCTGCGCCCCCGCCTGTTGCGGACGAGCGCACAACCGTTGAGACTATGGACCACATAAGCCTTTCAGGATTCGCCTAGCTACGCAGGCAGGCGCGGGCCGCACGGGCCCGCAATCGTGTGTTGGAAAACTATTGTTGGGCAAGCTGCGCGCACCCGGAGCCCCGGGTGGGCGAACCAAACCCGTCACCTATTTGTAAATGGAAGTAACGCCATGGAATTGACACCGCGCGAAAAGGACAAACTGCTGATTTTCACCGCGGCCCTGGTGGCCGAGCGCCGGCGCGCCCGCGGCCTGAAGCTCAACTATCCGGAATCTGTCGCCCTGATCACGGCCGCCATCATGGAAGGCGCCCGCGACGGCATGACGGTGGCCGAACTGATGAGCGCCGGCGCCAAAGTGCTGACTCGCGACGAGGTCATGGAAGGCGTGCCCGAGATGATTCCCGACATCCAGGTGGAGGCCACGTTTCCGGACGGCACCAAGCTGGTCACCGTCCATCATCCCATCGTCTGACGCCGTGCCGCCGCTCGCCGGCCCCAGGGCGGGACGGCGCGGCGGACACGCAATCATCCATACGTCGCCCCTTATCAGGACATAACCATGATTCCAGGTGAAATTATTGCCGAAGACGGTCAGATCGAACTGAACGTCGGGCGGCAGACCCTCAGTATCGCCGTCTTCAACGAAGGCGATCGCCCCGTGCAGGTCGGTTCGCACTATCACTTTGCCGAGGTCAACAATGCGCTGAGCTTCGATCGAGAGCTGGCGCGCGGCTACCGGCTGAATATTCCCGCCGGCAATGCGCTGCGTTTCGAACCGGGCCAGCGCCGCACCATCGAACTGGTCGCCATGGACGGCGACCGCCAGATATACGGTTTCCAAGGCTTAGTGATGGGGTCTCTCTAAAATGGCATTCATTTCTCGCAAGGCATACACCGAAATCTACGGTCCCACCGTCGTCAACGGCGTGGGCGACCGGGTCCGCCTGGCCGACACCCAGCTGCTGGCCGAAGTCGAGCGCGACTTCACCATCTTCGGCGAAGAGGTCAAATTCGGCGGCGGCAAGGTCATCCGCGACGGCATGGGCCAGAGCCAGCGCATGAGCGCCGACTGCGCCGACACCGTCATCACCAATGCGCTGATCATCGACGCCGTCACCGGCATCGTGAAGGCCGACATCGGCATCAAGAACGGCTTCATATCGGGGATAGGCAAGGCCGGCAACCCCGACATCCAGCCCGGCGTGAACATCATCATCGGCGCCTCCACGGAAATCATCGCCGGCGAAGGCATGATCGTGACCGCCGGCGCCATCGACACGCACATCCACTACATCTGCCCTCAGCAGGTCGGGGAGGCCCTGTCCACCGGCACCACCACGCTGATCGGCGGCGGCACGGGCCCGGCCACCGGCACGCTGGCCACCACCAGCACGTCCGGCCCCTGGCACCTGGCCGCCATGATGCAGGCCACCGACGCCTTCCCCATCAACATAGGCCTGTTCGGCAAGGGCAGCTCCAGCTCGTACGACGCCGTCATCGAGCAGGTGCGCGCGGGCGCCATGGGCCTGAAGATCCACGAAGACTGGGCCAGCACGCCGGCCGCCATCGACAACTGCCTGACGGTGGCCGACGACACCGACGTGCAGGTCGCCATCCACAGCGACACCCTGAACGAATCCGGTTTCGTGGAGGACACCTTCGGCGCCTTCAAGGGCCGCACCATCCACTCCTTCCACACCGAAGGGGCAGGGGGCGGGCACGCGCCCGACATCATCCGCGCGGCCGGCATGGCCAATGTACTGCCGGCCTCCACCAACCCCACCATGCCGTTCACGCGCAACACCATCGACGAGCACCTGGACATGGTGATGGTCTGCCACCACCTGGACCCCTCCATCGCCGAGGACCTGGCCTTTGCCGAAAGCCGCATCCGCAAGGAAACCATCGCGGCCGAGGACGTGCTGCACGACCTGGGCGCCTTCTCGGTCATGAGCTCGGACTCGCAGGCCATGGGCCGCGTGGGCGAAGTGGTGATGCGCACCTGGCAGACGGCCGACAAGATGAAGCTGCAGCGCGGCGCGCTGGAAGGCGACAGCGCGCGCTCGGACAACGAACGCATCAAGCGCTACATCGCCAAATACACCATCAACCCGGCCCTGGCCCATGGCGTAGGCCACCTGATCGGCTCGATCGAAGTGGGCAAGCTGGCCGACATCGTGCTCTGGAAGCCCGCTTTCTTCGGCGTGAAGGTCAATATGGTGCTCAAGAGCGGCATGGCCGTGGCCGCCTCCATGGGTGATCCGGGCGCCTCCATCTCCACTCCGCAACCCGTGCACATCCGCCCGATGTGGGGCGCCCACGGCAAGGCGCTGCGCACCTCCGTGCTCTTCGTCTCCCAGGCCGGCATGGACAATCCCGCCCTGCACGCTCTAGGATTGAACAAGCGCCTGGAGGCCGTCGTGGGCTGCCGCAACATCAGCAAGCACCAGATGGTGCGCAACAGCTGGCTGCCCCACATCACGGTGGATCCCCAGACCTACCAGGTATACGCCGACGGCCATCTGCTGCATTGCGATCCCGTCGACATCCTGCCCATGGCACAACGTTATTTCCTGTTCTAGTCATGCGAATCGCCAATAAATTCCTGCGGGCCGGCCAGGTCGCCAAGGCGCTCACCCGCGGCGCCCCCACGGTCACCCTGGACCTGGCGCAGCGCCGCCGCAGCCGCCAGAAGCTGGTTTTGGACACGGGAGAGGAGGTCGGCATGGCCATTCCCCGCGGAGCCGTGCTGCGTCACGGCGATCTGCTGGTGGCCGAGGACGGCCGCTTCATCCTGGTCCAGGCCGCGCCCGAGAACGTGCTGCGCGTCACCGCCGCCACCCCGACCGCGCTGGCCCGCGCCGCCTACCATCTGGGCAACCGGCACGTGCTGCTGGAGATAGGCGAGGGCTACCTGCAACTGGAATACGACCCCGTCCTGGTGGACATGCTGGCCCAGCTGGGCGGCGTGCGGAGCGAACGGATCCAGGCGCCGTTCGAACCCGATGTGGGCGCCTACGGGGGCGGCCACAAGCATGGCCATGACGAAACCTTCGAAGAAGACTACGCGCTGGCGCAGGCCGCCTTCCAGGCCCATGAGCCGCAGGCGCATGACCACGGCCATCGTCATGAGCACGCGCATCGCCACGATCATCATGGGCACTCCCATGCCCACCATGACCACGATCACACGCATGATCACGGCCATGGCTGCTGCGGCCACGACCATACGCACCGTCATTCATCCTGACCATGCAGCTTTCTCCCGAACAACTGACGCTGCTGCAACAACTGGCGTCGCCGGCGCTGCCCATCGGCGGCTTCAGCTATTCCCAGGGCCTGGAAGCCGCCGTGGAACTGCGCCTGGTCCACGACGAAGCCACGGCAGCGGCCTGGATACAGGACCAGCTGCACAGCGTCATAGGCCACTGCGAGGCGCCCTTGTGGGCCCTGCTGCATCAGTCCTGGCACGCGGGCTCGTCCGAGTCCGTCCGCCACTGGAATCGCTGGTTCTTTGCTTCACGTGAAACAAAGGAAATCCGCAGCGAAACCGAACAGATGGGCTGGTCCCTGTACAAGCTGGCCCTGGAACTGGACTGGCTGGGCGAGCATGCGCGCGCACTGCTGGAGGGCCTGCGTCCCCTGTGCCTGCCGACGGTGCACGCCGCCATCGCCGTGCAGGCCGATCTGCCGCTGCACGCGGGCCTGACCGCCTATCTGTACACCTGGTTGGAAAACCAGGTCATGGCGGCCATCAAAAGCGTCCCGCTGGGGCAGGTGGCAGGCCAGCGCGTGCTCAGCCAGATACGCAGGCAGATCCCGGATACGGCCCAGCTGGCGCTGCAGCGCAGCCAGCGCCAGCCCCCCGCGCTGCAAACCTTCGCCCCCCAGTTCTCCATCGTGTCCGCGCGGCACGAGAGCCAGTTCTCCCGCTTATTCCGATCCTGATAGGTTCAACCATGCACGATATTTCCTCCCTGTCCAACCGCAGCAAGTCCCTGCCACCGCTTCGGGTCGGCGTGGGCGGGCCCGTGGGCTCCGGCAAGACGACCCTGCTGGAGATGGCCTGCAAGAAGATGTACCCCGAGTACGATCTGATCGCCATCACCAACGACATCTACACCAAGGAAGATCAGCGCCTGCTGACACTGTCGGGCGCGTTGCCGCCCGAGCGCATCCTGGGCGTGGAAACCGGCGGCTGCCCGCATACGGCCATCCGCGAGGACGCGTCCATCAACCTGGAGGCGATCGACCGCATGCTGGAGAAATTCCCCGATGCGGACATCGTCTTCATCGAGTCGGGCGGCGACAATCTGGCCGCCACCTTCAGCCCCGAACTGTCGGACCTGACGCTCTACATCATCGACGTGGCCAGCGGCGAGAAAATCCCCCGCAAGGGCGGTCCCGGCATCACCAAGTCGGATCTGTTCATCATCAACAAGACCGACCTGGCCCCGCACGTAGGCGCCAACCTGGACATCATGGCCTCGGATACCCGGCGCATGCGCGGCGACAAACCCTTCGTGATGTGCAACCTGAAGACCGGCGAAGGCCTGGACCAGATCGTGGATTTCCTGATCCGCGAAGGCCTGTTCAAGGCCGCCTGACGCCGTCGGGCAAGGCCTGGAAATCCCGCCGCCATGGAGGGATTTTTTTACCTGCCGCGCAGGCGCTTGCGCGCTGCGTAAGGCTTTCCCTAGTGGCGGCCGATCCGGTTTCTCCATCTCAAATGGCGGCTTGCCGGCAAGGCGATGATTTGTCGGGCCTATGCCCGTCACCTTCCTTAGCCGTCTGATCACCTTCTTCTCAAGCTCCAGCTTTTCCCCTCTGGTAAATATTTTTTTGCCCTAGACTGATTCGTAAAAATTATTTCATAACCCGATAAGGGAGGAGACCATGACAGAAGCCCGACTGGGGACCATACCCCTTGCCAGTGCCGACTCCGCGCCAGCGACCCGCGCACGCTGCCCCAAGCTCAGCAATGAAGACCTGCTACCAGTCGAAAAGCAGAGCTGGACCGCCTACAACCTGTTCGCCATGTGGATGTCCAACGTCCACAGCGTCGCGGGCTACGTCTTTGCCGCCAGCCTGTTCACGCTGGGCATACCCGGGTGACAGGTCCTGACAGCCTTGCTGCTGGGCATCCTGCTGACCAACTACTTCGTCAACAAGGTCGGCCAGATGGGGCAGCGCTACCGCATCCCCTTTGCCCTGTCCTGCCGCCCCAGCTTCGGCGTGCTGGGGGCGAACATCCCCGGCCTGATCAAGGCCTTCATCGCCACCTGCTGGTACGGCATCCAGACCTGGGTGGCCTCCACCGCCATCATGGTCAGCGCCTTGCGCTTCTTTCCGGAACTCACCCCTGGACCCAGGTCTCGTTCCTGGGGTTGTCCTACCTGGGCTGGGCGGCCTTCCTCATCCTGTGGCTGTTCCAGCTGATCGTGTTCTACCGCGGCCTGGAGGCCGTGCGCAAGTTCTGCGACTGGGCCGGTCCCGGAGTCTACGTGGTGATGTTCCTGCTGGCCGGATGGATCGTTTACAAGGCCGGCGGCATGAGCGAAATCAGCTTCACGCTCAGCTCGGTCAAACTGCAGGGCGCGCCCGCCTGGGGCATGTTCATCACCGCCGTCGCGCTGGTGGTGGCCTACTTTGCGGGCACCACCCTGAACTTCGCCGATTTCGCCCGTCTGATCGAATCGCCCGCCAGCATGAAGCGCGGCAACTTCCTGGGCCTGCCCGTCAACCTGATGACCTTTGCGCTGATCACCGTCATCACCACCTCCGGCGGCCTGCAGGTCTTCGGCGAACTGATCACAGACCCGGTCGAGCTGGTGGCGCGCATCGACAATCACACCGCCGCCTTGCTGGGCGTGCTGACATTCTCCATCTCGACGGTTGCCACCAACATCGTGGCCAACTTCATCTCGGCCTCGTTCGATCTGGCCAACATGATCCCCAGCAGGATCAACTTCCGCCGCGGCGGCGTGATCGCCGCCATTCTGTCCATCGTGGTGATGCCCTGGAACCTGTACAACAATCCGGTGATGATCCAGTACACCCTGGGCGCGCTGGCAGGCTTTACCATCTACCCCATGCTGGCGCGTCATCCGCGTCTGGGCCTGAACGCCCAGCAGAACCTGAGCTAGCCGGCCTGCAGCCGCGCGGGAGCAGATCCTGCCTCTTTGCCGGGGCAGGACGCCCGCCATGCTTTCAGGACCTGCCGCAGGCAGGCCCGCTTCACCAACCTCGCTGTCCCATGTCTTGAGAACGCCATGAAACATCACTACCTGCAACTGGCCCTGGATCAAGCCCGTCTGTCCGTCGCCCAGGGCGGCATGCCGTTCGGCTCCGTCCTGGTAGTCGACGGCGAAGTCGTCGCCCAAGCGCATAATCGCCAGCTCCAGGATCAGAACTATTTTTCCCATGCCGAAACCAACTGCCTGCAGCAGTACCTGAAAAAGCCTTTCAGCTCCGACCAGGACGTGTTGCTGGTGGCCACGGAGGCCCCATGCCCCATGTGCGCCGGGGCCGCCCAGATCGCCGGCGTACGACGGCTTCTGGTGGGCGAGGCCCATCACTACCAGGGCGCCCTGGACTGGCTGCGCCAGGCAGGCGTGCACGTAGAGGTCCTTGCTGACCAGGCCTGCATCGATCTGGTCAGCAAGTTCCGCAATCAGTACCCGGACCGCTGGAACGCCTTCAGCGCCGGTTGAACCGCAACCTGCAGCCACCGTCCTGTGCGACGGTGTTTTTTTTGGTTCTTCGAGGAATTCGGGGAGCCAATTTGCCAGTTCGATGCCGAACTGGTCTTTTAAAAATGCCGCTCAAGGCGCAGAAAGATCGGGTAGGGCTGATGGCTTGCCGGCGCGACCTGCCTCGCGATAACCTGGGTTTCTTTCCGCTTGGCCCAAACAGCTCGCCAAACATGGAGGAATCCCAGAATTCCTTGAAGAACCTTCTTTGTGTCCCTCAATTCCCCCATGGAGCGACTCTGCCCGGCAAGGACCGGTAACCTCCCCAAATGACGCCGTCCAAGCCCGCGAAGGCCTCATCAGTACCGCCAGCCTGCCGGTACTGCGCACCGCTCCCCCCGCCGGGGGGCCGCGCCCGGGCAATTGTTCCGGGCGCGGCCTCGGCTTGCCGGCGACTCAAACGGCTCTCGGTCTCCAATGATCGAGACCTTCAGGCACCCGCGCCAGCGCGCTGGCTGACCGGCACAAATCCTTATCCGCCTTTCTCTGAAAAAGCATGGCCTGTCCTGATCATCCCTGCAGGTACGCGGAACTTGAAAAAGCAAGGCGTATTCCACGGGTTTCACATAAACCGGAAAATGAAAAACAGAAATCGGTATATGAAATACAAAATGGCAGTTTTGTATTTTGAGCTGAAGCCCGAATATTTTTATGACAATCGAAATAATATAAAGAAATTAAACTTATCCACAAGAAAGGATAAGCTGGAAATCCACAATTTTATTAACAGCTTCATTTATTCCATGGATGGAATTATTGATAGAGAGGAATAAACAGATTGGATAAAAAAGTGGATAAGATGTGGAAAGTATAACAGCACTCGCGCTCGACCAAAACAAAGAATCCACGGCGCGTAAAAATCAATCCGAAAATCGATCACACCCTCTGCAAGCCTTGAACGGCGGGCGAAGCAAGGGCGCCACAGCCCAGCTCTTCGGCCTGAACGCCGCTGTGGATAAGCTCTGGGAGACCGACATGTGAACGCAATGTGGATGAAACGGGGATAAGTGCGCTATCTTGACATGGACAGGATTTTGTCCAGTTTCCTTCCACTGGCTCCCGTAGGCTGATGCACATGACGGCAGCGCAGGCAATGGATTGAAAACAAAGACGAAATCAGGGATATGCCACTTATCCACAGACACCCATTATCCAATACTAATTTTATATATAGTTATTGTTAAGCAAAGAACACGTGCCCATGAGCTCCTTTCTTGTACAGGCTCTGCCTGACGGTCCCTTGGACATCATCGGCGACTTGCATGGAGAACTCCAGGCATTGCATCGCTTACTAAAAAATCTTGGATATCAAGAAGATGGAACACATACAGACCAACGCACCTTGGTCTTTGTCGGCGACTTCTGCGATCGAGGCCCAGATAGTCCAGGCACGATCGAATATGTCAAGTCATTGATAAATAAAGGAAAAGCATTTGGCATACTAGGCAATCACGAGATCAATCTGCTCATCGACGATGCCAAGGACGGATCAGGCTGGTTTTTTGACAGCCGACTCGAATCAGATCTGCCGTTCTACGCGCCTTTTCAACGGGTCCAGCCTGAAAAAAAAGAAAATATCCGCCAATTTTTAGCCTCGCTCCCTCTGGTTTTGGAAAGAAAAGACCTGCGAGTCGTGCATGCAGCGTGGAATAAAGAAGCAATTGACGCGATTCGGGATGTGAAAACAGAAAATATGCTGGATTTTTTCGTGGAATGCGACGAAAAAGCAAACGAATTTGCCAAAAAATCAGGAATATTAGAAAAATATCTGGAAGCAAAGCAAAAATGGAAGGAAAAAATAGAAGACCCTGCTGCGATCATTCCCATGCTTCAGGAATATGCAGATTTTGACCTGGTTCAGAACCGTTTCAATCCCATTCGATTGCTGACTTCTGGAACGGAAGCGGCTGCTGAAACACCGTTTTTTGCGGGAAACCGTTGGCGATTTTCCGACCGCACCCCCTGGTGGGATCACTATGACGAGCCGGTTCCTGTGGTTTTCGGCCATTACTGGCGCCAGCTGGATCCGTCCCAGACCCGTAAGCTTTCAAGATATTCCTTATTATTCAATGGGATAGATCCATTCCACTGGCACGGTAAATGTCACAACGCATTCTGCATCGACTTTTCAGTAGGCGCGCGTTGGCGTGAACGCCGGCAGGACCAGAACCCTGAGGCGACACGTTTTCACTTGGCCGCCTTGCGTTGGCCAGAGCAGATCCTGGTCACCGACACCGGATTTCAGCAGAAAATCAGCTGATTTCGATCCTGTGCTCGGTTGTTACAATTTTCTTTTCTGTGGATAAGCTCTAGAGAGCTCGATGTGAACAGTATGTGGATTGGCTTGGCACAAGTAGCCTTTTCTTCTGGACGACAAAAAGTTGTGCCTATTCAGTCCACCAGCAATCCTCGGAGCTATCCCCTTCAAGACAGGCCCCCAAGAGATTGTTTTCATTGATGAAATACTGCTTGTTCGACTTATCAACAGGTTCTCATTCAATAATCTAAATAAAAAATTTAAGTGCTTGTTATAGAAGAGAAGTTTGCTCTTCCGGCCTGATTTGCTGCGCTCTTTGCATGCCGAATTTTCTGGACTAAGATGCACAGCATCGCAAGAGCGCAAGATTGTCCCGCCACCGACAGCCATGCGGTTTTTGCATACAGCGAATTGGGATCCAACAGGCGACGAAAATACTTTTTCAGCACCGTTTTTCCGCACTATCACTGCTGAGTGGAAGGGACGGACTGTCTTGTCGACTCTCAATGCTGGCAAAGGTATTACATGAAAAAAACTCAAACTGGGCTTTGCTGCGATAAAGCCGGTTCGGGATTGCGGGCGCAGGGAAGCGCTTGACCTTGCTCCTGACCGGTTTTGCTTGATTTCACCGGCAGCGGCAAGGCTGACCCGAATGCGTATAGTCAACTTGTCCACAAAAAAGGGGTAAATGGCGACATGAACCCGGCGACAGTTTTTCATTCAAGGAGTTTGTCAGGGAGGCTGTTTTTTTACACAGTTCCATGCTGTGGCACAAACTCGTCTTTTGCATATAATTAGTTGTTTTTTTGGAATTATTTTTTGTTTTTTAGATTTCTGCCTTTGTTGACGGCCCTTGCTCCGGCTTTAGGTGGCGATTCGGAACGCAAGGCCTGAAAATTGCTCTTTGATGCAAAAACAGGCATTCACTGGGCAAAAAATCAGGGTTGCCCCCAAAGTTATCAACAGGCTGGCCAATAGAAGGCCATGTGTCGTGTTTGATGAATTCGGCTGCTCGTGCTGCAATACAAGGAGTTTGTTGAGCGAGGTTGACGGTTTGTTTGGCGGATCAGTGCTTGTGTCATGCGCAGGCTCATTGAGCCGCATGGCAAGCCCAAGAAGCGGTTAGGGCAGGATCGGGCTTGTCCACAATTTCGGGGTGGACGGTTCTACCATGTCGAGAGGAACAAAAGCCAAAAAAAACCGCCTTGCGGCGGTTAGTTGAGTTTTCAAGGTGAAATTCCTGGCTTGGCAATCGGGACCTTCTGGAGCCGATACAAGAATATTCTCTGCATGGCATCCTTTCGTTCTTGCTCGGGAACGCCGTCGACGACCAGGCCGCTGCGCAAGGGCAAGCTCAGACTTGTTGCAAACGGCGAATGGCTTCCTCCAGGGTTGCGGCTTGTTTGGCGAAGCAGAAGCGCACCAGGCGGTGGTTGGCTTGAGCGGCGTCAGGATTCTGATAGAACGCAGAGACTGGGATGACGCCGACGCCGTGGTTTCGTGTCAGCCATTTGGAGAATTCCAGTTCCGATTGATCCGAGATGCCATCATAGCTTGCCAACAGAAAGAAAGTGCCTTCGCTGTGCAGAGGCGTGAAGCGGGTCTGTTGCAAACCCTGATAAAGCTGATCACGCTTGGCCTGATAGAAAGCGGGCAGGGACTGCCAGGTGGAGGGATCCTGCATGTAAGTGGCCAGGCCTGCCTGCAAGGGGGTCGGCACCGTAAACACCATGTATTGGTGAACCTTGCGGATTTCGGTCGTCAGTGCAGCTGGAGCGCAGCAATACCCGACTTTCCAGCCCGTGGCGTGAAAGGTCTTGCCGAACGAAGATACGATGATGGCGCGTTCGGCAAGGGCTGGTCTAGTGGCCAGGCTCAGGTGCTGTTGCTGATCGAACGTCAGGTGTTCGTAGACTTCGTCGGACAGGATCAGCAGAGGATGTCTGGCTACGATCCGTTCCAATGCATCCAGATCCTGAGGACGCAGATTGGTGCAGGTGGGGTTGTGCGGGAAGTTGACCACCAGCATCCGCGTCTTGCTGGTGATGGCTTTTTCCACGCGCTCCCAGTCGACGCGATAGTAGGGATTGTCAGGCGTAGGGGCCGTCATCGGTACAGGCACAGGCTTGCCGCCCGCCAGCTCTATGGCGGGAATATAGAGGTCATAGAACGGCTCGATCAGCACGACCTCATCACCAGCATGCACAAAGGCCAGAAAGCTGGCCATCAAAGCTTCGCTGGCTCCGCTGGTGACCGTGATTTCCATATCGCTGTCATACCGATGGCCGTAGCGGGCTGCCGTCTTGTCTGCAATGCGCGCCCGTAACGGCGTGTAGCCTGCCATGGCGGGATACTGGTTCAAGCCCTGCAGCATGGCTTGATGGACGGCATTTATCAGTGCCGGATCCGGGTCGAAGTCCGGGAAACCCTGGCCGAGGTTGATGGCTTGATGTTCCACGGCCAGCTGGCTCATCACCGTGAAAATAGTGGTGCCCACCGAGGGCAGTTTAGAGTGGATCTGCATGAATGCGTGTAGCCCGAAAAAAGGGATAAGAACTGTTTTTACCCAAACAGGTGGAATACGGGACGGCGGTTTTCTAAGTGTTTTTCCTGACGAAAAAATACCACACTATGCTGAATTTTCAATTGATTGTGGAATAAGCACTGAGTATGCTTTCTGAGATCAAGAGGCATGACCTGTAAGCTCAGTGCTTGGTACTTTTTCGGTAAGTTCACTTGCTGTTCTGTATATTCTGAGTCAACACGGCACGGTTTCCTTGGGTGAAGAAATTCGGCCTTGTCGGCCTGGCTTTCATCACCGTGATGTAAAGTCGCCTTCGGCGCTGCATCGATCTTGCCTTGCCTGACCTTGCCGCCAACGGCGAAGTTTGCGCGAAGGCGCGTAGTCAATTTTTTTAGTTTTCTCAGGATTCAGTCAGATCATGGTTCAAACTGGCAAAGTCAAATGGTTCAACGCTGAAAAGGGATTTGGCTTCATTACGCCTGACTCCGGCTCCGCTGATGTGTTCGCCCACTTCTCCGCTATCGAAGGACGCGGTTTCCGGTCCCTGAACGAAGGGCAAGCCGTCGAGTTCGAAGTCAAGGAAGGCCCCAAGGGCCTGCAGGCAGCGGGCATCCGGCCTCTGTAAGTCAGGCGGGTTCGCCAGCGCGAACCCACTTTGCGAAAAGCCGGCTAAGCCGGCTTTTTTTCATGCCCGCGTATTTCACTCCTATACGTCATGCCTGTATGGGCATAGGCTTTTCCACCGTACTTGTTTGGTCTGCCCATGCGGCGAATGTTGGTGTCCAGGAGTCGGGGCCGATAGCTCAGAGGGCCTTCCAGCAGCTGTTATCCACAATTTTGCCTCCTGGCAGAGCGCCTTGCCGGGAAGTTGTCTTACATTGAGGTGCGGAACGACGCTGTACATGTATTTTGTCGGCGCGCCCGCTATTTTTATGGGATTGGGCTCTAGGAGCGGTCCAGGACCCAAGCCGATGTGTCTTTTAAGAGCTCGGGAACATACTGTGTCGGCGCCCGTCTGAATATTCTTATTCTCCACAAAGTTATCCACAGGCCGCGTTGCAGGCTGGATGTTTTGTTCCACGTGGAACAAATTGTGAGCAGAGACTGTTCCACGTGGAACAGAAGAGTTTGGTGGTCGTATAATTGAGAGCGTACTGTTGCGCAAACCCTGCCGTAGACGGTGCGGCCAAGCAAGGCTATATGGATTCAGCAGTGGGGACGCCGCCATATTGTGGTGGAAAGCGCCGGCTGGAATGCCGGGACTCTTTATCGCGCGTCTTTGCCTGTGCTTGTTGTGACTGGTAGTTCCGGACGGGGCCGGACTGACGCGGCCCTGAAAGCGCCTCTGCCTTGCAGCAAAGCTGTTCCAGCTCCAGAACTGGCGGCCTTCATTTTTACTTTATTGCTGGTTAGACATGATTTATCCCGAAGAGTTTGACGTTATCGTCATCGGCGGCGGACATGCTGGTACCGAAGCAGCGTTAGCGGCTGCTCGAACCGGAGTGTCAACCTTGCTGCTTACCCATAACATGGACACCCTTGGGCAAATGTCCTGCAACCCGTCGATTGGCGGTATTGGCAAAGGACATCTGGTCAAGGAAGTGGATGCGCTGGGCGGGGCCATGGCCCTGGCCACTGACGAGGCGGGCATCCAGTTTCGTACCCTGAATAGTTCAAAAGGGCCTGCGGTGCGCGCCACCAGGGCCCAGGCCGACCGTTCCTTGTATCGTAAGGCCATACGACATCGCCTGCAGAATCAAGCCAATCTGATGGTTTTCCAGCAGTCGGTGGAAGATCTGATTCTGGAAGGGGAGAAGGTCGTTGGCGCCGTCACCAAGATAGGGCTGGAGTTCCGCGCCAAGTCCGTGGTGCTGACGGCGGGGACTTTTCTGAATGGCTTGGTCCATGTGGGTTTGAATAACTATTCTGCTGGTCGAGCAGGGGATCCGCCTTCCATCAGTCTGGCGCACCGCTTGCGAGAATTGAAGCTGCCGCAAGGCCGCCTGAAGACAGGCACGCCTCCGCGGATCGACGCCAATACGATCGATTTCTCTCGCCTGGAAGTCCAGCCGGGCGATACGGATCCGGTGCCCGTATTCTCGTATATGGGCAATGCCTCCATGCACCCTAGGCAGATGCCTTGCTGGATCACTCATACCAACGAACGCACTCACGAAATCATTCGCTCGGGTCTGGACCGCTCGCCCATGTACAGCGAGCAAGGCACTATCGAAGGCATAGGGCCGCGTTACTGTCCGTCCATCGAAGACAAGATCCATCGTTTTGCGGATAAGTCCAGTCACCAGGTTTTTCTTGAGCCTGAAGGCTTGAGCACCACGGAAATCTATCCCAACGGCGTTTCTACAAGCCTACCGTTCGATATACAGCTGGCCATGGTCCGCAGCCTGCCCGGTCTGGAGAACGCACGCATCATGCGCCCGGGCTATGCCATCGAATATGACTATTTCGACCCGCGCGCCCTGCATCCGACATTGGAGACCAGGCAGATCCACGGCCTGTTCTTTGCAGGGCAGATCAACGGTACGACTGGCTACGAGGAGGCTGCCGCCCAAGGGCTGTTGGCCGGCGCCAATGCGGCTTTGCTGGCGCAAGGCAAGGAGCAGTGGTATCCGCGCCGCAACGAGGCTTATCTGGGCGTGCTGGTGGATGACCTGATCACGCGCGGGGTGACCGAGCCCTATCGCATGTTCACTTCCAGGGCGGAATATCGTCTGAGCCTGCGCGAAGACAATGCCGACCAGCGTCTGACGGAAATCGGCCGGGGGCTGGGCCTGGTGGATGATGCCCGCTGGGATCATTTCAACCGCAAACGGGATGCTGTTGCACGTGAAATCGAGCGTCTGAAGACGACCTGGGTCAATCCCCGCATCCTGCCGGCCGAGCAGGCCCAGGCCTTGCTGGGCAAAGCCATCGAGCGGGAGTATTCCTTTTATGACTTGCTCAAGCGGCCTGAAGTCCATTATGGAAATCTGATGGCCGTCCAGGACGAGCAGGGCCAGACGATAGCCGGGCCGGGACTGCAAGACCCCGTCCATGTGGAGCAGGTGGAGATCCAGGTGAAGTATGCCGGCTACGTGGCTCGCCAGCAGGACGAAGTAGAGCGGCAAGCCGCCCTGGAAGAGCAACGCATTCCCGAGGACCTGGACTATGACGATATCAAGGGTCTTTCCATTGAAGTGCGCCAGCGCTTGAAGGCGTCCCGTCCCGCCACCATCGGGCAGGCGGGCCGGGTGCAGGGCGTGACTCCGGCAGCCGTGTCCCTGTTGCTGGTTTACTTGAAACGCAAGCAGAAGAACCGAAACGCGGCATGAGTGCAGACTTCAACCCCCGTTTGATTCAGGCCATGAAGAACCTGGGCCTGGAGGCCGATCCGGATACGGTTCGCCAATTGCTGGCATACATACAGCAACTGCAACGTTGGAATAGAACCTACAACCTGACCGCATTGCGTGATCCGGATCAAATGCTGGTGCAGCATATATTTGATAGCCTGTCCGTGGTGCGTCCTTTCCAGGAACATCTTGCCATTGACGCGACAGTCGGCGAGTCCGTGCGTATCGTCGACGTAGGATCTGGAGCCGGCCTTCCAGGCGTGGTGCTGGCCGCGTCTTGTTCCACGTGGAACATTACTTGTATCGACGCCGTCGAGAAGAAGATGGCGTTTGTCCGCCAGATGGTGGGTGCACTGGCTTTGCCCAATTTGCGGGCCCTGCATGTTCGCGTAGAGCAGCAGCTTCCCCTGGAGGCGGATATTGTGGTTTCCCGAGCCTTTTCTTCCTTGCTTGATTTTGTTAATTTGGCGGGCAGGCATGTCCGGGAGGGCGGCCGCATCGCGGCCATGAAGGGCAGGGTGCCCGAAGAGGAAATAGCGGCGCTGCAGGACCAGAGCGCCTGGAAGGTCGAGCGAATTGAACCATTAACCGTACCGGAGCTAGAAGCACAGCGTTGCCTAGTGTGGTTGGTGCAGCAAGGATAATCATGAGTAAGAATGACGATAAATCTTCGGGCGCCTACATTTTTTGTATCGCCAACCAGAAGGGCGGGGTAGGCAAGACGACCACGGCCATCAATCTGGCGGCGGCCCTGGCCTTGCTGAAGAAAAAGGTTTTGCTGATCGACCTGGACCCCCAGGGCAACGCCACCATGGGCAGCGGCATTGATAAAAATACCCTGTCCGGCAATCTGTATCAGGTATTGATCGGCCAGGAGACCATTTCGAACGTGAAAGTACGTTCGGAAACGGGTGGTTACGACGTGTTACCTTCCAACCGGGAGTTATCCGGCGCCGAGATCGACCTGATCCAGATGGAAGAGCGCGAACAGCAGCTCAAGCAAGCGCTGGCGCAGGTCGCGGACGACTATGACTTCGTGCTGATCGATTGCCCTCCCACCTTGTCCTTGCTGACGCTCAACGGCCTGGCCAGCGCGCACGGGGTCATCATCCCCATGCAGTGCGAGTATTTCGCACTGGAAGGGCTCTCGGACCTGGTCAACACCGTCAAGCGCGTCTATCGCAACATCAATTCGGACCTGCAGCTCATCGGGCTGCTGCGCGTCATGTTCGATAGTCGTGTAACCTTGCAGCAGCAGGTGTCCGGCCAGATCGAGACGCATTTCGGCGACAAGGTGTTCAAGACGGTCATCCCGCGCAATGTGCGCCTGGCCGAAGCTCCCAGCCACGGCATGCCCGGCATCGTCTACGACAAGAATTCGCGCGGCGCCAAGGCATACCTGGACTTCGGCAAGGAGCTGGTCAAGCGGCTCAAGAAAGAATCTCGCACCGACAAGGCATAACGCACACAAGAATCAATAGGAACGTAAGCATGGCTACTCGAAAACCCAAAGGTCTAGGTCGCGGACTGGACGCGCTGCTTGGCGCGGATGCCGGAGCGATCGCAACGATTGGGAAGACGGCGGCTGCCCCCGAGAAAGACGGCCTGCCCTCGACCTTGCCGGTCAAGCTGCTCAAGGCCGGCGTCTACCAGCCGCGCACGCGCATGGACGAGGGCGCCTTGAACGAACTGGCCGAGTCCATCCGCGCCCAGGGCGTGATGCAGCCCATCCTGGTGCGGCCCCTTAGCGGCAAGGAGAAGGGCAAGTACGAAATCATTGCCGGCGAACGGCGTTTCCGCGCTTCCCAGATCGCCGGTCTGACCGAGGTGCCGGTCCTGGTGCGCGAAGTGGGCGACGAGAACGCGGCCATCATGGCGCTGATCGAGAACATCCAGCGTGAAGATCTGAATCCGCTCGAAGAAGCGCAGGGCGTCAAGCGCCTGCTGGACGAGTTCGGCCTGACTCACGAACAGGCCGCCCAGGCCATCGGCCGCTCGCGCTCGGCAACCAGCAACCTGCTGCGCCTGATCAACCTGGCCGAACCCGTGCAGATCATGCTGCTGGCCGGCGACATAGACATGGGCCATGCGCGCGCACTGCTGGCCGTGGACGCGGCCCGCCAGATCATGCTGGCCAACGAAGTCATCGCGCGCCGCCTGTCCGTGCGCGAAACCGAGAAGCTGGTCGCCAAGGCCTTGCACGAAGACGACGCGCCCGCCAGCAAGCAGGCCGCCCGCAAGGCCGGCGCCAATGGCGATGTGCAGCGTTTCGAGAAGATCCTGTCGGATCACCTGGGCACCAAGGTCACGCTCAAGGTCGGTGCCAAGGACAAGGGGCAGCTGCAGATTGCGTTCCATGGATGGGAGCATCTGAACACCTTGCTGGAAAAGCAGGGCTTGTCGGCCTTGCTGCAGCAGCAGGACGACTGAGCGCTCGGCTGCGCGCCGGCCGCAGGCCTGCGCGTCCAAGAGCTGGAGCTCTTCACTTGGACATGTTTTGCAGCATCCCGCCGGCCTGTCAGGCCGGCTTTTTTTTCGGAAAACGAGGAATTATTCAATTTTTCCCGCAAAAGGCTTGACGAAGCCCTAAAACATCTTCATAATTCGATTTTCGCTTCGGGTGGGATGTCCGAGTGGTTAAAGGAGGCAGACTGTAAATCTGTTGGCCCTGCGCCTACGCTGGTTCGAATCCAGCTCCCACCACCAGCACTATTCTAAAGCCAGCAAGCACAGCGGCTTTAGGACAGGGTGAAGAAAGTAATGCTGCGGGTGTAGCTCAATGGTAGAGCAGAAGCCTTCCAAGCTTAAGACGAGGGTTCGATCCCCTTCACCCGCTCCAGGTTTTTATGCCTTTAGCAGTTCTCGGCTAAATGCAAATGCCCATGTGGCTCAGTGGTAGAGCACTCCCTTGGTAAGGGAGAGGTCACGCGTTCGATCCGCGTCATGGGCACCACATCTCTTTTATCTCATATCGCTTTATCCCTTCAGGAGTCTGCCATGGCTAAAGGCAAGTTTGAACGGACTAAACCGCACGTCAACGTCGGTACCATCGGTCACGTTGACCACGGTAAAACCACGCTGACCGCTGCAATCTGCACGGTTCTGGCCAAGGAATTCGGCGGCGAAGCTCGCGACTACTCGCAGATCGACA